>JACPUW010000038.1 GCA_016192035.1 Bacteroidota bacterium
CAACCCCCACGTAGGGGCCGAACATGTTGGGGAAGCTGGACGTGAGGTGGTGGTCCTCGTCCTTCTGCACCCAGGCCGGGTCAAGCTCCCAGTTGTGCTGGTTGGCACCGGGGTTCCAGCCCTTGAGCGCGGCGGCGTTGGAATACACCGACCCGCTGATGTAGGCCAGGTTGCCCCCCGTCTTGTAGTAGTCGTTGTAGTCCCACTCCACAAACGTGGGATTGTAGGTGTAGATTAAATATCCAGTTCCTTCATAGTGGAATATGTTATTGCGTATGTCATTGTTGGTCATGTAGTACCAGTAACACATATAGGATGAACTCCTGCCAAAAAGGGAATTGTGCCAGAAATTGGTGTACGACATGTAATAGCCATAATGGGAATAAGATGAGCCAGTGCCAGTAGAAATCAAGACGTTATTGGCGAACATTGAACGCTGTTTCCCATTGTAGTTGTAGTAATTGGCATAAGCCAAATAGTTGTAGTACTCACAGCGGGCGTAATTCCTCTGGATATCAAAATTGGATTGGTAGTACATAAGCATACCATAGTTGTAGGTGTACCTGAAGTCTTTTATGGTATTGTCGTGAAAAGTGAGGCTATCACCATAGTACATATAAACACCATAATAGTATCCCTGCTCAAACTTGCAGCTATAGAACGAGTTGCCCTTGATAGGTGCAGTACTTCCCCCGCCGTACATCACGCAGTTGAAATAACCGCCACGTATTTGGCAATCGGTAAAGGTGTTGTAGTTGGCGTTGTTGCCCGAAGTGCTGTAGGAAGTACTGCTTCCAGAAGCTACCAAGGCAATACTCGAAGAACTGGAAGAAGACAGGCTAGCTTGGATAACGCAGTTGTTGAACGAATTGTAATCGGCAGCACCCGTAAGGTGTACGGCCCAGCCGTAAGTGGAGCCATTGGCCAGGATGCGCATGTTCTCAAAACTCATGTAGTCAGCCCCCGAAAGGGTAAGCGTATTGTCGCCGGTGGTAGAGCCGGTGTACTGCAGGGTCACGCTGTCAATGTGGGCACTTTTGAATTTGATGGTGTTGGTGGCCGAGGCGCCAAGTACGGTGCTGATGGAAACCTTTTCGGTGTAGGTGCCCGGCCTGACTATGAACTCCACGGGGCCACAGACCCCATAGGCGCTCAGGTCGGCGGCGGCGGCGGAGAACGACTTATAGTCGCCGTTGGTGCCTATGGTAAAGCGCCCGGAAAGAGAGGGCCCAAAACTCTTTTGCAGGGAGTCATTGGTGGTAACCGTGTCGGTTATGTTATTTGGGTTGGCCGTGGAAACGGTGATGGTCCTGTTGGTATTAAAAAGCACCTTGCCCAGGAAAATTTGGGCTTCGGTCTTGCCCTTGCCGTTCGGCGTGTCCAGCAGGTTGGTATAAAGGATGGGCTTCTGGGCCACCCCGTCCACCTTCCAGTTCACAGTAAGGGTGTCAATTTGATTGGTGCCAAAGTTCCCAATGGTGGCATACACACTTTGAGTACCGCCGCAAAACACAGTGGGTGAATCGATGGAAACCACGCCGGCATTGTTGGGGCCCAGGCTCACCAAGTCCATGCCCAAAAGGTACATAAAACTGGAACTGGAACCCGACGCACTGGCAGATGTGGAGGGCGAGGCATAGTTCCTGGCGGCATTGGTGGCCGACCAGTTGGCTATGTAATAAAGGTTGTAGGTGGACTGTGATGGCCACGAGACATCCACCAGCAGGGGTTTTTTGGGATCATAATTGAAGGGGATAGTCAGCGGCACTTCACACCACTGATTCATGCCCCCTTTTATCTGGTAGTTTGATTGGTTGACCACCGTAGTCATATCGGTGGTATGCCAGGTGGTGGAGAGAGAGGTAATGCTGGGCTGGCCGATTTTGATAACCATGCTGGTGTAGGTGACCGGGCTGCTGAATGTACCCGAAGTAGGGTAGATGTACAGCTTGCTAATGGCCTGTCCACCAGGGGCTGCCTTTCTCGATTTGGTGTCGGTAAAGGCGTTGGCAGGGATGAGCATTTGCCCGCGCACACCGGCGGAGTTCCAACTAAATGGAATGGAGTTGCCCCCCGAAGGGGTAGTACCACCAGTATTGTCATACTGTGGCTTAAATTGGGCGTTTGCCGCTAAAGGCAACGTGCAGGAGGCGACCAGGGCGAATAGCCATAAGGCCATGCCGGGTCGTTTGGGAAGTAGGGTAAATGTGTACATAAAGAAGGGTTTAATAGAATGTGACAACAATAGTACGGCTATTAAAGAAAAAATTGTTGCTCTTTCAGATTTTTTTCGTTGGGTTTGGGCAATACGTGCATATACGCCTATCACAGGGCTTTGGATCGGTGCCGGCGTGAGGGGAATTGGGTTTGGTGTGGTTGATAGATAGCTTTGGCAGCTGTGTAAGCGTACAAAAAACGCGCGTAAAGGGTCGGCAAGGCGGGGGAAGCCGAAGGCGGAATGGCAAGCCGTAAGTACACTGCCTGAATGACTGTGCATGAGCGGTATGTGGTATTTGAGCCGGTAGGATGGAAAGTGGGGCACTTTTTATTTCAATCAACATGAAAAAAATGTCCATTGGGTAGGCCCCACTGGGCAAAGGACATGCTAGGTGGGGCGGCGGCGCAGGGATGTGGGCAGAATTGTGGGGCAAAACCGGGTGAGCTAAATCAAAAAGGGGCTGCCCATAGCAGGACAGCCCCTTTTTGGCATGTACCATTGATGAAGATCTATTGGCCTTTGACAATGCGTTGGTGGTGTACGGCTTGGTCAATGACCATTCGTACCATGTACACGCCCGATGGTCCGGGGATGGTGCATTTGTGGAGGTGGCCACCGGCTTGTTGCCATTGATTTACCAGTCCCACTATTCGCTTGCCGTCTAAGGAGTACACTTCTATGATGACATTGCCCGGCTTTTGAAGCTGGTAGGCAATGTTGGTTTCGGTTTCAAATGGGTTGGGGAATACCTGGAAAGGGCCTGGCGGGTTTCCATTTTCGGCGATGCCGGTGCTGACGGTGATTTGCACGGTTTCCTCTGAAACACAACCATTGATGTCAGTAGTGGTGAGGGCCACGTCATACAGGCCATCGGCGGTATAGGTATGGGCAGGGGCCACATTGGCTGAAGTGTTGCCATCACCAAAATCCCATAGATAGGAAACCAGGGTGGAATCATCCGGCGCAAAGTGATATAGGCCGGCGCCATTGTGATCAAACGAGAAAGTGGCCACGGGCAATGGATAAATTTCCACGGTGTCCTGTGTACTGGCCGTGCATCCGTCTTCGGTGGTTACTAACAGCCCCACGATATAGGTGCCGTGCTGTGAATAGATGTGCTTGGGGTGCTGGGCAGCCGATGTATTGCCATCGCCCAGCGTCCATTGGTAATCAAGGGAATCAGAAGTTGTGGTACTCTGGTTGTCAAAAGACACTTCCTTGCCCTGGCACACACTGGCTGCGGCAAAGAGTGCGGTGGGCACGGGGAAAACCTCTACCTCATGTATGGCGGTATCGAGGCAGCCGCCGGTACCGGTGGCTATGAGCTGCACGGCATACAACCCGGGCTTGTTGAAGGTGTAGCTGGGATCGGTGTCGGCACCTAGGTCCTTGAGTCCTGCGGTCCAGGCATATGCGGTAATGCTTCCGGTGCCTATGGTGGTGGTGTTGGTAAACAAGGTGGGATTGCCCTGACACACATTGGTAGCGCTGAAACCGGCTACGGGTATGTCATACACTTCCACCTTGACCTGTGCTGAATCAGGGCAGCCTTGTGCAGAAATTACCTTCATTTTCACTTTATATAGGCCTGGGGCGGCATATCGGTGGGTTGGCTTTAGGTCGGTAGCCGTAGAGCCATCGCCAAAGTCCCAGAGGTATGTAAGGGCATCGGTACCGGTGTAGGTGGTGGCATTGCCAAAAGAAACCAGGTCCATCTTACAGGCATCCATGCCGCTAATGGCTGCTTCGGGCGCGGGGTGTACCACGGTTTGGCCTTTGATGCGCTTAAAGCAGCCCTGATCTGAAGTGGCGGTAAGGAATACGGTATAGGTGCCTGGCGATTTGTACAAATGGGTGGCTTTTTGACGGCCGGATGTATCGCCATCACCAAACTCCCATAAGTAGCCCACTATGCTGCCGGTGGCAATGGTAGAAGAGTCTAGGAATACCACGGCGCTGCTGTCGCAACCGGCCAAGGTGCCAAACTTGGGCTCAGGTATATCATACACTACCACAGACTTGCTCACGGATGCTCGGCACCCAAAAGGTGAAGTCGCTTGGAGGGTAACGGTATAAGTACCTGGCCCCTTATAGAGTTTATAGGTATTCATAAGTTTGGATGTGGTATTGTCACCAAAATCCCATACATACTTATTGTCAGCCCCTCCTTTTGACTTATTGGTGAGCACCACCAGTTTGCCGTCGCAGGCATTGGTGGGGGTAAATGCGGTGTGGGGCCTGGGGTGTACAAAGAAATGGTGGGCAAGCACGGTATCACAGCCCCCGGTGCCTACCGACACAGAGATTTGGATCTTGAACACATAGTTTTCTTCGCTGGTATCGGCCACGTACTGGAGCAAGTAGTTGCTGGCGCCCGAGGGCTTGGTGGTTAGGGTGTCCACGGGGGCCTTGCTGTTTCCTTCCATCTTGATATAGTTGATCTTCCAGCCGGTGCCCAGGTCGGCACTGGTATATCCTGAAGGCGGTGTGAGCTCATAGGTAAGGGTATCGCCCACGCACACGGTATCAGGCCAAGCGGAGGTGCCCGCGCCCATAAGCCCCTGGAAAATGGATCCATAGACTATGTCCACGCCCCTGATCTCTGCCTTTAGGGAAGCCACAAGGGTATCGTCAAAATTGATGGTGTCGGCCACGCCGTTGGGATATGCTGTCCAGGCCTTGATGGTGTGGGTGCCATTGCTCAGGTTTAGGGTGCTGTCAAGTGTAACGGTGAGCCGGTTGCCCTTTTTGCTGAAATTGGTGTCAATGGGAGTTTTTACCTTGACCGGGGGCTGCATTTTGCCATCCACCGACCATAAAACCCGAACGCTGTCAATGATGTTTAGGCCATTGTTTACCACGCGTACCTTCACGTCGTTTTTGCCACAGGAGGCGCCTGTGGGCGAGGTAAGGAGCTCAATGCCCGCATTGTTTCGCGAAGGCGGGGCATAGATGAACGACACATCGTCCACCCAAAATGAGGCATCCTTATCGGACGGGTAAAGGTCAAGGAATGCCACCTTGTTGACACTGTTGGCAAAGTAGCCGATATATGCCCCATCTATATAGACGTGCCATTCGTTGCGGGTAAGGTTTATGTACATCTTGAATTCAAACCACTTGCCCTGAGGGTAGGTGGTTTGGTACATGGTGCCGGTAGAAAGGTTGCTGAATACGAGGTCGCCATTGGATTTAAAATTGATTTCAACGGCCCAGGTAACGCCCACGCTGGAAGCGCCCTGAAAGTTGAAATAGGCTGTTTTTGCGTTGGGAATCTTCATCATGTGGCGGTAGAGAAACTGGCCTTTTTCATGCAAGCCTCCAAAAGGCAGGACCACGTCTTCAGGGCCGGGGCCGGCACTAAAATAGATGGACTTGGATCCGCTGTAGGCATCGCTGTTGGTCACGCGTACATCGTCGCCGGATGTGCTGGGGGTGCCGCTCCAGGTGTCCCAAACCGAGGATGTCTGGGCTAGCCAGGCATTGGTGGCGTAGCTCTCAAAATTGTCGGAAAATGACTTGCCCGATTGGGCGTTGGCCGTGGCAACGACGGCCATAAGTACCAGAAAATGGGTAAAATGCTTGGTCATAGTTTTGGGGATTTGATTATGAAACTTGTACATAGGTATGCATTCGATGCATCGAATTAAGGCATATTTTCATGCAATTTACATTTTTCCACCGTGGGGACAAAAAAAAGGCGATTGGAGCAAATCTTTCAGGAGGCGAAAAATTGTCGGGACTCCCTGTATGGCAAGGGCCATGGCGTGATACGGCCGGGCTGCCACAAGTATAGAAATGGGGGCTACACAGGATGTGGGCATCTTTGAGATAATGGGTATAAAACGCTCTGGTTCTATATGTTAAACATGATAAAATGCTAAAAATAATGGCAAAAAAAAGCGGCCCGGAGGCCGCCTTTTTTATTGTGTCATGGAAAGGTGCGCTTATTCGCCCCTCACCACTACGTCAATTTCTATGTAGTCGGTAGAATTCATGGTGCCTTCAATTTTTCGCACTATGAAGAAACCTTTCTTGGCGCCTTTGTCGGCATCAAGGGTAAAGGCCACCAGGTCATTCACGGCCAGGTTGATTACGTCACCATCGGCATCGTCCATAAAGTTGGCGCCGAGCATATCCCAGTGTGCATCAAAGTTGGTGTTGTTTGAAATCATATCGAAGTGGCCCGACTCCATGCTGGAAAGTTTCATCAGGGTTTCGTTGCGGGTGCCCCATGCGCTCAGGTCATAAATACCAGATGGGTAGGTGGCAGGGCTTACTATGCTGGCCATATCAGAGTTGCCATAGTAGTAGCCAAAATCGATAAGGGGCGAAACGGTTTCGGTGGTATTTTCTATGTCGTTTCGGGAGTAGGTATTGCCATTGTCGGTAGAAAGGAAAGTTTTGCTTGATTTGTCGAGTACGGGTGCGTACATCAACCGGGCGGTGTATTTCACCACGTCCACTGGCGCAGCTTCGGCATCAATGGTAATGGTTTTCTCGTCGCTGAGGCCTTCGTCGTCAATACCGGCTATGGTGATGGTCACGTCTTGGTCCACATCGTCGGCCACTACTTCATAGCCAAAGGTGTAGGTGTAGCTGGTTTGGCCTTCGGTGTCGCGTGATTTCTCCACCAGGTTGGCGGATCCTTTGCTGATGCGCAGGGTGTTGAAACCACCTTCGGCGGTCACGGTAATGTCTAGGATGAGCGAATCACCTACCATACCGGTGAAAGTGCTGGTGCCGGCATCCCAACCATCGCTGTTGGATGTTACTACCACCACCGGTGGTTCGTCTTCGGGCGGGGTACAGGCATTGAACAAACTAACAGAGCCCAATAACAACAGGCTCAAGGAATAAACAAGAACTCTTTTCATGATGATGATTTGGTTTAGGGTGCAAATTTGGTCATTAATTTGGTAACCTGCTACGTGTTAAGCGGCATTAACATTTTAATTGGTACCGGCACAATCCTTTTTGAGGAAACCGGTAACGGCCACTGAAACATTGGGCCAGAGGATGCTTTTCTGGCCTGGGGCCTCGCGGTGCAGGTCTTCACAAACTTTGTTGAGGGCGGCAATGGCCTGCAAGCCATCAAATTGGGTCATGTCGAGTTCAAATGCCATGCGGATGTTGCCATTAGCCAGGGTGTAGGTGCCCGGCACCTGGTGGGTTACTTCATTGAGGGTGATGCTGGCCATGAGCTTGCCTTCGGTTTCGGTGCCCGATACTTCCACGATTTGGCCCATGATGGTTGCCGTGTTTTTTAGGTTGCCCCAGAAGTGGTCCTTTATCTTGTTGTCGCGGTCATCATTTGCTGTGTTGGTGCCCTGCACGGGGATGCGAAACTCCATGGCATTGAGCACTTGAGCCAGTAGGCCTGACTCGGTAAGCGGATATACTTCTACTTGGTTAAAGGTGCCTCCTACCCCGGTCTTTCCTTCAAACTTATAGGCTGTAAATGAGACGGTGGTACTGTCATGCACATAGGTGTAGGTACATGTAGCGGTGGTGCCGGTGTTTTCTTGGGGCGTGACGGGCTGGGGGGGCTGTGGGGACTGGGGCTGGCTACCACATGACAACAAACTGATGATGAGCGCGGTGGCTAGGGCATGGGTGGCTGGTGATGGCATACTTTGGTTTTTTTATGGGGCAAATCTAGGCTTTGACCGTAAGCCCCCTGAACCAGGGGGCTAATATTGCGTTTTGCTAAGCACAGCCCAAACCATATGAAACAAGGTTTTTTCGCTATACTCCTACTCCTTTTGGCCAGCCTAGGCACGGTGCTGGTATGGACACCCATGCTGAACCCAGATGGATCTGTTTTGCCTGACAAGGCAGAAAAAAAAACACCTGGCACCCACCCTGGCTATGCGGAACAATGGCGGCTGATGAAGGGACTGGACTCAGGGACTTGGCTGCCCAGTGGGCTGTACCGCCAGTGGGCCATGGCCGATAAGGCGGCACAGTACAAAAAGCCTTGGGCGACAGGGCTATGGAATGTGAGGGAACTGGGGCCCAGCAACATAGGCGGCAGGACCCGGGATATGCTGATAGACCTGGCCGACCCGGACAGGCTGCTGGCCTGTGGCGTGTCGGGGGGCATATGGGAGAGCAAGAATGGTGGCGGTAGCTGGAAGGCCATTAACGACCGGGCGGCGACACTCTCGGCCACGTGCATAACACAAGACCCATTTAACCACCAGGTGCTGTACTACGGTACGGGGGAGCCTACGGGCAATTCGGCGGGGATAAGCGGCGAGGGCATTTTTAAGTCGGTGGATGGTGGAAAGACCTTTGAACAGATAGACAATGAACAAAACCGCAATTTTGGCGGCATATGGGACATAAAGCACAGCCTAAGTGACTCGCACACGGTGTATGTGGCCACGGCCAACCAGGGAATGTGGAAAACGGTGAACGGCGGCGACTCGTTTTACAAGGTGTTTACCTTTGGCTCGCACATACATGACATAGAGGTGCGGGCTGACGGGGCGGTGTTTATAGGGGTGGAGGCCAAGGGGGTTTATTACTCGGCCACCGGCGAAACGAATACTTTTGAGCTGCTGGGCCAGGGGATGCCGGCCAGTGGGTTTAACCGCCTGGACATAGCGCTGAGCACGGCGCACCCGCAGGTGATGTATGCGCTATTTGCCAAAGGGACAAGCGGCTATGGCGGCGAGGCCGTGGGCGTGTGGAAATCGGGGAATGGGGGAAAGACCTGGCAGCTGATGGGCAATCCGCAAACGGGAACGGGCGAGAGTTTTGGTTTTCCCTGGTACTGCCTGGCGCTGGGCGTGGACCCCACAGACACGAACAAGCTGGTGGCGGGTTCGGCAGGCTATGCCTACTCTACCAATGGGGGCACCACCTGGATGAGGGCACGTGATGCGCACGCGGACTACCATTGTTTTGCGTTTAGGCCTGATGTGCCAGGCTCTTTCTACGCGGGCAACGACGGTGGTATCTATCTGTACAACTGGAGCACTATAGCCAATAGCTATGATGACAAGAACAGCGGATACAATGTGACCCAAGTATATGCAGGATCATTTACGCCTGACAGCAACGGGGTGCTGATAGGCTCTCAGGACAACTGGACCACGTATTCGGCCGCGGGCCAGGGCACTTTTAGGCAGGTTTACGGTGGCGATGGCGCTTTTTGCCATGTGCACCAGCAGAACCCGGATATAGCCTACCTCTCATCACAAAACGGGAACCTGAGAAAGACGGGGGGCCTGAACTACAGCTCACCCAGTACCATAGGGGTGATGGGGGGCATGGACGCGGACAACAACAATAGCATAGACGATGGTGCGTGGTTTATCAACCCTTTTGAAATGAACTACCTAAATGGCGACATGTTGTTTTTCCCTACCAGGAGGCGGCTGTGGTGGAGCTATGACGGTGCACAGACTTGGGAGGCGATAACGAACTATAAATCTAACCTATACGCGGTGGGGATACCCAACGCTGCGGCGCCCGGGCGGGTGTATGTGGGTGGCGATAACCTGCAGCTGTACCGTATAGACAACCTGTATGGTGCGGCGGCCGGCGAGGAGGTATCCATAGGCCGCACGGGCCCCATGGGCATAAGCAGCAGTTTTGTGGCCTGCATAGCGGTGCACCCGCGCACGGACAAGACGCTGTACCTGGCGCTGAGCAACCTGAACAATGCGGGACGTGTATGGCGGGTGGACAGCGCGCACCTTGCTGTGCCTGTATGGACTGACATAAGCGGCGACCTGCCCAAGGGGCTGCCGGCCAACTGGATAGTGGCCGATCCCTACCAACCCGACCAATACCTGGCAGTGGGGACAGATTTTGGCCTGTACGTGACCCAGAACGGGGGCCAGACCTGGGCCAAGGAAGAGCGGATACCCAATGTATCCATACACAACATGCGGCTGCGGTATAGCGACCGCACCCTGTTTGTCTATACACACGGGAGGGGGGTGTTTGTGGCCAAGCTGCCGAGGATGGAAGACCCCTATGTGGGGGTGGCGGCGGGCCAGGAAGGCGGCGGTGTGGGGGTGTACCCCAACCCGAGCGGCGGCGTGGTGCGCCTAAGCGGTTTGCCCGCCGGGAGCTATGGCTACCGGGTGGTGGACGGCGCGGGCCGCGAGGTGGCCAAGGGCCTGACCACGGGGGATATGGACCTGGGCAGGCTACCAAAAGGGAGCTACCTGCTGGAGCTTAGCGGCCAGGGGGGCCGCTGGGTGCATAAGGTGGAGCTGAGGTGAGGTGGGCCATAATAGCAGGGCGCTGTATTGCCCATTTGACTTTTTTTGCTACTGGGTGTAGCGGCGGAGTGCCCCTATTTTTGGGCAAGCCCTGGGCGGTGATAGATAGCCCATCTTAGACCCTGGAAATGTTTGGGGAACATGTTTGCTGTACCGGGCTACCCACTACAATGCCAGATAACGGCTGCACCATGTACTTTTTAATCAACGGGATACGGTAAATAATGCACTACACTGGGCGTGCCGTATGCTGTGTAGATGTGAGTTAGGCCCGCTAGCACTGGTATGGTTAATCAAATCAATCATTTAGCGAATGAATGTCTTGTACTTTCAGTTTTTCAAGGTGTTCTTTCATGGACATGAGCTGATGGGCAGGGTGTCCTTGCCAAACGGTGACCTCTCCCACTACCCTGAAGGGTTGAGCAGATCGGAAAGAAAGCGTGGGGTTTCCCGGAAACTTTTTGTTGGTCAAGTCTGGGTCATTTTCAATTTGACCTGTGGGTTCTACCAGGAAGATTCTTTCGCGTCCGCTGCCCACCGCCAGTTCAGCCCCCCAAACTGCCGCGTCAAGTGTGCCGGTACAGAATATATATGCGGCATTTTTTTGCTGCCCGTAGATGGAGTTGTACCCCACTTGAATCAAATCACCCAGTTTGAGGTCTGCCTTTGTACCGTGAAAATACGTTTGGGCAAAAGGTGTTGGGCCTTTTATGCTTAGGTCTTGTTCGGTGTTGAGCTGTTTCATTTGTTTTCTTTTTTGGGGGGGGTGGTTTCTTGGCTGGTATAGGTGGGGTTGAGCGGCATGGCAATGTTCCACCAATAACGGGGGCTTATTCTTCTTTTTTGTCTCCGTTTTTTACCAAGTCTTCTGCCAACATTTTCGCTTGGGTGATTACCGTGTCAACCGCTTTTTCTTGAAGGTCTGGCGGATACCCGTGTAGTCTTAAAATTCGTCTGATGTTTCGTCTTAATGCCGATTGTACACTTTCTTTAATTGTCCAATCTATTGTCGTGCTGTTGCGGACGGTTTTTAAAAGTTCTTGGGCAATATGTTTCAGAATGTCGTCACCCAATACGGCTACTGCACTGTTGTTTACTTCCAAAGCGGTGTAAAAGGCATATTCTCTGTAATCCAATCCCAATTTATCGCCACGTTGGTCGGCTTCTTTCATTTGCTCGGCAAAAGGGATTAGTACTTTCTCCAAAAACTCTACTGTGTCAATCATTCCGTTGTGATAGCGTTTGATGGCATCTTCCAACATTTCGGAAAATTTCTTGCTCTCCACTAAGTTGATTTTTGTCCGCTTCTTGATTTCGTCTTTGAGAAGTTTTTTCAATAACTCAACGGCTAAATTCTTTTGTGGCAAGTCTTTCAGTTCTTGCAAAAAGCGTTCGTCAAGAATTTCAATGTTGGGCTTTTTCAGACCTGCGGCATCAAAAATGTCAATTACATTGTCGGCAGTGATGGCTTCTGAAATGATTTGCTTGATGGCGGTTTCCATTTCTTCGTCCGTTTTGCCACCTTCGTTTCGGTCGGATATTTTTTGCAATCGAGCTTTTATGGACTGAAATAAAGCCACATCATCACGTATTGCCATTGCCCGCTCGTGGGGAACGGATATCGCAAAGGCTTTCAACAGGTTTTTGGTGTTTTCAGTAAAACTCTGCTCTCCGTTTTCCTGACTGAAAATGTAATCGACAATGACAGGAATAAATCTTAGTTTTTCTTCGGGTGTAAGTGTGAAGAATTTACGCCAATCAAAATGCCTTAACTGGTAGTCTATTGCTTCGTGCAATTCTAACATTTTGGCTACTGCCAATTCCTGGTCGAGTGTGGGTTTACCTTCTCCACCGCTGGCGGTGTAGTCGGCTAAAGCGGTTTTGAGTTCTTGTGCAATGCCTAAATAATCCACTATTAGACCGCCTGATTTACCTTCTGTAAAAACTCGGTTTACTCTTGCAATGGCTTGCATCAGGTTGTGTCCTCTCATGGGTTTGTCCACATAGAGCGTATGCAAACAAGGTGCATCAAATCCTGTGAGCCACATATCCCGAACAATGACCAATTTCAAAGGGTCGTTCGGGTTTTTCAAGCGGTCGCCAATGGCTTTTCTTCTGGGTTTGTTGCGAATGTGGGCTTGCATATTCAAGGCATCACTGCTGCTGCCTGTCATTATCACTTTTATAGTGCCTTTGTCATCATCTTCCGAATGCCACAACGGACGGATTTTGATAATGGCTTCATAGAGTTCTACACAAATTCTGCGGCTCATACACACAATCATGGCTTTGCCGTCTAACACAGCATTGCGTTGCTCAAAGTGATAGACCAAATCTTGTGCGATTTTCTCAATGCGGTTGGGGTTGCCCACAATGGCTTCCAACCGTGTCCATTTTGCCCGCATTTGTTGGCGGTTGCTCAGTTCTTCGCCTTCAGTGAGTTCTTCAAATTGCTCGTCAAGGCTTACTTTTTCATCATCTTCAAAATGGACTTTTGCCAAACGGCTTTCATAGAAAATCGGAACGGTGGCTTTATCGTTTACGGCTTGTTGAATGTCGTAAATGTCCACATAGTTACCGAAAACTGCTTGGGTGTTTTTGTCGGTGGTTTCAATGGGCGTACCTGTGAAACCAATAAACGTGGCATGAGGCAAAGCATCACGCAAATGTTTGGCAAAGCCATCAATAAAATCGTATTGGCTTCGGTGGGCTTCATCCGCTATGACTACAATGTTTTTTCGTTCGCTTAGTGCTTGAATGTCTGCACCGATATATTCTACACTTGGCTCGCTTACAATATTTGGAAATTCAGGTTGCACAATGTCGGTGGGCATTGGCATAAACTTCTGAATGGTGGTAAACACAATACCGCCTGATGCCACTTTGAGCAATTGGCGTAATTCCCTGCGGCTTTCTGCCTTTTGTGGTTCTTGCCTTAATAGTTGCTGGCAATTGGTAAAGGTTTCGTGCAATTGCTCGTCTAAATCGTTTCTATCGGTCAAGATGACCAAGGTGGGATTTTCCATTCTCGGCTCAATGATGAGCTTGCCCGAAAAGAAAACCATACTCAAACTTTTGCCGCTTCCTTGTGTGTGCCAAATCACACCGCCTCTGCGGTCTCCAACATTCCCCTCCTTTGGAGGGGTGCCAGAAAGGCGGGGTGGTTTTTCCTCGTTACTAAAAGCCGGGTGGTTCTTTAGCATTTCCAATAACTGATCCATGTGTTTCATCACATCTTCTACAGGTATATGAATTGTCGTAAGTCCTAAAGATTCTAAATAAGCGTCTCGCTCCGCATCATATTCTTGCTTATCATCATGGCTACTACCATCAATCTCGATAACTACATTGCAATTGGAGCAGTAGAAATCTACTATGTAATTGCCAATGATTTTTTGTCGGTCAAAGTCATATCCTTTGAATTGTTTGTTCTTTACCTGGTTCCAAAACAATACCTCTGATAGATTTCCTGCTTGCCTTAGCTCACGAGCTCTTTCTTTGAGGTTAGGGTTGTAGGGGAGCTCGAAATAGTTTTTGCTGGCTCTTTTTACCACCCCGGTCTGCGACCACCCCTCCAAAGGAGGGGAAAAACCACCCCCTGCCCCATCCAAAGGAGGGGAATTATTGCCAGCGGCACGAACCGTGCTTTCTACCGCTTTGTTTACAGCATAATATTGATGATAGGCAGCTACTTTTTTGAGTGTTTTGCTGTCGCTTTTTTCAAAAACAATAAATTGATGAATAAGGTCTAAAAGCGTGGTTTTATTAAGCATTCCCAAAAACATAACCTCCATTTGCGGTTGCAAATGGTCGGCTGTGGTTTGTCCGTCTTTGGTTTTCCAAGTCATAAACCTGCCGTAATCGCTGGTAATGGTGCCACAACGGGCATCCCAACCATCACTGATAACGAGTAAACTGTTGTAAGTGAAAAGCGAAGGAATGGCTTGTTTGTAGGTTTGCAGTTGGTTGAATGCCGATTTCAAGTTGGCGTTTTCGTCCACTGCATTTTTGAGTTCTATCACTACCAAAGGCAAGCCGTTTACAAACAGGATAATATCGGGTCGTTTGTTTTGGTTGCCTTCTACTACTGTAAACTGGTTGATGGCTAAAAACTCGTTGTTCTCTGGGTTTTGAAAATCAACGATATAAATTTTCTCGCCACGAATGCCGCTTTCGGTTCTCATTTCTACATCTACGCCATCCGTCAGGTAGCGGTGAAATGTTTCGTTGTTGATTAAGGCATTGGGGCTTTCGGTACGCAATACTTTTTTCAGGGCATCTTCTTTGGCATCTTGCGAAAGCGTAGGATTGAGTTTGTCAATGGCATCACGCAAACGAGAAACCAACACCACTTCGTTGTATTGCCTTTCGGGGTGCTCACCATCAGGGGAAATGACTGTTCCCAACTGATAGGCATAGCCCAAACCTTGCAGATAGCTAAGGGCAATTTCTTCTATTTCGTTTTCGGTGATGCTGTTTCTCATACTGCTTCTAATTGTCCGCTCATTAACTTAGGTAGAAGTGTGTCACGGGTTTGGGTTAGTGAATGGATATTTTGACTGTTTATGTCTATTCTCTCGTAAATTGTTTTAGCATATTCATTAAACGAATTTAAGGTTTCATCATCAGGCAAAAGGATAGGTGTTTGCCGCAAAGTTTCTAATGTCAAATATTGTTGAGTTGAGCCTGCCAATCTTTTTGTGAAATATTCTGATGTTTCTTTAGAGTCAATCGTGAAATATAAAAAATATGCTAAATCAGGTCTCTCAGAAGCTTTGAACAATCCAATATTCTTAATAGCAAAGTCAATTTCATTTTCGTGAACAAAATAGAGATTCCCAACTGTACCAATCATTGTAATTAAAATGTCCAATCTATCAACCTTACTTCTTTTGTTTACTTTATTGAAATCATCATCTGAGATTTTATATGCGCTTGAAAAATCAATGAAATGATTTTTAAGATGTTTTGAAGTAATTAAGTATTTACCTTCTTGTTGTTGTTTTGGCGAATCGTGAGTACCATCTTTTACTGAAATTAGACTTGACAATTCAACAATTCTCCATCCCTTCGGAAGTCCATCCACCAACTCGCCATCAAAGCCGGGGAAGTTGAAATTGACAAACCACTCTTTGAAAATGGCTTGAGCCATTGCTTCCAAAGTTTGGTTCATTTGCAGGTTGAGTTCTATTTTGTCGTCAAGCGAAGTAAGGATTTGGGCGATTTGGCGTTGGGTGGGAAGGTCGGGGGCTTTTACTTCTATCGGATGAATATAGTTCCTGTTCAGACTTGGAACAGCACTACCTGAATTATGCCCGCCAAAATTCATTGTTTGAAGCAAGTAGTAGATAAATTTGGGGTCGCAGTTTTTGAACTCTTTGATATATAAGGTGGTGTTGTGTGCCCAAAAATCTGTATCAAAGAAATATGCATTGCCAATATTCCCACTTCTCCCAATTGTAATACTTGGGGCTTTGGTTGTAAATTCATTATGGTAGCCAATGACACCATTTGAACCCGCAACAGGATAAATTCCTTCTTGCATTTGTGTTCGTGTCAAATCGTGTCCCCTTTGAAAAGTGACTAACTCCCCCAACTTATATGTTTTCCATTCGCTCATATCACTTTCAATACATTTAGTAGAGTTCCGTTCAGATGGTCAAATCCCTTATCGGCTGTAAGTAAAGGGACATCTAACGCAAATGCTGTTGCGGCAATCCAAAGGTCGTTTTTGTGCATGGTTTTGTGCGTACCGGTCATCAGGTTGCCATTTTTATCGGTGGCTTTTTGCTTGGAATAGGCATCAATCCGTGCGTAGGCATCCAACAGATCTTGGTCGGAGTGAGCAATATCTATGAAGGTTACCCCTTCTAAAAATGAGTGTAGGGCATTCTTTCTTTTGTCACTCCACGTTTGAAATACTTTCATCGCTTCCAACTCGCCTGCTGTAATTACTGACAATACAAAGGCAGGTGCATCGCTGAAATTCCGTATGGCCTCCTTTGAGCGTTCGCTGTAATCGTTATTCCTGAGAATATGCAATACAATGCAGGTGTCTAAAACAATGTAATCCATACTATTTTACCGCTTTAAGCATTTCTTCAAATTCGTCATCGCTTATGTCAGACAAAAGGCCTGAGATACTTTTTAGGGCGTCCAAAGAATTGGAGCCTTTCCCTTGCTTCGCCTGAAACAACACCTGCTGTTTGGCAGTCATAGCATTAGGCTTTTTGGAAAAATAACGGTCTCTTGCTCCTGGCTCACTAAACTCCTGTATTTCCACAAAACTCAACTGTCCGTTTGGCTTGTAATGAGCCATTCCTGAAATAGTTACTTCCTTGCCCATAAAGCTGACAATGTTTTCAATGATTGTTTTGTCGTTGGCAAACACATTCACAAAACCTTGTTCTGTCTGTAAACCAAGTTTTCCTTTGGAAACCTTCATTTCATCCAACTGACCGTTTACGATTACCTTCTTAGGCTCAGGAATGCTGTCTTCCAATAGACCAATTTTTTGAAAATCATCTTTTGTCAAACGAACTTCTGCAATCGTTCCACGATTTGCCATATAGAAAATTTCATTATCGCTAATGAAGTTTTTCTTGAAGCTCATTAATGATTTCAATAGTGGTTTGTCTAAGTCTGCATCTTCGCTTTCATCATTCAGGGCTGTTTGAAAAGAATGTATTACCAACGCCATTGGAGTTAATTGTAAAACTTCTTCTCGTGGTTTAAACATATCCATCTGAACCCCTTTGATGGTTTCCGAAAAATGGGTGCAATCAATGGTTAGAGAAGTGCCATCCTGTTCACTTCCCGTAATGCTTTGTAATCGCATAGCCAAAGCCTTTTTTAGGTTTTTGTCAGGATTTATGTCACTAAAACCCCTTAGCCTGAACATCAATGCTTTGGTCGCAATGTCTTTGGTGGATTTAGTCAATTGGTTTAATCGGTCAAATTCCAATAACCCATTGTCTTCATCTTCGCCTACTATTTTAATGTCGTAATTCATTGTTTTTTTAGGTTTTAAATGGTGAAACCAATTTTTTTCAAATTTACTTTTACCGCTTCATCCAACTCATTCGCTTTCTGCATTTGCTCTGAAAGGGTAGAAGTGAGCATTTGCATTTTTTCGTCAAATGCTTGTCCGTCTTCTTCTACTTCCTTAAAGTCAATATATCGTCCTGGGGTGAGGATGTAATTGTTCTTGCGGATGTCCTGAATGTTGGCAGACTTGCAAAAACCTGCAATGTCTTTGTATTCGGCAAATTGCTCTTTGCTTCGCCACTTGTGATAAATGTCGACAATGTTGGCAATGTCGTTGTCTGTTAGTTCACGCTGTTTGCGGCTTATCATTGTGCCAAATTCCCGTGCATCAATAAAAAGTACTTCACTGGTGCGGTTTCTGAATTTGGTGGTTTCGGTTTTGTTGCGAGCCAAAAACCACAAACAAGCGGGAATTTGAGTGTTGTAAAACAACTGTGAAGGCAAAGAAACCATACAGTCCACCAAGTCGGCTTCAATCATTGCTTTTCTGATTTCGCCTTCGGTGGCAATTTCAGAACTCATACTTCCATTTGCCAATACAATTCCTGCCGTTCCGTAAGGGGCAAGTTTGCTCACAAACAACTGTAACCAAGCATAGTTGGCGTTTCCTGTTGGCGGTACGCCAAATTTCCATTTGTGGGTTTCGGCTTTGTTGATGTTGTAATCGCTCACATTGAAAGGCGGATTGGCTATGACATAATCCACTTTCAATTCAGGGAATTTGTCGTTCATCAATGTATCGCCCAATTCAATTTTGGCATCAATCCCACGGATAGCCAAATTCATTTTTGCCAATTTGTAAGTGGTCGGGTTGCTCTCTTGTCCGAAAATGGAAATTTTACCTTTTCGGTGTTCGTGCATTTCAATAAAGCGTTCGCTTTGAACGAACATTCCACCGCTACCGCAACAGCCGTCATACACTCGTTTTTCAGGTTCGGGGGCAAGCATATCCACCAAGATTTTCACAATGCTTTGCGGTGTATAAAACTGTCCGCCTTTTTTGCCTTCGGCATCTGCAAACTGTCCCAAGAAATATTCAAACACAAAGCCCAAAACGTCTTTGCCTTTTCCGTTTCCGCCTTTGCTCAAAGTGATTGAGCCAATCAGGTCAATAAGTTCTCCAAGTCTTTGCTTGTCGAGTGCAGGTCGGGCATAGTCTTTTGGCAAAACGCCTTTCAAAGAAGCATTGTCACGCTCAATGCTGTCCATTGCTTCGTCAATGTCTTTTCCGATTGTCGGCAGTTTGGCTCTGCCTTGCAGCCATTTCCAACGTGCTTGCGGTGGTACATAAAAAACTCTTTCGGCTGTGTATTCGTCTTTGTCTTCTGGGTCGGCTCCCGTTTCGTGTTTTGTTGCTTCTAATTTTTGATATAATTCGTCAAAAGCATCTGAAATATATTTTAAGAATATCAAACCCAAAACAACGTGTTTGTATTCAGCCGCATCCATATTGTTGCGAAGTTTGTCGGCTGCTTGCCAAAGGGTTTTTTCTAATTCTATATTCTCGCTCATTTGTTGTCTGTTACTCTAAATTTTTAATTGTCAAAGTTAATTTTTAAATGCCTGTTATTGATGTCAAACCGTGTCTAATGTCGGACGGTGCGTTGGGGCAAAAGCAAATTTGCTGCATTGGGTCGGCTTTGAGCGTGGGTATGCAACTCTTTTGATTTTGATGAAGCGTCGGCTTTTCTTTTCATTTTTCTGTTCGTTTATTGTCGGTTTTTAGGGTTGCACACAACGGTAACGTATAAGAGCAGTAGCGGATTTCGAAGCACTTTCCTGTCCCCCGAAACCAAAGCTGGCTACGGAGCCATGCCCCTGCCCACCTTTGGAATTGCTTCTTGCTTGCGGCCCGCCTATCCTATTGCCTGAACCTTGGCAGTATTCACATAATGGGGGCTCTAGCAAGTGGCCGTTCGCGGCGCATCCCTTTTCATTGGGCGTTTCCACCTTCATTTACGCCCCCATTTCTACTGGGCTCCTATTTGTCTAAAATACTGTTTTTCAACACCTTAAATCCTTTCATCCACGCTAAAAAATAGGCTTCGCCAGGTCAGTCCCATTTTGCCCCTTTAGCAGGGTGTACTTTAGGCTAACTTAATAGGAAGGCCAAATGTAGCCAAAATTTCACATGGGCCACCGCTAGGTCAAATTTTTTTCCTCCAAGATTGCATCATCTTGGATATGTGCCTATTAATCCAATCCCAAGCCCGGTGCCCCTTGCCCTTTGAGGCTGCACCCACATAGTGCCCCGCGTTTAGTCCACTATCACGTACAGGTCTTCGTCGGCCTTTTTCATAAAGTACTTTTCACGGGCATACCGCTCCAGTTCTGCCTCATTGTACAGTAGGCCCTTTTCTACCTCCTTGAGTTTTTCCACCTCTGTGATGAAAAATTCCTTGTCGCGGGTGAGTGCCTGTAAATCCTGGTCCACCTTTTTGCGGTTCATCCAGTCGTTTTGGTCAAAAAAACCCATCCACACCAAAAAGAACACCGCTACCAGAAAGTACTTGTTCTTAAGGAATTGGACTATGTTTGCGCGGTTCATCTCGGTACAAATGGCATTCGGCTGCCAAAATACGCCGCTCCTGCACCAAGCTGGCCCTCAATTCTCAACAAGCGGTTGTATTTGGCTATCCTATCGGTGCGCGACGCGCTGCCCGTTTTGATCTGTCCTGCATTCAGTGCCACGCACAAATCGGCTATGGTGGTGTCTTCCGATTCGCCCGAGCGGTGGCTAATGATGGTGGTATAGCCGTGGCGGGCGGCAGACTGCACCGTTTGTATGGTCTCGGTAAGCGTGCCTATTTGGTTTAGTTTCACCAGTATGCTGTTGGCCGCCTTCTTTTCGTACCCCATGCCCAGGCGCTTCTCATTGGTCACAAAAAGGTCGTCGCCCACTATCTGTACCCTGTGGCCCAGCTTTTTGGTCAGTGTGGCAAACCCCTCCCAATCGTCTTCGCCCAGGGGGTCTTCAAGAGAAAGAATGGGGTATTTGCCAACCCAGTCTGCCCAAAACGCGCACATCTCCTCCGAACTGATTACCTTTTTGCTCGACTTGTAGAATTTGTACCCTTCAGGGCACACCATTTCGGTGGCGGCGGCATCAATGGCTATAAATATGTCGCGGCCAGGGCTATAGCCAGCCTTGGTTATGGCCTCTAGCACCAGCTCTATGGCTTCTTCGTTGGACGACAGGTTGGGGGCAAACCCACCTTCATCGCCCACGTTGGTAGAATATGACCTTGAAGCCAATTCCTTTTTGAGTTGATGGAATATTTCGGCCCCCTGCCGTAAGGCCTCCGAAAACGAAGGTGCCCCTACCGGCATCACCATAAATTCTTGGAAATCAATTTTATTGTCGGCATGTTGGCCCCCATTGAGTATGTTCATCATGGGCACTGGCAAACAGTTGGCCGCTATGCCGCCCATATATTGGTACAGGTGCATGCCCAGGTCGCCGGCAGCCGCATGGGCCACTGCCAGTGATGCCCCAAGAATGGCATTGGCACCCAAAAATCCCTTGTTTTCGGTACCGTCGGCAGCTATCATGGCCATATCGATCGCGTGCTGATCAAACACATCGCCCCCCACCAGTATGTCGCGGATAATGGTATTGACTTGGCCTACAGCCTTGAGCACTCCTTTGCCTCCATACCTGGCCTTATCCCCATCGCGCAGTTCTACCGCCTCATACTGTCCGGTAGAAGCCCCTGAAGGCACTATGGCCCTGCCCACAGTTTGCAGGGAGGTAAACACTTCCACTTCTACCGTTGGGTTGCCCCGCGAATCGAGTACCTCGCGGCCCCTTACTTCTATTATCTCTGACATGGCTATGCGTGTAGGTTATGTAAAAACTTGTCAAACAAATACCTGGCATCATGTGGCCCCGGCGAAGCCTCGGGGTGATACTGCACGCTAAAGGCAGGCAACTTAGTGTGCGCCAATCCTTCTACCGTGTCGTCATTGAGGTTCACATGGGTAATGCGCAGTTGGTGATGTGCCGCTATGCCTTCCCTCTCCACCGCAAACCCGTGGTTTTGGGAAGTTATCTCACATTTGCCCGTTTCCAGGTGCAACACGGGGTGGTTTATGCCCCTATGGCCATTGTGCATCTTGAAGGTGCCTATCCCCATGGCCCGGGCAAAAATTTGGTGGCCCAAGCAAATGCCAAAGAAAGGCTTGCCGGTGTGGAGCATGGCCCTCACCGTTTCTACCGCATAGGGCATGGCGGCGGGATCGCCTGGGCCGTTTGATGCAAAAAAGCCATCAGGGCCCCATTCCTCAAGATCCTTACTATCACTCTTGGCGGGGAATACCCTGAGCCTGGCCCCCCGCTGTACCAAGTTGTCCAGTATGCTCTTTTTCACCCCCAGGTCAAGTACGGCTATCTTTATATCGGCGCCCTCAGGCCCCAGGTCATAGGCCACCGGGGTTGAAACCACCGATGCCAGTTCAAGCCCATCCATGCCCGGTACTGCCTGCAATACCTGGCCCATATAGGCCGGGTCAGTATTTCCACTGGAAATCACACAGTTCATGGCGCCACACTGTCGCACATGGCGCACCAAGGCACGTGTATCTATGCCCGTAATGGCCACTATGTGGTTGTCCAGCAAGAATTGCTGTATGTCGGCATCGGCCATATGGCGCGAAAACAGGTTGGTGTAGTTTCGGGTGATAAGCCCCCTTATCTGCACCTGCTTAGATTCATTGTCGCCCGCAAGGGTGCCATAATTCCCTATGTGCACATTGGTCATCACGGCCACCTGCCCGTAGTAGGAAGGATCGGTAAAAATTTCTTGGTAGCCGGTCATACCCGTATTGAAGCAAATCTCGCCGGTGGTAGTGCCAATCTTGCCGGCCGACCAACCTTCAAACTGTTTTCCATCCTGCAAGAGGAGCTTGGCGGGTACTTTTTCAAAATACTTCATGGTACAACAAAAAAATGGGATGGTACATCAGGTGCGCCATCCCATAAAACTTACCTCATAATGAAATTATGAAACAATATGCTTTATTCCCTTACTCGTTGTTGGGTTTGGTTTCGGTCTCTCCTTCCTGGTCGGCGGCGGTTTCCGCATCGGGCATTTCGTCGGCATTCAATTCGGCATTGGCAGCCTCCATGCTCATGTCAGACAGGGCCGTATCTGGCTCACCATCTAGCACAGGTGCCATGGTGCTGGCCGTTGGCGTATTGGCCGGTGACTCTCCCTCAGGCTTGGCGCCCCCGGATTTCTTGCGTCGGCGGCGGCCTTTCTGTGCCGTGGCAGCGCCCTTGTTTTGGGTATATATCTCGTTAAAGTCCACCAGTTCTATCATGGCAAGCTCGGCATTGTCGCCCAAACGGGTACCCAGTTTTACTATGCGGGTGAACCCACCGTTACGGTCGGTTACTTTGCCCGACACTGCTGCAAACAATTCTTTCACAGCGGTTTTGTCTTGAAGGTACCTAAATGCGTAGCGGCTGGCGTTCATTATGTCCACCATTTCTTCATTGCCCCTGCTTCGATTGATCACTGGCTCCACATAGCGCTGCAGGGCCTTGGCCTTGGCCAGGGTGGTGGTTATCCTTTTGTGGAGTATGAGCGAACTGGCCATATTGCGCAGCATGGCTTTGCGGTGCGGCGCAGTCCTGCCCAAGTGGTTGAATTTCTTACCGTGTCTCATGTCTTAGGTGCTATTCTTCGTCTAATCGGTACTTGAGTATGTCCATGCCGAAAACCAGGTTCTTGTCCTTGACCAACTCTTCTAACTCAGCCAAGGATTTCTTACCAAAATTTCTGAATTTCAGCAAATCAGCTATTTCATACTGAACCAGGTCGCCGAGAGATTTGATTTCGGCAGCGCGCAAACAGTTGTATGCCCGTACGGAAAGATCCAAATCACTCAGCGGGGTATTTAGTAATTTCCTCATTACCAAAAACTTCTCATCAATCACTGGGTCCTCGGTGCGTACCTCGCTGTCCAAGGTAATGTTCTCATCAGAGAAAAGCACCAAGTGCTGTATAAGGATGCGTGCGGCCCGTTTGAGGGCTTCCTCTGGGTGTACCGAACCGTCGGTTTCCAGGTGTATGATCAGCTTTTCAAAGTCGGTAGCCTGGCCCACACGGGTATTTTCTATCTCATAGCGCACCATCTTGATGGGTGAGTAAATGGTATCCACCGGAATAAGCCCAATGGGTGCCTCTTTGCCCTTTCCCTCTTCGGCAGCAACGTACCCCCTACCCTTGTTTACCACCAGCTCAATTTCCAGCTTAACGGTAGGCTCCATATTGCATATCACCAAGTGCGGGTTGAGCACCATGAAACTGCTTGATGCTTTACCTATGTCGGCCGCGCTAAAGGTGTCTTGGCCGCTTATGCTTATGAAAATCTTTTCCTCATCGTCCACCCCCATCGACTTAAAGCGCACTTGCTTGAGGTTGAGCACGATTTCTGTCATGTCTTGGTAAACCCCATTGATGGTGGTAAACTCATGGGGCACGCCCTGTATCCTCACCGAGGTGATGGCGTAACCCTCAAGTGATGAGAGAAGCACCCTTCGCAGGCTGTTTCCTATGGTTATACCGTACCCTTTTTCCAGGGGGGAAAATTCAAATGTTCCGTTGAAGTCTGATGCTTTGTGCATCAAAACTTTATCGGGCTTATAAAAAATGCTTGTACTCATATCCGGGTTATCGTTACTTAGAATAAAGTTCCACAATAAGTTGTTCCTTAATGTTTTCGGGAATATCTTCCCTTCTGGGCTGAGCGGCAAACTGCGCAGTCATGGTAGCGCCGTCCCAATCCAGCCAAGGCATTTTCTTGAAATTCCTGGACAGTGAATCGGTAATGGCCACCAAGGTGCGCGATTTTTCGCGCACGGCTACCTTATCGCCTGGTCTAAGGGTAAACGAAGGCACGTTTACCACCTTGTCGTTTACCATCACGTGTTTGTGGAGCACCAACTGTCGGGCCGCCCGGCGCGTGGGTGCTATTCCCAAGCGAAAAACGGTGTTGTCCAACCTAGATTCCAGGAGCATCAATAGGTTCTCGCCGGTAATGCCCTTTCGGCTGGCTGCCTTGTGAAAAATATTGCGAAACTGGCGTTCCAACACGCCATAGGTGTATTTCACTTTTTGTTTTTCATTGAGCTGAACGGCAAATTCCGATTTTTTGCCCTTTCGTTTGTTTGGGCCGTGCATACCCGGAGGGTAAGGCTTGCGGTCCAGGGTTTTGTCATAACCGAAAATAGGTTCTTTGAACTTGCGGGCTATCTTGCTCTGTGGGCCTCTGTATCTTGCCATTATCTAAATGTATTATAAGGGGTTATACTCTTCGTCGCTTAGGTGGACGGCAACCGTTGTGCGGCATGGGGGTCACATCGTACACGGTCTGTATTTCAATACCGGAGTTGTGAAAAGTCCTAATGGCCGAATCACGCCCTGAACCTGGGCCTTTGACAAACACATCGGCCTTGCGCATGCCCAAGTCATAAGCTACCTTGGCACAGTCGGTTACGGCTACTAGAGCAGCGTACGGAGTGTTCTTTTTAGAGCCCCTGAAACCCATTTTTCCCGCCGAAGACCAGGCAATGACATCGCCGTTGGCATTGGTAATGGAAATAATGATGTTATTGAACGTGGCCTTGATAAAAATTTTACCCATTGGGTCAACCACCACGTTTCTCTTACGGGTAACGGTTTTTGAAGTTTGCTTAGCCATCTTATGTTATTTGGTCGCCTTCTTCTTGTTGGCTACAGTTTTTCTCTTTCCTTTTCGGGTACGGGCGTTGGTCTTGGTGCGTTGGCCCCTTACCGGCAAACCCTTGCGGTGGCGCAGGCCTCGGTAACAACCTATGTCCATAAGTCGCTTGATGTTCATTTGCGTTTCGGTGCGCAAATCGCCTTCTATCTTATAGTTCTCATTGATAATCTGACGTATGGCGGTAAGCTGATCGTCATTCCAATCTTGCACTTTCACGTCGTGCGACACATTCGCACGGTCTAAAATTTTCTGAGCGGTGGATTTGCCTATGCCGTAGATATAGGTCAATCCTATAACCCCTCTCTTGTTCTTGGGCAAATCGACTCCGGTAATTCGTGCCATATAGTACTAGTGTTGTCGTTGTTTGAATTTGGGATTCTTCTTGTTAATCACGTATATGCGCCCTTTGCGGCGTACAATGATGCACTCAGCGCTACGTTTCTTGACTGATGTTCGGACTTTCATGACTATTTGTATCTGTACGTTATTCTTCCTTTGGTGAGGTCATAAGGCGACATTTCAATCTTCACCTTGTCGCCGGGCAATATCCTTATGTAATACATGCGCATTTTGCCTGAAATGTGGGCCAAAATTTCATGGCCATTCTCCAGTTCCACCCTGAACATGGCATTTGGCAGTGCTTCTACCACTACACCATCTTGTTCTATTGTGGCCTGTTTTGCCATGTTTTACGCGTTGTATGAAAAAAAGGAGTGCAAAAGTAAATAAATCAGGTTTATGCCGCACCACCTACCGTGCTGCGCCCTTTGAGCCTGCCAGATTTGAGCAGGCCATCGTAGCGCTTCATGAGCAAATGGCTTTCTATCTGTTGAAGTGTGTCTAGTATAACCCCGACCATAATGAGCAGGGAGGTGCCGCCAAAGAAGTAGGCAAACCCGGCATCTACCCCAAAAATCATGGCGATGGCCGGGAAAATTGCCACGGCGGCCAAGAACAGAGATCCTGGGAAAGTAATCCTGCTCATGATATTGTCTATCAAGTCGGCGGTATCCTTTCCGGGTTTCACTCCGGGCACAAACCCGCCGTTGCGCTTCAGGTCATCGGCTATCTGGGTGGGGTTGATGGTCACAGCGGTGTAGAAATACGTAAAGGCCACGATCATGACGGCAAACGTGATGTTATATGTCCAGCCCATGTAGTCGCTAAAGGCCACGTTGACAGCCGACATGGTTTCATTGTTTTCAAACAGGCCGGCAAATGCCGCTGGCAAAAACATGAGTGCCTGTGCAAAAATGATGGGCATAACCCCAGCAGCGTTCACTTTCAATGGCAAGAAATCCCGCTTTCCTCCTTGTGGTTTATTGCCTATTACCCGTTTGGCATATTGTACCGGCACGCGCCTTACACCCTGCACCAACATAATGGTTACCAATATGACAAACAATAGGATAACCAATTCAAGCAATAGGACAATAAGTCCTGCGCCCTCGGTGCTCATGCGGTTGGCCACTTCTTGCACCATGCTCTGAGGCAAACGGGCTATGATACCAATCATGATAATAAGCGAAATGCCATTGCCAATGCCCCGGTCGGTTATTTTTTCGCCAAGCCACATGACAAACAGGGTTCCCGTGGTAAGAAGGATCACGTTAACCGCCATAAATACGGCGTAGGGCATCACGCTCTCCGGCACTATGGCTTCCGGGGTTTGGCTTTTCAGGTTTATGAGGTAGCTCACAGCCTGCACAAAAGTGATGGCAATGGTGAGCAGTCGGGTAATCTGGTTTTGCTTGTTGCGGCCAGATTCACCGTCTTTTTGCATTTTTTGAAAGTAGGGCACTGCTATACCCATAAGCTGTATAACAATGGATGCCGAGATGTAGGGCATGATACCCAGGGCAAAAATGGAAGCCCTGGCAAAAGCCCCGCCGGCAAATATGTTGATCAAGCCCTGCAAGCCTTCTTGTGCTTGGTCGGTATAATCCTGTAAACCAACGGTATCGATACCAGGCAGTACCACGTATGAGCCAAAACGATACACTGCGATAAGACCCAAAGTAATGAGGATCTTGTTCCTCAGTTCTTCGATGCTCCAGATGTGTCTTAATGTATTGATAAACCGTTTCATGCAGCAATTACATTTTATTGGCTACGCCACCTTGGGCTTCAATGGCAGCAATAGCACTCTTAGAGAACGCGTGGGCCGTAATGGATACCTTGGCCTTTAGCTCACCACGCCCCAAAATCTTCACTTTGTCCTTACCGCTGGCAAGTCCGTTTTGGCGGAAGGTTTCAAAAGTGAACTCATTGGTATTGAGCCTTTCTACCAATTCTTGTATGAGGTCTAGGTTCAATGCGGTATAAACGGTTTTGTCAAGCGATTTGAATCCAAACTTTGGCAAACGGCGCTGTAGCGGCATTTGACCACCTTCAAAACCGGCCTTTCGGCTATATCCCGAACGTGATTGGGCCCCCTTGTATCCCCTGCCCGATGTGCTGCCCAAACCGGAACCTTCACCGCGACCTACGCGCTTGCGGCTTTTTACGGAGCCAGCCGCTGGCTTCAGTGTGTTGAGTTTCATGTTATATTTCTTCTACTTTTACCAAATGTGATACCTTGGCTATCATGCCGTTTATCACTGGGTTATTGTCATGTTCCACGCTGTGGCTAATCTTGCGCAGGCCCAGGGCTTTTAGGATCTTTCGCTGATGCTCAGGCCTGCCTATGATGCTGCGCACTTGGGTTACTTTTAGCTTTCCCATCTTACTATCCGTTGTAAACTTGGTTAATGTCAATACCCCTGGTTTTTGCCACTGTATATGCATCGCGCATTTGAAGCAGGGCATGTATGGTGGCTTTCACCACGTTGTGGGGGTTTGAAGAGCCCTTTGATTTGGCCAAAACGTCTTTTATACCCGCTTCTTCAAGCACGGCGCGCATGGCGCCGCCCGCTATCACACCCGTGCCTGGGGCAGCGGGTTTGATGAGTACCCTTGCCCCGCCGTATGATGCGGTTTGCTCATGGGGTACCGTACCCTTGTTTATGGGCACTTGCACCAAGGCTTTCTTGGCATCGTTCACGCCCTTTGCTATGGCTTCGGTTACCTCTCGTGCCTTGCCCAATCCGAAGCCCACTATACCATTTCCATTTCCTACCACTACTATGGCAGAAAAGCTAAAGGTGCGACCACCCTTGGTAACCTTGGCCACGCGCTGTATTCCTACCACGTTCTCGGTAAGTTCTATTTCGCTTGACTTTATTCTTTTTACGTTGCTGTTCATACTCAAACTTGTTTAAAAAATCAATCCACCTTCGCGGGCACTATCGGCCAGGGCCTTTACCCTGCCGTGGTAGAGGTATCCATTTCGGTCAAACACCACCTGAGCTACCTGGGCTTCTTTTGCCTTGGCGGCCAATCGCTTGCCTACCTCCGAAGCAATTTCCACCTTTGTGGTAACCCCTTCTTTCAGTCCTGCTTCCACAGATGAAGCCGACACAATGGTGCGTTGGTTCACATCATCAATGAGTTGGGCGTAAATCTCCTTGTTGCTTCTAAAAACGCTCAGGCGGGGCCGCTCTTGGGTGCCGGTAATCCGGCCCCTGATGGCACGCTTTATTTTTTGCCTGCGCGCTACTTTCTTTCTTTGTATGGTTGCTGTGCTCATGGGCTATTGCTATTTTTTAGATGCAGACTTGCCTGCCTTCCTTCTCAGGATTTCATTCTTAAACTTGATACCCTTACCCTTATACGGCTCTGGCTTTCTAAGTGAACGGATTTTGGCTGCTACTTGTCCGAGCAGTTGTTTGTTGCAGCTCTCCATGGTCAGCAGGGGTGCCTTACCCTTTTCGGCCACTGCAGTTGCCTTAATATCTTTAGGTAGCTGGAATACAATATCGTGAGAGTAACCCAAGGCCATTTCAACCAATGAACCTGCTACGGATACCTTGTACCCCACGCCGACAAATTCTTGCTCGGTTTTAAATCCCTCATGCACCCCTATCACCATGTTGCTGAGCAGGGCGCGGGTAAGACCGTGCAGGGCCTTATGGCGCTTCTGGTCGGTGGGCCGTTCTACCCTTATCACGTTGGCTTCCATCGTGATGGTCATATCAGGGTGCAATTGCTGTGACAATTCGCCCTTGGGGCCCTTTATGCCTACTAAGTTGTGTTCGCCTATGGTAACCGTAACCCCGGTGGGGACAGTAACGGGCGCTAAACCAATCCTGGACATCTCTTCAGTATTTTAATAAACGTAACAAATGACTTCACCTCCCACATTGTCTTTTCTGGCCTGTTTGTCGGTCATTACCCCAGATGAGGTTGACACAATGGCAATGCCCAACCCATTGATAACCCGTGGTATATCCTTTGCGCCAGAGTACATGCGCAAACCCGGGCGGCTGGCACGTTGTATTTTGGTTATGGCCGGGGTACCGGTAGTGGGGTCGTACTTGAGGGCTATTTTTATACGGTCATGGCCATCCACTTCCACAAACTTGTAGCTCAGGATGTAGCCTTGCTCATACAAGATTTCAGTGATGCGCTTCTTCACATTTGATGAAGGCACCTCTACAACCCTATGGTTGGCCTGCATGGCATTTCTAATCCTGGTGAGATAGTTTCCTATTGAATCTGACATGGTTGTATCCTTAACTTATTACCAACTAGATTTTGTTACCCCGGGAATTTTGCCCTGAAGGGCCATTTCCCTAAACACCACACGGCAAACTCCAAATTGCCTCATATAACCCTTGGGGCGGCCGGTGAGGGAGCACCTGTTTTTTGCCCTTACTGGAGACGCGTTCCTGGGCAATTTATCAAGCCCTTCATAGTCGCCCTTGGCTACCAGTTCTGCCCTTTTGGCGGCGAACTTCTCCCTGAGCTTGGCGCGCTTTTGATCGCGAACGATAATGGATAATCTTGCCATATTCTAGTTGTTATCGGTTTCTTTGGTTCTAAAGGGTAGCCCCAGTCCTTTGAGCAGGGCAAGAGCCTCCCGGTCGTTGGCAGCAGTGGTTACGAAAGTGACATCCATACCGGTTATCCGGTTGATTTTATCGATGTTGATTTCTGGGAAAATGATTTGTTCCTTGATGCCCAGGGTATAGTTGCCACGGCCATCAAAACCCTTGTCGCTTATACCCCTAAAGTCACGCACACGGGGCAGTGCAATGGCCACAAACCGCTCCAGGAATTCAAACATTCGGTCGCCGCGTAGGGTTACCTTCACTCCTATGGGCATTCCCTCCCGCAACTTGAAGTTGGCCACCGACTTTTTGGCCAAAGTGGGCACGGCGGCCTGTCCGGCTATGGTTGACATTTCAACCACGGCAGCGTCTATGAGCTTCTTGTCAGATACGGCAGCGCCTACTCCCTGGTTCAGCACAATTTTCTGCAAACGGGGAATCTGCATGACATTTTTCAGGCCCAGTTCCTCTCGCAACTGAGGGGCCAGTTTGTCATTATAAAATGTTTTTAAATTGGGTGTCATTGTCTTAATCAATGAATTTTCCGGATTTCTTTGAATATCGCTTGAGCTTTCCGTGCTCGTCAAGCTTGCGGCCTATGCGGGTGGGGTTTCCATCTCCGTCTATTACCATAAGTTTTGAGGCCGGTATGGGGGCTTCCCTGCGCTCTATGCCACCGGTAGTGTTACCTGCGGTGGGCTTGCGGTGTTTTACCTTGATATTGGCTCCTTCCACTATGGCGACGCCATCCTTTGGCATCACGGTAAGCACTTCACCAATAACCCCTTTGGAGTTGCCGGACAGCACCTTTACCTTATCGCCTTTTTTTATGTGCAGCTTTGTCATTATCTTAGGTAGGTTAAAGCACCTCGGGTGCAAGTGAAACAATCTTCATGAACCGCTTGTCACGCAGCTCCCTGGCCACTGGGCCAAAAATTCGGGAAGCCCTGGGTTCGTCTTGGTTGTTGATGAGCACACAGGCATTTTCGTCAAAGCGGATGTAGGAACCGTCTTTGCGCCTGTACTCCTTTTTGGTTCTCACCACCACGGCTTTAGATACAGAACCTTTTTTCATGCCACCACTGGGCATGGCATCTTTTACCGATACCACTATCTTGTCGCCCACAGAGGCATATCGCCGCTTGGTACCTCCGAGCACCCTTATGCAGAGCACTTCTTTGGCACCGCTGTTGTCGGCTACTTTTAATCTTGTTTCTTGCTGTATCATACTACTTTGCCTTTTCTACGATTCGTACCAATCTCCATCGCTTGGTTTTGCTCAGCGGACGGGTTTCCATCAGTTCCACCACATCGCCTTCGCCGCACTCGTTGTTTTCATCGTGGGCCACGTACTTCTTTGTTTTCTTCACAAACTTTCCGTACAGGGGGTGCTTTACCTTCCTTTCTATGGACACCACAATGGATTTGTCCATTTTGTTGCTGGTAACCTTTCCGATTACCTCTTTGCGTTTATTTCTGTTCTCCATGGATGGCATCATTTATTTGGCTAACTGCCTGGCGCGTTCCTCGGTCATGAGCCGCGCTATCTTCTTACGGGTGGCACCAAGATTGGCGGGGCTTTCAAGGGGAGTTATGGCGTGCGACAACCGCATTTTGGTATAGTTCAGCGATTCCTCGTTGATCAGTTCGGACAACTCCTCGTCGGTAAGCTCCTTTATATTAATAGATTTCATGATTCAAATATTTAGTATGGCTATGCGACTTCGTAATCGTGACGGATGACAAACTTGGTAACGCAGGGCAGTTTCTGTGCGCCCAGTTCCAGTGCGCGCTTGGCAATGGCTTCGCTGACCCCATCTACCTCAAACAGAATGCGGCCTGGCTGCACGGGCGCCACCCAGAATTCTGGGTTACCCTTACCCTTACCCATACGCACCTCGGCGGGTTTCTTGGTCATGGGCTTATCTGGAAATATCCTGATCCACACTTTGCCTTCCCTTTTCATATATCGGTTAATGGCTATACGGGAGGCTTCAATTTGACGGGAGGTAAGATGTACCGGCTCCATGGCCTTGATGGCAAAACTGCCAAAAGACACCAGGCTGCCCTTATTGGCTATGCCTTTGAGACGGCCTTTCTGTACTTTTCTTCTCTTTACTCGTTTTGGTTGCAGCATTGCAATTCAATTTATGATTTCCTGTTCCTGCGTTGTGGCCTTTTCGGTGCCCTATCCCTTTTCTCCTCGGTCTTTATGCCAAAGTTTAGGGAGAGGTCGCGCTTGCCATATACCGTGCCCTTGCAAATCCAAACCTTTACGCCAATCTTGCCATACACGGTCTGAGCTTCGGCCAGGGCGTAATCAATGTCTGCCCTAAAGGTGTGCAGCGGTATCCTGCCATCCTTATATGCTTCGGAACGGGCCATTTCAGCACCGCCCAACCGGCCTGAGCACTTTATCTTAATACCTTCGGCACCCAAGCGCATGGTAGATGCGATGGCCATTTTCATGGCCCTCCTAAATGATATACGCGCTTCTAATTGGCCTGCTATGTTTTGCGCTACCAAGTTGGCATCCAATTCGGGGCGCTTTATCTCAAAGATGTTTATCTGTACATCCTTTGACGTGATGTTTTTTAGCTCTTCGCGGAGTTTGTCCACTTCATTTCCCCCTTTTCCTATCACAATTCCTGGACGGGATGTATGGATGGTTATTGTGACGCGCTTCAGTGTCCTTTCAATGACGATGCGTGCGATACCCGCCTTTGGTACCCTGGCGTGCACGTACTTCCTTATCTGTTGGTCTTCATAGAGTTTATCGGCAAAATCTTTCTCGCCGTACCAGTTAGACTCCCATCCTCTGATGTAGCCCAGTCTCAGTGCTATTGGATTTACTTTCTGGCCCATGGGTTAGTTATTGTCGTCATTTGGCTGATTGTTCACTGGGTTTTGGCCGTTACCTACCTGGCTTGTGGAGACCACCACGGTGATGTGGTTAGATCTTTTGCGCACGCGGTGGGCGCGGCCCTGCGGTGCCGGTTGGATACGCTTCAGGGTTTTGCCTTCGTCCACCATCACGGTTTTTACCACCAGGGTCACCTCATTGATGTCCATATCCTCATTCCGTTGTTCCCAGTTGTTCACTGCCGATTTGAGGAGTTTTTCCATTTCACCGGCGTAGGCCACCTTCTTGTGGTACTTAAGGATGCTCAGGGCTTCGGTAACGGCTTTGCCGCGCACCAAATCTGCCAAGAGCCGCATCTTTCTAGCGGGGTAGGGACTGTTTTTAAGTTTGGCTACACTTTCCATTTCACTTACTTTTTCTTCTTATCGGAGTGTCCCCTGAAATTGCGGGTAGGCGAAAACTCTCCCAGCTTGTGGCCCACCATGTTTTCGGTGACATACACCGGTATAAACTTGTTGCCATTGTGCACGGCGAAGGTGTGGCCCACAAACTGTGGGAATATGGTTGACCTCCTGGACCAGGTTTTAATGACGGATTTTTTGCTTGCTTCCGACATTCTTTCCACTTTCTCCATGAGTTTGAAGTGGACGTAGGGGCCTTTTTTTAGCGATCTCGACATAGACTATTTTCTTTTCCTATCGATAATAAATTTATTGCTGGCCTTTTTGGGCTTTCTAGTTTTCAATCCCTTAGAGAACAAGCCTTTGCGCGAACGAGGGTGTCCACCCGAGGCACGGCCTTCGCCACCACCCATGGGGTGGTCCACAGGGTTCATGGCCACACCCCTAACCCTAGGCCTGCGGCCCAGCCACCTGTTTCGGCCCGCCTTGCCCAGGACAATCAGGTTATGATTGGAATTTGACACCACGCCCACGGTGGCCATACATTCTCCAAGTATCATCCTGGTTTCGCCAGATGGCATACGGAGCACCACATACTTGCCTTCACGCGCCACCAACTGGGCTGAGGTACCGGCGCTGCGCACCAACACCCCACCAGCACCTGGATAAAGTTCGATATTGTGAACGGCAGTACCCAAGGGCAGGTTTTTTAGCGGTACGGCATTGCCAATTTCAGGAGCCACATTGTCACCTGATTCTATTTTTTGGCCTACTTTAACCCCCTCTGGGCAAATGATATATCGTTTTTCACCATCGGCATATTCTACCAATGATATATAGGCTGATCGGTTGGGGTCATACTCTATGGTCATGACGGTAGCCGCCATACCATGCTTGTTCCGCTTGAAGTCTATGATCCTGTACTTGCGTTTGGAGCCACCTCCGCGTTGGCGCACCGACATGCGTCCCTGGTTGTTTCTACCGCCTGATTTCTTGAGAGGGGCCGTGAGCCGTTTCTCGGGCGTGTCGGTGGTTATCTCGGCATAGGTATTGAGTACCGCAAACCTAGAAGCCGGTGTTATTGGTTTTAATCTCTTGAGTGCCATTGCTTATATATTGCTGTAAAAGTCTATGCTACCATCATCGAGCAGGGTAACAACCGCCTTTTTGTAAGCCGCTGTTTTACCTTGAATGATTCCTTTTTTGGTGTAGCGCGTTTTTTTGGTGCCACCATATATCATGGTGCGCACGGCGTTTACCTTCACGTTAAAAACCTTTTCTATTTCGGCCCTGATGTCGTCTTTGGTAGCCTTTCGGTCCACTATGAAGGTGTATTGCTTCAATTTGTCGGCTAGCGCATTGTATTTCTCAGATAGCAATGGCCTTTTTAGGATTTCTTTCATGGTCGATTAGTTTTCTTGGGTAGGTTGAAAATGGGCCATCACCCCCTCAGAAATCACGAGGACCTGGTTGTCCAAGATGTCGTAGGTATTGATGTTGCTGGCTAGGATCACCTTGGCCTTGGGCAAATTCCTTGATGCGAGGAATACGTTATCGCTCTCTTCCACACGCAAGTGTAGGGATTTAACTTCCTGTATATTCAGGTTTTTGAGAAATCCCAGGTACTGCTTGGTCTTTGGTGCGTCAAAACTGAAATCTTCTACCACATAAATGGCATTTTCACGGGCCTTATAAGAAAGGGCTGACACCCTGGCCAAAGCCTTCACCTTTTTGTTGACTTTGATATCATAGTTGCGCGGCCTAGGGCCAAAAATGCGTCCACCACCGGTGAACAAAGGGCTTTTGATACTACCGGCACGGGCAGTACCGGTACCCTTTTGGCGCTTGAGCTTGCGGGTGGAACCCGATACTTCGTTGCGCTCTTTTGACTTGTGGGTGCCTTGCCGCTGCGCAGCCAAGTACCGCTTCACATCCAGATATATGGCGTGGTCATTGGGCTCTACCTCAAAGATATCGCCCGGCAACTGCACCTTTCGTCCAGTTGGTTGACCTTCAATATTTAATACGTCGAGTTCCATTACTTCTCAATAATTACGTTGCTTCCAATATGGCCTGGAACCGCGCCCTTAATGAGCATAAGGTTCTTTTCAGGATAAATCTTTACCACCCTCAAGTTGAAAATCATGCGCTGGGCGTTGCCCGTACGGCCACCCATGCGCATACCCTTGAATACGCGCGAAGGGGTTGAACACGCACCAATTGAACCCGGAGCGCGCAGTCGGTTGTGCTGGCCGTGGGTGGCTTGGCCTACCCCACCAAACCCGTGTCGCTTTACCACGCCCTGGAAACCCTTGCCCTTGGTAGTACCGGTTACCTCTACTAAATCACCTTCCTTAAAGAGCGAGACATTGAGCATGTCACCCACCTTGTAAGAGGCATCAAACTCCTTGAACTCTTTTAGTTCGCGCATAGGCTTGAGGCCGGCTTTGGCAAACTGTCCTATTTGCGGCTTTGCCAAGTGCTTTTCTTTGGCTTCGCCGAATCCCAATTGAATGGCTTCGTAACCATCTACCTCCGAAGTTCTCACTTGAGTAACATAGCAAGGACCTACTTGCAACACTGTGCAAGCCACATTTTTGCCGGTTTGGTCAAAAATGCTGGTCATTCCGATTTTCTTTCCTATTAGGCCAGACATATCCTTGTGTTTTAAACTTTTATTTCTACATCAACACCGCTTGGCAACTCCAGTTTCATCAATGCATCGACTGTTTTAGAGCTGCTGCTGTAAATGTCAATCAAGCGCTTGTGGGCGCAGAGTTGAAACTGCTCCCTGGCTTCCTTATTTACGTGAGGAGACCTAAGTACGGTAAAGATTTTCTTGCGTGTGGGAAGCGGTATAGGGCCGCTCACCACTGCCCCGGTGGACTTTACTGTCTTCACGATTTTCTCTGCCGACTTGTCAACCAAGTGGTGATCGTAAGACTTGAGCTTTATACGTATTTTTTGCGCCATTGAATTACGCTTTTACGCCTTTTACTTTGTTGATGATATCGATTTCTATGTTCTGGGGCACGAAATCGTACTCCAAAAATTCCATGGTAGAAGTAGCCCGTCCTGAGGTGATTGTCCGCAGCGAGGTCACATAGCCAAACATTTCAGATAGGGGCACCTTGGCCTTTACCACCTGTGCTTCGCCCCTTGTGTCCACGCCTTGGAGCTGTCCCCTTCGGCGGTTTAGGTCGCCCATCACATCGCCCATGTTCTCTTCGGGCGTAATTACCTCCAGTTTCATGATGGGTTCCATGATCTTAGGCCTGCAGTTTTTGGCAGCGGCGCGGAAACCTTCCTTGGCGCACAATTCAAATGCAATCGGTTTGGAGTCCACGGCGTGCATGCCACCGTCAAACACGCGCACCCTCATGCTCTCTATAGGGTAGTTGGCCAGAATGCCATTTCCCATCATGGCCTTAAATCCATCCTTGATGGGTTTTATATAGTTCTTGTCAATGGCACCACCAACTACTTCCCATACAAACTGGATTTTCTCTTTGCCGCTTTTAAACTCATCGGTTTGCAGGAATTCTGGATCTACAGGGCCCAGTTCAAATTCCATTTCGGCAAATAGACCGGAACCACCGGTTTGCTTCTTAAGTCGCTCGCGGTGCTTGGTAGTGGCAGTAAGTGCTTCTTTGTAGGCCACTTGTGGTTCACCTTGGTTGCACTCTACCTTGAATTCCCTTCTCAGTCGGTCCACTATAATATCTAGGTGGAGCTCACCCATACCCTGAATGATGGTTTGGTTAGAGTCCTCATCGGTATGCACCTTAAAGGTTGGGTCTTCTTCGGCCAGCTTGGCCAATGCCATACCCAGCTTGTCCATGTCCTTTTGGGTTTTGGGCTCTATGGCAATGGCAATTACCGGATCAGGGAATACCATGCTTTCCAGCACGATAGGTGATTTCTCATCGCAAAGCGTATCACCTGTTTTAATATCCTTAAATCCCACGGCAGCCGCTATGTCACCAGCTTCTACCCGGTCTATGGGGTTCTGCTTGTTGGAGTGCATTTGGAAAATGCGGCTAATCCTTTCCTTTCTGCCCGTACGGGTATTCAGTACATATGAACCTGCATCGAGTGCTCCAGAATAGACCCTAAAAAAGCACAGTCGGCCAACAAAAGGGTCGGTGGCAATTTTAAAGGCAAGCGCGGTAAAAGGCTCATCGGTTGACGGCTTACGCTTCACTTCCAGTTCGGTATCGGGGTTTGTGCCAATGATGCTTTCCTTGTCTTCAGGTGAAGGCAAGAAGGAGCACACTCCATCCAATACGGCCTGTACACCCTTGTTTTTGAATGCCGAACCGCAGAACATGGGCACCACTTTCATGGCCACCACGGCTTTACGCACGGCAGCGATGATTTCCATTTCCGAAATGGAGTCTGGGTCGTCAAAGAACTTCTCCAGCAGGGTATCATCAAACTCAGCTACCTGTTCCAACATTTTGGCACGGTAGGTATTGGTTTCTTCCAAGAGGTCAGCGGGAATGGGTATCTCTTTGTATGTCATACCCATATCATCATCATTCCAAATTACGGCTTTGTTGGTGATCAAATCGACTACCCCCTTAAACTGGTCTTCATTACCTATGGGTATCTGCATAACCAAAGGGGTAGAACCCAACATGGTTTTCACTTGGCTAACTACGTTGAAGTAGTCAGCCCCTTGTCTGTCCATTTTGTTCACAAAACCAAGACGGGCCACATTGTAGTTATCGGCCAGGCGCCAGTTGGTTTCTGACTGTGGCTCCACGCCATCTACGGCACTAAACAAAAACACTAGGCCATCAAGTACCCGGAGGGATCGGTTTACCTCCACGGTAAAATCCACGTGGCCTGGAGTGTCAATAATATTAATGGTATAAGGCTTATTCTTCCAGGTCCAAGAGCACCTGGTAGCGGCAGAGGTAATGGTGATACCCCTTTCCTGCTCCTGCTCCATCCAGTCCATGGTAGCGCCCCCATCATGCACCTCACCTATTTTATAGTTGATGCCCGTGTAATACAACACCCTTTCGGTAGTAGTGGTCTTGCCGGCATCAATGTGTGCGGCAATACCAATATTTCTTGTATAGCTAAGGTCTTTACCCATTATTTATGATCTGAAATGTGAGAAGGCTTTGTTTGCTTCGGCCATTTTATGAGTGTCTTCCCGCTTCTTGAAAGCCGAGCCTTCGCCGTTGGACGCAGCCAACACCTCAGCTGCGAGTTTTTCTGACATGGAGCGTCCGGAGCGTTTGCGCGAGTACCCTATTAACCACTTCATACCCAATGAAGTGCGTCTGTTAGGCATAATTTCGGTAGGAATTTGAAAAGTAGCGCCACCTACCCTTTTACTTTTTACTTCCACGGCGGGTGTCACATTGGCCAGGGCCTTTTTCCAAACTTCCAGTCCGTTTTCGCCGGTTTTTTGTTCCACTATTTCAAGGGCCCCATATACTATGGAGAAGGCCACGCTCTTTTTGCCTGCGTACATCATATTGTTCACGAACTTCATGAGCAGTTCGTCGCCGTACTTGGGATCGGGGAGTAGGTTGTGCTTTTTAGCTACTGATTTGCGCATGGCTACTTGGTTTTGGCTTTTGGTCTTTTAGTTCCGTACTTGCTCCTACCCTGTTTTCTGCCGTCAACACCGGCGGTGTCAAGGGCACCCCGCACTATGTGGTAACGCACACCGGGAAGGTCTTTAACCCTACCCCCGCGCACCAGCACAATGGAGTGTTCCTGTAGGTTGTGTCCTTCGCCGGGTATGTACACGTTGACTTCCTTTTGGTTAGTAAGCCTTACCCTAGCCACTTTGCGCAATGCTGAGTTGGGCTTTTTGGGGGTTGTGGTATATACCCTAGTACAAACACCCCGTCGCTGGGGGCTGGAATTGAGGGCAGGTGACTTACTTTTTTTGGTCATCTGCCGCCTTCCTTTTCTAACTAATTGCTGTATAGTAGGCATAAAGACTGAATCCTTCTTGAAATTGGGTTTGCAAAAGTAGGAGTTATATTCCTACCACCACATGATTAAGAAAATATTTTTTTTAACACCAATCAGGCCTCCGGCAGAGGGCCGCCGAAGTTCATGGGAATGCCCTCAAAATGACCTGCATTGTCGTCTATTTCACCGTGCTGTGCTTCAAATCTATTGATATTGTCCCTCAGCGCCTTAAGCAGTCTTTTGGCGTGTTGGGGCGTAAGTATGATCCGCGATTTGACCTTAGCCTGGGGTACCCCAGGCATGATGCGCACAAAATCCACGATAAACTCGGAATTGGAATGGGTGATGATGGCCAGGTTGGAGTAAATCCCCTCGGCCACTTGGTCGGTGAGTTCTATGTTGATCTGGCCGTCCTTCTTTTGTTCGTCCATGGTAGTCTATTTGGTAATGACCAACAATTCCTCGTATTCGTCCTTAGAGCCCACGATGTTCTTTTCAAACTTCCTGATACCCGTTCCGGCAGGAATTCGGTGGCCCACGATCACATTCTCTTTAAGGCCGAGCAGGTAATCGGTTTTGCCCGAAATGGCAGCTTCATTGAGCACCTTGGTGGTTTCTTGGAACGATGCGGCCGACAAGAAACTCTTGGTGCCCAATGATGCACGGGTAATACCCTGCAACATGGGCATAACGGTGGCAGGTATGGCTTCCCTGGCCTCTACCAGTTTCATGTCCTTTCGCTTGAGCTGGGAATTCACCTCGCGCAGCTGTCGGTTACTCACTATCATGCCCGGCTTGAGATCGTTGGAGTCACCGCCTTCTACCACAACCATTTTATCGAATATCCAGTTGTTCTCTTCTATGGCGTCGAATTTGTCCACGGCGGTTCCTTCCAAGAACTTGGTATCGCCGGGATTGACAATTTCTACCTTCTGCATCATTTGGCCCACAATGGTTTCAATGTGCTTGTCGTTGATCTTAACACCCTGTAGGCGATATACTTCCTGGATGCCATCAATAATGTATTGCTGAACGGCAAAAGGCCCTTTGATTTTGAGAATGTCCATAGGGGAGACCGCACCGTCAGAGAGTTGATCTCCTGCCCGCACATAGTCATTCTCTTGTACCAGGATGTGCTTGGAGAGGGGTACCAAATACTTCTTCTTATCACCCTCCTTGGATTCTACCACTATCTCGCGGTTGCCCCGCTTAATACCCCCAAAGGCGATAATGCCATCAATCTCAGAAATAATGGCAGGGTTTGATGGGTTTCGCGCTTCAAATAACTCGGTAACCCTGGGCAGTCCCCCGGTGATGTCCTTTGTTTTTGTCATCATTCGTGGAATCTTGGCAATGGTCCTGCCCTCATCCACTTTCTCGCTGTCGTTAACCACTATATGTGCACCTACGGGAAGGTTGTATTCTTTGAGCATCATGCCATCTGGCGACATAAGCTTCAAGGTTGGGATGCGGCGTTTGTCACGCGATTCCACTATCACTTTTTCCTTGTGACCGGTCTGCTCATCGCTTTCCTCCCTAAATGTCACGTTTTCAATGATATTATCGTATTCTATCCTACCAGCGGCGTGGGCAAGGATAACGGCGTTGTAGGGGTCCCAGCTGGCTATGAGCTCGCCTTTTTTAATAGATTTCCTGCCAAAGGCCTCTAAGATAGAACCATAAGGTATGTTATTGGTGGCCAATACCACTTTCTTCTCAGGATCGATTATACGGACTTCACCGGCACGCGACATAACCAGTCGCTTGATGGCCCCATCATCACTGGTTCGGTCAACCACTTCAATGTTTTCAAACTCAATCTTTCCGTCAAACTTGGCTACGATTTGCGACTCGGATGCAATCTGAGAAGCCACACCACCCACGTGGAAGGTACGTAGGGTAAGCTGGGTACCTGGTTCGCCGATAGACTGCGCGGCGATAACGCCAACAGCTTCACCCTGGGTAACCATGCGCCCGGTAGAGAGGTTTCTGCCATAGCATTTCACGCACACGCCACGCCTGGTTTCGCAGGTGAGTACCGATCGGATTTCCACTTCTTCTATAGGAGAATCTTCAATGGTTTGGGCCACGTCCTCGGTAATCTCCTCGCCAGCGCCCACCAAAAGTTCCTCGGTAATGGGGTGGAACACATCATGTAGGGAAGTCCTACCCAAAATCCTATCATACAGTGATTCCACCACTTCTTCATTGTCCTTGAGGGTGGTTGTGATGATGCCCCTGAGGGTACCGCAGTCTTTTTCAGAAACGATCACATCTTGGGCCACATCATGGAGCCTTCGGGTAAGGTAACCCGCGTCGGCAGTTTTAAGTGCCGTGTCGGCCAAACCCTTACGTGCACCGTGGGTAGAGATAAAATACTCAAGTACCGAAAGGCCCTCCTTAAAGTTGGCAAGGATGGGGTTTTCGATGATGCCGCCGCCTCCGCCGCCAACATTTTTGCGCGGCTTGGCCATAAGGCCCCTCATTCCACCCAACTGGCGGATCTGTTCTTTGGAGCCCCTGGCGCCTGAATCCAACATCATATACACGGAGTTGAACCCCTGCTTGTCGGCAGCCAATTGGCGCATGAGATGGTCAGTAACCCTATTGGTTATCCTGGTCCAGATGTCAATAACCTGGTTGTACCGCTCATTGTTGGTGATGAAGCCCTGGTTATAGTTTTCCCATATCTCATCCACTTCGGCCTGGGCCTCATCAATGAGTGTAAACTTCTGTGCAGGGATCTCTACGTCTGAAAGGGAGAAGGATAGCCCCCCTTTGAACGCGTAGTGAAATCCTAGTTCCTTAATGTCATCCAAGAACTTGGCGGTTTTGGCCAATCCTGCCCATTTGAATATGTCGCCAATGATTTTACGGATGGATTTTTTGGTAAGCAGTTCGTTGATATAACCTACTTCGGCGGGTACTTGCTGGTTGAAGATTACCCTGCCCACGGTAGTTTCTATCATTTGCTTTTCCAGTTGTCCCTGCTCATTCCTGGCCATGACCTTTACATGTATATAGGTATGCAGGCCAACCACGCCGTGGTTAAACGCAATAAGGACTTCTTCAGATGAATAGAACTTCATACCTTCACCTATGGCGGGGTATTCGGGGATGCTCCTTCGGCCTTTGGTGATGTAATACAATCCCAACACCATGTCCTGGGATGGCACCACGATGGGTGAACCATTTGCCGGGCTCAAAATATTGTGAGAGGAGAGCATGAGGAGCTGTGCTTCCAGAATGGCACCATGCCCTATGGGCAGGTGGATGGCCATTTGGTCACCGTCAAAGTCGGCGTTGAAACCCGTGCAAACAAGTGGGTGGAGCTGTATGGCCTTTCCTTCCACGAGCTTTGGCTGGAATGACTGAATACCCAAACGGTGCAGTGTTGGGGCGCGGTTGAGCAATACCGGGTGTCCCTTTATCACGAATTCAAGGATTTCCCAGATCACAGGATCCTTTCTGTCAACAATCTTGCGGGCAGATTTTACTGTTTTGACAATGCCTCTTTCAATGAGCTTACGGATAATGAACGGCTTAAACAACTCGGCGGCCATATACTTGGGTACTCCGCACTCATTGAGTTTAAGCTGTGGGCCACCCACAATAACCGAACGGCCAGAATAGTCCACGCGCTTACCAAGGAGGTTTTGCCTAAATCGCCCCTGCTTGCCCTTAAGCATGTCAGACAGGGATTTGAGCGGTCGGTTGTTTTCTGTTTTTACCGCACTTACCCTCCTGGTATTGTCAAACAAGGAGTCAACCGCCTCCTGTAGCATCCGCTTTTCGTTTCGCAGGATAACCTCAGGAGCCTTGATCTCCATTAAACGCTTGAGCCTGTTATTCCTAATGATTACACGCCTGTAAAGGTCGTTGAGGTCAGAAGATGCAAACCTGCCGCCATCCAATGGCACCAAAGGCCGCAGTTCGGGTGGGATGACAGGTAAAACCTTCATGATCATCCACTCTGGCCTATTTTCAAATTTCTTGTTGGCCGAGCGGAAGGATTCAATGACCTTAAGCCGCTTTAGCGCCTCGTTCTTTCGCTGTTGTGATGTTTCAGAGAACGCCTTGGCACGCAGGGAGTATGACAGCTCATCGAGATTGAGCCTCTCCAGAAGGGCGTGCAGCGCTTCACCGCCCATCTTGGCAATAAACTTATTTGGATCGTTTTCATCCAACAAATGGTTTTCCTTTGGCAAGGAATCCATAATGTCAAGGTACTCTTCTTCGGTGAGGAAGTCGAGGTAAGTCACGCCATCTTCCTCCTTAATGCCCGGCTGGATAACTACATACCTCTCATAATAAATAATGAGTTCCAGTTTTTTGGTAGGCAAACCTATGAGATAGCCAATTTTATTTGGGAGTGACTTAAAGTACCAAATATGCGCCACTGGCACCACAAGGTTTACATGGCCAAGCCTGTCCCTGCGCACGCGTTTTTCGGTGACTTCCACGCCACAGCGATCGCACACAATGCCTTTATATCTAATTCTCTTGTACTTACCACAGTGGCATTCATAATCCTTGACCGGGCCAAAGATCCGCTCACAGAAAAGGCCTCCCATTTCGGGCTTGAATGTCCTGTAGTTGATGGTTTCAGGCTTATTTACTTCGCCATATGACCAATCGATGATTTCTTCGGGCGATGCCAAACCAATTGATATGGTTTCGAAATCGCTGGTAAGTTGTACGCGCTCTTTTTTAAATGACATGTTTGATCTTGAGAATTAGTCTAATCGGATACTAAGTGCCAATCCCTTAAGTTCGTTTAGAAGCACATTGAACGATTCGGGAATGCCTGGTTTGGGCATCACGTCGCCTTTTACAATGGCTTCATACGTTTTAGCCCGTCCCACTATGTCGTCGGACTTGATGGTGAGGACCTCTTGGAGTATGTGTGATGCGCCAAAAGCCTCCAGTGCCCACACCTCCATTTCACCAAACCGCTGTCCACCAAACTGCGACTTACCGCCGAGTGGTTGCTGTGTGATAAGGGAGTAAGGGCCTATGGACCTTGCGTGCATCTTATCGTCCACCATGTGGGATAGCTTAATCATGTATATGTACCCCACGGTGGTTTTTTGGTGGAACCGTTCGCCGGTAAGGCCATCAAAGAGGTAGGTGCTGCCGTTTTTGGGCAACTCTGCCTTGTTCATATAGTCATCAATCTCCTCATCGGTGGCCCCGTCAAAAATGGGTGTGGCAAAGCGTACGCCCAATTTCTTGCCGGCCCAGCCCAATATGGTTTCATAGAGCTGCCCCAGGTTCATACGTGAAGGCACGCCCAATGGGTTAAGGCATATGTCAACCGGGGTACCGTCTTCCAAGAACGGCATGTCCTCTACCGGTACAATCTTGGCCACGATACCCTTGTTACCGTGACGTCCCGCCATTTTATCGCCCACCTTGAGCTTACGCTTAGCGGCTACATATACCTTGGCGAGCTTGAGCACGCCAGTGGGTAGGTCGTCGCCAATGGTAATGGTGAAATGTTCCCGCTTGTACCGCCCCAATTCTTCGTGCACCTTGCGCTTATAGTTGGCAATCACGCGCCTCACAAGGTCGTTCTTGGCCGCATCATTGGTCCAGTCTGTTGGGTTTATCAAATTGAAATCCAACTCCATGAGTGTTTTTACGGAGAACCTCGCACCCTTGGGTATCTTTTCTCCTTTATACACGTCAAAAACTCCTTGTGATGTTTTGCCCTCCATGATGATAAGGAGTTTGTCCACCAGTCTCTCCTTGAGGATAGACAGGTTTCCCTGGTGTGTATTATCCAGTTTCTGAAGCAGGGCTTTGTCCTTGTCTTTGCTGGACTTGTCCTTCTTGGCCCTGGCAAATAGCTTCTTGTCAATTACGGTACCTTTTCCTGAAGGCGGCATGCGTAGGGACACGTCTTTGACATCGCCCGCCTTTTCACCAAATATGGCGCGCAGCAATTTTTCTTCAGGGGTTGGCTCGCTTTCGCCCTTAGGGGTGATTTTGCCAATGATGATGTCGCCTTCGGCCACTTCAGCACCTACCCTTATCAAACCATTCTCATCCAGGTCTTTGGTAGCATCTTCACTTACGTTGGGAATGTCGTTTGTAAACTCCTCTACCCCCCGTTTTGTATCGCGCACATCTTGTTCAAACTCACTAATGTAGATAGATGTAAACACATCTTCTTTCACTATTCGCTCTGAGACCACAATACCGTCTTCAAAGTTGTACCCCTGCCAAGGCATGAAAGCCACCAATAGGTTTTTGCCCAGTGCCAGTTCGCCGCGCTCGGTGGCAAAACCGTCGCAAAGGATTTGGCCTTGGCTAACCCTTTCATTTTTTCTGACAATGGGCTTTAGGTTGATGCAGGAGTTTTGGTTGGTCCTTCGGAACTTGGGCAGGTAGTATGTTTTGCTATCGCCGTCAAAGTCTATGAGTCGCTCCACATCCGTCCTATCATAGCAAATGACAATTTTGGTAGAATCCACAAATTCCACGTAGCCATCGCCTTCGGCTACTATCATCACGCGCGAATCTTTGGCCACCCGGCCTTCAATACCCGTTCCCACTATAGGAGCTTCAGGCCTTAGCAATGGCACTGCCTGTCTCTGCATGTTAGAACCCATCAAGGCACGGTTGGCGTCGTCGTGCTCAAGGAATGGAATAAGGGAGGCGGCAATGGATACAATTTGGTTGGGGCTCACATCCATATAGTGTACCTCTTCAGGCGACACCACAATAAATTCCCCCCCGTGTCGGGCTTTTACCTTATCGTTTACAAAAGTCCCGTCCTTATTAATCAAGGCGTTGGCCTGGGCTATGATGTGTTCGTCTTCTTCTTCGGCACTTAGGTAGTCCACCGGAGCGTCAATAAGTACCTTACCGTTTTTCACCTTTCGGTAAGGGGTTTCAATAAAGCCCATTACGTTAATCTTGGCGTACACGGCCAGCGATGAAATCAAACCGATATTGGGGCCTTCAGGCGTTTCAATGGTGCATAGACGGCCATAGTGGGTATAGTGTACGTCGCGCACCTCAAATCCGGCACGTTCCCGCGAGAGTCCACCAGGGCCCAGGGCTGACATGCGCCTCTTATGCGTGGTTTCGGCCAAGGGGTTCATCCTATCCATAAACTGCGACAACTGGTTGGTGCCGAAGAAGGAATTGATGACCGATGACAATGTCCTTGAGTTGATAAGGTCGGTAGGGGTAAATACCTCATTGTCGCGCACGTTCATGCGCTCCCTGATGGTACGTGCCATGCGCGACAGGCCCACGCCAAATTGGTTGTATAGCTGTTCGCCCACTGTGCGCACCCGTCGGTTGGACAGGTGGTCAATGTCGTCTATATCGGCCTTGGCATTGCTGAGTTGTATCAGGTACTTAATGATACTGATAATGTCCTCATTGGTGAGGGTTCGATGGTCCATGTCAATCAGCAAACCCAATTTTTTGTTGAGCCTGTATCGTCCCACATCTCCCAGGTCGTAGCGCTTGTCGCTAAAGAACAAACGGTCAATGATTCCCCTGGCTGTTTCTTCGTCCGGTGGGTCAGCATTGCGCAACTGGCGGTATATATGTTCCAATGCTTCCTTTCCGGAGTTTGAAGGGTCTTTCTGCAAGGTGTTGTAGATGATGGCAAACTCATTTGAATTGGCATCGTCCTTGTGTAGGATGACCGATTTGACATTGGCCTCCAGTATTTCTTCTATATGCTTGTCTTCGAGAATGGTATCGCGTTCAAGGATAATTTCGTTCCTTTCAATTGAAACGACTTCGCCGGTATCTTCATCCACAAAGTCTTCAATCCATTTGCGCAGCACCCTGGCAGCCAGTTTTCGGCCTACTATGGCCTTGAGCTTTGATTTGGTGACCGATACCTCCTCGGCCAGGTTGAATATTTCGAGAATTTCTTTGTCAGATTCAAAACCAATGGCCCTAAACAGAGTGGTAACCGGGAATTTTTTTCGCCGGTCGATATACGCGAACATGACATTGTTCACATCGGTGGCAAATTCAATCCAGGAGCCCTTGAAAGGGATAATCCTGGCGCTGTACAGCCTGGTGCCGTTGGTGTGGAAGCTCTGGCTAAAGAACACGCCGGGTGACCGGTGCAACTGGGAAACAATCACCCTTTCAGAACCATTGATTATGAAAGATCCACGCTCGGTCATGTAGGGGATGGTGCCCAAATACACGTCTTGCACAATGGTCTCGAACTCTTCATGTTCGGGGTCGGTACAGTAAAGTTTGAGCCTAGCTTTAAGTGCTACCGAATAGGTGAGCCCACGGTCAATACATTCTTCTACATGGTATTTGGGCGGGTCAATGTAATAATCGATAAACTCCAGCACGAAAAGGTTCCTGGCATCGGTGATGGGGAAGTTTTCGGCAAAAACATTGTATAAGCCTTCATTTACCCGCTCCTCGGGAGAGGTTTCCAGCTGAAGGAAGTCTTGAAATGACTTGATTTGAACATCTAAGAAATCGGGATACTCGATTGGGGATGTAAGCGATGCGAAGCTTATCCTGTTATGAATTCCTCCTGCCAAGTTTGTAGATTTAATGAAAAGAATAAAGAACTAAAAAAACGGAAAAACAGCCCCTTGGGTAAGGGGCTGTTTGTATTCAGTTTACCGCACTGAGGGCGGGTGACATAGCACTATTTAACTTCCACTTCGGCTCCAGCCTCTTCCAGTTGTTGCTTGATGCTCTCGGCTTCCTCCTTGGGAATCCCGCCTTTGATAGACTTGGGAGCACCGTCAACAATGTCTTTAGCTTCTTTGAGCCCGAGACCGGTGATGTTTTTCACCACCTTCACAACGTTCAGCTTAGCACCGCCAGCACTTTTAAGAATTACCTCAAATTCGGTTTGTTCTTGAACCACTGGGGCACTGTCACCATCAGAAGGGCCGGCCATAACGGCTACCGGAGCGGCAGCAGCAGGCTCAATGCCGTATTCTTCTTTCAGGATCTTGGCCAATTCGTTGGCCTCTTTTACGGTTAGGTTAACCAGGCTTTCAGCTAATACCTTTAATTCAGCCATTGTAAGATTGATTTATGATTAATTAAGCAGCTTTTTTGTCTTTGTCTTTTGCAAGGTCAGCTAGTTTACCCTCTCCTTCCTGGCTAAGAATGCTGGCCAATTTTCCCGCCGGGGATTGTAAGGCAGCGATAACACGCTGCGCTGGAGATTGTAGGATGCCAATAATTTCGCCGAGGACTTCTTCCTTCGACTTGAGTTCCAGGACTTGGTTGAGCTTGTCGTCGCCCACAAACACAGACTCCTGAAGGTAGGCGGCCTTCAACAGAGGTTTGGGGTTGGTCCTTCTAAACTTCTTGATCAGCTCGGCAGGCGCCTTCATGTTGGAAGCTATCATGATAGACGACTCGCCCTTTAGCGCGTCAATAAGGCTAGAATCGGAAATGTTTAGGTGTTCAAGTGCCTTGACAATCAATTTGTTTTTGACAACTTGTAGGTACACTTCCCTTTCGTGACAAAACTTGCGCAGTTCGGTAGAATGCTTCACGGTCATGCCCCCTATATCGGCGACATAAAACGCGTTGTCATTCGCCGCGATGCGCGCGGCCAATTCCTGAACAATGGTGAGTTTGTCTTCTCTGTTCATACAGAATTGTTTAATACCTCGGCAATAGGTTAAATGCCGGGGACGGTTTTTGAGTCTATCTTAATGCCAGGACTCATGGTGGAAGAAATGTGTAGGCTCCTAAAGTAGGCTCCCTTGGCGGCTGAAGGTTTCAGCCTATTTATGGTGTGTAACAGCTCAACAGCGTTTTCAAACAACTTATCTTGTGGGAAAGAAACCCTTCCGATGGTTGTGTTTATAATTCCGTATTTGTCCACTTTAAAGTCGATTTTACCAGCCTTTACTGAGGTCACGGCGTCTTTAATGTCGTCGGTCACGGTACCCGATTTGGGGTTCGGCATGAGTCCCCTTGGGCCAAGTATCCTGCCCAGCCTGCCAATTTTCGGCATGATGGAAGGCATGGTAATAATCACGTCCACGTCGGTCCAGCCACCCTGTATCTTGTTGATATAATCATCCAGGCCCACGTAGTCGGCGCCGGCTTGGCGGGCTTCCTCTTCCTTATCGGGGGTTACCAATGCCAGCACAGACACGGTCTTGCCAATGCCATGTGGCAGGGATACGGTACCGCGTACCATTTGGTTGGCTTTTTTGGGATCCACGCCCAAGCGTATGCTCAGGTCAACCGACGCGTCAAATTTGGTATAGGTAATTTCCTTTACCAATTTGGCTGAATCGAGAAGGGAATAGGATTTTTCCCTATCTATTTTGGCAATCGCCTCTTTTCTTTTCTTGGTGATAGACATATGGATGGATAGATTAATTGTTGTCCCAAGGTGCGTTTCCGCTCACGGTAATGCCCATACTACGGGCGGTACCGGCTACCATGCGCATGGCACTGGTGACGTTGTTGGTGTTGAGGTCAGGCATTTTTTCCTTGGCAATATCTTCTACCTGTTGCCAGGTAACCGAGGCTACCTTTTTTCGGTTGGGTTCGGCGGAGCCTTTTTTAGCCTTGGTCACTTCCATGAGCTGAATGGCCACGGGAGGTGTTTTAACAATAAACTCAAAAGACTTGTCGCTGTACACGGTAATTACTACGGGCAATATCTTGCCTGCGCGGTCTTGCGTGCGGGCATTGAACTGCTTACAGAATTCCATGATGTTCACACCCTTGGATCCAAGTGCAGGACCGATGGGTGGAGATGGGTTGGCTGCCCCTCCTTTTACTTGGAGGCGGATAAAACCGGTAACTTCCTTGGCCATATTACTCTTTCTCTACTTGTATATAATTCAATTCCAGTGGCGTTTTCCTGCCAAAAATCTTCACGATTACCTTGAGCTTTTTCTTCTCTTCGTTAATGCCTTCTATCACACCGATAAACCCTTGGAAGGGCCCTTCAATTACTTTTACCGATTCGCCCACCAAAAATGGCACTTCTACCACTCCCGATGTTTCGTTGAGCTCATCCACCTTGCCCAGGAACCGATCTACCTCTTCCTTTCGCATAGGCTTGGGGGCGTCATTGTTGGGAAGGAACTTGGAAACCCCGGTAATGGCGGTTACGGTAGTGATAACTTCCTTGCCATAGGCGGTAATTTCATACTTACCTTCCTTTTGGTGCTGGAGATAGGCTTCGATAAAAATGTACCCTGGGAAATAGTTGCGCTCCACAGTGACCTTTTTGCCTTTTCTGAGCTGGACTACCTTTTCTAGTGGTATAAGCACCTGCCCTACATACTGCCTAAGGTTCTCCCTGGTCAATTCGCTCTCAATGTAATTTTTGAGCTTCTTTTCCTGGCCAGAAACTGTTTTAAGGCTGTACCAGTGCATTTTGCTTTGATCTATCATCGGCGTTCAGTCAGCAGTCTAGAACAAGTCATACACTATCTTCATCAAAAACTCAAAAACCACATCCATACCAAAAACGAGGAGGGCAATGATTAAAGAGGCCACAAGGGTAACCACCGATGACTCTTGCAACTCGTCCCAAGAAGGCCAGGTAACCTTATGCCTTAGCTCGTCGAACGAGAGTTTTATGCTATCTATGACTTTGTTCATGTTTGATGGCGCGTTATGCACGGGTGGTAAGATTCGAACTCACGACCTTCGGTTTTGGAGACCACTGCTCTACCAGCTGAGCTACACCCGTGTACCTTATATAAGGTGAGAATTATTTCAGAATTTCGGTTACTTGTCCGGCACCTACGGTACGTCCACCTTCCCTTATGGCGAAACGAAGACCTTTTTCCATGGCAATGGGGGCTATCAGTTCCACGGTAATGGTGAGGTTATCACCGGGCATACACATTTCCACGCCTTCGGGCAAGGATATTTCGCCGGTAACGTCGGTGGTACGGAAATAGAACTGAGGGCGGTACTTGTTGAAGAATGGGGTGTGTCGTCCACCTTCTTCCTTCTTTAGCACGTACACTTCGCCTTTAAAGGTGGTGTGCGGCGTTACCGATCCTGGCTTGGCAATCACCATGCCCCTCCTAATGGCATCTTTTTCGATACCCCTTAGCAAAAGGCCAACGTTATCACCGGCTTCTCCGCGGTCCAGCAGTTTCCTAAACATTTCCACACCGGTACAAGTAGATGTAAGCGGTTGCTCCACGAAACCCAAGATTTGAACGGGGTCACCCACGTTCACCACACCACGCTCAATCCTACCCGTAGCCACGGTACCGCGTCCGGTAATTGAGAATACGTCTTCAACCGGCATGGCAAAAGGAAGGTCAATGGCACGGGGCGGCATTTCAATGTACTCGTCCACAGCTTGCATGAGTTCCATTACCTTTTCTACCCACATGGGCTCACCGTTTAGGGCACCCAGTGCAGAGCCTTGAATCACAGGCACATTGTCGCCGTCATATTCATAAAAAGAAAGGAGGTCACGGATTTCCATTTCCACCAATTCAAGAAGTTCAGGATCATCTACTGCATCTACCTTGTTCATAAACACCACCATGCGTGGTACACCTACCTGGCGGGCCAGCAGGATGTGCTCACGGGTTTGAGGCATGGGGCCGTCGGTAGAGGCCACCACTAGAATGGCACCGTCCATTTGGGCAGCACCTGTTACCATGTTCTTTACGTAGTCGGCGTGGCCAGGGCAGTCCACGTGGGCATAGTGTCGGTTTACCGTTTCGTATTCCACGTGTGCGGTGTTGATGGTAATACCCCTTTCTTTTTCTTCGGGGGCATTGTCAATGGAGTCAAAGCTCCTTGCTTGGGCCATACCCTTGTCGGCCAAAACTTTGGTTATGGCGGCCGTTAGGGTGGTCTTGCCGTGATCCACGTGCCCCAGTGTTCCAATATTTAAGTGAGGCTTGGATCTTTCAAATTTCTCTTTTGCCATGACGTAGTGTAATTAAAGAATGAGTTTAGGTTATGAACTTGGTTAATCAGAGCCAATGATGGGAATTGAACCCATGACCTCTTCCTTACCAAGGAAGCGCTCTACCCCTGAGCTACATCGGCATTGAGGAGCGGATGACGAGACTCGAACCCGCAACATTCAGCTTGGAAGGCTGATGCTCTACCAATTGAGCTACATCCGCGTGGTGGGGAGAGCAGGATTCGAACCTGCGAAGACGTACGTCAACGGATTTACAGTCCGGCCCATTTGACCGCTCTGGAATCTCCCCAAGGGTATATGTCAGTACTATAAAAGAACTATGCCTTAAAAAAAGGTCTGCAAAGATATGTAATCCCAGCGTAAAATCTCCCTGACCTGTTGATATTTTTCAACTATGCTTTTCCTTGTACTTTTTAAGCTGTCGGCTCATATTGTCCACCGCAGGGTCTATGGCCTGGCCATAGGTCTCAGCTTGCTCCTTGCAAAAGAGGGTAGCCCCTTGTACATTGACCTTAATTTCAACTACTTGAACCTTGTTGCTTTCTGAGTGTCCCTCTTCTGCTAGGAACACCACACAATCGATGATATGATCAAAATACCGCTCGAACTTGGAAACTTTTTTGGTAATCAGCGCTTTAAGTGTCTCATCTACTTCAAACTGGGTAGCATTGATTTCTGTTCTCATGGTCTTCTTTATTTATGTGGATGTGATTGCTTGTACACGTCTTTGAGTCGCTCTATGGAGTTGTGTGTATATACGGAGGTGGAAGCCAGGGATGCATGCCCCAACAACTCCTTTATTGCGTTGATGTCGCTTCCGTTATTTAATAGATGTGTGGCAAAGGTGTGGCGGAGCACGTGGGGATTTGTTTTGGTAATATTGGCGTACGCACCGAGTATGGTGTGGACCTTTCGGGATACAAACATGGGATACAGGCCCTTGCCTGTATCTGAGGTCAATAGGGGGTCGGTACCCGAATAAGAGCCAAAAGCCAGCTTGCGTTCCGAGAGATATTCTTTCACCAATTGTAGCAGCGAAGCACCTATGGGTATGTGCCGCTCCTTGTTGCCTTTTCCCAAAACCTTTATTTCCAACCTGTCATTGTCCACATCAATCACCTTCAGGCCAATAAGTTCTGAAACCCGCACGCCCGTGGCGTAAAAAATTTCCATGAGCAGCCGGTCGCGCAAACCTTGAAAAGACCGTTCAAACTGCTCGGGAACAAACACCTTAGCCGTGGTGGACTGATCAATAAACCTAGCCAGGCGTTTGGGTTGTTTGGGCCTGTTCACCTGCTCCACAGGGTTATGGCCAATTACCTGGTTCCTTTCCAAGAAATTATAAAAGGAACTGAGTGTCACCATTTTTCGGTTAACTGAACTGCTCAACATACCTGAATCGAGAAGCTGCATGAGCCAAGACCTTATCTGTGCCTTGCCTGCCAAAGCCAGGTCGTCCACTTGGTAGGTGTAGTCCATAAACTCAGCAAATTTTTGCAAATCAGTACGATAGGATCTTATCGTATGCGGGCTATATTTTTTCTCCCTTTCAAGCCAAAATAAAAATTCCTGAACGCGCTGCTGCTCCACACAGCCAAATTACTTTGTCTTGGATTGCTTGTACTTGGCCTTGATGATTTCCGCCCTGCGTTCTACCGATGGTTTGGTGAAAAACTGGCGGTTTTTGTAATCCTTCAATATCCTGGCCTTCTCCAGCTTTTTCTTGAAACGCTTGAGTGCCTTGTCAATTGATTCACTTTCTTTTACGATAACTCTGATCATTCAAATCGATTTTGGGAGCGCAAAAATAGATGTCTTATTCAATTGGTTGTGCATTCCAATCAAAATGTTTAATCAAAGCTCAGGTAAGGAGCCAATCTGGCCAACTCGCTTTCGGTAAATGCCTTAGACTGTAGTAAATCTTCCTGTTTAAGGTATTTCCCGTGGTGCTGGCGATAGTTTATCAACAAGTTGGCCTGCTTATAGTCTATGTACGGGTGAGATGCCAGCGCAGCCGCATCCAGGTCATTTACCCTGAGTTTCTTTATCAGCAAAGAGTCAAATTGCATGACCACGTGTTCCAATTGTATCTGTGTGCTATCCATGCCATACACTTCAAACAGCTGGGCCCTGTTTACAAAACCACCCAACACATTGCGGTATTTCACGATCCTGGCAGCCAGTGTAGGGCCCACCCCACTCAATTTTTCATAAACCTGGGCATTAGCCAAATTCATGTCTATGGTTAGCCTTGCTGGCTTGTCATCCCTGGTGTATTCACCTCTTTGCCAAGTGGCGGTCCTATCACTACCTCCCCTGTCCTTTTGTAGAAGGGCAACCGCGTTAGTATCTATTTGGGGCAGGGTGCTTGCTGCCCAGCGCTTCACCTTTTCCCTTAGTGCCTCAGAAAGGCCATAGACTTTATCTATCTGTTCAAGTGAGGTAAACCCACCAATAGATGTGCGGTAATTGATAAAAATATGGGCTTGTTTGTCACTGAACCCTATGGCGACCAAGCTATCAACGTTTACTTTGTTGATATCCAAGGCCAATGTGCGGTTCTCTTTTGGCAACCTTTTATCCAAAACCGAAGCCAGTGAATCTAGTCGTTTTAGGTCCACGCTGCCCAAGGGAGGAACCCAAGCGTGCCAAAATATCCTGAAACCTAGCGCCATAACCACCGCAATGGCGAATAATACCAATCCAGAAGCCTCTACCCTTGAAATTCCGTTAAACCAGTTCCCCATGGGCATACCTTAGCGGCTTTGTTTGTTTGTTCATTTGCCAAAGATTGCAAAAATGTAAATTTGGCCGGTTTTCAATTATTAAGATGATGAGGATTACTGCCCCTATAGCTATTTTAGGCATTTTACTATTGCAGAGTGTACCTATACTATCCTTTGGGCAGAAATGCAATTACACCATATCGCCAGCTACCCACCACAACTGGATAGACGTGACGGCCCAGCGGATAACCGATAGCATAGGGATTGGGGCCGATTCGGTTATTTTAAGGACCTCAAAAAAAATCGCGGCAGCATGTGAGCCTTTTAAGGGCAGCCAACATAAGATAACCCGGACTTTTATAAAGTTCGATTTGGCCTTTGACTCCAAGAACAGTTGTGATTGGGAAAAAGCCCTGCTCAACTTGCGGTTTACTGGCAACACCCTTGACTCGCACAAAACCACATCAGGGCCCAATGATTTTGTCATTTCCAGGATAATAGAGCCCTGGGGCGACGATACGCTGCGATGGAAAAACCCGCCCCTAATTGGCCGATACCGTATGCCGCTTGCTTTTGGCTTTGACGCCATCAAGGTTTCGGGCACCACGGTGGGCAACGAGGACTATCAGGTGGATATAGTCAAATTCATAAATTTTTGGAGAGAATACCCCGACAGCAATTTTGGAATAGAAATTAGGCTGGCCAATGAAACGGGTACCAGGAGCTTGAATTTTGCCAGTTCGGAGTTTGACAGCCCCCTGGGACGGCCATCCATTTCCGGTGAAATCAAGTCATGCTCCCGGAACTCTGCCTATGCCGGCAAGGATGTGGAGATTTGTATTGGCCAATCTTATCAATTATCTGCCAACTATTTAGAGTTTTTTGAATGGAGCACCTCCGCCCCAATTGACAATAAGTTCATAGCCAACCCCACCACTACCCCTACAGCGGTGGGCAGCTTTACCTATAAACTGACTGCCGTGCTGGGTACCTGCACCACAAGCGATGAAATGGTGATTAAGGTGAACCCATACCCGGTAATTTCCGTGAGTGCCAACCAACAAATCTGTTATGGCGACACGGCAGCCATTTCGGTAGCGGGCGCCACCAATTACGTGTGGTCGCCAAACTCATATATTACTGACCGCAATTCGGCCAACCCTAAAGTGTTTCCGCTCACCACCACACGCTACGATGTGTTGGCCGACAATGGAAATGCATGCAAAACGCTGGATTCGGTAAGGGTGGTAGTGCGCCCCTTAACCAAGACCGACGCCGGTACCGACGTGAAAATATGTGAGGGAAGCAGCATTCAGTTGTTTGCCACCGGAGGCAAGACCTATACTTGGACCGGTAACACCTCAAGCCTGTCGGCTACCAATATCCACAACCCCACCGCCTCACCGGTGGTGACCACAACCTATTACCTTACCGCCAGCAATGGCTACTGCCCCGTAGAAGACTCGGTGAAAGTGACCGTGATTCCGGCCTTTACGGTCAATGCGGGGCCAGACCAGTCTATTTGCTTGGGAGACACGACTTACCTAAACGGCGAACCTGGTTTCTTTTTCTATGAATGGACACCAGCCGGCCTGTTTAACAAGACCAACATAGCCGACCCATTTATACTTGGGCTACAAACCACACAAACTGTAAAACTGCGGGTAGAGGACGAAAACCAGTGTTTTGCCGAAGATGAGTTAACCATAACCGTAAACATGCCGCCCTTTGTGTATATCGGTTCTGATTCCTTTGTGTGTGTAGGCGATAACATAGACATACTCTTGGACTCTATAAGCGGGAATGAACCTTTCAAGTACAATTGGTCACCTGGTTTTGCCATAACCACCGACACCAAGGCAAGGGACATAAATATAGAAGGCATAAAGGATACGCTGGTAACCTACGAACTGAGGGTAACCGACGCCAACGGCTGTGAAATGACCGATGATATTTTAATAACCACATTGCCCACCCTGGCCATTGAAACCTACGGCGATACCACCATTTGCTATGGCTCTGCCGTGGAGATAGGGGTGAAAGGCGGACGCTTTTTTAAGTGGGCAGGTGAAGACATAATAGGCAGCGACATAAAACGTACGGCCATAGTGCAACCTGACAAACCTACTGAATACCAAGTGGAAGCCAGTAGTGGGGAGCGTTGTGGGAACACCATAGGATTTGTAAACGTAAATGTGATCCAGTTGCCAAAAGCATACGCCCACTTAGCTGATTCCAAGCGCGAAAACGACACCGCGATGGTGTGTAAAGGGCGGTATGCCGAACTGGAAGCCGAAGGGGCGGAATGGTATATATGGAATACGGGTGACACTGCGGAAAGCATATCGTACCGTGTGTTGGTGGATGATTACTACCTTACGGTATTTGGCATTTCCAAAGGCTGCCCTGGCCCTATCGATTCTATACTGATAAAGATTGACCAAACCGACACTTGTTATTCTAAAGTGTTCGTTCCCAATGCATTTTCACCCAACAACGATGGCAAGAACGATGTCTTTGCCATAAAACCCTTCCTAATTGAGCAGTACAAGTTGAGCATTTTCAACCGCTGGGGCAACCTACTGTACTACACCGAAGATCCCTATGCGTGGTGGGATGGCACTTTCAATGGCCAATTGGTGCAAGAAGGGGTGTACTACTATGTGATAGAAGCATTTGGCAGGGACGAGGAGTCGCGTAAATACCACGGCACAGTTCAAGTTTTATATTGATCTAATCCACGGAATTCCCCTTATATGCCCTTGACATTCTGAAAATAGGCATTGAATCAAGAAGCTCCCTCCACACCTTTCATTGTTTAGAAAAAAAGGCATCCTATATCCGTTGCGGTCTTAGGTACTCAAATTCCAAATCACCACCCTGTTTCGGTAACCTACATGTGCGCTTATGGCTCCCGCGCCTCCCACCACTTGTGCCCAGAGTGCCTATTTCCCACTCGCTTAGTGCCGTTTGTGGTTAAATCCGCCCTATGCCCAGGGCTTGAACATGGACTAGTTGCCTAGCAATGTGCCCTATTGGTTGTGTGCAGAAAATGCCACCCCTCCGGGATTTAGCATGGCCTGGTGCACCCTGGGCCACGGGCTGCGCCCGTGGCCATCATCCTGACACCCTTTCGGGGTTTTGGAACGAAGGTTGGCCCCTGTACCCCGCTGCGCCCCTTGATTTTCTTAATCCCTTTGCGTTCTTTGCGATACACACCCTACACCCCCCGAACCCCATGCCCTGTGCCCTGTGCCCTGTGCCCTGTGCCCTGTGCCCTCACCTCACCAACACCACCACCCCTCTGTATGCCATCACCTTGCCGCGCACGTCGGTGGCGGTGATCACGTAGCGGTAGCCCCCCAGGGGAAAGGCTTCTTGGTTGAGCGTGCCGTCCCATATGTGGTCGGGATCGCGGCCCAGCACCAGTTGCTGGCCATTGGATGCGTATATGCGGCACTCAAAACTGGCCAGTCCAAAGTGGCCCACCCGCCATACGTCGTTCAGGCTGTCGCCGTTGGGGCTGAACGCATTGGGTATGAACAGGGTGGTGACCAGGGGCACGCGCACCGCGTTGCTGTGGCTCTGCTGTGCGTGGCCGCCGCGCTCCATGGCACGCACCCGGTACCATACCGTGTCGGCAATGGGCAGGTGGGGGTCCGTGTAGCCCCGGGCCCGTAGCGCGGACAGATCGGCCCAGGAACGCCCATCGGGCGAACGCTCTACCACATACTCCATAACCCCGCCGCCCCAGGCCTGGTAGGCCGCCCACTCCAGCGCCACGAACCCGTTGTCGTGGTTGGCATGGCGCAGTAGGATGTTGCCGCCGGGGTTGGATGCCGCGCCGGGGCTGCCACAGGAGTCCACGGGCCACAGGCGGTAGCTATAGGCGGTGTGGGCCGCGCTGGTGGGGATGGTATCTATCAGGCTGTCGGTGGCCGGGCCCCCTATCCAGGCATGGGCCGTGTCGCCGCCGGGGCCCCTGCGCTCCAGGCGGTAGCCCATGCCCCGTGCATCCGTGGTCCAGGCCAGGCCTATGCGGTGGCTGTCCACCACGGTGGCATAGAGCATGTCCACGCGGTCCCGGACGGTAATGCCCGGGCGCACCCGCACCCAGGCGCTGTCGCGGGTCACGCAGCCCGTGGGGCCGCGCAGCGTCTGGGTGAGCTTGTACCTGCCGGGAAAGATAAACCGCTCACTGCAAACCGTATCGGCGCAGGCTATGCCGCTGCTCCACCTAAACTCACGCGCGGTGATGGCACCTGATGACCGGTCGGTGGCCATGAACGTGGCAGGGGCACAGGCCAGCGTGTCGGAAAGGTCAAAGCCCGGGGCGGGCGCATCCAGCACAAACAGGGTGTCGGCCATCCAGGCCGTGTCGCTGCAAAAACCGTTGGAATACACCAGGGATACCGAATAGGCTCCCGCGCTGTCAAACGCCACGCCGGGGTGCTGTTTCCGCGATTCGCGCACCGGGAGCCCATTGCGGAAAAACCGCCAGTGCCAGGTGGCCCCGGCCGATGTGTCTGACCGTGAAGCATCGCGAAAGCTCATCTCTTGATGGGCACAGCCCAGGGCCGTGTCCATGGCTATGCCTGCCTTGACCTTTCCGGGTAGGTGCAGTACGGTGTCGAGCACGGCAGTGATGCCCCCCGGCCGTTTGGCGGTAAGGCGCAGCAGGTAGCGGCCACCTGCAGGCATGGGCACCTTAAGGCCACGGCGGCTGGAGTGGGCCAGGGTACTGCCCCCGTGGCGGAGCTGCCATTTGAACTCGGTGAAGTAGGGGTGGCTATGGTTGCGCACCAGGAGGCTGTCGCCGCCGCAGGCCAGGTCCAGACCCAGGGCGGGGTAGTACTGCTCCAAAAAGTCCCAGGAAAAGGCGCTGCCGCCATACTCCCCTATGTCGAGCACGGGCGTAGGGTTTACCTTAATCTTGCCCGCATCCTGCCTATAGGGCATGGGGATTTTAAATAGCCTGTCACCTAACCCGCCAGATAATTCCCAATTGAAGTATAGGTTTCTGTCGGCTCCCCACAATAGATCTCTTGCATACTTGTCAAGCGGGATTGAATCCACAGTTACAGCGTTGGTTTTCAATTGATACCGCAATACGGAATTGTATTTTATTATGTCAGGTGCGCTGTACTCCGGATGTTCTTCAATCAGTTTTTTTCGGATAAAAAGAAAGCTGTCGTTGTCAGAAAACACAGGGGAGTAGGAGTACATCATATTGAATTGGGATACCATGTACGGCTCCGTTATGGGGTCATAGTCCGGGTCGGTGGTAATGGTGTCAATAAACCGGTCTTCATCAAGCAACTGGGCCGAAACTATACGGCCCTGGTGGGGATTGAAGCCGAACAGCTCCACAGATGCATGTACCTGTGAGATAAGCCTTTCCTTACTGGGCTGGCTTAGGCCTATATGTGTTTGTTGATACAGGATATTTCGCCCCGTACTACTGAACAGTAAATACCTACGTGTACCCGAGTAATAATCCTTAACAGGCATGACCTGTTCAATCGGCAGGTCGTCTATAAAATGCTCGGTGTTTGGCTTGCGCCACACATGGTTGAGGAATACCGTATCGGTGGCAAATGAAAATACGCAAATGGAATCCCGGTTGTGGGCCAGCAACCAGTACGACCTATTTATCCCAGGTTTTTGCATCATATCCACGGTCTTTGGGTTATGTCTGTATGGAAACGACGATTGGTTAATGTCAAAGGTGCCCAGAAGGATGAGCCTTCCGTTGCCCTTAAACCGCAGTTCGCCGGTGGAGTCGTTATACACCTCATAGTACAGGCCCTCTGGCCTTGTAGTAGCGTCTATTCTGCGGCGGACCACATATACCAGGGCGTATTCCCGCTCGCCAACCTTAAAGAAAATACTGTTTGGATATAAATAATTGTTTTCTATCAATGGATGCCTGCTGCTGTCTTTCACATTATATACATTCCTTCGTTTATCACCCTCTGTGGAGTAATACCCCAGATAAAGGGCCTTGTTGTCGTAGTCGCGCAACAAAACGGAAGCGTCAAAACTTATCCGTATTTTGTTGTCATTCCACAGAAATTGCAGTTCACCATTGGGTTTCATCCGCAATATGCCGTCGTCGGTGGCGTAGTCCATGCCCACCTGGGCGCACAGGGTATTGGCCACTAGCAACAAAAAGCACCCCCCCAGTGCCAGGGTGCTTTTTACGCGCTTCTTGAACATTGGGGGGGTGTACATTTAGTGTTGTATGATGATGGTGACTGACTGGGCCTGGCCGCCGGCGGCGAGCAGCACCATATGGTACAGGCCGCTGGGCCCAGCCTTCGAGATTTTATATTCACCGTGTGTAACATTTTGGTCCAAAGGCGAATGCATTGTTCAAGATTCAATACTGGGCAAGACTACAATCCAAAAGGTAAAATAACCAAATTATGTCCGTTCCTTTTCATTTCGCACCAAGAAAAATTGCCTTCCAATCAAAGCCCATCTGGGCGGATATGGCATATATAAATCCTTTCCATCACCTCACCAACACCACCACCCCTCGGTACGCCATCACCTTGCCGCGCACGTCGGTGGCGGTAATCACGTAGCGGTAAGCTCGCATTGATTGATGATGCGCCTAAGGCTAGTTTGTCTAAATGCCCCAGCCCAATGAAGTGAAGTGAATCTCCACGTACCCGTCTCCCCCAATTGGATTGTTATTTAGATTTATTCTAAATATCTGACAAAAATCATGGCAGACCACTTTATCCGATTTCAATATTGCTCCATAATCCACCTACAAAATGAAAACCGTACTCACAACCATTATTTGCTGTTTATCAATTATTTCACTTGCCCAAACCACCCAAGATTCGGTGGTGACCGGCCCAAATAACGCCAACCACGTATGGTACTCCCTGGCCAATGGCATCAAGGCCAGCAATGCAAATGATACCTGGCATTTAGGATTTCAAATAAGTGGTTTCCAATCGTCCATTCTATTCAATACCCTGGCCGGTGACCAAATATTTGTGTATCCCAAGGGCGACAAGCAATCCTGGCAAACCGTGGATACCGCTGGCATGTCCACATGGAAAGCCTTATATAACTCTGATACCTCATGGTACTACGGGGCGCTCAATGCCAACATCCTGCTGTCAGACCCTTTTGACCTGGGTTGGGGCCGCTACAACATGACCACCCACCAGGTACTGGGCGATAGCATTTTTCTGATAAAGTGGGCCGATGGAAGCGTACAAAAGCTTTTTGTGGAAGGGCTTATCGGGGGTTCCTACAATTTCAAGTACGCAGGCCTGGACGGCAGCAACGAAAAAACCGCAGGTCTAAACAAGTCAAACTTTACCGGGCGGAATTTTGGTTATTACAATTTAATTTCAGGGGAAACAATAGATATTGAACCCCTTGCCACAGAATGGGACCTTTTGTTTACCAAGTACACCACACAGGTGCCTATGGGCCCCGGCGCCACCATGCCATACGGCGTGGTAGGCATACTCACCAATGCAAATACCAAGGCATTCCGCCTACACCCTATAGGGAATCCCGAAACATATGACGATTATGCCCTTGCCAATGGTCCGGCAGCCATTAACGCCATAGGCTATAACTGGAAGAAGTACGACTTTGGCACTGGGGCCTACATCATTGAGGACAGCACGGTCTATCTGGTAAAAACAGCCAAGGGCAATGTGTGGAAGTTGGTAATGACCGGCTATGGCGGCTCATCAACCGGCAGCATGTCATTTGACAAGGAGTTGCTTTTTTCCACATCCCTTACCGAAGCCCGTGCAAGCTACATGGCGGTTTTTCCCAACCCCAGCACCGGGGGCACCGTACAAGTGATCACCGATTTAGAAAGTGACGGCTGGATTAGGCTTACCGACATCAACGGCCAGGTGGTAGCGCAGCAGGCTGCCGCTAAGGGCCTGGCACAAAACCTTGTGCCCACCTCCACCCTGCCGGTTGGAACATATGTGATACAAGTGATAGGCGACAATGAGGTGCACACCCAAAGGCTGGTTATTTACTAGTGTTTTACAGCGATTGTCCAGGAATCCTCTCGAAGTAAACCAAAATCCAAAATCCGTTTGATTCCATTTTTTCCTACAAGTACAACAGCCCTGACCTCCCCGGTTGGGGCTGTTCTTTTACTCAGAATGTGCTATTTGCGTCCATTAATGATGGCCATATCCCTATTGGCCGCCCTGGGCGTTTGCGCCCAAAGCAGCATCCAAGTCCACAATACTGACCGCGTTCCGCTGCCAGGTGCGGTATGTGAGGTGCGCACACTTGATGGACAAATCATAGCCCAGGGGATTGCTGACGGCCGCGGACGGTTTGTCCTTGCCAACCCAAGCCCCGTTGGTGTCCAAATTGTGGTTAGGCACCTTGGATATGCAGATTACATGGATACCATTCAGATACAGGGCCTTATACAAGTGGTGATGGAGGAATCAGTTATTGGGCTCGATGAATTGGTTATCACGGCCCAATATTCACCCGGAAGCGACCGCAACTCAGTTTATCAGGTGCGGGTAACCGATGGCCGTACCCTGGACAATATGGCTGCCGTAAACCTAACCAACGCGCTCTCTACCATGGTCAACATTCGTGTGTCACAAGACAATATCCTGGGCGGTGGCTTGTCCATGCAGGGCCTCTCCGGCCAAAACGTAAAGATTTTAATAGACGGGGTGCCGGTAATTGGAAGGATGGATGGCCAGATTGATCTTAATCAACTCAATATGAATGATGTGGAAAGGATCGAAATCATAGAGGGGCCTTTAAGTGCCCTATATGGGAGCAATGCCCTTGCCGGTACCATCAACATCATAACAAAAAAAGGTGTTTCAGGCAAGCCTAGGGCACAGGGCTCACTATACTTTGAAAACAATGGCACGCACAACCTGGGGCTCTCGGGCAGCGGCAAAGTGGCAAAGGCCGCCATAAGGGTATCGGCAGGGCGCAACTGGTTTGACGGCTGGAGCCCCGGCGATGCTTTCTGGCCCAGCTACCGCCCGCAGCTGGCCGATGCCAGAAGGCACAAATCATGGAAACCCAAACTTCAGCAATTTGGCCGTATTGGCGTGCAAGCCACCATCATGGGTTGGAGAAGCGACCTAAGGTTTGAAGCCTTTGCCGAAAACATACTAAACAGAGGCCTGCCCAGGCTGCCCTATGGCGAAACAGCATTTGACGATACGTACCAGACCCGACGCCAAGACCTGGCGTGGATACTACAGCGGCAGTGGAAGGATTACCGCATTGAATCAACCCTGTCGGCCAATCATTTTGGCCGAGTGAAAACAACCTACCTCACCGACCTGACCACCCTAGACCGACAACCCAGCATCAATGCATCTGACCACGACGCTACCGAGTTTACTCAATGGCTCGCAAGGGGAACCGTAAGCTCCGTAAAGGTTTCAAGTAAATGGAACTGGCAAGTGGGCTATGACCTGGTGAGGGAAACGGCCCTGGGCCAACGGATAGAGAAGGGCAGTGCCGCTATGGGCGACTATTCATTATTTGCGTCGGCAGAATGGAGAAAGCCCGGTGGCCTGGTGGTCAAACCGGCCATAAGGGCCACGTACAACACAGTATATCAAGCCCCTATAACCCCAACCTTTCATGTTTTGTACAAATTTGGGCGGTACTCCATGCGGGCTGCCTATGCCAGGGGCTTTCGCGCCCCTGCCCTTAAGGAACTCTATTTCTTCTTCTTCGACATCAACCACAACATTACCGGAAACAGCAAGCTAAAGGCCGAACGCTCGCACAACCTGTCGGCGCAGCTAGAAAACCGTCAAACACTGGGCAAGGGCAACCTGTTACTGGGAGTTTCGGCCTATCACAATGCCATAACCAACCTCATAACCCTGGCCCAAGTGGAGGGCCCCTTGTACAGCTACATTAATATAGGGCGGTACGCCACCCAGGGCATCAAGGCCGAGGCAAAACTGCTCGGCAAAAAAACCACGGCCCAGCTCATGGCCAATAGGTTGGGGGTATGGTCTGAAGTGCAGGGGCCCAAACACACGAAGTACAATTATGCCAACGAGCTGGCCTTCAACATTCAACAAGATTTTCCAAACATAGGGCTCAGTCTAGCCCTTTTTGCCAAATATCAAGGTAAAACGCAGTCTTTTTTTATTGACAACCAAGGGAATACCACTACTCAACGCATCAACCCCTACTGGCTGGCCGACTGTACGCTAGGCAAACAGTTTGGCCATAAAATGCTGACCCTACATACCGGGTGCAAGAACCTGTTTGATGTGCGCAACGTAAGTGCCCTGTTGCAGGGAGGCACCCATTCCAATACTGTCAATTCCATAGCCGTGGGCATGGGGCGAACTTGGTTCGTTAAACTCACCATTGCCATATAGTCTTTATGTATAAAACAGGAACCATCATTGGCCTGCTGCTTCTAGCCGCATGTGACCCAGGCGAATTGGCCGTTCCGCCATACGATCGGGGAATCACCCTGGCCCAGCAAATTGACCTCGGCAACGAATATTTACTCACCGCCTATTTTGATCTGGGCACCAATAGCTTGGTAAAAACCACATTGAAATATGACTGGCACCTGGCCCTATCTTGTTCTGACACATTGCCGCACATCTTCCTCAATTCTGCCATACTCATGCGTGCCCAAATACTTGACCATGATGACTTTTCACTGGTGGCCCAACCCAATGAGAAGCAACTGCGGGCAGACCACCATAGCCACCTAGCCGACAGCCTTTCATTGGCCGGTTTCGTGAACAGCCAACAAGTGGCAATCATAGACCTGGGAGTGAACGACGACGGAAGCCAAAGGGGATATGTGAAGATGATGGCCACGTACGATCCGAACTCCAAGGCCTACACCATTATGCACGGGGCACTCGCCGACACCCAGCCCAAATCATTGGAAGTGACCATTGACGAGCAGTATAACTACATGGAAGTGAACTTGTCACTAAACGAACAAGTACAGGCATCACCAGCCAAGTCAGCGTATGACCTTTATTTGGGGCAATACACCTTTCAGTTTTACGAGCCTTACCTGGCATATTTGGTCAATGGCGTGTTGGTCAATCCATTCCACACCCTTGCAGCCGCCATAGACGGGATACCGTTTGAAGAAATTGACATGCAACACGCTGAAGGATCGGTACTAAGTGGCAGGCGCGATGTAATAGGCTATGACTGGAAATACTATGACCTGAACTTGGGTGTATATTCCTTGGTGCCCAACCGGAGCTACATCATAAGGGACCAAGAAGGATTCTACTATAAGTTGCGGTTCATTGATTTCTACAGTGAAACTGGCGACAAGGGAAGCCCCAAGTTTGAATTTCAAAAACTTTAGGATTCAAGCGCACCGCGATGTACAGACATCCTTTTTTGTCGGCCGGTCAATAGTGATTCACGCACATACAGCACCACAAACAATACCAAGCAGGCCGTGATCAGGCCCACTTCAAGCCAGTGCTCCTTGGGGTGTACCCAAATCTCCTTAAACATGTCCCACCTGCCCAGCACTTCTACAAAGTTCCAGAAAATGACCACGGTAGGTATGGCATAGCGTATGGCATAGTCCAGTTTCTGAATTTTGATGAGCTGCACAAATAGGTACACCGACCAAAAAAGGGAACCAAAAGCTACCAGATAGGTCAATGGGTGCCGGTCACCGGCTATATCCTTGTCATACACCAGCAGCAGTACTATGTAAAAAGTCCACACGATCATCACCAGTTCTATAAAGGTGATGAGGGCCATGGGCTTTTCATGCCCTTCCTTAAAGGAGATAACCGACCTCAACTTAAACGCCCGCTGAAACCAATTGAAAAACTGGCAATTGGTCTTGGAAAAAAAGAACATAAGGCCGAATGTGGCCAGTAGGCCAATGCTTGACATCATGATAAGGTACTCGGGTTTGGTGGCCACCTCGCCATTTTCCATAAGCGGGGGCACTTCAAGTTTCTTGGCTATCCACACAAATGAAAACTCTATCCATCCGGTCCAAACCAATACCCCGGCCAGCAGGCCCAGGATGGTGGCCCCCCATTTATTGTGGTTGATTAGGGTGCCCCAGACCAACAAGCCCAAGCCAATAAAACCAACCACGCCTGCCGATATAAACATGGAATTGGGAAACAGTTCCTCTGTTAGCACCATAAGGGTATGGCCTAATGGCATGAGCAACAACACAATTACGAAGGCAAACAATCCGCTTTTCACTTTCATTCTTGGCTATTTAGAAGTTTTCTAAATAAGCGCAAATATGCAATGCCGAATCAAATGAACAAGGCCTTTTACCTTCAATCGGCAAGGTCAACTTAAAAAAAGGGGCAACTGAACATGCCTTTGTACCTTAAAACTTTTTCTATGCAGTGGGCAGGGCCCGTATTGGAGCAGGGCTTTGACATGATGCGCCGTGGGATACCCCATATTACGGTCCCAGCCGTACATGGGCCATTCTTCATGGTACTTGAGCATCAGTGCGTCACGGTACGTTTTGGCCAATATGGAAGCCGCCGCAATGCTTTGGTAACGGCCATCTCCCTTTATCATACACCTGTGTTCCAAGTTTTTGTAGTGCCTAAACTTGTTGCCGTCCACCAATATCAATGAAAACCCCTCTCCCATTTTATCCAGTGCCCGGTGCATGGCTTCTATGGAAGCCTGTAGTATGTTGATTTCATCTATGCGTCCGGGGCTTACTTCAGCCACGGCATAGGCGTGTAGATCTGTGTCCATGCGGTGCTTGGCCATATCCCGCTGTTTGGCACTCAGCTTCTTAGAATCGTTCAGATAATCAAGGCTTACCCCTTTTGGCAACCTGGCTGCAGCAGCTACCACAGGCCCGGCCAGGCAGCCCCGGCCCGCCTCATCACAACCCACTTCCCAACCGTCAAATTCACAGTAAGGCAACAAGGTATTGGCCCGGTAATTTGCTGCTTCCACCCCCATAGGGTTTACTTTTGTTCTATACAAAACTATGCCCCCAATGCCCCAAAAACTCCCAGATTACATAGCCGCCAACAAGCACCGATTTGTAGAAGAACTAAAAGAATTCCTGCGGATTCCATCGGTTAGTGCAAATCCTGATTTTGAAGATGATGTCTTTGATGCCGCCGAGTTTGTCAAGGGCAAGCTGCTGGAAGCCGGTGCCGATGTGGCCGAAATATGCCCTACGGCCGGCTACCCCATAGTATATGGCGAAAAAATGGTAGATCCTGCGCTGCCTACTGTCTTGGTGTATGGCCACTATGACGTGCAACCCGCCGACCCCTATGATTTATGGGAAAGCCCTCCTTTTGAACCTACCGAACGAAATGGCAGCCTATATGCCCGTGGTGCCTGCGATGATAAAGGCCAGGTATATATGCACATAAAGGCTTTTGAATATATGGTGAGGGAGAAAGCATTGCCATGCAATGTGAAGTTTATGATAGAAGGTGAAGAAGAGGTGGGATCGGCCAACCTGGGCAACTATATAACAGAAAACAAGGCAAGGCTCAAGGCCGATGTGATCCTCATATCCGACACTTCCATGCTTGGCATTGACACGCCAAGCATCACGGTAGGGCTTCGTGGTTTGGCCTACCTGGAGGTAGAAGTTACGGGGCCCAACCGCGACCTACACTCAGGCGTATATGGAGGGGCAGTGGCCAACCCGGCCAATGTACTTGCACAGATGATAGCCTCACTGCACAATAGCGATGGGAGCATTGCCATACCGGGGTTTTATGAAGAGGTGCTGGCCGTATCGCCCATAGAGAAAGAAGCCATGGCCCGCATACCTTTTAACGAACCGGAGTACAAGGCCCATTTGGATATAGCGCAAGTGGGCGGTGAAACAGGCTATACCGTATATGAAAAAACCTCGGTAAGGCCCACACTTGATGTGAACGGCATGTGGAGTGGCTATACAGGCGAGGGGGCCAAGACTGTGCTGCCTTCCAAGGCATTTGCCAAAATATCCATGCGTTTGGTGCCAAACCAACACCCCGACACCATTAGCGAGTTGTTTACCAAACACTTCAAATCATTGGCCCCGGCCAGTGTCAAGGTAAAGGTGACCCCTCACCACGGTGGTGAGCCAGTGGTGGTTCCGGTGGACCTGGTGGAATACCAGGCGGCCAGCCGCGCCTATGAGGCCACCTTTGGCAAAGTGCCCATACCTGTGCGCAGCGGGGGGTCCATTCCCATAGTGGCCTTGTTTGAAAAAGTACTGGGGCTCAAATCCATCATGATGGGTTTTGGCCTTGACTCTGACGCCATACATTCACCCAACGAGAAATTTGATTTGGCCAACTTCTACAAGGGCATAGAAACATTGCCCATGTTTTATCATTTCTACACCCAGGCCAAAAGTGGGAAATAACCCGGGCGCTAAAGCCCTATGATAACCGACATTTTTATATTCCACCGCGAACCATAAAATGCCTGTTGAATGGGGCCAAAGTTGCTGTTGCGCACCAAGTAAATGTCCAGGGCAGAATTATCGCCCATCCATTGGCGCAATCCCATGCCCAACCACAGGTTGCTTATAAATAGTTGCTGACCGCTATACCGTAGGTGTAGGTTTTCATATTCCCCATAGGCCACCATAAAATCCAGTATCTGATAGCTGGCAAACCCTCGCCATCCTATGATACTCTGACTGTTGCGCTGCCCCCAACGATTGTCGCTATAGTATTGATAATTCAAGCCCAAGCCAGGCCAAAGCCGGTCGGTAACCCTATAGCCTATGCTCGGCGAAAGCTCCACAAATGACTGTTCACCCAATTGAAGGCCAAAATTGCCTCCAATGAATAGCTTATCTTTTTCCAAAGGAAAGCCGCCATCCCTGTCCTGCACTTCCTTTTTCGCCCTAGGCGTTTTCTTGTCGTCGGCCCCATCAGGCAGGGTAATCTGGCCTATGGCTGCGGTATGCAAAGCCAAACATGCTAGTACACAAAGTATAACCTGATAACGCTGCATCATATGGTAGGTAAGGGCAAGCTAAAACGGTTTCTAGGGTCGGGGGTTGTAGCTGCTTGCATATTTACTGTCAAAAATAATGGCACTGTCAGCCCCGAATTGACAGTGCGGCCCCAACCAAAAGGCCAAAATGGCGAACTAAATAAAAGTATGCTGCCAATATGGCCCTGTACAGGCTAGGAAAGGAATTTGTAAAACCCGCTCAAACAGGGAAACAAATGAATCTTAACAATTTTACCATCAAGTCACAGGAGGCGGTGCAAAAAGCCCAAGAAATAGCCTTGGGCAACCAGAATCCCGCCATAGAACCCACCCACTTGCTCAAAGGCATGTTGATAGTGGATGAGGATGTAGTGAAGCTACTGCTCAACCGACTCAACGTGAATACAAAACGGGTAATGGACGTGTTGGATACCATGATAGGTTCACTGCCTAAGGTAACAGGCGGTGACCTATACTTATCATCCGAAACCAACAAAATCATCCAAAAAAGCCTGTCCCTTTCCAAGGAAATGGGCGACGAATTCGTGTCGGTGGAGCACCTGCTCTTGGCATTTGCCAAGGGAAACGATCCTGCCTCGTCCATGCTTAAAGACAGCGGCCTGAGCTATGACAGCCTGCAAAAAGCCATAGCCCAGTTGCGGCAAGGCAGCAAGGTAACCGATGCCAACGCCGAAGCCAAATACAACGCACTCAACAAGTACGCAAAGAACTTGAACGATTTGGCACGCAGTGGCAAGCTAGACCCTGTGATAGGACGGGATGAGGAGATACGGCGGGTGATACACATCCTATCAAGGCGCACCAAAAACAATCCCCTACTGGTGGGTGAACCCGGTGTGGGCAAAACCGCCATTGCTGAGGGCATTGCGTTTAGGATAGTAAATGGTGACGTACCCGAAAACCTAAAATCAAAAACCATATATAGCCTGGACATGGGCGCGCTCATTGCCGGGGCCAAGTATAAGGGTGAATTTGAGGAGCGGCTAAAGGCCGTGGTAAAGGAAGTACTGGGTTCTGATGGGCAAATCGTGCTGTTTATAGATGAGATACACACCCTTGTGGGTGCGGGTGCCGGCGATGGTGCCATGGATGCTGCCAATATCCTGAAACCAGAATTGGCCCGGGGCTCCCTTAGGGCGGTGGGTGCCACCACCCTGGCCGAATACCAAAAATACCTGGAGCGCGACAAGGCCCTGGAGCGCAGGTTTCAAAAAGTAATCATTGACGAACCTACCGTGGAAGACAGCATTTCCATTCTTCGGGGGCTAAAGGAGCGGTATGAAACCTACCACAAGGTGCGCGTAAAAGATGAAGCCATAATAGCCGCCGTAGAACTTTCACACCGATACATTTCTGATAGGTTCTTGCCTGACAAGGCCATAGACCTGCTTGACGAGGCAGCGGCCAAACTAAGGCTGGAGATAGACTCCTTGCCCGAAGACCTGGACGAGCTAGAGCGAAGGATACAGCAACTGGAGATAGAAAGGGAAGCCATAAAGCGCGAAAAGGACGGGCCAAAACTGGACAAACTGAGCCAGGAAATAGCCGACCTGAGCGAGGAGCGCAATGCGCTGAGGGCCAAGTGGCAAAATGAAAAGGATATAGTGGACAACATCCAGAAGACCAAGCAACAGATAGAATCATATAAACTGGCTGCCGAGCAGGCCGAACGCGCCGGCGATTTTGGCAAAGTGGCGGAGCTGCGCTACGGCAAGATAAAACAAGCAGAAGCCGCACTGGCACAGTACCAAAGAGACCTTACCGAAAAACAAGGAAATGGCGCACTCATCAAAGAAGAAGTAGAGTCAGAAGACATAGCGGCCATAGTGTCAAAATGGACAGGAATACCTGTTACCAAAATGCTGCAGAGTGAGCGGGATAAGCTATTGGGCTTAGAAGAAGTACTTGGAAAACAAGTAGTAGGACAGGATGAAGCCATAGAGGCGATAGCCGATGCGGTGCGCCGCAGCCGCTCTGGCCTGAGCGACCCCAAAAAACCCATAGGCTCTTTCATTTTCCTGGGCCCAACCGGAGTGGGAAAAACCGAATTGGCCCGCTGCCTGGCCGGATTCCTTTTTAATGACGACAACCTCATGACCCGCATAGACATGAGCGAATACCAGGAAAGGCACAGCGTGTCGCGCCTAATAGGGGCGCCTCCGGGCTATGTGGGGTATGATGAAGGGGGCCAACTCACAGAATCCGTGCGCCGCAAGCCCTATTCGGTCATCCTACTCGACGAAATAGAAAAAGCACACCCCGACGTTTTCAACATATTGCTCCAAGTGCTTGACGATGGTAGGCTTACCGACAACAAAGGCCGGGTAGTAAACTTTAAGAATACCATTATCATCATGACATCGAACCTGGGTGCCTCCATGATACAGGATAATTTTCAGGGAATGGACCAGGACAACGAAACGGCCATTATTGAAACCACCAAGGTAGAGTTGTTCAACCTGCTGAAAAAATCCATGCGTCCGGAATTTCTCAACCGGGTAGATGACATCATCATGTTCAAGCCCCTGCAGCGAAGCCATATAGAAAAAATAGTGGACATCCAAATCGAATTACTCAACAAACTACTGAAAAACAACGACATGGAGCTTACACTAACCCCACGGGCCACCCACTATCTGGCCGAACTGGGTTTTGACCCAGAGTTTGGTGCCAGGCCGCTCAAGAGGGTCATACAGAAAAATGTCCTCAACGAGTTGTCAAAGCAGCTTCTGGCCCAAAAAGTACCGGCAAGTGGGAAACTGCTCCTGGACATCACCGAAAAAGGGCAGTTTACCTTTAGCACACAACCCATAGACCCAGGTCTAAATTAATCGCCTTAGAGGCCCCAGCGGGCAGGCATACCTTTTACCTTTGAACTTCCTTTTTTTATTAAAAATGAGCATTAAAAACAACAAATACAGTCACTTAGACCAATTATTGCTTTCCCCTGAAGACGAGCCTGAATTAATTCACCTGCTCTCACCTGAAGAAGAAGAAGAAAACAATAGCGCCGATGTGCCCGAGGTCTTGCCCATACTCCCCCTGCGCAATACTGTCCTGTTTCCCGGCGTAGTGGTACCCATCACCGTGGGACGCGACAAGTCCATAGCCCTGATCAAGGATGCTAACAAAGGAAACCGCACCATAGGGGTCATAGCGCAGAAATCATCTGATATAGAAGACCCCAGCCCTGCCGACCTGCACCAGGTAGGCACCATAGCCAACATAGTGAAGATGTTGAAAATGCCCGATGGCAATATAACCGCCATCATACAGGGCAAACGGAGGTTTACCGTGACCGGTTACATAGAAACCAAACCCTATTTTACGGCCAGGGTAAGCCCCATCACCGAGCCCGAATTTGACACCAACAAAAAGGATTTCACGGCGGTGATGGCCACTATAAAAGACCTGGCCAAGCAGATCATACACGCCTCGCCCAACATACCCTCAGAGGCGGTCATGGCCATAAAGAACATCAAGAGCCCCCGCTTTTTGCTCAATTTTATTTCTGGCAACTTGAACGTGGAACTTGATGAAAAACAAGCCTTGCTAGAAACCCTAGAACTGGGCGAAAGGGCCAATAAGGTGCTTGAAATACTGGCCAAGGAACTGCAGATGCTTGAAATCAAATCGCAGATAAACGACAAGGTAAAGACCGACATAGACAAACAACAACGCGATTTCTACCTGCAGCAACAAATGAAGGCCATACAGGAAGAACTGGGCGATGCCGGCCAGCAAAAAGATATGGAGGCGCTGAGGCTCCGTGCCAAGGACAAAAAGTGGAAGCCCTATGTGGCAGAAACCTTCAACAAAGAACTGTCAAAATTGGGGCGCATGAACCCTGCTGCGGCGGAATATTCCGTGATTTACAATTATTTGGAGCTATTACTTGACCTTCCGTGGGATGATGTGTCAAAGGATGACCACGATTTAAAAAGGGGCGAAATCATTCTAAACCGCGACCATTACGGACTAGACAAGGTAAAGCGGCGCATACTTGAATTTCTGGCGGTACTCAAGCTAAAAGGTGATATGAAAAGCCCAATCCTCTGTTTATTGGGCCCTCCTGGCGTGGGCAAAACATCCCTGGGCAAGTCAGTAGCTGAGGCCCTGGGGCGCAAATACGTGCGCATATCCCTGGGTGGAATGCGGGATGAAGCCGAGATCCGCGGGCACCGCAAGACCTATATAGGCGCCATGCCAGGGCGCATTATCCAGTCAATCAAGAAAGCCAAAACGTCAAATCCCGTGATGGTGCTCGACGAAATTGAAAAAATTGGCTCGGACTTTAGGGGCGACCCCGCGTCGGCACTACTAGAAGTGCTTGACCCCGAACAAAACACGGCCTTTTACGATTATTTTTTAGAGTTAGATTATGACCTATCCAAAGTGCTCTTTATTGCTACGGCCAATTCACTTGACTCCGTACACCCTGCCCTGCGTGACCGTATGGAAGTAATAGACCTGAGCGGCTATTTGCTGGAAGAAAAGGTGCAGATAGCCAAAAAGCACCTACTGCCCAAACAACTCAAAGAGCATGGGTTAAAACCCGAAAACCTCAAAATCTCAGAAAGCGTACTGTCTTATATGATAGACTATTACACGAGGGAATCCGGGGTACGCAACTTGGAAAAACTACTGGCCTCGGTAGCCCGCAGCAGGGCTAAGGACTTGGTGTTTGAAATTGAAAGGCCCACCAAGCTCACCAAACATGAGGTGGAGGAAATATTGGGCCCTGTGAAATTTGATAAAGATACCTATAAGAACAAGGACCTGCCAGGCGTGGTGAACGGGCTAGCCTGGACACCGGTAGGCGGCGATGTGCTCTACATAGAAACCAGTCTTAGCCCGGGCAAAGGGCGCATTACCCTTACCGGTAAGCTGGGCGATGTGATGAAAGAGTCGGCAAGCATAGCGCTCAGTTACCTCAAATCGCACTATAAAAAATTTGGCATACAACCAGTGGCTTTTGACAAGTGGGACATACACGTGCACGTGCCCGAGGGGGCAGTGCCAAAGGAGGGCCCATCGGCAGGTATTACCATGCTCACGGCACTGGCATCCCTTTTCACTCAGCGCAAGGTGCGGCCAGATGTGGCCATGACCGGTGAAATCACCCTGCGCGGCATAGTGCTGCCGGTGGGCGGAATTAAGGAAAAAATATTGGCCGCCAAGAGATTGGGCATAGACCACATCATACTCAGCGAATCAAATAAAAAAGACGTGGGCGAGATAAGTGAGCGCTATGTGGAAGGACTAACTTTTCACTACGTGAAAAAAATGGACGAGGTGCTGGAAGTGGCCCTGCTTAAGGAAAGGGTGCCAAATGCCATAGATGTGAACCAACCCGAATACGAAACCCAAGCTTGAAATTTTCGCCCCTACAAACCGTTAACTTGGCCTAAATAGCTTTCATTGATGAATAGATGCCTACTGGCCATTGGCTTGCTCGGTTTGGCCTTTCCCTTGACAGGCCAGGTTGGCGGCAAGGGGGTGTATCAGTCCCTCTTATTGCCCCCTTCAGCCCGCACTGCCGCCCTGGGCGGGTATCAAATAGCCGTGGTGGACAACGAACTGACCCTGGGGCTCCAAAACCCCGCACTGATCAATGCCAAGATGCACCGGCAAATGACATTTAACCAGAGTAACTATTTGGCCGACATAAATTTCGGTTTTGCCGGATACGGGCATTCCATCAATGAGGCCACCACCCTTTTGGGCGGGGTACAGTACATCAATTATGGCGATTTTATCAAGGCCGATGAGTACGGCAACATAGAAGGAAGTTTTTCAGGCGACGACCTGGCGGTAAGCCTAGGACTGGGCCATACCTGGAAGTACGGCCTGAGCGTGGGGGCCAGCCTTAAGTTTATTTATGCCCACATGGCCAACTACTTTTCTTCTGGCTTGGCCATGGACTTGGGCGCTACCCACCACTACCCCAAAGCCCTGCTCACCACCTCACTAGTGGTGCGCAACCTGGGTTTCCAGCTTAAAACGTTTTCGGGCAACCACGAGCCCCTTCCCCTTGACATTCAATTGGGTGTATCAAAAAGGTTGGCCAATGCACCATTTAGGCTCAACCTCACACTTCACCATTTGCACCGGCCAGACATGCGCTACGTAAATACAAACGCGCCGGTAAGGATCAACCTGGAAACCGGTGAGCCAGAAGAAGAGAAAATAAGCCTGGCCGACAACCTGTTTCGCCACGCCATAATAGGAACCGAAATACTACTGAGCGAAAACTTTCACCTTAGGCTGGGGTACAACCACCAGCGCCGCAGGGAATTGGCCCTGGCCAATATTAAAGGTTTGGTGGGCTATAACATGGGGTTTGGCATGAAAATCTGGCGGTTCCATGTGGACTATGCCTATAGCTCCTACCATTTGGCAGGTGGTTCCCACTACTTTTCGGCCACATCCAACCTACAGAGCTGGATGAAAAAGGAAGCTTAGGCCAGATACGACCTGAGCATCCACATTAACTTTTCCTGTGCCGTGATATATTGGGTCATAAGATCGGCAGTCCCCTGGTCGTCAGAACTTTCGGCCAGTTTTAGCAAGGACTTTTCCTTCTTAAGCAGTACTTCTATGTTGGCTTTTACCATGCCCATGGCCTCCCTACCGTTGGTTACATTGGTAGCTTCTTCTATATCACTCACTTTTATATAGTTGCTATAAGTATGCATGGGTATATGGTCTAGGGTGAGTATCCGTTCGGCTATTTCATCAATAGATACCGCAGCTAGGTTATAAAGTTCTTCAAACTTGATGTGAAGCTCAAAAAAATCCCTGCCCTTTATATTCCAGTGAAAACCCCTGAGATTCTGGTAATACACCTGGAAATTGGCCAACAAGTCATTGAGTTTCTCGCTTATTTCCACCACCATCACTTCATCTATGCCCAGGGATCCGGTTTTCATGTATGTCATGTTATTTAGGCTCAAAATTATGCCTGTGGCTTGATTGAATGCACCTATGGGACAATGGTAAAATTGGCATAACCCTTCATTGGGCCCTCTACTGTGAGCATATTTTCCACCCTGGCCATAGGAGGCCCTTGTTTGCACCACTCCAGAAAATGGATCAGCACCTCTAAGTCGCCTTCAGCCTCGACATATACGCTGCCGTCTGTCATGTTTTTCACCAAACCATTGATCCCCAAAGAATCTGCCTTCTCCTTACATGACTTCCTATATCGAACGCCCTGTACATTGCCCTTTATGTAAAGTTCGAAATGTTTGCTATTCATTGATCAACTCAAGCAAGGTGTCAATCCTGGGAGTAAGGATGATTTCAATCCGGCGGTTTTTCTTTCGGCCATCTACCGTAACATTATCGGCCACTGGCAAATACTCGCCCCTGCCGGAGGCAATGACCCTTTTGGGGTCCACCTTTCCTTTTTTGGTAAGAATGCGGGCTATTTCAGCTCCCCTAAGCACGCTCAGGTCATAATTGTCGGCCATGCATGATGTCTTTATGGGCACATTGTCGGTATGGCCCTCTACCATGATGGAAATATCCGGGTTTTCATTGAGCACCTTAGCAAGGTCCAGTATGGCTGTCTCGCCCTTGCTGTCTATGTTGTATTTGCCCGATGCAAAAAGAATTTGTTCCTCTAGTGACACATACACCTTGTCGCCTTCCACTTTCACTGAAATCCCTTTGTCCTTATAGCTCAACAGGGCATTGGATATACCGTCTTTAAGGGCCAGCATGGTCGAGTCGCGCTGCTGTATGGCCTTTTGCAGTTCGCCCACCTTCTGTTCCCGCTCCTTAAGTTCTGCATGCAGTCTATCCAGGTTCCCGTCACGTTCGTTCAGGCTTTTTTCCTTTTCGGCAAGTTCTTTTTGCAAGGCCAGCAGATTGTTATACAATTCCTTGTTTTTCCGCTCACTCTGCTCTGCCAGGCTTTTGTTGAGCTCTAGCTGTTTGGTAAGCGCAGCGTTAAGGTCTTTGTTGGCCAGTTTAAGCCGTCTATAGTTCCTGCCCATTATTAGGGTGTCCTCCTCCAGGGCGCGGCCCTTTTTCTCCAGAAGCCCACGCGCCTCTTCCATTACGTCCATCTCACTTTTGGTGCGCTCCAATTGGCCCTCCATGATACCGAGGTCTTCTTTACAGTCAGCATGTTGACGCTCCATTACGGCCAATTTGGTTTCCAGGTCATCTACCACGCGCGGAGAAACACATGACACCAACCCAGATGCCAATAAACTGAACAAGATGAAAATACGATTCATATTGATGGGATTTGCCACAAAAATGGCGTCCTGTGCGCCAACCGCTTCGCCTAATTTTTCACATGATGCATGGACAAGGCTGCCCTTAGGGAAAGTGCCTCACAGAAATTCAAAATGGTTGATGGATGAATCTTCTTGACCATCAATCAATACTATTCTCTTATACTTTGCCATCCACTTGAGTCGAAGGGAGGGCCAACCCTTGGTGAGGTAAGCTTGTAGGTATGGGTGGACCCTGAGCCGGATCGTACCACCCTTCTCCTTAGCTATCTCTTTCATTCTCATATCAATTTGCTCGGCCACCATTAAGGTTGGTGGGGCATTGCCGGTGCCCTTGCACATGGGGCAAACGGGCTTGTCGCCCTGGGTGTTTTCAGGCCTCACCCGCTGGCGGGTGATTTGTACCAAACCGAACTTACTGGGTGGCAGTATGGTATGTTTTGCCCTATCGTCAGACATTTGGGCACTTATCTCATCCATGAGCCTACGGCGGTTCTGCGCCTGCCGCATATCAATAAAATCAATCACTATGATACCTCCCATGTCCCTGAGCCTCAATTGCCTGGCTATTTCGGCAGCAGCTTCCAAATTGGTCTTGAGGGCAGTTTCCTCCTGGTCGTTGTTTTTTATGCGCTTGCTGCCACTGTTCACGTCTATCACGTGCATGGCTTCGGTGTGCTCAATAATGAGGTATGCCCCACCGCCTATGTTTACTATCTTGCCAAAAAGTGATTGCAACTGGCGGTTTATATTAAGCTCAGAAAATAAGGGAACGTTTTTTCTGGGTTCATAAAGCCGTACTACATCCTTTCGGTCGGGGGCCATGGTATGTACATACCCCCTAAGTTCTTCATGAAGGCTCGGGGTATCCACGGTTATGCGTTCAAAACTATCGTCAAACATGTCGCGCAGCAACAGTTCCACCTTTTGAGATTCACGGTGTAGTATGCGCTTTTGTTGGCGTAAGTTGTTGAAAACCTCTTTCCACTTGGCCAGTAGGTCTTTTATGTCAAGGTCCAGCTCAGTTACGGTGCGCCCTTCGCTCGCAGTACGCACAATAACCCCAAATCCCTTAGGTTTTATATTGGATATCAATTCTTTGAGCCTTATACGCTCCTCATTTGTCGATATTTTCTTGGATACCGACACGTGATTGGCAAATGGCATGAGAATGACATATCTGCCCGGTATGGCAAGTGCCGAAGTTAACCTGGGGCCCTTGGTAGAAATGGGCTCCTTCATGATTTGCACCATGATGTAATCGCCGGGTTTATAAACATCTACCATCTGCCCGTCCTTATGTATGGGCTGGGCAAACTGGTAAGCCGATAACAAGTGTGTATGCACCCGTTTCAGCCTGGTGTCTTCCACAAACTTGAGCAGTGTAGGCACATCAGGCCCCAAGTCGTGGTAGTGAAGGAAGGCATCCTTGGGGTAACCAATGTCAATAAATGCCGCATTGAGCCCGGGCATTACCTTCTTTACCCTGCCCAGGTACATATCCCCCACCAGAAATTCACCGCCATTCTCTTCGTGGTGAATTTCAATAAGTTTGCCATCGCGCATCAAGGCAATGTCAAGCCCTTTGGCCGATGATTGTATAACCAGTTCCTTTTGCAAAATATGTGGTAATAATTGCCAACAAAACAAGGGCTTCCCTCACAAAGAGTTCGCCCTATGGGTGACGGCAAAAGGGGCTTGCGCCCCCCGTGGATTATTTCTTCTTCTTGTGCCTGTTTTTTCTTAAACGCTTCTTCCTTTTGTGCGTGGAAATCTTATGGCGTTTCCGTTTTTTACCGCATGGCATATTGGCTATTTTTTAATTGTTGTTCAATTGCTTAATGAAAAAATCCGCCCTTTTCTGGGCATTTGGCCTTCCATCCAATTCGGCATATCGCCTTATGGATCCTAGGGCTTTGTCAGGCTTTCCCGCCTGTAGGTAGGCATTGGCCAAGTACTCGTGGTATTTGGCTTCCAAGGGCACCAAGCTTACCAACTTTTTTAGGCGTTTTACTGCTTTATCGTATTGCCCTGATTTCATGGACAGATATGACATATAGTATAAGGCCTCCAGATGATTGGAATCTTCTTGGAGCACTTCCATTAACAGTCCTACACCCGTCATTGGCGTTACCCCATCAGGTAGCAACTCCATGTAGAGCACACCAAGTTCCGCTTTGGCTTTTAGGTTGCTGGCATCCAGCACCAAGGTGGCCTTAAGTGCTTCTAGGGCATGGGCTCCCAACTCCCTGCGGGCCAAAGTGTCCGAGGTAAGGTTCACCAAATTGAAGAACCTGAACCCGGCCTTGTACCAATAGTCCACGCTGCCGGTATGTTTGGCAAGTTGTTCGAAGTAGTATCCGGCAAACAGGGAGTGACCCAGACTATCCCATGCCTGGGCTACCTGGGGCATCCATGTCATAGGGTCAGCACGTTCAGCATCTTGTGGATACAATGCGCCAACTACAGATTTAACGGAGTCCTTCTCAAGTTCCATGGCTATAGCGGATCGCATGTTGAAATCCCAATCGCTTTCTTGATTGGGCATGGTGCCTTCTGATAGCTGAAGGATGCCTGTGCTGGAATTCTTGCCTGCTAGGTATAGTGAAAGGGTTAAAAGGCTTACAGCCAGTATCACTACTATCTGATAAAGCCTTTTATTGTCCATTACTCCATACCGGCGGTGCCTTTCTTCACTTGGCCAATAAAGGTTTTGCTTGGCTTGAAGGATGGCACATAATGCGGTTCGATGATGAGCGAAGTGTTCTTCGCAATGTTACGGGCTACTTTACGTGCCCTCTTACGAACAACGAAAGATCCGAAACCTCGGAAATACACGTTGTTGCCACTAGACATGGTGTCTTTCATCACCTCAAAAAAGGTTTCCATTACTCGTTGCACGTCCACCTTTTCGATTCCGGTTTTTCCGGCAATCTCGTTTACTATGTCGGCTTTAGTCACGCTAACTTTATTTAAGTGTTTAACAATTAGCTAATTAGGGCTTAAAAAAGCGAGTGCAAATATATGTCAGGAATTTACTTTGCACACACAAAACAAATTTATTCTCAAAATTTTCGTCCAATGTATGACCAACTTAGAAATGCCCTCATGGGCTGGTACCGTGTAAATGGGCGCAACCTACCCTGGCGCCAGACCAGAGATCCGTATAAAATATGGCTTTCTGAGGTTATTCTGCAACAAACACGCGTTCAGCAGGGCTTGCCGTATTACGAGCGGTTTGTGGATAAGTATCCAACGGTAGTGCATTTGGCACATGCCGAGGAGGAAGAAATTTTGGGTCTATGGAAAGGATTGGGCTACTATACCAGGGCTCGAAACCTGCAAAAAACAGCTAGGGAAATTGTGCGGGGCCACGGAGGTGCCTTTCCCGACAACTACCAAGCCCTTGTGATGCTCAAAGGCATTGGGCCCTACACTGGCTCGGCCATAGCGGCCTTTGCATTTGGTGAGGCCAAGGCCGTGCTTGATGGCAATGTGCTGAGGGTGATATCGCGGGTGTTGAATTTGGGCGAAGACATAGCGAAGGCCTCCACTCGTGTACATTTCCAACAAATAGCTACCGAATGGTTGGGAACGGCTGACCCTGGCGTATTCAACCAAGCCATCATGGATTTCGGCGCACTGGTATGTAGCCCCAAGCCTATTTGCCCTCAATGCCCGCTGGCTGAGCACTGTGCCGCGCTAAGGGAAGGCACCGTGAAACAAAGGCCGCAAAAAGCCAAAAGGCCAGCCAAGCGCAACCGGTATCTTCACTACTTTTACCATGTTGAAAACGAATGTATTACTATGTGGAAGCGGGATACCGGCGATATCTGGGCCCAGATGTTTGACCTGCCCCTAATAGAAAAAATGGATGCTTCCCCTCCTTCTTCCCTTGATTTAGGGCATATGGGAATTACCAGTCCTACCATGCCTGCTTACCGAGCCAAACACCAACTCACCCATCAAACCATTCATGCCAATTTCTATTTGGTACCAAAGCTGACTTACCGGCCTGGCTACACAAGTATCGAAATAGCCAAACTGGACTCAGTGCCATATTCCCAACTCTTGGCAACATTCTTTGACTACCTGTTTAGTAAAGACTAAGCCCCTGGCCTATTCTGTATTTGGAATTGTTTATAGATATTTGCCTCTAAAACAGGAAATATGAGTCTAAATAGAGTAATGCTTATTGGAAGGCTGGGCAAAGACCCAGATGTTAGGTACCTGGAAAACAACGTAGGGGTGGCGCGGTTTACCCTTGCTACCTCAGAAACCTACAAGGACACAAATGGGGATAAGGTAGAAAAAACAGAATGGCATAACATAGTGGTTTGGAGAGGCTTGGCGGAGGTGGCAAAAAACTACCTCAAGAAAGGTTCCCTCATTTTTGTAGAAGGCAAACTCAGTTCGCGTTCCTACGAGGTACAGGGCGAGAAGAAGTACTTTACCGAGGTTGTGGCCAGTGACTTTAGAATGCTTGACCGCAAGGATGCAAACACTCAAGGAACGACCCAGGCAGAGGACAACAAGGTATCAGAACCGGGGCCTGATGAAATGGAAGACGATCTTCCATTTTAACCAAATCCACAATTAATGGAACCTGAAGGGGAATCCGAGAGTCAATCCTACACCGCGCTTTTTCTGCTCATGCAGGTGGTTCTTCCTGAGTCGTTTACCTGGGAAATACTAGGCATTCTGGGGCTCCTGCTTATGTCGGCCATGGTATCAGGGGCCGAGGTTGCCTTTTTTTCGCTTAAGGGCGAAGAACTGAACGGCCTGCGGAACTCAGACAACAAGGCCGATGCCGCCATCTACAAACTTTTGCAAAAACCAAAAACCTTATTGGCCAATATACTGATAGCCAATAACCTGATCAATATAGCCATTGTGGTGCTCTCCACCTCAATCAGCCAATCCATCCTTCATATAGACAATCCCTTACTAGAATTTGTGGTCCAGGTGGTAGCCGTCACTTTCCTTCTCGTGTTGCTCGGCGAGGTCACCCCAAAAATCTATGGACAATATCGAAACATCCAGCTGGCCAGGAGGGTAGCCATTCCCATGACCATATTGGGCAAGATGTTGTATCCCTTTTCCAAGATTCTGGTGCAGTCATCTTCCTTCTTTGAGAAACGGATAAGCAAATACCAGAGTGAGTTATCAAAAGAGGAACTCAATGAAGCCATAGAACTCACCTCAGATGCCGAAACCAGCCAAGAGGAAAAAGACATACTAAAGGGGATAGTGAACTTTGGTGACATCACGGTTAAAGAAGTGATGTGCCCCCGGCGTGATATAGTGGCCTACCCCTCCCACCTCAGCTTTGTAGAACTAAAGGCCCAGATCAACGAGCATAAGTTTTCTAGGCTGCCCATCTATGAAGGAGATTTGGATAACATTATTGGCATACTGCATGTTAAGGATCTCCTCCCCCACCTTGAGGAGGGCGGTTCCTTTGCTTGGACAGCCCTGGTGCGCAAACCCTACTTTGTGCCAGAAATGAAGGAAATTGACAACTTGCTCCGCGAATTCCAGTTGAAAAAAATGCACATGGCCATAGTGGTGGACGAGTACGGCGGCACAGAGGGCCTAGTGACACTGGAAGATATACTGGAGGAAATTGTGGGCGAAATACACGATGAGTTTGACGAACATGAGGTGTCTTACTCCCGCCTCGATGACCATGTTGTGGTGTTTGACGGAAAAACCTCACTTGGTGACGTGCAAAAGGTGATGAAACTTGAACCAGAAACCTTTGAAGGCTATAAATCAATGGTAGAAAGCATAGGAGGACTGGTGACAGAACTAAGCGGCAAAATACCCAAGGCTGGTGACACCCATACATATAACAACCTGGAAATGAAAGTTGAATCGGCTGACCGAAAGAAAATTCGCCGCCTTAAGATCACCCGTTTGTCAGAGAACGGCAACCATGGACCAGCCTAGGCAATGAAGGGACCCAAGAACGACAAAGTTGGGCTAGACCGCCTGCTAAAACTCAGCGTGCTGGGTTCGGTTATTATTGTAGTGGTGTACTCGGTGTACTACTACGCCAACGCCTACCGCTACAGCCGCAGCAACATATTATTATTGGAACAATCCACAGGTACCCGCGTGGAATCACGGGAAAACCGTACAGTGGTGCGGGACGAGAATATCCTTTTTTCCCATAACCTACACGCTGCCTTGTTCCAGCCAGCAGATGAATGGAAACCCATGGGCCGGCAACCCGTGTTTTCGCTCAACACCAAGACCACCATCGCCTTGTCGGGAAGCATTGGACACGGGTATTATGACCTGTTTAGCGCCGCGCTCAACCAAAAATTTCAAGCCATTCCACCGTTTCAAAAATCCGAATTGGAAGATGGTGTCAGTGTGCGGTCTGTTCAATTTGAACACTTTGCATTTCCTTATCATGCCATGATTGCCTGGCGCGACCGCAGCCTGACCTATAGGTATTTCCAGTTTTCTTGTGATTCGCTGGGCCCAGCATTGCAGACATATCAAAATGGTTTTGCCTGGACGTCTAATGGTCCCAAAGGTGGTTATATCATGGTATATAACTGTGCCATAGGGGATACGGTAGAGATCGGCAAATCAAATTTTAAAGCAGCACAAGCGTATGGACATGTAAAAATGCCCGTGCTGGATTTTGATGCCATTTACAGTGACAGGGGTTTGTTATCTTCCTATTTTCACCACGAAAAAGATTCACTGCCTGTGGTGGAGGCTGTGGGTGAATTGAAAATATTGGTAGGGCCTTCACTCAAACAACGAGATGCTTATACGCTGACTACAAACCCATTGACCACACTAACCATTACCCCGCCCTATGTAGTTAGCCTGCACAATAGCCCAAGTGAAGCTCCTTATCTTACCTGCGTGGTGGCCAATGACCAACTCTTGCTCAAATAGGCTCCATGTGGTCTTGGTTATCCATGCCTTGTGCCTTACCTGCGGCACTTACACAGGCCATGCCTGGGCGCAGCCCAATTGGCCCCCTTCCCTGCACGGTAAGATTGAACCCCTACTAGCTTATGAGTCAAACTATTCGGTAGTGCTTAACCGGCAAGTGGCCTTTTCGGGCTACGGACTGGGATTTGAATGGGAATCGGGAACAGGCTTGGCAATAGTATATAACACAATGGATTCCAGGATTTTCACCCCCAAATACTCGCCCTTGGGGCAACTTTGGCAGGTGCGGTTCCATTACTTTTCGCTGGATGGGTATCAAACTTTATTTGATGGGCACAAAGCCAGTTTGGCCCTATCCATGGGCATAGGCAGCGGCTGGGTACGCTTTGCCTACAGGGATGCATTTGTGTCGCGCCACCGCGCCATTTGCCTTGAACCTTCCCTAAATCCCACATATAGAATATTGCCGTGGTTATCCCTCACATCACAAGTGGGTTATAGGCTGGCCATGGTAGGCGGTGCCCCATCAGGCCCCTCATTTAGCTCACTGAAAATGAACATTGGTTTTAGTATTGCGCCTTTGCCTTTCTTGGAAGCGGTAAAAAATAAAAACTTAATAAACTAATGGATAACGATTTGCACAAATGGCAGCAGGTCTTGGACTTGTTTAAGGACCGGTTTGGCAAGGATGCAGACGTGCACGCCATCCTCTTTGTGGTGGGCCTACGGGAAATGGGTATCTCAGGTGGCAAAATAGAAAAAGAGACCAAGATGGACCTCATGAACCTGGGGTTTTGCCGGGTGGCCCAACTTTCGGGGTATTTTCACAGCTATGAAAATGACCAGGATGGGTGGCCACTATGGCAACAGGCCAAGCCACTGCCCAAAATGACCACCAAAGAACAGGAAGCATTTATCAAGGAACACGTAATACGCTACTGCGAACATGAAGGCCTTATTTAGCCTTTTTTGTTTGACTATCACTATATTGGCCTATGGCCAAAAAACTACTGTAAAGGGAAAGGTGACCGATGCCACCACCCAAGAACCCATAGCATTTGCCAGCGTTGTATTTAATGGTACCACCCAGGGCACTACCTCAAATTTTGAAGGGTATTTTGAGCTAAGCACATCAGGAACAGTTGATTCCATTTCGGTAGCTTTTCTTGGGTACCAAACCCGATCAAAGCCATTACAAAAAGGAACCGCACAAACCATTGACTTTCAATTGGAGCCTATGGACATACGCCTGGATGCCATAGAAATACTGCCGGGCGAGAACCCGGCGCACCGGATAATACGCAACCTATGGGCGCACAAAGACCAAAACGATATGCGGGCCCTAGCCACGTATAACTATGAGAGCTACACCAAGGTACAGATAGACGTGGACAACATCAATCCCCAGTTTAGGGATAAGCCCATCATGAAACCGTTTGCTTATCTATTTGATAGCCTAGATATAATAGCCGGAGAAGACGGCAATCCCATTTTGCCCATTTACGTATCGGAAACCATTTCGGATTTCTACTGCCAAGCGGTGCCGCCCAAAAGGCGCGAACACATAAAGGGCACCCACGTGACCGGGGTGGGCATGGAAGACGGCACCTTTATCTCACAGTTTGCCGGTTCCTCCTTTCACCAGTACAACTTTTACGACAACTCTCTGGTAATCTTGGAACACAACGTGGTATCGCCCATAGCCAGGGAATCCTTTCCCTTTTATATACACATACTGGAAGACAGCCTCTGGATAGGACACAAATGGTGCTACCAAATTAGGCTGGTACCCAAACGGAGTGCCGACCTGGTATTTAGCGGCACCATATGGATACAGGATACCACATGGGCACTGGTCAAACTCTCGGTAGAGCTGAGCGGCGATGCCAACGTGAACTTTGTGGACCGCCTTAAAGTGCAACAAGAATTGGCACCCACCGCCGCTGGGCCCTGGTTGCCCGTGAAAACCCGGATCATGCTTGACCTAAAGGAACCCACCAAAGAACGGTTTGGCATGTTGGCCAAAGTGTATATTTCAAACAACCAAATACAAGTTAATCAAATATTTGATGAAAAAACCTTTGCCCAAACCCTGAGTATGGATGCCCTGTCGCAAACACGCGATGATGCCTACTGGCAGGCAAGCCGACATGAGGTAATCACCGCCGATGAACTCAAGGTATATGGACTGGTAGATACCATCCGCAATTTCCCCAGGGTGCGCTCCTATATAGAAATTGCCAAGATCCTGACCAGCGGGTACATCAAGCTGCACCCAAAACTGGAGTTTGGTTCCTTCCTGCTTTCCTATGGCATGAATCCCGTGGAGCAACACCGATTTAGGGTAGGGCTGCGCACCACCGGACAATTGAGCAAACGCTATACGGCCAAGGCATACCTGGCCTACGGGGTGCGTGACAACCGCTGGAAGTACGGCGCTGTAGGTGATGTGTTTATACATAGAAAGACGTGGACCAAAACGGGCTACCAATACAAACACGACCTTGAGGGACTGGGTGCCCCTGATGACTATGAAGAAGACAACCCCATGATGGCGGCAGCCGCCCAGCTGGGCCTTTTGGCCCGCATGAACCAGGTGGAACTCCACCGCCTGTGGTTTCATACCGACCTGCACCGATCCCTGACCCAAAAGGTGGTATTCACTACCAAACAGCTCATGCCCGAAGGCCGATTTGTGTTTGCCTACTACCCCGATCCTTACAACAAAGATTTGGTAAAAACCCACATGCGCATTACAGAACTGGCATTGGAAACCCGGTGGGCACCCCTGGAAACCAAATTGGTGAACGACAACCGCCGGACACGCCTTGATGTAAACAAGGCACCGAGCTTTACATTTCGCTATTCTATTGGCATAAAAGGTGTGCTTGGCGGGGATTTTGGCTACCATAAGTTGCGCCTGCAGGTAAATCAAATAGCCCGGTTGGGGGTGGCTGGCCGCGGAGAGTACCTTATTGTGGCCACCAAGGTTTTTACCCCTTTGCCCTACCTGCTGCTGGACATATATCCGGGCAATGAAACCTTTATAAGGACCTTGGCCACATACAACCTCATGGATTTCTTTGAGTTTGTGGCCGACCGCAGCCTCATGATTTTTTATGTCCATCATTTTGATGGGTTGATCATGAACCGCATACCCTACGTGAACCGCCTAAAATGGCGGCTGGTGCTATCGGGCAAAATGGCGCTGGGAGGCCTTTCGGGCCGCAACCGCCAATTACTGCCCCCTTTTGATGTGCAGGGCCGCCCCACCACTCCCGTAAACAGCCTCCAGCCCTGGCAACCGTATTGGGAAGTGGGTTATGGATTTGAAAACATCTTCAAGTTCATTCGCATACAGGCATATCACCGGTTGAGCTATACCGAAGGCGGCCAAAACACCTTTGGGGTGAAAGGCTCAGTGTATTTCAACTTTTGATCCCGCTGCCAAATAGCTTTTCAAAAAACCAACCCATCACATGTTCTTTCACACTGGCATCCTCGGCTTGTAGTGGCTCCATAGATGGATTTCGGTTAAACTCCAGCACATACGGCACTCCCTCCTCACCTATTACCACATCTGCCCCAAATAAATCAGCATATACACTCCCCTGGTGGCAGCCCAAGGTAAGCGTACTATGAAGTGCGCCTAATATATTGTCCATCTTACCTAAAGCATGTCTGAGCCATAAAGGCGGTAGCACCTCAGGGGTGAATTGGTCAGCAAATAGCGGTAAATCCTTGGAATAGTACTCATTGCCGCTTACAAACCCATTGGTAGCGGCATAGAGCAGCCGCACCCTGGGGTAAAAAGACCAGGTGACCTGCCCCTGCCCCACGGCCAAAAACAACCAAAACCTGAGGGAATAATGCCTACCAAATACTTGGTGCAGTGGCCATACCACACGCTGTACCAACTTGTACCTTGACAAATCAACCAAGGGTATTTCATAGCGGTGGGCCAGCACACAGAGTGCTTCCCTTTTCTGCCTATCACCTTTGAGCACCACCCTTCCGTGCCTATCCAACCATTCCCCTATTTGGGCATATGCCTTTGATGGCCATAGGGCTTGCGACTCGGGCATGAGCCTACTTGCCCCTTCTAATCCCAAGCCCCTCACCATATTGACCCATAGGGCGGCCTTGCCGGCCAATTGAATAAAGTTTGGAATACCTACCACGTACCTGGGGTGAGGCCAGGCAGTGGTGGCCAACCACGTGCGCAAGCCCTTTGACTCAAGTATCCAAAGATCCGCTTGTTCCGGGCCTACCCTTTCTATATGATGGTTTGACAACCATATGGCTTGTTGGCGGCTGAGCAACCGGTTGGTAAAATAGGCAGGCATATACCAAAGCTAGTAGGCTGGGCCAATATATTGCACCCTTGAATCTTTCCTTTGAAAATCGTTTCTTACAACCTTAACGGCATACGGTCGGCCCTGCAGAAAGGGTTGGCGGCCTATTTAGCCCAGGAAAATGCCGATATAATTTGTTTTCAAGAGCTTAAAGCCCAAGAAGGCCAATTTGACGAGGCGGTATTTGACCAATTGGGCTACACCTGCCTTTGGCACCCCGCCGAAAAGAAAGGCTACAGTGGGGTGGCCATTTTGAGCAAGCTACCGGTTGACCATGTAGCGTATGGCTGCGAACACCCACTCTTTCACACCGAAGGCCGCTTGCTGAGTGCCCTGATCGGGGGCATCACCGTGGTGTCGGCGTATTTCCCATCTGGCACCACCGGCGAGGTAAGGCAAGAGCTTAAATATGAATTCCTGGACTATATGGAAACCTATACAGCACAAGCACTTGCACACAACCCCTTGGTGGCCGTTTGCGGCGATTTCAATATAGCCAACCATGATATTGACATACACAATCCGGTATCTAACAAGCATAGTTCTGGTTTTTTGCCCGAGGAGCGGGCCTGGCTATCCAAGTACTTCCAGACCGGCATGGTTGACAGCTTCCGCCGCCTGAACCCCAGCCAGCAGGCCTACTCGTGGTGGAGTTTTAGGGCAAATGCCCGCGCCAACAACAAAGGATGGAGGATAGACTATATAGCGGTTTCCAATCAACTTGCCAATGGTGTACAGTCGGCCTTTATTAGGCCTGAGGCCGCCCATTCTGACCACTGCCCCATAGGAATGGAGGTAATGGCATAGCCCCATTTTTGGCGCGTGGCCCTTATCATCCGTTTAATGCAATGCGCTAGCCTGTGGCACTTCATGGTCATGGCATCCACTTTATATAAACGGTAGGGGGTTATCGCCACAAATTCAACCCATTTCATATACATGTAGTTACTTCGCGCCTCATGCCTGACCAAAGGGTTGACATAGCTTTTTCAGAGATTGCCCAGGGAAACAAACGTGCTTTTGAACAGCTGTTCAGGCAGTACTACAAGCCCTTGGTAGCCTATGCCCATGTGGTGCTGGCCCATAGGGAAACGGCAGAAGACCTGGTGCAAGAGGTGTTTTATCAACTGTGGGCACGGCGGCAAGAGCTCCGGGTAGATGGCCACATAAAAAGTTATCTCTACAGCATGGTGAGAAACAGGGCGCTTAATCACCAAGCCCACCTAAAAGTGGTGGCCCGGCATCAACAATGGGCCACTGAAGATGAAGGGGATACCCATGACCCCGTAGAAACCGAAGAGATGGCAAGCAGGCTGGAAAACGCGGTGGCCCTGCTTCCACCAGAGCGCAAGAAAATTTTTTACCTATGCAAGTATGAGGAGAAAAAATACCGGGAAATAGCCGACGAGATGGGCATTTCGGTAAAGACCGTGGAGAACCAAATGGGCAAGGCGTTGAAATTCTTGCGCGCGCAACTGGCTGATATATTCGTTACCACCTTCTTTTTTTATATTTTGGCACTCTCCCAGTGGGGGTAAAACCAAGCGAACCTGTCATAGACCATGCACTTACCATGTCAGAAACTCCGCTGCAAATAGACTACGAGCTGCTGGCCAGCTACTTGGCCGGAGAGGCCAGTGCCGATCAAGCCCGAATGGTGGCCGAATGGGCCACGGTGCCCGCCAATGGGATGGAGTTGGAACGCATGAAGGCCCTGTTTGCACTGGAACCCAGCTTAGAGCCAAACGCTATAGACGTGGATGCTGCCTGGGAATCCCTGGAAAAGCGGATAATGGCTGATGAAAACGAAAAGGCAGCTCACCGGGTGGGCACAAGCACCCTATGGCCCCGAGGGGCCAAGTGGGCCCTTCGCGCTGCTGCTATCTTGGTGTTTGGCAGTGCGCTGTACCTAGCTACCGCCAAGTGGGTATCTGGCCCGCAGGAAGAAACATTTGCCTCCCATGACCAAAAGGTCCAGGCCGCCCTGCCCGACGGCAGCCACGCCACCATAAACGTGGAATCGAGCCTGGAATACCTGCAAGATGGCCAGCGGGGCGAGCGGCGGGCCATTTTGGTAGGCGAAGGGTACTTTGAAATAAAACATAAAGAAAACCAGGCATTTGTGGTTGAAACCCAATGGCTTGATGTGCGCGTGGTGGGCACGGCCTTTAATGTGTGGGCACCTAAGGGGAATGACAGCGCAAGGGTGGACGTGGTAGAGGGAAAGGTGGAGGTAACCGACAAACGCACAAACAGATCCATATTTTTGGGCCCCGGTGAATCTACCCTCTATGTGCGGGATAAGCGGGGCCTGGCAACCGACACCAGCGGCCCATTGGATGCGCACTACTGGCGCACGGGCGATTTGGTGTTTAAGGCAGCCCGGCTAGAAGAGGTAGCCGCCGCTTTGTCAAAAGCTTACGGCACCAAAATAATAGTGGACAAAGCACTGGGCCACTGTAGGATCAGTGCTTCTTTCAGCCGTGAAAACTTGGATACCATACTTGAAGTAATTTCAGGCACGCTCAACCTGAGCGTACACAAAACAAAACGAGGATATGCACTTAAAGGTACTGGCTGCTAGCCTCCTAATTATTGCTGGTGGCGGCGCAAAGGGTTTTGCCAAATCGCTGCTCAGGATGGAGGTAGATATGCCCACGGGCACCGCCCCCCTCCACCGGGCCCTAGACCAACTGGCCAAAAAGGGTAACTTCAAGTTTTCCTATAGCCCCGACCACCTTCCGGCCGATAGCCTTGTAACCCTGGGTAACATGCGCATGACAGTGCGCCAACACCTGGATAGGTGGATAAAAAGAGGATTTGATGCCAAGGAAAACGGGCATTTTGTAATACTCCAACCTAAGCCTACCGGCAAAAAGGATTTGCTGCAACTACAAGGCAGGGTGGTGGACGGGCGAAACCGCCAAGCCATTTCAAACGCCACGGTATATGACCCCCTGCACCTGCACTCTACCAATACCGACCACAATGGCAACTATATGCTCCAGGTACCCCAAAGGGGCGGGTATATCCCCTTGGCCATAAGCAAAGTAAACTACCGCGACACCATCATCATGCTACCAGTGGGCAAACAGACCCACCAAACCGTGGCCATAATACCCAAGCCGCTGGAAAAAGTGGCCTCTGTGGATGTGAAAAAATTGGAAAACCGACAAGAAATTGATTATCTGCCCACCGTGAAACTATGGGTACCCCCGGGCCAGATGGAAAAGACCAAAAACCTGGGTGAAACCATAAGGCGCACCGCACAGGTTTCGCTGGTGCCCACCATAGGGAGCAACCGCAGGTTAAGCGGGGTGGTAAGCAATGGATTGTCACTTAACATATTGGCTGGCTATTCAGGCGAAATACATGGGGTGGAAGTGGGAGGCTTGACCAATATAGTAAAACACCATGTGAGCGGGTTGGAAATAGCTGGGTTGGGCAATTTGGTGGGCGGTAACCTACAAGGCACCCAGATAGCAGGACTGGCCAACCATGTGGGCGGCGACATATATGGGATGCAGGTGTCGGGGCTGTATAACCTGGGGCTTAAGGACCTTCACGGCATGCAGGTTTCCGGCTTGATAAATGCGGTAGGTGGCCAAATTAAAGGCACTCAACTGGCTGGGTTTGCCAATTATGGCCCAGTAGGGGTAAGCGGGTTTCAGGTTTCGGGACTCGTTAATTTGTCGGGAGGGCCCGTGGGCATGGGCCAGGCCAGTGGCTTTGCCAACATATCCCTGGACGATGTGGGCGGCTGCCAGTTTTCTGGTTTTGTAAATGTGACAGAAGGGCATGTTAGCGGACTTCAAGCCGCTGGTTTTGCAAATGTGGCCCTGGGCAACGTAGGCGGGGTACAGGTATCGGGTTTTGGAAACCTATGTACCGATACCGTAAAAGGGTTGCAGTTGTCAGGAGCGTTTAACCAAACCAAGGTAGCGGTCAAAGGCCAGCTTAGCGGACTGCTCAACATAGCCACGGCCGAGGCCAGTGGCGTTCAAATAAGTGGGTTTCTCAATGTGGCCAAAAGCCTAAAAGGCGTGCAGATAGGTATTTTCAATGTGAGCAAGGAGGCCCAGGGAACCCCTATTGGCCTATTTAGCTATGTACACCGGGGCCACACCACCATGGGCTTGTGGGCCAACGAGGTACTCCCCGTTGGGCTGAAGTTTACCACGGGGGTAGAGCGTTTTTACAATGTGTTTACCATAGGCCTTTCGCCGATTAAGGAACAGTGGGGTTATGGCTATGGCATAGGGAGCTCCCGCCGGTTTGGTGAAAAAAAACGCCTGGGCCACCAAGCCGAAATGCTGCTATGGAAAGTACATCCGCAGTATGGGCTGGACATTTTTGAGCTCAACTTTTTGGCAAGACTGCACTATGGTGTTTCTTGGCGCAAGGGTAGGGTGTCGGTGTTGGCCGGCCCATCGGTTACCGCGCAAACATTGGCATCACAATGGAGTGAAAAAGTATATGCCCCATATGACTACAAGCGAGTGGAAATGGGTTGGTTAGATCTGGCCCGCTGGTATGGGGGCGATGTGACGTTGGTGGTACACTTGGGCGGGATATAAAACACCGCAGTGCTGCGCAGTATTGCCATTGCCTTAACCAAAGCATGTCCGGTTACTGGTTTTGTGCATGTGACAGAAGGCCATGAGATCGGACTTCAAGCCGCTGGTTTTGCAGATGTGGCCCTGGAAACCCTAAAAGGATTATAGAGCTATGAACATCAGGGCCATACCACCATAGACGTTTGGGCCCTGCGCTGCAACCGCCTTTGCGGCAAGGCATAGGGCAATCTAAGCCATAATAATGGGTAGCATAGCCCAATAAACACCAAAGGAGTAGGGTTTCTTTGTGTATTTAAAGTTTCATCACTATGGCTGTATCGCTTACCAAAATATGAACTATGTTTGTCTAGTCAATCAAATTTTGCTCTATGTTATGCGCTTTACCTGCATTTCATGTACTTGGCTTGCTGGGCTTTAGGTGGCTCTTGCTCAGGCACCGGGCTCTGCGTGATTTTAGTGCCGATACGCGTCATTTTCCATTGGGATTTGGATATGAGCACAGCAAGACCATTGAAGGTTGCCCAGGGGATAAGCTATCCACCACTACACATGGCAGAGCCCATTGGGTAGTCTGTATGCTGCAGCGGCACTGGCGAATGACGATCAACCATTTCGCACAAAAGCGATATATACTCAATGGGTCATGGGGAGTGGGGGATGTGCGGATGTTAGCGGCAAGTGTATGACGACAGAGCAACCATTGAACAGACGACTTAAAATTGAACATTAATGCAAAGACAAACCATTTTGACAGGTGACCAACATACAGACCATATTTCAATCGGACAACGAGTAAGCCGACACTCATTGCCGTCCCTATGTTTTTTATTATTTTCCCACCGCACAAATTTTAAAAACAGTTTTAGCCAGCCGCACAAACGGCACATTTGGCTTTGCCCGGCATACAAGCCGACACTTCGCAAAACCAAAAGAGCCACTTTTTGCCAACGCACCAATAATAACTATGAGATTAATTAAAATATTGATTTTTATTTTTATATCGCAAACAGCTTTTGCTCAGTTTAACGAGTCTATTAGAACAGGCAGGCCCGGACAAGCTATTGGAGCTTTTACAGTGGGTAAAAATATTCTACAGTTTCAACAAGGAGTGGACTATTACTCCTTGGCAGACACAAAATATCCACCTCGTGGATTTGTATCAAACAATGTAGTTCGGTTCGGAATATTGGAAACAGTTGAACTAAGTGCATTAGTAGATTATCAGTATGAACAAACCAAAACCGATTCAAGCGACATTTCTCGTTCAGGTTTAAGCAATTTCCACATTGGTTTTCGTGTGCACATCAACGACCAAAATGGCTGGATTCCTACAACTGGTTTTCAAATGCGATTGAAAATTCCACAAGTTTCAAAAGACTTTGGAGCAAATCAATTGGCAACAGTTATGGTTTTTGAAGCCAATTGGGCATTGCCCAAGAATATGAGCCTTACAACCAATTGGATTTTATCTTATAACGGTAATGACCATTACCCAACGGGTAGATATGTAATTAACTTTGGCTTCCCTATTCACAAAAAATGGAGTGGCTATTTTGAAAACTATGGACAAATGAATCAATCCATTTTTCAAACAAGATTTGATGGAGGATTTGCTTATCTTGTCAACAATAATGTGCAGTTGGATTTATCAGCAGGCTATGGTAATAATCAAAATATTCAAGATTATTTTGCTAGCACTGGTATAAGTTGGAGAATTAATAACTTTAGAAAAAATAAATAAAACAATATAATGAATAAAAAAATACAATACATAACAAGTTTGACAGTCTGTTTACTGGTCGCCATATCAGTGTATGGACAAATTGATTCACTTAAACAATCTGATTCATTAAACACCAGTTTACTCAAAGAGTATGAAAATACTCAAGTTTCGCACCTTTTTATAATGTATGTTTTTCAATCAAAAATGGAGTGCTTACATTAGGCTAATGCAATGATTAATAGTATTATAGAACATCTAAGTCAAGCCGCGAACTTAGATAAAGCGATTAAGTTAGAA
>JACPUW010000039.1 GCA_016192035.1 Bacteroidota bacterium
CGCCACAGTGGGCCATGCCCAGCAAGTACTTGTATTTGATAAAGAAACCGGTAAGCCGCTGCCAGGGGTAGAACTTGTGCTGCGCGGACTGGCTACCGGGGTGTATAGCAATGATAGTGGGCTCATGCTCCTTGAAATCCCTACCGGCACACGTGAAGTGGGGTTCTTTGCACCAGGCTACCAAGTGGGCTATTATAGCCCGGATGCCCTTGATACCCTTTACCATATAGGATTACAGCCCATGTACGTAGTGCTGGGGGCCGTGGACATACTGGGCAGCAAGGCCCCTTCCATAAGCCAGGCACCCGGGGCATTTACCCTATCGGCCAACCAGTTGTCGCGCTTGCCCAGTGTTTTTGCCGAACCTGACCCCATAAGGGGCCTGCTCCTGCTCCCAGGCGTGGGCGGGGTCCTTGAAAACAACGTGGGGCTGGCCGTGCGCGGAGGCGCGGTAGCACAAACCCTTACCACCATAGACGGTGCCACCCTTTGGCAATCAGGCCACGCTGCCGGATTCTTCTCGGCGCTTCACCACCAGTCAATTGACCAAGTGACCCTGTACAAGGAAGCGCCACCGGGCCATCTGGGCGGGCGGGCCTCGGCCTACCTGGACATTGGCCTGCGCGAGGGCAATTTTGCCAAATACCAAGGCGGCCTATCACTGGGCCTCATCAGCTCATCGGCACACATGGAAGGCCCTCTCTGGAAGGGCCGTAGGCCTACTAGCTTCAACCTGGTGGCCCGCAGCACCTATATAGACAAGGCCATACGGCTCGCCACACCGGCCACCACGGCCATTTTGGTGGGGTTCAACGACCTGCAGGGCAAGATAAGCTCGCAGCTATCGCCACGCGAAAAGATTGGCCTATCATTCTATTCCAGCAACGACCACTATAGAATGGGCATTCTTTCGCTCTTTAACAAGAGCCGGCATACTACCTGGCACAACAAAGTAGCCAGCCTGGTGTATGACAATGGCCATGGTGGTGCCCACCGAAAAGCTATCATGAGTTATTCGGCATATGGCATGGCCGATAGTTTACATATAGGCACTTACACGTCAAAAGCAACAGAAATACAAGGCAAATACCTGGTAACCAAAGAGATTGACACCTGGGGGAAGGTAGAAAAAGGGGGGCAGGTTAGGTATGTGGCATTGGCACCCGGGGCACTCGACACGTCGGGAGCCAGCCCATACAGCCCCCAAGCGTATGGCATGGACCGCCATTACATGGTAGAGTGCGCGGCTTTTGTGGGCACCGAGTGGCAGAAGGGCACCCACTGGGTGCTAAACGCCCACCTGCGTACCGCCATATATCTAAGTTCAAACCTGTACGCCCGGTTTAGTCCCGAACCCCGCCTGCGCCTTACGCGCAACATGCCCAAGGGAAAACTATGGGCTGGTTATGACCGGCTTAGCCAATTTCTCCGCTTATATTCAGCCCATATCACCCCTATGCCAAACAATGTGTGGTATGCCAGTACCCCCGCCATGGGCGTAATGTCAGGCCATTCCCTAGGCATGGGCTACCAGAGGGTGTTGGGTTTGCGCGGCATCAAGTTAGAAACCTCAGCCTACCTGCGCCGGTTTGGCCGGGTAGCCGAAACCAGGGCTGGGGCACCGATTCTGATAACCCCCGACTATGAACAAGCCCTCTCAATAGGCCATTCATATGCCTATGGACTGGAAATCTGGCTAGAAAAACAAAAAGGGAAGTTCACGGGCTGGATATCATATACCTACAGTAGGGCACTGCTCTATGTGCCACATATTGTGCGCAGGTCCAACCACTACCCCGCTCCCTATGACAAGCCGCATGTCCTAAACGTAACCATGAACCGCAACCTGGGCAAATGGGAGCTCAACGCCGTGTTTGTACTGCAGAGCGGGCGCCCAATTACCCTGCCCTTATATACGGTGGGCGATATGAGCCTATACTCTGAGCGAAACGAATATCGGCTGCCCTTGTATCACCGCATGGACTTGTCGCTCAGCCGCCAGGGCAAAAAGCATCCACACTCTCAAACTACCTGGAGCATAAGCGTGTATAACCTGTACAACAGGTTAAATACCTATGACATACAGCTCAATATACTGGAAGGAAGGGTAGATTACCTCACGCTGTTTCCCATATTGCCTTTTGCGGCATTCTCCATTTCCATATTTTGAAAATATGGCCCGTACCACTCCCTCTTTAATTTGTTGTTATTCAATATATTTATACTTCATGCCAAGACCATTTGCCGGTGGCTGGGCGGGCCGTGCCCAATGGACGGCATGGAGCCGTAGGTACCTTAAAATTATTGCCCGGCCTAACCAACCATCTGCATTGATTGCGCCAGGCGGTAGTCCTGTTCCTTTACCTGGTGCTTTACCTAGCTGCACAAAATTTTAATCCCCTACATATTGGCCTTTAATGGACATGGGGCCTTTTCTGGATTGAAAAATTTGTCATCCCACCAATTGGCCGGAATATTTATTATGTAATTGGAAATTCCCTGAAATGATTCGTCATTGCGGATGATGTGGCCGTGAAAACGGGTTTGCCATTGAATTTGAGATCCTAACCTGATCTTGTGTTTGGTAACAGACCATTTGTATGAACCCACTATGGATGATAGAGAATTAGCCCCTATATTTTGAAACCGATGTGGACCAATGGCCATTTGTTGAAAGGGCGGCGCGGTGGGGTGGGCCGTTGTAGTGCCAGGGCATGCCCTGTCACTACGATATTCGAATTATTCCCATTATTCTATGCGTCCCCATATGCACCGTCAATATCATTTTGTGTTAAAATCAATATTCCATGTATCTGGTTGGGCATAACCATAAATTCCCCAAGTGCTACATTTTTAATATGATGTGGTATTTCGGGCCATTATTTGTTGGCTATGATGCCCACATGTGACAATTGCATTATACCCTCCGATATTTCACCAAAAAAATGCACCCTGTTCCGGGTACAAATGGCAATAAAACATACCCCAGCCCATCGATAATCCCAGTGTTGTAAACAAGCAGATGGGATGCGGTATTTGTTTTTGAATTTCTCCATTTTATATCGTTTCTTGGTTTTCTCTGGCACAGTGTCCAAACACCTACTCCTGTGCACGCCACCAATAGGTTATGCTATGGTAGCCCAAGAAATTTTCAAAACGATAATTAGCCACCCAATGGCTTTAGGAAATGGGCTAAACCCACACCTTCTTCCTAGCTCAGTTTTCCCCTATAGTCTTCATACCCAAATTGGCGAATGGGCACAAAACTGTCGTCTTTGGTCCAAATGCCTATGGAAGGATGGTTTACCCCATTGAAAAAAGTGGTCTTTACCATAGTGTAGTGCGCCATGTCTTCAAAAACCAAGCGGTCGCCTATCTGCAATGGCTTTTCAAATGCGTATTCGGACATATAATCACCAGACAGGCAAGTAGTACCACCTATCCTATAATTATAGGTATGGGGCTGCGGCCCTACCGCCCCCCGTATGGCTGGTTTGTAGGGCATTTCCAAGCAATCGGGCATGTGTGCGCTGAATGACACATCCATCATGGCAGTTGATATTCCGTGGTTCAACACCACATCCAGCACGGTGCCCACCAGGTAGCCGGTTTGCCAGGCAAATGCGCTGCCTGGCTCCATAATGACCTGTAGATGTGGGTATTTGGCCTTAAACCCACCTAGCACCCCCACCAGGTGGTCCAGGTCATACCCCTGTCGGGTCATGAGGTGGCCCCCGCCCATGTTCACCCACTTCACCTTGGGTAGCACATGCCCAAAGCGCGCTTCAAAAGCCTGAAGCACACGCTCCAATGCGTGGCTATCATTCTCGCACAGCGCATGAAAATGAAGGCCTTCTATGCCTTCCGGCAATCCATTGGACAGGTGTTCCTGGCTTATGCCCAGGCGCGAACCCGGGGCGCAGGGATTGTACATCTCGGTCTGTACCTCTGAGTAGCCTGGATTCACCCGCAGCCCGCAAGAAACGCCATGGGAACGGGCTTTGTCCCCCCACATCTCATACTGTGTCAAAGAATTGAAACTAATATGAGAAGCCAAGCCAAACAATTCATGGGCCTCATGGGGCACTATGGCCGGGCAATACACATGGGCCTTGGCACCAAATTCTTCGGCACACAACCTGGCCTCATGTAGCGACGATGCGGTGGCACCCCTGATGTACTCCTTAACGATAGGGAACACCCCCCACATAGCAAAGCCCTTGAATGCCAATATGATTTCTACATCAGCCCGCTGCGCTACCCCGGATATGAGTGCCAAGTTGCGGCGAAGGAGCGTTTCCTCCACTACGTAGCAGGGCGATGGTATTTCCGTCATCACTGGTTTCAATCCAGTTCCAAATCGGTGTCGTGCAGTTCGTGCCAGGGCAGGCCATGCACTTGCAGCATATCCATAAATGGATCGGGATTAAACTCTTCCACATTATATACCCCTGGTTTGCGCCACTTACCCTGTAGGAACATCATGGCGCCTATCATGGCCGGCACACCGGTGGTATAGCTCACGCCCTGGGTACCCGTTTCGGCAAACGCGGCTTCATGGCTGCAGTTGTTGTATATATAGTATGTCCTTTCCTTGCCGTCCTTCATTCCCTTTATACGGCATCCTATGCTGGTTTGTCCCGTATAGTTTGTGCCCAGGTCGCCCGGATTGGGCAGTACGGCCTTGAGAAACTGTATGGGCACTATCTCACGCCCCTCGTACATGATGGGGTGAATATTGGCCATGCCTATATTCTGTATCACGCGCAGGTGGGTGAGGTACTCCTGGCCAAAGGTCATCCAGAAACGTGCCCGCTTGATGGTGGGGAAGTTCTTGACCAGTGACTCCAACTCTTCATGGTATATGAGGTAGGATTCCTTGGGGCCTATGTGTGGATAGGTGATGGGCTGGTGTATTTCATGGGGTTCCGTTTCCACCCATTGTCCGTTTTCCCAGTACTTGCCGCGCTGGGTTACCTCGCGAATGTTGATCTCGGGGTTGAAGTTGGTGGCAAAGGGTTTGCCGTGGTCACCTGCATTGCAGTCCACTATGTCCAGGTAGTGTATCTCGTCAAAATAATGTTTGGCGGCATAGGAGGTCATTACTTGGGTAACACCTGGGTCAAATCCACAGCCCAAAATAGCGGTAAGACCTGCTTTTTCAAACCGTTCCCTATATGCCCACTGCCATTTGTACTCAAACTTGGCTTCGTCTATGGGCTCATAGTTTGCCGTATCCAAGTAGTGTACCCCAGTTTCAAGGCAGGCATCCATAATGGCCAAATCCTGGTAAGGCAGGGCCAAGTTCATCAACAGGTCAGGTTTGTGCCTGTTTATCAAGTCAACCACCTGGTCTGCATGGTCGGCATCCACGGTGTCGGTGGCTATGGTCACTCCAAAACGCGCCGATATGTCGGCCGCAATTTTATCACATTTTGATTTGGTGCGGCTGGCCAACACTATGTGGTTGAACACTTGGGGGTTCATGGCGCACTTGTATGCCGCCACCTGTCCAACCCCTCCGGCGCCTATGATTATGACTTTTCCCATTCGGTATTAGTAGGTTTTTGATGCCGCGAAATTATACCTGTCCGTGCTAGGATGCGTGTTTGCCGCCCCGCTGGCCTTAGATTCGTCCTTTTCGCAAAATTGCTGATTATCTCGCTGTATGCCTATAAAACAGATGGCCCCGGACAAACCGCCCGAGACCATCCATTATCGATTTATTTTATTGTTTAAGAATCACTTTGCTTACCCCCATGCTGTCGCGGAGCAGGTAGCTGCCAGCTTCCAGGTCGCTCAGGTCTATCACCTGGCCAAAAGGCACTTGTTTCACCATCCTGCCTCCCAGGTCAAACACACCATAGGTATCGGCCTTGGTAGCCCTGAGCACACCCGTGGCGCTTGGATTGGGATACACCGTCCATTCCTTACTGGTTTCCAATACTTTGGTCGAGATTGGCCGGTCGCCAAAGGAATACACCGATACCGAACCGCTCACCTCATTGGCCACCACCACAAAATGCTCCGACACCTTATCGCCTTCCACAAACAGCACACACTCAGGGCCCAAATCGCCCGCCCAAGGCTTCTCCATGTCCACGGTATCAGAAAAATCGCGGTTGTTGGTATAGGCTATAAACCTCGATTTGGCCGGATCGCTCACATTATAGACCATGACGCCACCAGTGCGCTCCAGCCCTACAAAGGCATACACAGAGTCGCGGTATTCGCCCAGTGCCACCGCTTCAGGTTCAGGCCCTTTGTTGTCCGATCGGCTTTCTGCACCATTTTCATCGTTGTTGGCATTGAAACCATCTGGTATCAACTTAGCGGTAATCTGCTCAAAATCATCACCGCTGTCATACACCAAGTTTGTGGTGGCCGGGTCCCAAATGGAAAATGACCGTGCGCCAAAGCTGTACAACTCATCCATGTCGCCGTCGCCATCCACATCGCCCGTGGCACTGGTAAGGGCTAACCTACCCAAATTCTTGGATTCCAGAAGGGTGGATTCATCTGGAAATGCAGTATCGTCCAGGTCTAGGTCTTCTGCCCTGTATTCCTCGCTGTAAGCCATGCATTCCCCATCATCATAATCGGCGCCGCCCAAGAAATAACACTCCGATTCAGAATCCACGTCAAACCAATAGTCGCGGGCATCGCCCTCGTTTGCGCTAAAGAGGTAGTTTTTACCCCCTATTGATTTGGCGGCTATGGCATCGGGCATATAGAGTCCACGCACAGGCCATTTGCCTATGTTTATTGCCTTGTCCTTGTCAGATACGTCCATTCCATTGCCTTCGGTATTGTGGTCCTTGTAGCCAAGTGGCGCTATCGTTATGATTGTTTTTGTGATCAAATCTATGGTAACCAAGGCGTTGTTTTCTTGACATGTAACATAGGCCGTTTTTGAATCTTCACTCACCGATACGTATTCGGGTTCCATATTGTGGGCTACCGATAGTGTTTTGGCCCCTACCCTAAAGTTGTCAAATTGCCAATTGGTAGAACCTCCCGCACCGGGCATGCCGGTGTAGTGAAAGGCAAGGTAGAAAGGCTGCCCTGCCCAATTGCTTATGTCCAAGTCGCCCGAAGCCGTTTTGGCAAAACTGCCTGCGCTAAGCGTGGCCATGGCGGTGAGGGTATCCCAAGAAAAGGATGCAGGGTCTGAACCTCCGTCATAGTTATTGGATATAAGGATGTTCAAACTGCCACCCGAATAATTCTTGGCCGAGGTAAAAGAGAAGTACGCCTCATGGAAATGGGGAAGGTCCATTTGAGGCAGTATAAGCCATGAATTGGTGGCTTCCTTGCCTGAAAAACCGTTTGCTTCGGCAAAATGGTCACCGCTGTAGCTATCATAGTACCAGCCCATGCCTTGGTATGGCTTTATGCCGCGTACCAGCACATTGTCTATCTGGTATAGTGAACCGTCGCCGCTGGCACCGCCTGGGGTGACATATACAAAAGCCACGTAGGTATTGGGGCCCGACAAGGCCGTAATGTCCACTGTGCCTGATTGGTGTATGTTGTAATTGGCTCCATCGCTCCATTTTATGCGGTCGGTCACATCAGCCCAGGTAGCGGCTGAAGGATTGCCATCGCCGGTATAGTCAATGGAAACCATAACCTTAAGGCCGTCACCATTAAAGCGCTTAACATACTGAAATGAAAGCCACATGGCATCGTACCCCGCATTGCTAAACGCAGGGCTCACCATCCAGTCGTTGCATCCGGCATTTCCGCCATAACCATTGGCTTCGGCAAAATAGTTGCCGCTAAATGACTTATGTGTCCAGTTCCTATTGCTGGCATAGCTCGCAGTGTCAAATGGCTGCAAGCCGTTGACCAGGTCTTCAAAGTCTTGGAAAAGCAAGGTATCAAAGCTGCCATAATCCACTATCTGGTAGCGTTTCAGGGAGTCATCGGTAAATTCAAAATCGTCGGCCAATGACCACATGGGGCCAAATACCCTCACGCCTGCCGGAAGGGTGGCCTGGAAGTTGTCAAAGGTGAGGTCGGTAACATTGGCCTGGGTAACAGAGGCTATTCCCCTTGAAATGTCTATGATTGAAACCGAACCTTTGGGATCGACCTTGTAATCGCTGCTGGGTTCGCCTTCACAGGCTGCCAACACGTTGGCACCATTGGGGCTAAAAGTAACCATATCAGGAAGAAAACCCACGGTCACTGAAGAAACATACCCGCCATTGTCGTCAAAAAACACTACTGCACCAGGCGTGCCCGCCGATTCGCCTTCAATGGCAGCAGCCAGATAGCCGCCATAATAGGCCACGCTGTTTATTCCCTCCCCATAGGGTGCGCAGTCTATGTCGCCCACTTTTGTCAAGGAAGCCGGATTGCTCATATCCAATATGGTGATGGTGTTGGCATCGGCATTGGTAAAGTACAGGAGCTTGTCGTCGGCATTGTAGGTCACAATTTCAGCCGCGCCTTCGTCAAACACATTGGTGTGAAAGGAAGACAGGTGTTTGATAACCGGGGCTTGGGCAATGCCTTAAACAGCGGCCAATATTACTGACAAACAAGTAATTAGTAGGGATTTTTGCATGTTTCGTTAAGTTGGTTTTACAAACCGCAAAGGAAATTGGCCCAGAAAACCGGTGCTTTATGCCATTGTTATCTATGCCAGGTTTGATGTAAACCTCGTGTTAAGCCTTATTGTCCGCCCATATCTGGAGCGTTTGGCCCACCTGTTCCTTAAAGGTTGGCCGGTGGCGCCCTGGCTTACCGCACCTGCACCGTGGCCATGTGTCCGCCTATGCGCAAAAGGTATTGTCCCTTGGGCAAATAACTCACATCCAATTTAATGCTTTCACCCACCCATACAAATTGCTGCACGCGCTCGCCAAGCAGGTTGAGCAATTCGCCCTGGGCCTTGGTGCCCCCCTCACTTGAAGCAATTACTATATAGCCCACTGCGCTGGGGTTAGGATAAACCAGCCAGCCGGTCAACTCATTTTCACCAATATTAAGGGGTTCAACCAAATAGCATTCAGATGTATCGGTGCAATTGTCCCTGGTTACAATGACTGCATACCGGCCTTTCTTCTGCGCAGTAAAAGATTTAGAATCAGCCCCGGACACCACTTGGTTGTCATCGCAATCAAGCCAGGCATATTGGGCATCCTGCGCCTTGGCCGTCAGGGTATTCTCATCGGCGGTTACCCCTATGTCCACCTTAGTTACTTGCAGTTTCAGGTGTATGGTGCTGTCACACCCCTTTGAGTTTGGCAGTACCTGGCTATAGGTTCCCTAACTGGTTATATTCCTTGCCATTCAGCTTAAAAGATTGGCAGGCAGTTACCTCCATTGTGGTATCGGTTTCGTTTATCTGCAAGGAAATGGTAATGATGCTATCGCAGCCGTTGTAGTTGGAAATCACATCGGTATAAACCCCGGTTTTAGTGAGCAGCTTGCCGCTGGAGCTTGTGTACCCCTTACATTGGGTCACCTCCAAGCTGGCTGCCGTGGCATCACTTTCCGTGCATTGGTACTCATATGCGCCCCGGTCATATTTCCTAAAGGTGCGGCGGGGCATCAAACCCAGGTCCAGCCCAGGCAGTCCGTAGTCGCCTGTCTTGGGGTCGGCACTGTTAAAGGCAGGAGATGCCTTGCCGATAAGATAGCTGCCCGATGATACAAAAGCCGGGCTTGTGCTGAGATTGCCCGTTCCGGCAAACCCTTTTTCCACAATGGAATAGGTAACTTGGGTAGTGGCCGAACTGGTGGAATTCTCCAAATATCCGGTAGATGTGGTGCTTTTGTTGCCCCAAACTATTGTATTGACCACAGCGGTTTGGTTTCCCTAAGTGGTATAGGTGGCACTACCCTTTTCAGCCGTGTTGTTCACTATGGTACAGTTTATTACTATTACTACCCCACCACCATTGTGTATGGCTGCACCCCGGTCGGCGGTATTGCCGTCAAACAAACAGCCCACAAATCGGGGTCGGTTAGACGTGTTGTTGCTGTGTACGGCACCACCTATCACAGAGCACTGGTTGCCCTTAAAAATGCAATTGGAGAAAATGGGAGCGGCAGTGGCATCAAAGCCCGTAATGGTTACACCGCCCCCACTGCTGTAAGTTCCGTTGGCTATGTTATTGGCTATGGTGCAGTACTCAAAGTAGGGCGAACAAGACTCTATGAGCACGCCACTGGCAAAAAAGCCTGTGCCATATCCATTTTCTATCACAAATCCGCTTACCAGTACCTAGGTAGTGAGCTTATTGGCTTTGAGAATAAGGCTGCTGTTGTCGGTTGCCACTTTGGGGTCACCTATATTCCCGCTGAGTATCGTAATGTTGGTGAGCGGGTTGCGGGCCTGGGCAGCGGTTTCGTTGCCCATGAAACCGCCCAATAAGTTCACTCCGTCCTTTAGGTTAAACACTTCGGAGGCCGAGCTACCGGGGTAATATGTCCCGGCTGCTACCCATATGTCGGTACCGCTCACCGCTTTGCTGAGCGCCACGGCCAGGGATGTTTAGGCATTGGCCCATGAACTACCTGAATTGTTGCCCATGGCTTTTTGGTTTACATATACTGTTTTGGCTAGGGCCAAGTTGGCAACAACCCCCACAAACAGTACCGAAAAAATTGTTTTCATCGAATGGATATTGGGGCAAAACTATTGAAGCGCTGGGCTGCACCGGGATTAAGAAAAGATAAACAGGCATTTTATCACAACTGTCAAATCAAACATTCCTAGCCACTTTCTTGGGGCCACGGTCAGGCCGATTTGCTACACCTGACTCCCAAATTTGGCCCTTTAGCCGTTAGGGTAGCATTTTGGCACGATTGGGAAACAGGAATCACGCCGACGAATACACATGTAACCTTAGATATATATTCGCCCACATAACATTTACTAAACACTGCACAGACATGACAAAACTTCTTACCCTGCTTCTTAGTTTTTCATTGGTTCACAGCGCATTGGCCCAAGTAAGCCTTGATGCCTCCATGACACCTGCCCTTGGTAAAATCATCTTTTATGATGCGAATGTCCCTTCGCCTACCTTTACATTCGGCAAAAAAGGCCAATCCAACACTTGGGATTTCACGGCCATTTCGCCACTACCCACTGAATCAGATACCATTTACATTAAGGATGCATCCGATTTTCCGGGACTTACCGATTATATCCCCAGCGTAACCCATGTATTTAATGAGTATGGAGAGCCAGAGAACCATTTTGTGCAAATTGACAACAAAGGGGTGAAAAGTCTTGGACTGATAGGTGATTTGTATGGTACCGGGCAGCCTCTCATGGCATTTGCCCCAAAACCTTTGACCACCATGCAGTTTCCCTACAAGTATGGGAGCAGCAACGCATCTGACAACAAAGGGATTGTTAAAATAGTAGCATCAGGCTCTGCCGTTGGCGTACCCTTGGCAGATTCTATCTTGTTTATGCGGTATATAACCAATGACCGCAAGGTGATAGCCGAGGGCAACATGATAATTCCATCAGGCACCTTTGCTGCCATTCTGGAGCGGTCCATCAATACCCAAGTGGATTCGGCATGGTTTAAGTCAGTTGCCACTGGAGGCAACTGGGCTCCTGCCCCGGGTTTCCCAAAAACAAGTATAGATTCCTCATTTAACTGGTACACAGAAAATTCTCTCTATAAATATGCCCATGCCTTGTATGACAATACCGGGTTGCACGATGTGGTTTTTTTCAAGGATCGGGTTGTGGGGACCCAGGAACCTGTAGTAGAGGAAGAAAGCAGCGTTTACCCCAATCCAGTGGTTGACCTGTTGCACATTCGCTGCAGCCTGACCGAAAACGGCAGCGCAGCCCTGGCAGTGTTTGATCTTCAAGGCAATATGGTAATCGAAACGGGAACTACCGGTACCAAGTTGGACGTTTCACAAATGCTACCGGGCATATACTTTCTGCGCATTAGCCCAATGGGCACCGCACCCAGCTACCATAGGTTTGTGAAAATTTAACCCTGCGGGCAAGCTGCACCTGGTGGCACCCACTATCCACCAGGTGCAGCCGGTGCCTGCCCCAAGTGCAATGTGACAAAAGCAGGGGACATTACAACTATATATCTTACCATCAGGCCATTGCCCCAGCCTTTGGGTCTTAATAACCTTAATCGGCCAGGGCGGCAATACCTGGCAACACCTTGCCTTCCAAGTATTCCAGCATGGCGCCCCCACCGGTTGATACGTACCCAATTTTATGGGCCAGGCCATACGTATTGATGGCGGCCACCGAGTCGCCACCGCCCACCAGGGTATATCCGCCCGATAGCCTGCCCACCTCTGCACATGCCTCGGCAATGGCCTGGGTGCCCTGCGAAAAATTTTTAAACTCAAAAACCCCCATAGGGCCGTTCCAAATCACCACTTTGCTCTTTTTTATTATGTTGGAATACACTTGAATGGCTTTGGGGCCTATATCCAAGCCCATCCAGCCGCTGGGTATTTGGTCGCTGGCCGCCACCTGGCTAGCCGCATCATTGCCAAAACCATCCGCTATTTTCGAATCAGAGGGCAAGACCAATTCCACCCCATTTTTCACCGCTTTGTCCATGAGCACCCTGGCCAGGTCCATTTTATCGGCTTCAATTTTACTATTGCCCACTTGCCCGCCACCGGCAGCTATAAACGTGTAGGCCATGGCCCCGCCTATCAGGATGTGCTGCGCCCTGTCCATCAGGCGTTCAATCACCAGCACCTTGTCAGACACCTTTGCGCCCCCTACAATCGCGGTAAAAGGCTGCTCCTCGCTGCGCAGGGCCCGCTCCAATCCCTGTATTTCCGCCTCCATCAGGTATCCAAACATCCTTGTTTTAAAGTACTTGGCCATCACCGCCGTAGAGGCGTGGGCGCGGTGGGCAGTGCCAAAGGCATCGTTTACCCATACATCGCCCAGCGCGGCCAATTTAGCTGCAAACGATTCATTTCCATCGGTTTCTTCGGCATAGTACCGTGTATTTTCCAGCAGCACCATATCACCATTGTCGGCTTGGGCAATGGCTGAAATGGCCGGTTCACCAATGCAGTCTTCACTAAAAACCACCCTTTTGCCGCTAATTTTCTCCAAATGCCCTACCAAGTGGCGCAGGGAGTATTTCTCTTCACGCGCCTTGGGCCTTCCCAGGTGCGACATGATGATGGCCTTCCCCCCCTCATTGGTGATTTTGAGCAATGTGGGCAATGACTCCCGCATCCGGGTATCGTCGGTTACCTCCATTTGTGCGTTGAGCGGCACATTAAAGTCCACCCTCACCAGCGCTTTTTTGCCCCTAAAATCAAACCCGTCTATGGTATTCATGTATGTTTATCAATTTGGCCGCAAAGGTATCCATGCCCCCAGCCAAGTTTCCAGGCCCATTTTGTTCACCAATGTCCGTTACCAGGGCTAGTTGTCCCAGAAATTGGAATTCTTTTCAATTTTAAGGCTCTGTAGTTCTGATGCTTTGGCCCGCATGGTAAAATAAAATCCTTTCCTTGTGCCGGTAGGTGTCCAGTCAAAGCTGAACTCCCAGCAGTGCAGGTCGCGCATAAACCTAAAATTGGTATAGCTTATTTCTTGATTCCTAATATCATAGTTTAGGGTGTATTGTACTGCCCACTTCTTGGTAGGTTCCAGCTTGCCGCTCAGGTTCAGGGTCTGTGTTACCTTGTTGGGGTTTAGGCCGTCACGCCGCACCGAAAGGTCATACACCAGGCGTAGGTCAAAAGGAAACTCTTGCTTGATGTACTTATCTCCATAAGGGGTAACAATCCCTTGGGTCGATGGCTTTTGATTTTGCCTTTTCTTCCACCATTCTTCCACCAAGGCCTTTCTTAGGCTGGTGCCCAGGTTTATGTTAAAGGTAGAAAGATCAGCCAAGCGCTTTTCGGTGTCCCACAGATATTTTCCGGTTGTTTTCCCATTGTCATCCATGGCATAAGGATCCATGACCAGGCCTGATTGTATGGTCATGTTTTTAAACAGGGTAGTCCTGGCCCTAAAGGTTATATTGCTCAATTTCATGCTGTCGGCAAAAAAATTGTAGTTTCCGTTCAGGCTCATTGACTCCAGTATCTTTATCTTCTTTGTGGCATCGGCATTGGTAGTGTCGGCCTTGTCGCGCACCTTGATTTCCAAGGTATTGTTGGCCCCAAATCCTATTGCGCCAATTTTGCCACGCTGGGGTTGGCCCAGTGGATTTGACCCATACAAGCTATAGATGGTGGTTGGGTAGGAACCGTCACTGTTGGGTTGGTTTGATGTGCGCACAGTATCAAAGTATCCCCACCTCGATTGGGTAAAATCAGGGGTGTAGTTGAAATTGATAGAAGGTGTTACCACATGGCGCATGGCCACAAGCGATTTGCTGCGCGAAAACTTATAGGTGCCATATACAGTAGTATTTACGGTAGTACTCAGGCTGTAATCAAAAGCGTAGTAGGCTCCGTTTACCCTTTTTGTTTCCAATTGGCCGCTTTCATTAAGCTCCTTTTGGTCACGATAAAAACCAAAATACCCTCTGTAGTTGAGTTGTGGGTTCACATTGAACCACTTAAACAATTTAAAATTGGTGTTCACAGGCAGGCTATGGCCCAGGCCCCTATCCCATTGCAGCACCGTATCTGGGTCAAACAGCAGGCTGTCATAGGTGCTGAGCCGGTTCTGAAAATCCAGGTTGTGGCTAAAGCCTAGGTTGCGCAAAAAGAGCAAACGCTTATCCCTAACGTGGTCAAAAGGTTGAACCCGGTCCATAGATAGGTTGGTGTTGGGCAGGGTTAAGTTCACGGTCCTTGTTTGCAGGTTTTGGTCATGGCCAAGGGCCACAGACAGCCTAAATGGCGTGCCTGTGAAGGTTTTGCCAAAGTTTATTGACGACCGCAATCGACTGTTCAGTATGTCGTCATTGTCAAAAGAGTTGTTGCGGTTGTATCCTGCCGTGCCCACGTTTACCAGGGAAGAAAATGTCATGCCCGGAATGGATTTTGGGTCTTGCCTGTGGGTCCAGTTCACCAGAAACTCGTTCGTGGGCACAAATTCCCCTTTTCCATTGTCAAAGTAGTTGCGGTTAAAATTGGCAGAGGCCGTACCACTGTACTTGTACCTCACATTATAATTGGCGTTGGCAGCCAAGCCCCAAGAGCCAAAGCTAAATACATCTGCAGTCAGGGTAAGGTCCAATTTCTCGCTCAATGCAAAGTAGTATCCGCCATCTTGCAAAAAATACCCCCTACCGGGGCTATAGCCATACTTGGGAAACTCTATGCCCGAGGAGGCATTCTGGGTGTTGAGCGGGAAAAAAGCATATGGAAAGACAATGGGAAAAAGGGGAACGCCTGCCACCACCACATAGAAATAGCTGGTAATCACCTTGTCGTTGGGTACTATCTTAGCCTTGCTAAGCGATATGTAAAAGTGAGGCTCGGGGTGGTCGCAAGTAGTAAACTTAGAATTGCTGCCATAGAGCACATCACGTTCATTTTTCTTGGCCTTTCCCACTATTATATAGGCGTTTCCCTCCTTTATCCTGAAATTGTATAACTGACCCTTCCGGCTCTTGAAGTTGTAGATCAGGCTATCCGCCTCCCCCTCCCGCGATTTGTCGGCCATGAGCACGGGTTCTTTCACTTTCCGGCCTGCGCTATCTGTTTTCGGATAGGCCCATAGTTGATTGGCCTCCCAGTCAATCACTATCCTGTGCGCCTCCAAGTGCATTTCGGCGTAGTCTATGGTAGCCGCGCCGTACAGATATGCCTTCTTGCCCCCTATGTCATATACTATGGAGTCACTCGCCTTGTACCTTACCGGTTCGTCCAGCGCATTTGAGCTATACACTATGGTATCTGCCACTGTTTCAGTAGCAGGCAAATCGGCTACTGCCGTGTCCACTTGCCCCCTCACCACTGCAGGCACACACAGTATGAATGCACACGCTGTTAACGTTGCCTTGATTATCAATGCTGTTTGGTTCAATAGCTTTGCCTTCTCAAACATGAAATGCCCAACGGCCATATGAACATGCGTGCAAAGGTGAATAAAAATATGCCTCGCGTAGTTGCATTGGCGGTACTGGTGTTGGCTGGGGCCCTGGTGCCTTCCTATAGCAACCACCAATTGCCCTTTGCCATAAGCCAGGTAGTGATAGATGCGGGCCACGGCGGCAAAGACCCCGGCACCTCCTCAGGCGGCTATAGAGAAAAGGACATTGCGTTGAAAATTAGCCTATTGGTAGGCAAATACATAGAAGAAAACCTGCCAGGGGTGAAGGTGCTATATACGCGCAACGACGACCGGTTTGTGGAACTGTGGGAAAGGGCCTCCATAGCCAACCGCAACAAGGCCCAGGTTTTTATCTCCATCCACGTGAATGCCAATCCCTCATCGGCCATATTCGGCACCGAAACCTATACCATGGGCGCACACGTAGTGGGCAAAAACCTAGATGCCAGAAAGGAAGACATGGCCATTTCTGAAGCCACGGTGGCCCGTGAAAACGAAGTGGTACTCAACGAGGACAACTACACCGACAATTACGACGGGTTTGACCCCAACGACCCAGCCACACACATCATTTTTGAGCTGTTTCAAAGCGAATACATGGAACAATCGCTCCTATTGGCGCAGAAAATCCAGGACCAATTTGAAAAAAGGGTGCAACGCAAGAACCGGGGCGTGAAGCAGGCGGGCTTTGTGGTACTATATAAAACAACCATGCCTTCGGTACTCGTAGAAACCGGATACCTCAGCAACGACAGTGAAAGGGCGTATTTGGCATCAGAAGACGGCCAGGTATATCTGGCATCGGCCATTTACCGGGCCTTTGGTGAATACAAGGCCGCCATGGAAAAACAGTAGGGCAGCTCCCCCCATTTGGGGTAAGACAACAAGGCCATCGCTATTTTTGCCCACTTTTACAGTAAAATGAAGCCCGGTGAAACTTTCGGATGAGTTCAAAGTAGGCGTTTTTGCCAGCATTTCCATCGTTGTCCTTATTGTTGGGTTCAACTTTCTCAAAGGCAAGGATTTATTGGCATCCAATGATATGCTGTACGCCGAGTACCGGCGCCTTGATGGGCTCAACAAGGCCAATCCCGTATTCCTCCAGGGCCTTCAAATAGGCAAGGTTATAGAGATAACCCCCACATATACCGAACAGGATAGCCTGTTAATCACCATTGGCTTTACCATAGAGCGCGATGTGCGGATACCCAAGGGATCGGTGGCACTCATTACAAAGCCCGATATACTGGGAACCATGGCCTTGGAAATCATCCCTGCCAAGTCCATGACCGAGTTGGTCAGTGACGGAGACTACCTGATAGGGCGCAACTCCGACGATATTTTTGACCAAATGGAGGCCGTACTGGCCCCATTAAAGGCTGAATCCGAAAAACTGATGAGCAGCCTGTCACAGACACTCCAGTCGCTGGAAGCCACCTTTGACAAAAACGCACAGGCCGATATACGCACCTCGATAGAAGACCTGCGCCAGGCCCTGGGCAGTATGAAGCACATACTCAGCAAGGGCGACAATGAGTTTGGTCAAATAACGGCCACCTTTAAGGAGGCAGGCAACAACATCAAGACTTCTACGGTGAAACTGGACAAGAGTTTGGCCGATATCAACACGCTGACCGAATCCCTGCGCGATGCCCCCATACACAGCGCGGTGGTAGAGGCAAGGGGCGCGCTGGAGAAACTCAACTCGGTGCTGGCTGCCGCCAACGATAGCGAAACACCACTGGGCATGTTGGTCAAAGACAAGGAATTGGCCAAGAAAATTGACGATACCATAGAGAGCATAGATGCCCTGGCCAAAGACATAAAGGCCGAGCCGCGCAACTACCTGGCGCCACTGGGCCGTCGCAAACCCAAATGAACTGACACTTCTCCACGATTTTGTGCATTAAATTTTTGATGATAGAACAAAACGGTGCATATTTGCACACCCAAAAAAGAAACCAATGTCACGTATTTGTGAACTGACTGGCAAGAAGATGATGGTGGGAAATAACGTATCCCACTCAAACAGAAAGACAAAGCGCAAGTTTTTGCCTAACATTCAAGTGAAGCGCATCTTTGTGCCCGAGTTGGGCGAATGGGTGACCCTCAAGATTTCGGCAGCGGCACTGCGCAACATCAACAAAAACGGCGCTTATCAATACATCCGTTCGGTAGAAAAGAAACGCGGAGTTAAAATACTATAGACCCATGGCAAAAAAAGGCAACCGAGTACAGGTAATCCTAGAGTGCACCGTGCACAAAGACAGTGGCATGCCCGGCACCAGCAGGTATGTAACCACCAAAAACAAGAGAAACACCAACCAGCGACTGGAACTTAAAAAGTACAACCCCATCCTGCGCAAACACACCGTTCACAAAGAAATAAAGTAATCCCATGGCAAAGAAGACCGTAGCATCACTCCAAGACAAAGGAAAGCGAAACATGGTGAAGGTGATCAAGGCCGTAAAGTCGCCTAAGACCGGTGCCTATATTTTCCGCGAAGAGATGGTATCCAAAGACCGAATGGAGGAATTCCTCAAGGACTAAACATCCTTCAAAAACATAACCTAAAGCTTCCCAACCCCTTGGGGAGCTTTTTTTGTTTCAACCAAACCAACATATGGGATTTTTTGACTTCCTGAAAAAGAAAGAGCAGTCACAGCAGGAAGCCCCTGAGGTGGATAAGCTGGACAGCAGCCTGAATAAAACGCGCACAGGTTTTTTTGGCAAACTGGGCAAAGCCCTCATGGGCAAGGGCAAGGTATCAGCCCTGGAACTTGACGATATAGAAGAAGCCCTGATAGCTGCCGATGTAGGGCTGGCCACCACGGTAAAAATCATTGACCGCCTGGAAGCCCGGGTGGCCCGTGACAAGTACCTGGACACCGATGAACTCCATCTTATCCTCTACGAAGAAATCCAACACCTGCTCTCAGAAAACCGCCAAGCCCGGAAATTGGAATTTGCCACCGCGCCAGGCCGCCCCTATGTGATTATGGTAGTGGGGGTAAACGGTGTGGGCAAAACCACCACCATAGGTAAAATTGCCACCCAGTATGCCAAAATGGGCAAAAAAGTGGTGCTGGGGGCTGCCGACACTTTTAGGGCCGCCGCTGTGGACCAATTGGCCATATGGGCGCAGCGAAGCGGTGCCGAGTTTGTGAGCCGGGGCATGCACGCCGACCCTGCCGCCGTGGCTTTTGATGCAGTGGAAGCTGCCACGGCCAGGTCTGCCGATGTGGTGATAGTAGATACCGCAGGACGCCTCCACAACAAGGTGAACCTAATGAACGAACTATCAAAAATCAAAAGGGTGATAGAAAAGGTAGTGCCCAGCGGGCCTGATGAAGTGGTGCTCGTGCTGGATGCCTCCACCGGCCAAAACGCACTGGAGCAAGCCAAGCAATTCATGCTGGCCACCGACATAAATACCCTGGCCCTTACCAAACTTGACGGCACGGCCAAGGGCGGTGTGGTGCTGGCCATAGTAGATCAGTTCAAGGTCCCCATCAAATACATAGGTGTTGGCGAAAAACAAGACGACCTCCGCATTTTTGACCAAGAGGCGTTCGTGAAATCACTATTTACCTAGAAGCCAAGCCACATGAAAACAAAACCACATGTGAAACCACGGGTGAACGTATATACCCTGGGTTGTTCCAAAAACACATTTGACTCTGAATTGCTTATGGGCCAACTGGCTGCCGGTGCCATAGATGTGGTACACGAGCAGCGGGTGCGCAAAAACGACACGGTAGTGATTAATACCTGTGGTTTTATAGACAATGCCAAACAGGAATCCATAGATACCATACTGGAATTTGTGGATGCCAAGAAAGCTGGCAAGGTGGGCAGGGTGGTAGTAATGGGCTGTTTATCTGAACGGTTTAAAGATGATTTGACCAAGGAAATACCTGAAGTGGACCTGTATTTCGGCAGCCAAGAATTGCCCAATGTGGTAAAGGCACTGGGTGCTGACTATAAATATGAACTACTGGGCGAACGCCTGCTCACTACACCATCACATTTTGCATATCTCAAGATATCAGAAGGTTGTGATAGGCCCTGTGCCTTCTGCGCCATTCCTTTGATGCGGGGTGGCCACGTATCAACCCCAATAGAACAATTGGTAAACCAAGCCAAAGGTTTGGCTGCCAAGGGAACCCGTGAACTGATATTGATAGCACAAGACCTAACCTACTACGGCATAGACACCTATGGCAAACGCCACCTGGCTGGCCTCCTGGAGCAATTGTCGGGGGTAGATGGCATTGGCTGGATACGGCTACAGTACGCCTACCCTTCAAAATTCCCCATGGACGTACTCCCGATAATCAGGGATAACCCCAAGATTTGCAATTACCTGGACATGCCGCTACAGCATATCTCCGATGCACAGTTGAAGGTGATGCGAAGGGGCATAACAAAGGCCCGTACGCTGGAATTGATTGATGACATACGCCGACAGGTGCCAGAAATAGCACTCAGGACCACCCTGTTGGTGGGCCATCCCGGCGAGACCGATGGGGACTTTGATGAGCTATTGCAATTTGTTAAGGAATACCGGTTTGACCGTTTGGGGGTTTTTACCTATTCCCATGAAGTGGGCACCCATGCCTATGGCATGGACGACAATATACCCCAAGACGTGAAAGAAGCCAGAAAGGAAGCCATCATGGAAGCGCAGATGGACATATCAATGGAAAAAAACGCGGCCAGGATAGGCCAAACCCTCAAGGTGCTTGTGGACCGCATGGAATCGGGATACTATGTGGGCCGCACCGAATTTGACAGCCCCGAAGTGGATAACGAAGTGCTTATCAATGCCGAGACACAGTACCTGCGCATTGGCGAATTCCACCAGGTACGTATCGCCGATGCCATGGAATACGACCTTTTTGGTTCGCTAGCATAGGTTCGGGCTATTTTTGCCCGGCACCCATTTAGCCCATATTGCCGTGCGCATAAGCAGTTATCCCCTCACCCAAACCCCGCTTCTCAGGCCGCTCATATCGGATTACCTCCTATCCGCCCACTCAGTGAGCCCCCTATATGACTTTGAGCCCAACATGGATGGGTTATCCAAGGCACTGGCCATGAGGAAAACCAAGTGGAATACCAACAGGGAGGTACTGCAAAGCGTGCTGAGAAGGCAATACAGCGAAGCGGGCCTGGGGCATGAGGCAGTAAACAAGAACATAGACCTATTGGGATTGGCCAACTGCTATACGGTAACCACCGGGCACCAGCTCAACCTATTTGGAGGCACCCAATATTTTATCTACAAAATAGTAGAAACCATAAACCTAGCCCGGGCGGCCCGGGAAAAAAATCCTGACTCGTGTGTAGTACCTGTGTTTTGGATGGCGAGTGAGGATCATGATTTTGAAGAGATTAACCATGTATGGATACAAGGAACCAAACACGGTTGGCATAGTGGAGAAAAGGGAGCCGTGGGCAGGTTTAACCCGGCCCAAGCCCTTGATGTAGTAAATCAACTGGAAGGTTTCTGGAAATTGGAACCGGTTACCGGCAGCTATTTGCGCCAATTGTTTGCCCAAGCCTATGGGATGCCCACCCTGTCACAGGCCACCCGGCACTGGGTACACGCCCTTTTTGGGCATGAGGGCCTGGTAATCTTGGATGGTGACGACCGCCAATTAAAACAACTCTTTGTGCCCCATATGCGGAAAGAACTGCATGAAGAATTGGTGTTTCGAGAAACGGTCCCGGCGCAACACCTATTGGAATTAAACGGATACCACCTACAGGTGCAAGCCAGGCCCATCAACCTGTTTTATCTGCACAATGGGGGCCGCGAGCGGCTTACCAAGCATGAAAACGGCTATGGATCTGCCGATTCCAATTTGTGGCTGGACCATAGCGATATGGAAACCATATTGGATGAAAAACCGGAATGCCTATCGCCCAATGCGCTTATGCGGCCATTATACCAAGAGGTGGTGCTGCCCAACCTGGCCTATGTGGGCGGCACGGCCGAAATAGCTTACTGGCTGGAAATGAAGGAGGCGTTTAGGGCAATGGATGTGTTTTTTCCAGTACTGGTAACCCGGAGCTCGGCTGTGTGGATACCCAAGCGTTTGTCGCGCAAAATGGTCAAATTGCCCCTAAAATGGGCTGATTACCTGGGCAGAAAGGAGGATGTGATAGCCAAATACGCAGAGAATCACCCTAAGGGCCAAGCGTTTTTTGCGCTTTGTGATGAGTTGTGTGCCGCGTATGAGCGCATGTCCGCCTTATCGTCCACGGCGTTTCACGAAATGAAACTGCTATCAGGCACGGTGGCCGCCGAAAAACGTAAGGAAATCAAAAAGTTGCGCCACGACCTAAGAAAAACCATCAAGGCCAAGCACGATGCCGAGATGTTGCTTGTCCACCAAGCTTTTGACCTGTATTACCCTCAGGGGATATTCCAAGAGCGGAGGGATACATTTCTGGGCACCTACATGGCCATGGGACAGGCATACTTTCAAACCCTGCTGGCTGAATTGCAGCCCATGGGCCACCAAGTATTGGTATTGGAGTACTAGATGGAAGGCGCAATGCAAGCGGTCAAATTATCATATACCATTGTCAATCAAAAAGAAAGCATAAACCTAGTTGCTGGCTTGGCGGCTAGTATTTGGCACGAATACTACACTCCCATCATAGGCAGCGCACAGGTAACCTATATGGTTGAAAAGTTTCAGAGCCCAGATGCCATAGCCCAACAGATACATGAAGGATACCACTACGGGCTTTTGTGGCTGGCCCATGATGCTATAGGATACTTCGCTGCGCAAGTGAAACAGGAACAATTATTTGTGAGCAAGATATACCTTACCTCAGCCCACCGTGGCCGGGGACTTGGCGCCCAAGCCTTGCGAATGATAAATGAAGTGGCTAAGCAAAGAAATTGCACAAGCTTGGGACTCACTGTCAACAAAAACAACCACATAGCCATTCAATTCTATTTGCGGATGGGTTTTGTGATCAAAGAGGCATTAATAATGGACATAGGTGAAGGGTATGTGATGGACGACTACCGAATGGAGAAAACCTTAAAGTAGCTCCATTTTCTTGCGTCTGAATGTAAACCGTCATCCACAGGGCTAATGCCCCCAGGCCTGAGTAAGGGCCTTACCTTTGGCAGCCAGAAACGCCAATACCGTAATGAGCCAAACCCTGAAGGAGGCAGCCAGAAAACTTGGGCTACTAGATGAAGAATTTGAGGCCATAGAGTGCATTTTGGGCAGGTTGCCCAATTTTACCGAACTCAGCATTTTTTCGGTGATGTGGAGTGAGCACTGTTCCTATAAAAACTCCATAAACTGGCTCAAAACCCTGCCCCGGAGCGGCAGCCACCTACTGGCCGAAGCCGGGGAAGAAAATGCGGGATTGGTGGACATAGGCGGAGGTTTGGCGTGTGCCTTTAAGATAGAGTCACATAACCACCCATCGGCCATAGAGCCCTATCAAGGCGCGGCCACGGGAGTTGGAGGCATACACCGCGACATTTTTACCATGGGAGCCCGGCCCATAGCCTCTCTCAACTCCCTTAGGTTTGGCGATATACACAGCGACAAGACCAAGCACTTGGTGCGCGGTGTGGTGAAAGGCATAGGTGATTACGGCAACTCATTTGGTGTGCCCACCGTGGGAGGCGAGGTCTATTTTGACGACAGCTATCAAATCAACCCATTGGTAAACGCCATGTCGGTGGGCATAGTGGAAGTGGGCAAAACCTGCTCGGCCATAGCACTGGGACCCGGCAATCCCGTGTATATAGTTGGCTCATCCACAGGCAAAGACGGCATTCACGGTGCCACGTTTGCCTCTGATGACCTGGGCGAGGATGCGGCGTCGAGCCTGCCTTCGGTCCAGGTGGGCGATCCATTTCAAGAAAAACTCCTGCTGGAAGCCAGCCTCGAGGCCATAGCCACCGGTGCGGTGGTGGGCATGCAAGACATGGGCGCAGCGGGCATTACCTGCTCCACCTCTGAAATGAGCGAAAAAGGAGGGGTAGGTATGCGCATAGACCTTGACCTGGTGCCCACGCGTCAAAAAGACATGCTCCCCTTTGAAATACTGCTTTCCGAATCGCAAGAACGCATGCTCGTGGTGGTGGATAAAGGGAGGGAAAAGGAAATTGAAGCCATTTTTGACAAATGGGATTTGAACTGCGCCAAAATTGGGGAGGTAACCAATACCAAGCTACTGGAATTCTGGCATAAAGGAGAGTTGGTGGCCAACGTGCCCGCCTGGGATCTGGTACTGGGCGGTGGGGCACCCGTATATGACCGCGAGTACCGACGGCCCGCATACCTTTCACAGTGCCAGTCTTTTGGCCTGGCCGATGTGGCTGAGCCCCGCGACCTGGTAATGGTGGCCGACTACTTACTAAACCACCCCAACATAGCATCAAAAAAATGGGTGTATGAGCAGTATGACAGCATGGTACAAACCAATACACTCACGACCAATAAGCCCAGCGACGCGGCTGTGGTAAGGATAAAAGGAAGCGACAAAGCCCTGGCGCTCACGGTAGATTGCAATCCATACTACCTCTTTTCAAACCCCGAGACCGGCGCCATGATAGCCGTTGCCGAAGCAGCCCGAAATTTGGTATGCAGCGGGGCTACCCCCAGCGCAATCACCAACTGCCTCAATTTTGGAAATCCCTATGTGCCCGAGGTATATTATCAATTTGTGAAAGCCGTGACTGGCATGGGCCGGGCTTGTAAAAGGTTTGGCACCCCGGTAACCGGTGGCAATGTGAGCTTCTACAACCAGTCTAGCGACCAGGGACCGGTGCTGCCCACCCCCACCATAGGCATGGTAGGAATCATGGAACATACCGATGCGCACATGACCCTGGACTTTAAGGAGCCGGGCGATTTGATCTACTTGATAGGTCAGTCGCGCAACGACGTGGGCTCTAGCCAATACTTGCGCAAATACCACCAAATTACCTATTCGCCTGCCCCGTATTTTGACCTAGAAGAGGAATATGCGGTGCAACAAGCCGTGTCACAAGCCATTGCCCACAAGTTGTTGGCATCTGCCCATGACTGTTCTGAAGGTGGATTGTTCGTTGCACTATTTGAAATGTCGCTCCCGCGCAATTTGGGTTTTGCCATTCACCTAGCCCCGGGCATACGGCCAGACGCCTATTTGTTTGGCGAATCGCAGGGCAGGATAGTGGTAACGGTGAAGGCTAACAAATCACACGAATTGGAAAAACTACTTGCCGATGTACCATTTAGCCAGATAGGGATGGTAACCGAAGATAACTCAATGGTAGTGGGCAACATACATTTTGGAACCTTGACCGAAAAACGGGCACTTTATGATGATTGCCTACAAGGGCATTTGGACTAAAGGCATGAAACGTGCCCAAAATGCCTCATGTGATGATCTACCATCAACTAGATAGAAAAGTTAAAAATCCCGCGCTTTGATACCCCTTCCTAGTGTGGGGCCACAGGCCATAAGGTTTGGCGCTTTGGCGCGCACATGGGCGGCAAGGGCTTCGTTGGTGCTTGCCCCTTATAATTCCTTATGGTAATGCTTGAATACCACGCCATGTTGCTCCAGGGCGGGTAGTACTGCGGAATACACCTGTGGATGGGTAGGAAGCAAGAGGCCGGGTTGGGTGATTTGTCCTTTGAGGAGGAGTTCAGCGGCCAGTGCCAGCGGCATTCCCACAGTGAGTGCCATGGCAGTATGGCTTGGGTCCTTTCCTTCCATGGCCAATTCTGACCTGTGTTCCCATGACCGGCCTTCACATGACCACTCTACCACGTGGGCCATATAAATGGCATCCTTATCCAGAGTGGTAAGTGTCCATTTATCCATTAACAAAATTTCCAATAGCTTGGCCGGCGAGAACCTGCCCTGTGGCAGCGGAATAGGGTCAAAAATGCCCGTCCACGAGAGCAAGTCCATTTGGGGGCCTTGTGGGTCCATACCCAGGGCTTTAGCCCAGCGCAAGGCTACAGGGCTGCTGCCGTTGGGCACAAACATTTCGGCCAGGTCTTGGTAGGTCATGCCTGGCCCAATCTCCAGTTCATGCTGAAACCCCGTTAGGCCCAACCTAACAAAAGCTGCCCAAGCCTGGCAAAATCCCTTGCGGCGCAGGGTATATCGCGCTACGGTTTGGGCTTGGGTTAATCCGTATAATTCCTTGTATGTGATGCTGTCGCGGTTTAGATAGGCATCAAAATCCCCCCCGTTTTCCATATGTAGCCTTTCGGCGCTGTCAAAGAGGCGGTGGTAGGGCAAGCGCTTGGTTTTGCCCCCTTCCAGCCAGGTGGCTCCGTCTCGCCCGGCGGTTACCACATAAAAGGGATTCCAGGTGAACTTGTACCCCCAAGGATTGTGTGGAAGCCCTGGCCACATAAGGCCGCCCGTGTATGACCTATATGAACGCACTTGCCCGCCTTTTTGCGCTATCTCATTTACCATGTGCATGGTGCTCATATGGTCTATACCAGGGTCCAGGCCCATTTCCTTTATAAAACTAAGGCCCTTGGCCAAGATTTGCTGGGATAGCCCAAAAAACTCCGCGCTGGCATAGCTAGCCGACATGAAATGCCGCCCATGGGCCAAGCATATTTGGGCCACTTGTAGGTGGTACTGTGCTGGCAAGAGGGAAATAACGAGGTTAGCTTGCTGTATCTCAATAGAAAGCGATTCTGTATCTTCAATATTTAGCAGCCGTTTGGATAGGTGTGCCGATGTTTCGGTCAGCCGGTCAAGGTTGGATGGAAGGCTATCGGCCACACGCAGGGCCCAGTTATTGGCGGCAGCGGCAATGGCTAGGTAATCAATAAGGTAAATGGCCGTTCTGCCGGCGCCGAGTAGCAATATGGTGGTCATGAAAAGGGATTTAACAATAGACTAGGGCAAAAGTGGCAATCACACAATGGATTGGATGATGTATTCCTGTTGGTTAAACACCACCCTGTCTCCTGCCACCCTACCCAGGAGGGCTTGGGCCAGCGGGGCCGAAGGGGCCATAGTCATGTAATCGTGGTCGTTAAGCCGTATCTTCCCTATCCCCGAACATATAAAAAAGGTTTGTTTAGAAGTATGGACCAGCGCACCAAGGCGCACTTGGTCATAGGACAAAGACACATCAAGGGCCTTAAAGGCCCGATATACGGCCTGGAGGTTGTCCAGTTGTTGCTGGGCCTTTTCCATTTCTTGTTGCATCATTTCATTACCTGTTTCAAACTTGTCGCCATCGCTGGGTTTTGACTCTAGGAACATGGCTTCCTTAGCCCTTGCCATTGATTCGCGCACATCGTCCACCCTACTGGCCACCAGTGACATACAACTGGATTTTAGGGCTTCTTTTAGTTTGACTTGGCTCTGCACGCTATCTATTGAATAAAAATGAAGGTACAAAAAAAAGCAAGTTTGGCAGAATGTGGAGTTTTACCCTTGGGCATCAACCTATCATGAGATGTGCAGTAGGGTACGTATATCGTTTGCCGGAGGCTGCCGAGCTAAGGGCCACTACCAGGGTGAGGATACCCACCCTACCCAAGTACATGGAAACCATGAGTACTACTTTGCCAGCAATGCTCATTTGCGGAGTGATGCCGGTGGAAAGCCCCACGGTACAGAAGGCCGAAACGGCTTCAAAAAGCAAGGAAAGCACGTCTTTGTCGGGGTCGGTGATGGAGAGCACAAACACGGCAATGAAAATAAAGGAAGCGGCAAAGAGAAATATACTTAAAGCCCTGTTTAACAGGTCGGTTGACAATGTCCTGCCGGCAATTTCAATATTTTTGCGATTGCGCACCGTAGAGAAAATGGATAGAAAAATTACCACAAAGGTGGATGTTTTGATACCCCCGCCGGTAGATGCCGATGAAGCACCAATGAACATGAAGAGTATCATAAATATGAGGGTTGGTGCGGCCAGTTGGGCGAAGTCAACGGTATTGAACCCGGCGGTGCGGGTGGTAACCGACTGAAAAATGGAATGGGCAACCATGCCCAGGTATGACTCGCCGAGCAGCGCCCGCTGGTTTTCAAGTCCGTAAAAAAGTAGCGCACCCACCACTACCAGTATCACGGAGGTATATAGGCTAATCTTGGTGCCAAGTGCCCAGTCTTTCCAGGGGGTTTTCATCCTTTCCCTTAAAGCTTTGACCCCAATCAGGTCTTGAATGGCGGGAAAACCCAGTGACCCCAAGAAAATGATCATGGCAATGACCATGTGCAAATAGTACTGTTGGGCCAAAAGATCGTGGAGCAGGCCATTTGGGAATATGGAGAAACCGGCATTGCAAAATGCGCTCACCGAATGGAATATGCTGAGAAAAACCCGATCTGTACCAGTGGCCACTTCACCAATAAAAGCATAAATAAGTGCTGCACCAATGGCCTCTATGAGGAAGGTAAGGCCCATAACCTGCTTGAGAAGGTTGCGCGAGGCCGACAGGTTGGCCGTGTTGAGCATTTCCTTTAGGGTGTTTTGGCCCTGAATGCCCGCACCAGAGCGCATGAACATAGCAAAGAACAGGGCGAATGAAATGATGCCTATACCGCCAATTTGAAACAGGACCAGGAGTACCAGTTGACCTTTGAAAGTGAAGAAAGTAGCGGTATCAACCACGGCCAGTCCGGTGACACAACTGGCACTCACAGAGGTAAAGAGGGCATCCAAGGTGTCCATGCTGCCTGGGGCGGTGGTCATTTCGGGCATGCGCAGGAGTAGGGTACCCATGGCTATGAGGAACAGGAACGAAAGGCCAAAAATGGCCGAAGACTTGAGTTTAAGCCGAGACAGGTAGTGACTCAATTTCACGGCGTCTATGCCCACAAAAAACAAGAGGTACACCTGCACAAAGGCCATATAGACAAAGGAAAAATTTTCAAATCCCAGCCGGTGGAAAACTATTTGGAGCACGGGAACCCCAAATAAGTAGAGACTCACAATGTCATAGAGGAGAAACACCATGAGCAGCCCCTCGAACCAATTGGACTTAATAAAATCCAATCTACTGAGTGTGAACAATAAACGAAACAAGAATGACAAGACATAGACAGCAAAAACGGCTTCAAAACCCAACAGGGCCAATTTCTCGCGCTCTGGCGTGGGTGGATACCCATAGTAATAGGCCAATAGGTAGAGGGACAGGCCAGAGGCAATAAGGCTCAGGGCTTTTATGGCGCGGTTTACCACGAACTGGTTGTTAAAAACCAAGCGCGAAAAAGCGTTGTCGGCCATATGGAGGCGAATATACAGGCACATGGTAGGTGGATGCAGGTGGATGGAAGTATAGGTGCAGCTGAGGGCACATTTGGGGGCTACTGCCTCGCAGCCAAGTAGGCTTACGGTCCACATATGCCCTTGGCAGCCATTAACAGCTACGGTATGAACCCACTAGTCACTGGGCTTTTTCCTCTTATGGCCCATGGTGCAGCACATAAGCAATAAGCCCTCTACTGACTATATTTACCCCAATTTGCATTGAAATACAAATGGATGGCCAAGATGAACAGAATGCCGGGATAGAACTTGATAATGGTTTTGGCACCCCGCTTCTCAATGTGATTCTTGACATGGCCAATGCCGAAACCAAAGCGCATTATTACCTATTAAAACCCGATTTATGGAGTTAACTATTAGCCAGATAGAAAGCAAAATACTTTTGATTAGATCAACCCAAGTCATGCTTGATAGCGATTTGGCGGCACTTTATCAAACTGAGACTAAGTATATTAACAGGGCAGTAAAAAGGAATTTGAGCAGGTTTCCTGATGCATTTGGATTTCAATTAACGGAAACCGAATGGGTAAACTTGAAGTGCCAATTTGGAACCTCAAGCGAACATGGTGGAAGACGAACCCTACCCTATGTATTTACTGAGCAAGGGGTTGCCATGCTATCAGCCGTGCTCAACACCGAAAGGGCCATCTCTGCCAGCATTCAAATAATTCAGGCCTTCGTGGCCATGCGCCGGTTTCTACTTAACAGTGCATCGGTTTTTCAGCGGCTTGACCAGGTGGAATTAAAACAACTGAAAACGGATGAAAAAATAGA
>JACPUW010000041.1 GCA_016192035.1 Bacteroidota bacterium
CAAGCAAGTTTGGGACATGTACCTGACAAAGAGCAGCAAGGTGACCACGGATTCCTTCAGGTCGTACACCAAACTAAAGGAGGACTACCCCGGGGTGACCCTTGAAGTAGCCTCAGGTAAGGATGCCCATAAAAAACTTCCCTGGGTACACATCCTGGCTTCCAATTACAAGAAGATAAATCTTGGCATTTTCCACAACACGCTATTGCCCATTAACTTGCAGTACCATCTTGACGAATTTTGCTTCAAAACAAACTTGCGAAAGAAAATGGATACTTGGATGGACGTTCTCCTAAAAAACGCAGTTGGATGCCTCTGGAACGCCATGTTGTAAACAAGCGTAGTGTCATTAGCATTGATTATATATGTATTAAAACTATCAACACAAATGGCGTACAACGAAAACTCACTGAACCGAATAAGGGAGCTGCTCTTGGAAAAACAAATAGTTTTTTCTGAAAAGAAAATGTTTAGCGGTGTGTGTATCATGGTGGACGATAAGATGTGCTGTGGGACCCACATAGATAAAAAACTCAATGAAGATGTGCTTCTCTGCCGCATAGGAGAAGATGCATATGACAAGGCACTGGAAAATTCCGATTGTATTCCCATGGAATTTACCGGTAAGCCCATGAAAGGCTATATTTTCGTCAGGCCCCTTGGCTTTGACACCAAAGGAAAATTGAGTTACTGGTTGGATCTGTGCTTGAAATTCAATCCAATGGCCTTATCATCAAAAAGAAATCGATCTGGAAAATAATATGGATGCCGTGGCCTGTACAGCGCCAAATGATCGGTGAGTATATGTCACATAGCGGATAGTCTAACGGACAACGGGGAGGTTTACCCGCATAGAAACATCCATGGTGTGGAATATACATGAAAGCAATAAAAGGCAATAATGGGATAAATTAAAAACAACTTGTTTTATATCAATCTATTGGTTTATAAGTAATTCAACATGTTAACAGTCCTTCCTATTGCGTTCTTCAACCTCCCGCACCCCCCACACTCCATTAATGCCTATACCCCTATCCAATAACCCATCAACATAAAATACCCTAGCCAACACGCACTACCGACCTGGCTACCAGTTCTTTGATTTTTTCAATCTTGGCACGGCATTCCTCCAGTTCCCCGCTGGGTATGGAATCTATGGTGAGCGCCGACCCCACCGGCACACTCACATTGCCTGTATGTGAATCATATAGCACCGACCGTATGACCACGTTCATATCAAAGTCGCCGCGCTCGTTCACGTATCCTATGCTGCCAGAATAAGCCCCCCTCTTAAACCGCTCGTATTGCTCTATGAGCTGCATGGACGAAACCTTGGGCGCCCCGGTCATGGAGCCCATGGGAAACATGCTGCGCACCACCTCATATAGGCCCAGGCCTGGCCTTATTTCACCGCTTACCGTGCTGATCATTTGGTGTACTGCCGCAAAGGTGTATATGCCAAATAACTCATCCACAGCCACCGTGCCCGGTATGCAGCAGCGGTTTAGATCGTTGCGCACCAGGTCCACGATCATAAGGTTTTCAGCCCTTTCTTTTTCCGATTGCAGCAATTCATGGCGCTCTTGTGCTAGCTGTCCCTTGTTCGCCCGGGTACCCTTTATGGGTTGGCTCACCAGCCGTTGGCCCGTTTTGGCCATAAACCGCTCCATGCTGCCGCAAACCACGTATTTGCCATCCAGTTTCACAAGGCCCGAAAAAGGCGCTGCTGCCTGCGCTTGCATACGGCTAAAGAGCGCGTATGGGTCTATGTGTGCCCTGGCGGTATAGTTGCGGCAGTAATTCATCTCATACACATTGCCTTCTACTATCTCTTGCTGTATGCGCCCTATTTGGCCCAAGTAGTAGTCGTCATCCACATCGGCTACAAAATCAATGACTTGTACATCCGTTGTGTCAGGGTATGCCCCATGAACCTGGCCCTTGTCGTCACCCGCTTTTTGTATTGCCCGGTAAAGCTTTTCACCGCGGCCCCAGTGCCGGCAACCCTGCGGTACCATGCCCAGTTCTAAAAAATCATTGGGCTGAAGCAGCACCAAATTTGGAAAAGGTACTGGCTCCAAATGTTTGGAATCCAATGGCTCAATTTCATTCTTGGCGTCGTATGACAGCATGGTGAAATAAAAGCCCCCACTGTCCACCTTGGCCAAATCGTCCAGGATTGTATGGGGCACATCGGCATGGCTCCCCCCAAATAGCAGGCGCACAGAGTGGGGTGGGGGATATGTGTCGCTGGGCGTGCCGGTACATAAAAGAAAGAAGTTTTTATATTCTTGGGCTTGGATCCATTGAAGGGCTGCGTCAAGGTGCTGTAAGGGCAACTGTTTGATAGACAATTGATATAGGCTTATCTTAGTAGATAAATCTTGCCAAATTGTTCGGTAAATGCCGCATCGTGCGCCGTGGTGCGGTGCTCTATATGGGCTCCGTCCAGCACGGTTTTTACCCGGTACAGATATACGCCGTTTGCCAGCCTGTTGCCATAGGTATCGGTGCCGTCCCAGGCAAATTCACTTACGTTATGCCCAATTTTTATTGGACCCAATTCGTGCATCCCTATTTCCCTCACCACTTTTCCTGAAACCGTGAGTATTTGTATCACTATGTCACTGGGAACCTGGCTTCCGGTTAGGGTAAACACAAAGTGCATTTGCTGCGAAAATGGATTGGGGTACGGATAGAAATGGCTCACGGTAGAGGCGCCAACTACTTCAAAGGAAACCTCATAGGCTATATCGCCCGAGGTGTTGCCCGATGCATCCGTGAGTTGCACGCTCAACCGGTATTTGCCATCGGGCAGGGTGCCGGGCTTAAATTCAATTTGGGCAGTCCTCTTGTCGCTCGTTGCCGGGGTAAAACTAAATCCGGGTGTCATGGCCGTGATTTCCTGCGCTTGTGCCGAATCTGGTCTAAACAACAGTATTTCAAAGTATTCAGGTTTGTCAAGTAAAAAAAAGTTGTTGTTGTCCTTACCGTTTATCAATATGGTTGGGGTGGGCGATACTATGTCGTTGTTTAGTATCTTGTTTCCATCTATGGCCACGTCAAGTAGGGGGCGCTCAAAGTCGCCTTCCACAAAAAACGCCTTTTCAAAACCATTGTTAAATGCGTATAGCTCAGGTACTGCCATATTCGGATTGGTCCTAAGCACCAGCCTGTTCTCGTTGAGCAAACCCGTGGTGCTGAATGATTTCTTTATCACCAAGCTCTCGCCGGGCGCCAGGGCCTTTAGCGTATCCTGCACATAATACTTTCGCTCCCTTGCCTTATTCGTTATTTCAAAACTATAGGGCACATTGACCAAGGAGAGTTTTGATACGTTTTCGTACCCTATTTCCAGTGTGATGTCGTTGCCCTGTGGTACCGTGTCGTGCTTAAAGTCATAGGCCAATTCGGTATTGATAAGCCCCTCCGGCAAAAAGTCGTAGTGTACCACCCACCGTTTGGGCTTGGCAGGCACAAATTCCTTGCTGTTTTTGGTATTCAGTTCCAACTGCAAGTACGGATACCGTATGGCATCAATAAAACTTAGGTCCAGTTGGGGCAGCGTGAAATTGCTTACCAGCGCCGTGCGCTTGCCCAGGGTGTCTATGCCTACTATATTATAGCTGTTGTCCACCTTGTCCGATTTGCTGCGAAACCGCTTGGTGTAGAGTTGGAGATTGCGCCATTTTTTCGATGGCCCTATCACCGTCGATTGCATGCTGCCCGAATTGCCTATAATGTTGAGCGTGATGCTGCTGAGCAATAGGGAATCCTGCTTGTTGGTAAACTTTTCGTCGTGCGCCGTGCCTGGAATCGCGCCCTTGGTGCCGGCCAGTAGCCACACCGATCCGTTTTGCAATTTCCGGATCTGTGTGCTTCCCAGGCTTTCTATCGACTTGTAAAAACGCTCAGGCATATCGGCTATGCGGTGATAATACCCCGAGTACATCAGTACGTGGTAGCCATTGGGTATTTGGTTAACAAATGAAATGAAGCTATCGAGTACCACGGGGTTTATGTCCACTTCGGTTTTCATCCAGTCAAAGCGCATTTCGCCCTTGTACTGGTACACCCCAAAATCCCTGATCCAGGGGTCAAACGTGCCATCGTCGTTCATTACCGGGGCAAACACGTAGGCCACCATGCCGTTGCCGCTATTGCTTCCGTCTATATAACTGTACTGATTGTTCCTAAAAATCTTGTTGTCAGTAACTTTCGGCTTCTGCCCAAAGGTGTAATTCTCCGGTATGGGAAAGTCTCGTCCGTGGTTCTGCACAATAAACTGACCTGGCGCGGTAACCCGATAAAACAAGAAATCCCTCCTGGCCGAATCGGCGTAGAACCCTAAGATTTTGGCCCCGTCAAACTGCTTGAAATCAATTTGTGCCCAGCCCTCCAGCGAATTGTTCATGTAGCTGAACGAGCGCTCTGACCAAGGGCTGAAACTGCCATCGGGCAACCGCAGGCGCACCCGCCAATAATAGGCCTGTGAATCTACATCCAATAGGTTTGACAGCCACCGGCCCACCAAACCCGCCTTTACATTACCGCTTCTCTTGCGCCACTGGCTCTCAAAAGTGGGCGTGGTATCCAATTCAAATTGAAATGTATTTGAAATTGATTGTAAATCAAGGCTTTGCGCAACAAATTCAATTTTTGTATCGCTCACTATGCCGTATTCTGCCGGAAACAGGCCCACCGACCCATTTGATACCAAAAAGAAATTGAACGTGGCTTTGTTGTTGTTTTCCCTTAATTCTGGCATCCATTCATTTGGGTCCAGAAACACATCAATGGTGTACTCTCCAAATTGCTTCCCTTTATTGTAAAACACAAAAGATAGGGTGTCCGTATTATATACGGCAGGAAGGGTTATGGTATCCTGTTCGCTGGTGCCATTGGGGTAGGTGGTGGTATAGGCTATTTGTAGGGTAGTATCCATGGCCATGCCCAGGTTCTTCACTATCATGTTGACGTAAAACGAATCAGACTGGGCGGTAACTCCCTCGGGTGTGATAAACAAGTCACTGTTGGTTATTTCATAGTCAGGCTTGTCAGGGCTGTACAGCACCAGGCTGGGGTCTCCCTGAAATATGGTCTGCCATGACTGGGTTTCCCTTAGGATATCGCCCTCAATGATAAATGCCTCTATTGTACTCCGGGTAAGTTCACCAATCGAATGGCCATACTGTGGGCCCGCCATTTGTTCATAGAATAGCCGTGTATATTCATACACCATAGATTCAAATGAATAGGTCGCAGAGGCTATCCACGCCACGGCCCCGGTGGGGCTCATCAAGAACTCTTCTCCCAGCGAACGCCTATCCTCAAAACAGCCACCCAGCACACAACCACCAAAATACATGATCATGGGGCTGCTCGCATTGTTGTAGTCTATGGGCATGCCTATGTCCACCTCTGTGGTATTGGCCCCGGCATGGCCAAAATAGGAGAATAGGCCTGCTCCTTCATTGGCCTTGGCCAGTATCTTGTCCTTCAGTTCGCTGTCTATCTCATTCCCGGTTTTTTTGTCAAAGAAATAAATGTTGGCCCCTGTCTTGGGTGCTTCTATGGTCTCGCCCAGGTTGAGCATATACTGCCTAAACCGATCTATTTCCTCAGCCACCTTGCCTCCGCTTATGTGTATCACATCTTTTCGCCATTTATTGATGGTGAGCTGCTCATAGGCCTTTACTTTATTTAGGTACTCCAGTACTTCTGACTGGGTGCGGGCTGCCAAGCGGCCAAAGGAAATCGGTGGGCTTATCTTGGTGGGATCTAGGTACCTGCCATAATACCAGTCTGCGCATGGCGAACCTATGGAAGGCACCAAGTCGGCGCTATTGTCTATCAGCCCATCCAATCCACGCTTGTATGACATGTTCATGCCCTTGCCTATAAAGAATACATATTGGGGTTCTTGGTTGCTGCTTAACAAGTCCTGTAGCATCAGTTTTATGGCCATGGGGTGGTGGTAACCAAAGTAGTACTTGTTAAATATCTCGTCCACATAGGCCACACTCACCGTCATGGACCCACCGGCTGCCGACCGGCGGTAATCCACATAGGCTTCTACAGCCGATTTCATTTTTTTGTGGCTAATTATCAGCATGTTGGTCCCCGTTTCATAGCTTATGTCATGCATCCTGAGCCTTACCGGGCTCAAATACGCAATTTTTGATTCTTCACATAGGGCTATGCTTTGCGCGGTGCTGCTCCCTCTTAGCCGTATGGCCACTGAAGTTCCGGTTTGTACAAAGTCATAAAGAACGCCGTTTCTTATATCCATCACCACCGGATTGCTGCCGTTAAAATTGGTCATCTCCAGGTGCATATCACTAGCGTAGCCTGCCAGGTCAAACCGTTCGCTTTCGCCATTTAGCACTTTGATATAGGCTTCATAACCTACCGTAATTTGTGATATGGTAGAAATTCCCTTAAACTGGTTCTTCAATCCATTGTAACTGCGGTCGTGGCTCACCCTAAACTCCAGCTTGCCCGCGCTGCTTATCATGTCGGCGCTTATGCCATAGTCCAGTGGATGGCGGGTAATGCCGGCAAAAAGGAGCCTGCCAAGTTCTTTCCATGCCCCGTTGTTGTATTCCACCAGTATCTGGTTGTTGTAGTCGTCATGGTTTAGGGCTGCTTCCATTCGGTTGTTATTGCCCACCACATCTGTCCCAAAATACCCCGTGGTCCCTGGCACATAGTCGCTGGCATCCATGGACACTAAAGGGGCGTAGGCACCATTCACCAGGCCCGACACCCAACCATCACCCGCCCCCATGGCAGGGTGTTGGAGTGAAGCAAAACTCCTTTCGCCAAATGAATAGAATTCCTTAAAAACAAAGGCGTTGCGGCGGTTGTGGGTCTCCACTTTTTGCAATCCGCCCACATCCGTGTTGAGTGATGCGGCATACCTGAGGCCCTTGCTACTCCCATAAGTGAGATAGTAGTACGCCGTGTCGGTGTATTGGCTCATGTCATCGGCCAGTTGGTCGGTAGCCACCTCATAGAGTGCCTGGTCTAGGTCGCCCCTTGCCTTCCTTCCATAAAACTGTATGTAGTCTGCCGTTACCAATATGGGTATTTCACTGCCATGCTCATATATCTGGTAGTTGTCGTTTGAAATACTCTCCACCGGTACCCCCAGGTCTTTTAGGCCTGTTTTTGAAACCCTGTAAATGCCATCGGCAGCCACGGCCAGGCGCAGGTAGGGTTGGCTAAAATCTATCCAAGCTTTGGTGTCGCCAAATTGGCCAAATACCGGGTGAATCACCCCTAACAGAAGTGCAATGAATACCCAAGCGCGGCTTTTCAACATACGGCAAGTCTCAATGGGCGAAGTTAGCCAAATGTTCCAAGCCCCATGGGCCATTCATCATTATTTGGCTATCTTTCGTCGATAGGTCAAAAGCCTATCCCAGCCCTTTCAAGCACACCTTGCGGGCTATATTTGCGCCAAATTTCGCTTCATTATCCATGAGCTTTCCCTCTTACTTGGCCAATGCACATGGTCAGTTTATTGAGTCCCTTTACCAAGATTACAAAACAAACCCTGCCAGCGTGGACCGTTCTTGGGCCAAATTTTTTGAGGGTTTTGATTTTGCCCTGGGGGCCAACGGTGCGGGTCCTATTGGTGAACAGGCTTCAATTGAAAAGGAAATCAAAGTCTATGCATTAATTGAAGGCTATAGAAAGCGGGGACATTTGCTGTCAACTACCAACCCCATACGCACCCGCCGCGATAGGCATGCCCGGCTTACTCTGGCCGACGCAGGCTTGGAAGAGAAAGATTTGGGCCAAACATTTGCCGCCGGTGCCACCCTTCAGCTCCCCGGTGCTACCCTGGCCCAGATCATTGAAAAAGCGAAGGGTTTGTACCTGGGAAATATAGGCATAGAATACAAGCACATTCGCAATACAGAAGAATTTGAGTGGGTTAAGCAACGTTTTGAGGAGCGTAACCTAGACTATGGTTTTTCTATTGAGCAGAAACGGCAAATACTCCATAAGCTCAACCAGGCAGTGGTGTTTGAAAAGTTCTTGGGTACCAAGTTTGTAGGCCAAAAAAGGTTTTCACTTGAAGGGGGTGAAAATACCATCACCGCACTGGATGCGGCCATCCGCGAAGGGGCTAACCAGGGTGTGAAAGAAATAGTTATCGGAATGGCCCATAGGGGGCGGCTCAATGTGTTGGCCAACATATTGGGCAAGACCTATGACTACATCTTTGGCGAATTTGAAGGCAATGTTTCCATGGAATCGCCCATGGGCGACGGCGATGTAAAATATCACCTGGGTTTTAGCTCGGTAGTGAGCACGGGCCTAGGCCAGGAAGTAAGCCTGCACCTGGCACCAAACCCCTCACATCTCGAAGCGGTTGACCCCGTGGTGTTGGGTTATGCCAGGGCCAAACAGGATGCCCTCTACAACAGCGATTTTAGTAAGGTGCTGCCCATCCTCATCCACGGTGATAGCGCTGCCGCTGGTCAAGGTATTATCTATGAAACCGTTCAGATGTCTCAGCTCTCTGGCTACCGCACAGGGGGCACCATCCATTTCATCATAAACAACCAGGTGGGATTTACCACCAACTTTGAAGATGCCCGATCCTCTACATACAGCTCTTCCATAGGCAAGATTGTCAACGCACCCGTACTCCATGTGAATGGCGACGATGCCGAAGCCGTCGTGTACGCCATGGAATTTGCCATAGCCTACCGCCAAAAGTTCGGCAAGGATGTGTGGATAGATATGGTGTGCTACCGAAAGCACGGCCACAACGAATCTGATGAGCCACGGTTTACTCAGCCTTCCTTTTATGCACTCATAGAAAAGCACCCCGATCCACGGGCAGTATATATTGATAAACTCGTATCGCAGGGGCATATAGAAGCCTCTTTGGCTGAAAAAATGGAGCATGAGTTCAAATCCATGCTGCAAGACCGGTTGGATGAAGTGAAACAGAAACCACTGCCCTACATACCGCAACCATTGGAAAAGGAGTGGTACCGGCTACTTACCGGTAAAAAGGTTAAGAAATCACCAAATACCGGTGTGCAGCTCAAGAAATTGGAACTGATTCTCCATGCCCTTGTCACACATCCCAGTGATATTGTGCCTATTGGCAAGGTGAAAAAACTGTTGGAAGACCGCAAGAGTAGATTTGACAAGGATAACATAGACTGGGGCTTGGCTGAAATGTTGGCCTACGGAAGCCTGTTGCTTGATGGGTACAACGTGCGCATTTCTGGCCAAGACGTGGTGCGCGGTACGTTTTCCCATAGGCATGCCTGCATTTTTGACCAAAACACCGAAACGGTGTACAACAGTCTGAATTTCACCGTACCCGACCAGAAAAACTTCCTAAGGATCTTTAATAGCCACCTGAGTGAGTTTGGCGTGCTGGGATTTGAGTATGGTTACTCCATGGTTAGCCCATTCCAATTGGTAGTCTGGGAAGCTCAGTTTGGCGATTTTGCCAATGGCGCCCAAGTCATCATAGATCAGTTTATCACCTCCGCCGAGTCCAAATGGCAACGCCTGTCCAGCTTGGTCATGCTCCTGCCTCATGGATATGAAGGTGAAGGCCCCGAGCACTCCAACGCCCGCCCGGAACGCTACCTTCAGTTGGCCGCCGAAAACAATATATTGGTATGCAACGCCACTACCCCTGCCAATTTCTTTCACCTCCTGAGGAGGCAACTGGTTTGGGAACAACGCAAGCCCTTGATCGTGATGACTCCAAAATCCCTGCTCAGGAACCCATTGGCCGTTTCTGCCAAAGCCGACCTTGCCAAGGGCCAGTTTATGGAGATTATAGCCGACCCCGCCGACCCCAAAAAGGTGCGCCGAATACTTTTCTGCTCCGGGAAAATCTATTATGAACTGGCAAGCCGAAAGGAAAAAGACCAGCGGGAAGACATAGCCCTGGTACGCATAGAACAATTGTATCCTTATCCCGAAGAGCAGGTAGCTGAAATGATGGAGCGGTATAAAGGGGCCCAATGCGTATGGGTGCAAGAAGAACCGCTCAACATGGGCGCTTGGACCTATTTGTTGAGATATGACATCAACAAAAACATGCGCTTGATTTCCAGGAAGTCCAGCGCATCTCCCGCTACCGGGTTTAAAAAAGTCCATTACCAAGAACAGGCCGCTATCATTGACAAAGCATTTGAATAACTACACATGGCAATAGAAATCAGAATACCCTCGGTGGGCGAATCCGTTACCGAGGTCACTTTAGCCCGGTGGTTGGTAGGCAATGGCGAACAAGTAGCCATGGACCAGGCCCTTTGCGAACTGGAAACAGACAAGGCTTCGCAAGAAATATTTTCACCTTCGGCTGGTGCCATATCCATTGTGGCACAGGCTGGTGCCGATTTGCGCATAGGTGACCTACTCGCTACCATAGCACCTGGCACGGGTGCCGCCGTTATCGCCGCTCCTTCGGCACCGGTGGCGCCAACCGAACCAATACCCGCCTTGACCCAATCTCCACCACAGCAAACCCCAGCTCCGGCAAACGCACAGGGCCATCCCTCACCGGCGGCCGCTAAAATACTGGCCGAAAAACGCGTGGAAACTTCTCAGGTACAGGGTTCAGGTATCGGTGGCCGCATCACCAAGGGCGATGCCTTGGCCATAAGCCCCGCCCAACCCACTGCCCAGGAATCTGATGCCGGTGCCGATTGGCCAATCGATTCGTCATCAAGTGCCATTGAACCAGCAAGAATGGCCACCAGGGCCAAAATGTCAAGGCTCCGACAAACCATTGCCAAGAAACTTGTGGAAGTGAAGAATGGCACCGCCATGCTGACCACGTTCAATGAAATTGACATGGGCAATGTGATGGAGCTGCGCAAACGATATAAGGATGCCTTTAAGGAAAAACATGACATCGGTTTGGGTTTCATGTCGTTCTTTACCAAAGCGGTTACCCTGGCACTTAAAGAATTTCCATCGGTCAATGGCAAAATAGCCGGTAATGAAATCATTACATACAATTATGCCGACATAGGAATTGCCGTGAGTACCGAACGCGGATTGGTGGTGCCCATCATTAGGAATGCCCAAGAACGCTCTTTGGCCCAAATAGAAAGGGAAGTATTGTCACTGGCACTTAAGGCCAGGGACAACAAGCTCTCCTTAGAGGACATGGAAGGCGGCACTTTCTCCATTACCAATGGCGGCGTGTTTGGATCCATGCTTTCTACCCCCATCATCAATGGCGACCAGTCTGCCATACTTGGTATGCACAACATAGTGGAACGGCCTGTGGCCATACAGGGCGAAGTGAAAATTAGGCCGGTTATGTACGTGGCACTTTCCTATGACCACCGCATCATTGACGGTAAGGAATCCGTGGGTTTCCTTTACCGTGTTAAGGAGTATATAGAAGACCCTGCCCGCTTACTACTTGAAGTATAACCATGTCAACATCAACAGAACAATACGACGTAGCCATTATTGGTGCCGGCCCCGGTGGCTATGTGGCGGCCATTCGCGCTGCCCAACTTGGATTCCGCACCGCACTCATTGAAAAAGACCAGGCACTCGGCGGCACCTGCCTCAACGTGGGCTGTATTCCGTCAAAAGCCCTGCTCGACTCATCCGAACACTACCACAATGCCCATAAAAACTTTGCCAGCCACGGCATAGGGCTGAGCAATCTGCAAGTGAACCTCAAGCAGATGATAGCCAGAAAGGATGAAGTGGTAAAGAAAACCACCGATGGCATAGCCTATCTCATGAAAAAGAACAAGGTGGATGTATTTAAGGGCTTGGGTTCCTTTGTTTCAGCGCGCGAAATCAAAATCAAGGGCGACAAAGAGTTGACCATCAAGGCTAAGAATGCCATCATCGGCACAGGGTCGGTACCCGCATCGCTCCCGTTTGCCCAGTTGGATGCCAAGCGCATCATCACCTCTACCGAAGCTCTTGATATTACCGAACTACCTGCCAAAATGGTGGTTATAGGCGGCGGCATCATTGGATGCGAACTGGGCTCGGTATATGCCCGATTGGGAACCCAAGTTACCATAATTGAGTACCTGCCCAGGATTGTGCCCGGCATGGATGCCGATATAGCAAAAGACTTGCTTAGGTCACTAAAGAAATTGGGTATCGATTTTCAACTGGGTACCAAGGTTCAAGAAGTAACCAACCTGGGCAATTCAGTTAAGGTGCTTGCTGAAGGCAATAAGGGGGAATCACTGGTATTTGAAGCCGACTACTGCTTGGTGGCCGTGGGCCGCAAGCCGTTTACCAATGGTTTGGGCCTGGAAAACATAGGCCTGAAAACCGACGAACGCGGGAGAATTCCAGTGGACGAACACCTCATGACCGCCGTGCCAGGGGTGTATGCCATTGGCGATGTGATACATGGGCCCATGCTGGCCCACAAGGCCGAAGAAGAAGGGGTCTTTGTGGCCGAAAGGCTCGCCGGCCAGCAGCCCCACATCAATTACCTGCTCATACCCAGTGTGGTGTACACCTGGCCTGAAGGTGCCGGGGTGGGCTATACCGAAGAACAACTTACTGAAAAAGGCATGGCATATAAGAAAGGGGTATTTCCCTTCAAGGCCAGTGGCCGTGCACGCGCCAGCATGGACGAAGATGGTTTTGTGAAGGTGCTGGCCCATGCCCAGACCGATGAAATACTGGGTGTACACATGTTGGGACCCCGCTGCGCCGACATGATAGCCGAAGCCGTAGTGGCCATGGAATTTAGGGCTGCCGCCGAGGATATTGCCCGTATGTCGCACGCCCACCCCACGTTTACCGAATCGCTTAAGGAAGCCTGCCTGGCAGCTACCGACAACAGGGCCATTCACATTTAAATCAATAATATACATGAGAACAACATTTATCCTGGCCTGCACTGCCGCCTGCATACTCACGGCATGTGGGCCAAAGAAAAATCAGGCCGAAAGCACCGATGAACAAATTCAACCCGAAACAGCAGAAGTGGAGTTGCTGAAAGGCGAAGACGGATTCTGGGGGGAGCGGTTTGATACCGAAGGGGCTATGTCGCTTGAACAAGCCGTCGCAGCCATGCAATCGGCTGATTCGGCCATGGTTAAGGTCACCGCGCCCATAGGCGGGGTTTGCCAGGTAAAAGGATGCTGGCTGACCCTGGGCGATGATTCCCTGTCGGTTAGGGTCAAGTTTAAGGATTATGCCTTTTTTGTGCCCATGGACTGTGCGGGTAAAGCCGCCGTGGCCAATGGCACCATAAAAAGGGAAGTGGTGAGCGTGGCCGAGCAAAAGCACCTGCTGGAAGATGCCAAAGCCACAAAAGAGGAAATAGATGCCGTAACCCAAGATGAAGTAAAGCTCACCTTTATGGCTTCGGGTGTACATATTCAATAAGGGCCACAGCGACCTGGTAAAAAAAAAGCCCCGGTTAAGGGGCTTTTTTTTTGGTTCTTTGTGGCATGATAGGGAAACTACTGCCATCCGTCCTGGTCCTCTCCTTCACCCTCTTTCCACAATACTTGTGGTGCTGGGGCTTTTTCGGTCACCGTACCATCAACCGGGTGGCGGTTTTTACCCTGCCTAAACCCCTGTTTGCGTTCTATAAGTACTACCTGGACTACGTTACCGAACACGCAGTGGATGCCGACAAGCGCCGCTACGCTTCAGAGGAAGAAGCCCCCAGGCACTACATTGACATAGACCACTATGGAAAAGAGCCTTTTGCGGCCATGCCCCAATCCTGGGATTCGGCAGTGGCCAAGTATGGTGAAGATACCCTCATGGCCTATGGCATAGTGCCCTGGCAGGTGCAGCGGGTATATCGTGGATTGGTCCATGCCTTTTATCATCAAGACCGCGATAAAATACTATGGCTCTCTGCCGACCTGGGCCACTATGTGGCCGATGCCCATGTGCCCCTGCACACCACGGTAAACTACAACGGACAGCTTACGGGACAAGATGGGATACATGGGTTTTGGGAGTCGCGCCTGCCTGAATTGTTTGCCGTGGAATATGATTTCTTCCTGCCCAGGGCCGCTTTTATCCGCGACCCCCTATCGCGGATTTGGAAAGTGGTGTACGATAGCCATATGGCCCTTGATTCGGTGCTAGAACTGGAGCGGCAACTCACCGAAACTACCCCACAGGGCGACAAATACGCGGTGGAAGAGCGCGGCGTAACCCTCACCAAAACCTATAGCCAGGCCTTTAGCGCCGCCTATCACGTGGCGCTCAACGGCATGGTAGAGCGCCGGATGCGCCAGTCCATTCGCTGCGTGGGCAGCTTGTGGTACTCCGCTTGGATAGAAGCGGGGCAGCCCAAGCTTGACCATCTGGTGGATGAAGAAGTGGGCAAGGGCTACCTGCGCCAAATTGAAGAAGAACTCAAGACCTGGAAAAAGGGGAACTGGATAGGCCGGCCAGAAGGGGAGGAAGAATAAAAAAAAGGCCGCCCCGTATAGGTGGCGGCCTTGCATATCAACACACAGGATAATTGTTACTGTTTCACCAATCGGTCTTGGTGTAGTACGGAGCCGTCAAGCCTGCGCAAGCGCAGCAGGTAAACACCGGGGAGCAAACCATCCAAGCCTATGGTTTGGATATTGCCGTCCGTGCGCACCTGTACCCGTCCCGACAGGTCAACAATCTCGGCTATGATGCCCGGCTCTGCCAGGGTTATGTGGCTACTGGCCGGGTTGGGCTGCCAGCTTATGCGCATCCCTATGCCTTGCTGTATGGACTGTACCGGGCTATAAGAATAGTCACCATTAAAGTCTATCTGCTTGAGCCGGTAGTACAGTACTTGGGCCGCAAGGGTAGCGGCTTCCATATCCGTATAGCTATAGTCTAGCTCATTGATGCTGTTGCCGGCGCCAGCCACAAATCCTATGGCTTCAAAATGTTGGCCGTCCACGCTGCGCTGTATCTCAAACCCGCTGTTGTCGGTTTCGGTAGAGGTGGACCAAGAAAGTAGGCTGCCATATTGTGTACTGGAAGCCGAAAAGCCTAAAAGCACTATCGGGAGAATTTGCCCATCATCTCCGCCGCTAAACGAATACCCACTTAGGGTAGAGGGTGTTAATCCTGTAACAGTTATGGTGTTGGCGGATGTATTAACCGAAGTAGTCACCAATGACCAAGAGGCGCTTCCGTCAGTTTCATTGTTTGATGAAGCTGTATTGAAACCTTTCATGCTGCTTTCTGGATCTATCGTGCCGAGTTCTGAATCAAAATACGTGAGAACAACTTGAGCGGATGAATACCCGGAACTTGTGGCAGAAAGGTCAGCCCACCTTTGGAGGCCAGTGTTTCCATTGCCCGCCACCGCGGTGCCGGTATAGCGGTTCATGGTAACCGTACCTCCCGAGCCTCCCGTAAGGGTGAGGCTCACGCCCGAACCGCCAAATGAAGAGGAAGTGGACGTAGTGCTTGCTTGAAGTTGTCCTATTACGTAATGATCAGAAGTTTCGCCGGAAATACTCGCTGTACCATTAAGCACTACCTTGTTGGATGAGGTGGTAATGTCACCTGACGAAAACGTCAGCGCCCCCCCCGTGGCGATATTTAAATCACCTGACAACACAATACCTGAACTGTTATTTACTGTTACGGAATAGGCGGTAATCGCTATAAGTGATTGTGCTGATGTACCGTTCAATATCAATTCTGAAGTATTATCTGTACTGTTAAAAGTGCCTGATCCTGTATAATTCCCACCTAAATTAACTGTGTTGCTGTTGGTTATTGTACCGCCTGAGTTTGTCCATCCTTTTGTTGCATTGACTGTGCCCGTGCTTTGATTGTTAAAAGCACAATCACCATTTACTATTACTCCATTAGGAGAAAATGTGCCTCCATTCACAAACGAGCCATCAAGCTGAATATTAGATGTACTGGTCGTTGTCAATGTTGCACCGTTATCAATGTCAACGCTGCCTCCGTTAAACATTGTCAGGTTAGTGATTGACGTGCTACCACTGGAAATGTTCATATTGCCATTTCCTCCGTATCCATTTAGGCTAATGGTAACGCCTTTAGCGTTTGTAACTGTGGCATTTATGTTAATGGTGCCTCTTATCTTTAGAGTGGTGAATGTCACCCCAGCGTTAAAATTTGCATCAGAATTGATATTAATCACATCTGCAGATGCAAGGCTATCGGGCGGAATACCATTTGCATCCCAGTTTACTGGGTTGTTCCACGCCTTATTCGGAGCTGCAGCCCCAGTAAAAGTATAAGTCACCCCCAAAACGGAAGTCGAAATAAACCCCGCGCATAGCAAGGCCAATAAAATCCTGTACATATCGTAAAAAATTATCCTGTGTTGTGTGCCGGCGAATGTCGCCCGCCGCCCAGTTTTCGACCATTTTTTTTCGGCCAAACTATGTGGATATGTGGCCAACGGGGGCATAGCCCGAATAAATGTTTTGGCACCACGGCCTTCTGCATCGCCGTATTGGGAAAAAGCCTACTTTTGCAAGCCATTTTTAGGTAAACCACCATGAAACGCACATACCAGCCATCAAATAGGAAGCGCAAGAACAAACACGGCTTCCGCGAGCGCATGAGCACCAAGTCGGGCCGCGCGGTACTGGCCGCCCGCCGCCGCAAGGGCCGCAAGAAACTCACCGTTTCATCCGAGCCGCGCCACAAAGTCTAGCCCACATGTCCCTGCAACTGGGGCGAAAGCACATGCTCAAGGGCGGTGCCCATGTGGTCCCAATCCTTCAGAAACTGCCTGTTGGTCACAGCATCAACAGGCAGTTTCTGCAATTACGGTTTCTTAATGCCCCTAGCCAGCAGGTACCCTTCAGGGTGGTGTTGGTGGTTCCCAAACGCCTGCTGCCCAAGGCTACCCAGCGAAACTTGGTCAAGCGCCACCTGCGCGAAGCCCTGCGCCACCTACAGCCACTTATTGACCCAAGCACCCCCCTACACCTAGCCCTGGTGTACCGGTCCAAACAAATACAGGGCTACGCCCCCACGTTTCGGGTATTGGAGGGATTGCTGCTCGACATGAAGGCTGCCGTGGCGGCCAAGGCCAAACACCCGCTGACCTAATTTCGTATCCATGACCAAGTACAAGCCATTTGGCATTACCGTTCTCATACTGGCTGCCGCTATTGCCCTGTCCGCAGCCGGCAGTGGGTTTTTTGAGATTTCTAAGCAGTTGGACATATTTATCACCCTGTACAAAACTGTGGATGAGCTCTATGTGGACGAGCTGGACCACGCCAAGGTGATGCGCAAGGGCATAGATGCCATGCTGTCATCATTGGATCCATATACCGTGTATTACTCTGAATCTGAAGTGGAAGACTATGAATTTCAGCGCACGGGCACCTATGCCGGCATTGGGGGCCGTATCATGGAGATGGACGGACACTTGGTAGTGGGCGAACTATACGAATCAGGCCCTGCCATTGCGGCCGGCATCAAGGTGGGAGACATACTCTTGGCCATTGATGGCAAGTCGGTGGTAGGCAAATCGGTGGACGAGATGAGCGAGATACTAAGGGGAGAAGAAAATACGCCCGTGACCCTCTCCATGACCCGAAAAGGCAGTCCCTATGAGGTGACGTTTAAACGCGCCGAGGTGAAGGTGGACAATGTGAGCTACTACGCCATGGTAGCCCCTGAAGTGGGATATGTCAAGTTTGAAGCCTTTAAAATGGATGCAGCCGAAGAAGTGCGCGAGAAACTGGATGAATTGAAGGCCCTGGGAATGAAATCGCTGGTCCTGGATATGCGCGGCAACCCTGGTGGGCTCCTAAAGGAAGCCGTGGATTTGGTGAATCTTTTTATAGACCAAAACAACCTGGTGGTGAGCACGAAAGGTAAAAACCAAGACCATACCCGCGACTACAAGACCTACCGAAAACCCTATGACAACCGCATTCCCGTGGTGGTTTTGGTGGACGGCGGCTCGGCGTCGGCCAGTGAAATAGTGAGCGGTTCCTTCCAGGATTATGACCGTGGCGTGGTAGTGGGGCGCAATTCATATGGAAAGGGCCTGGTGCAGGTTACCCAGCCGCTGAGCTATAATGGTCAGGTAAAAGTTACTACATCAAAGTACTATACGGCCAGCGGGCGATGCATACAGCGCCTGGACTACGCTTCGCGCGACGAGGACGGCAATGTGCCCGACATGCCCGATTCGCTTATCCAAGTGTTTAAAACAAAGTCGGGCAGGGAGGTAAATGATGGCGCCGGGGTGATGCCCGACGTGGAAGTAAGCCTGCCGCCGCGTTCGCCCTATGTGCGGGCGCTTATCAATGGACACCACATTTTTTGGTTTGCGGTGGAGTGGCTGGGCCAGATGGAATCCGTTCCCGCACCTGACAAACTGGTGGTGACCGATGCCGATCTTGACCGGTTCAAGGCATTTTTGGAGGCCAGGAAATTTGCCTACGCCGGTGCGGCGGAAAAAAAACTGCAGGCCATAAAAGACAAACTGGAATCAGAACCCAATGCCGAAGCCATTGGCCAGAAAATCAACGAGACACTGGCCTACATAGCTGAGTTGAAAACGGGTGATTTTGAATCAGACAAGGACTTGGTGCGCAACCTCATCCGATTGGAAATGGCCAAACAGGCGCACTACCAGCGCGGCTGGGCCCAGTCATCCCTGGCCCAAGACCCTGACCTGACACAGGCTCTTGACCTCCTCAACAACCCCACTGCCTACCAGGCACTCCTGCGGCCATAATGGACATCATCCAAGTGCTTATCTTGCTGTTGGCAGGGCTATTTGGAGGGTTCCTCTCTGGATTGCTGGGCGTGGGCGGCGGCATCATCTTCGTCTTTGTGCTTAGCGTGTATTTTGGGCCTATGGGCCTGGAAAGCACCGAACTGCCCCGCTACCTTATATCCAATTCCATTTTTGCCACCTTTTTTGCCGGCCTTAGCGCAAGCATCCGCAATTGGCGAATGGCTGAGCTCCACCTGCGCGAAGTAATGCCCGTGGCTCTGCCAGGTGCCATTACCGCGCTGACTGCCAGTTTTTTTATCACGCACTACCCTTGGTATGACCGTCAGCGTTTTACCATTTTTTTCTTGGCCATGTTGATGTTTTTGTTGGTGGTGGTGCTGGTGCGCCGGCCCACTGGCCAAACGGATGCGCAGTTGCCTGCAAGCCCATGGGGTTTGATGGCCATTGGTGCCGTGGCCGGGCTTATAAGTGCCCTCTCAGGGCTGGGCGGTGGGCTCATCATAGTGCCGTTTCTTACCGGGTATTTCCGCATATCCATGCGGCGGGCGGCTTCTATTTCATTGGGTACCATACCCGTATTTGCAGTATCCATGTCCATGTTTTATGCACTGGCCTATACCCCTGCACAAGCCATACCCTACAGTGTGGGGTATCTGGTCATGCCCGCAGCGCTGCCCCTGGGCATTGGGGTCATAGCCACCGCGCCCCTGGGTGTGCGGCTGGCCAAGCGCGTGCCCAACCGTTTGATAAAAGTCATGTTTGCCGCTTTGATGTTGGTGGTAGCTTTGAAAATGATTTTTACCATGATTAAATAATTATGTTTCAGCTAAATGCGTTTTTTCTCACCGCACTCCTTTTCGTGTTGTCAAACCCGGTGGGCTGGGCACAGGTGGACGACAATGAGGTGTTCTGGCTAAAGGGAGATGTGAATTTTCTGGCCAGCGACCAACTGGGCGGACGACTGGCCGGTTCAGATTTCGAGAAACTTGCCGCCGACTATATCCGCAACAGGTTCAGGTCAATTGGACTTGAAGGGGCAGGGGTCAATGGTTCGTATTTCCATGATTTTGATTTTATGCCACCTGCCCAAATTGCCCCCAAGGGCAACTACCTAACCATAGGTGGCGAAAAATTGCGGATAGATGTGGATTATTATCCGCTTGCCCCATCGGGCAATGGCAAGTTTGCGGGCGAACTGGTGGATATTGGCTTTGGAATTGAAGCACCACACCTGGGGCACAACGACTTTGAATCGGTGGACCTGGAAGGGGCGGTTGTACTGGTTGACCTTGGATTGCCTGGCGGGGTACACCCACATTCCAAATTCTTTGATGAACTCCCCTGGCAGCGGCGGCTGGAAAAATTGATGGTAATGAAACCCAAAGCCATTGTGTGTTACCATGCAAATGCCGATTTGTCGCCTAAGGGGCTTAGGGCCTACAACAATCTGGCCCAGTACCAAATACCCGTGGTGCACCTGGGGGAGGAAGCCGTGAATAAAGTGGCCGGGGGCCAAAAGGTTAAAGGGGAGGTGACCATCTGGAAAGTGGGTAGGTCAGGGCGGAACGTATTGGCCCAAATACACGTTGGCGCAGCCGAAACCGTGGTTATCGGTGCCCACTATGACCACCTGGGTTTGGGTGAGTTTGGAAATTCGCTCCATACCGGGCCGGCTGGGATACATAACGGGGCCGATGACAACGCCAGCGGTGTGGCGCTGTTGCTGGCCCTGGCTGCCAGGCTGCAAAACCAGCGGGAAAGCCTCAAACACAATTACCTTTTTGTTGCTTTCAGTGCCGAAGAACTTGGTTTGCTCGGTTCCAATGCCTTTGTAAATAGCCATGTCTTTACCACATTCAAACCCAGGTACATGCTCAATTTTGACATGGTGGGCCGGCTGGATTCCACCGGGGCCTTGGGCATTTTTGGCAATGGCACCTCTCCGCAGTGGGCACAGGCCATTCACCTTCTTGACACTTCTAGCTTTACCATTAACCGTAACCCCTCAGGCATGGGTTCTTCAGATCATACCAGCTTCTACCTAAAGGATATACCCGTATTGCACTTTTTTACCGGTACGCATGAAGACTACCACAGGCCCAGCGATGATGCCGAAAAGCTGAACTACGGCGGTATGGAGAGGGTGCTGGAATTGAGCCATGGACTGGTAATGGCACTTGATGCGATAGATGGCATGGATTTTAGAAAAACCAAGACAGGCAATAGCCGCAAGGCACCCTCCTTTAAGGTTACCCTGGGCATCATTCCCGATTACTTTGGACATCCACAAGGGCTTAAGATAGACGGGGTAAGCGAGGGAAAACCGGCCCAACGCGCGGGCCTGCAAAAAGGGGATATCATTACCCATTTGGGCGATCATGAGGTAAAGGACATGATGGGCTATATGCAGGCACTGGCACACTTTTCACCCGGGGAGGTCACAGCTGTCAAAGTGCTGCGAAACGGGGAGCCATTCACATTTGAGATCCGCTTTTGATGGAACCTTTGATCCTGTGCATAGAAACAGCTACCTACCAGGGCAGCTTGGCCCTGGCACAGGGGCAGGAGGTGTTGGGTGCCATTGATTTACCGTCAAATGATAAGCATATCAAGAATATAGCCCATCTCTCTGATGAGTTGATGCGGTCTTTGGATGCGAAGCCTGGGCAACTGGCTGCCATAGCACTGAGCGCGGGCCCGGGTTCCTATACCGGCCTTCGCATTGGGGCCTCGTTTGCCAAGGGCTTGGCTTTTGGCCTGGGGATTCCGCTTATCGCCCTTGATACCCTGCGGGTATTGGCCCAGGGCATATGGGCGGCCCATGGGCAGGGTGTTTGGGCTGTGCCATTAATTGATGCGCGCAGGATGGAAGTGTATGTGGCGGTATATGACCCTGCCGGGGCTGCTATATGGCAAGCCCAAGCACTGGTGCTTGAAAAAGATGGGTTTGATCAATTTAGGGGGCTCCCCTTGGTCATGGCTGGTACGGGCTGTACAAAAACAGCTCATTTCTACAGGGATATAGCTGACAATCATTGGGTTTATGATACATCCTTGGCCCTTCAGGCTGCCCACATGGCAAGACTGGCAGCCTTGGCGTATCGGCAAAAAGCCTTTGTCAATCTACACGCTTTTGAGCCGAGTTATCTCAAGGAGTTTATGCTGGGCACCCCCAAGGATAAAAAATTGGGTGCTATTTAGGGCCTGTTACTAGTCCAAACGGGGCAATCGGCCTGGGGTAAAGGGTGCTTGGCCCAGGTCCAGGGTTTGGTCCATTTCGAGCATCAATTCGGTTATGCGTTGCAACTCATTTATTTGCACCTTTACCTCCTCATATACCAAGTCATAGGCATCCACAAATGTTTGGCTTGGCGCACTGGTGCTGGCGTAGAGGTTCCACACCACCATATTTATCCTATCGGCTATTCCGGGCAGGGTTTCAAACTCGCGTGCGGCACTGGTCTTGTCGCCGTGCAGCGCTTTGCCTACGGCGTGCAACTGTGCATCAGTTTCTTCAATTTTTTTGATTAAGTCGTTGTTTGACAGGCTATAAGTAGCGGCCATGCGCTGGTGGGCCAGTTTGTCGGCAAGTTCGGTATGGTACCGCAGGGCCGCATGTACGGCCCGGGTCAACTGGGAAACTTTTTGGTTAAAGGTGGCCAGTGATTCCAAGTCGGTTGCCGCCAGTGTGTTGAGGTTTAGCGGATAGCAGGTTATCTCGGTGCGTTGTTCCAAATCGGTAAGTGCTCCATTGGCCCACAGCCACATATGTACTTCGTATTTTCCAGGTACAGCCCATTGTCCCGGATTGTCTTTGCCTTCCTTGCCAAGTGGCATGGGGCTGGAATACCTAAAGTCCCATACCACCCGGCCTAGGCCCTTACTGGCTGGAGCACTGAGCCTTCTCACAAAATTTCCGTCCGTATCGGTGATGATAAAAACCAATTCAGGGCTTTTTTCGCGGTCTTCATTTTCCAGTTCTGCCAGGCTGGGATAGAAATCGTCCAGCGTTGTTTTTTCACGTTCCTTTCGCTGGTCTTTGCCGGTTTTTGCATCTGTCTTTAAGTAGTAGGTAATTACCGCACCCTGTGGTGGGTTTTCTGCCGCATAGAGCGCGTCGCCCTGGAATCCTTTTTTGCCCCAACCCAGGTCATTGCGCTGCACAAACATGGGGGCTGGCCTCGATTCGAATAAATGGGCTTTTTTATCAAATACAGAACTGCTGGCCGTGCGCAAAGGGCTGTAATCGTCAAGTATATAAAAACCCCGCCCAAAGGATGCCAATACCAGGTCGTTTTCGCGCCGCTGTATGGCCATGTCGCGGATGGCTATGGTGGGCAGGCCGTTCTTTAGTTGTATCCAGTTATTGCCAAGGTCGTTGCTGAAAAAGCACCCAAATTCTGTTCCCACAAAGAGCAACTGGTCGTTCACATGGTCTTGGGCAATGGAATAGGCAGAGCCCCTGCTGGGCAGGCCACTCCCTATATTGGCCCAGGTGCGGCCCTGGTCACGGCTCATATACACGTAGGGTGCAAAATCGCCCCTTTTGTGGTTGTTGAATACGGCATATACCACATCTGCATGGGTGGGTGAGGCTACCAACATGTTTACATAGGTGTTTTCGGGCACTCCTTTTATCTGTGAGATGGTGCGCCAGGTGCCGCCTTGGTTGTCGCTTATATGGATCAGTCCATCATCGGTGCCCACATAGAGCAGTCCTTCTTTTATGGGCGATTCGTCAAGGGCTACTATGTTGCCATACACCGTGGTAGAAGCATTTTTCATTACGGCGTCCACGCTCCACACCTTTCCCATCACCTTGAGTTGGTTGCGGTCTAGTTGCCGGGTCAGGTCAGGGCTTATGGTTTCCCATGAATTGCCCTGGTCGTGGCTTACAAATAGTTTATTGGCAGCAAAATACAGGCGCTTGTGGTTGTGGGGCGAGAGCAGCAGCGGCGCGTCCCAGTTCCATCGATAGGTGGCCTCGCCCTTGCCGGGTTGGGGTTGTATAAATACCGATTCGCCACTTCGGCGGTCATAGCGCACCAAGTACCCATACTGCGCCTGGGCATACACTATGTTGGGGTCTTTGGGGTCTATCTGCGATTCAAAACCATCACCGCCATTGGTCACAAACCAATCGCTGTTTAGTACCCCGGTTTCACTGGTATTGCGGGCTGGCCCGCCCAGGCTAAAATTGTCCTGTGTGCCGCCGTACACATGGTAAAAGGGGAGGGCTTCATCTACGGCCACTTTATAGAATTGGGTTACGGGGAGATTGGGCTTGAAATCCCAGTTGTTGCCTTCGTCCCAGGTTTCATACAGTCCGCCATCGCAGCCCATCATCCAGTGCTGGGTCTGGCTGGGGTCTATCCATATGCAGTGGTCGTCCACATGCTTGTTTTTTCCCGGCACCCGCACCAGGTTTTTGCCGCCATCGGTCGATACCATGCTGTACGTGTCCATAATGAAAAATTTCTGGGGATCGATAGGGTCGCAAATCAACTCTTGGTAATAATTGCCTGAGGTAGAATAGCTATTCACTTTGTTCCAACTGGCCCCCCTGTCGGTTGACCTAAAAATGCCGCCTTTGTCATATTGCGCCTCTACTATGGCATAGAGCATATCGGGGTCTGTGGGTGATATATCCATGCCTATCCGGCCTATGTCCACACCTGATGGCAGCCCATTCCCCAGCTTGTCAAAAGTTTTACCGGCATCTGTCGATCTGTAGATGGCAGATTCAGGCCCGCCGCCTATGTAGGTGAACACATGGCGCATGCGCTGGTGGGCAGTGGCATATATCAAGTCGGGGTTCCTGGGGTCTAAGTGTACTTCGTTCACGCCGGTATAGTTGCTTATATCCAGTACTTTGGCCCAGGTAAGGCCGCCGTCCGTAGTCTTATAGAGTCCCCGTTCGCCCCCTTCTGACCATAGGGGCCCGTAGGCTGCTACATACACCGTGTTGGAGTTGCGCGGGTCTATGGCTATCATGCCTATGTGTTCAGACCTGGTGAGCCCCATGTTTTTCCAAGACTTGCCGCCATCCTCGCTTTTATACACGCCGTCGCCATAGGCCACCGAGCGTTGGTTGTTGTTTTCCCCTGTGCCTACCCATACCACGTTTTCATTGTTGGGGTCAAGGCTTATGCAGCCAATGGAATAGGCCCCCTGCCCATCAAAAATGGGGCTGAAGGTGTTTCCTGCGTTGGTGGTTTTCCAAACTCCGCCTGAAGCCACTGCTATATACCATTCGTTGTGGTTGAGTGGGTTAATGGCTATATCGGCTATGCGGCCAGAGGTGAGGGCCGGGCCTATGCTCCTAAAGGAAAGCCCAGCGAAAATAGAAGGGTCAGGTTTGGTTTGGGCACTTGCCGTGCCCGCAATGGCCAAAAGGACAATTATTTGTAAGTATTTCATTCTATATTGTGTTTGTGCGGCGAATGTAGGGTTTTGGGCTTTTTCCTTTCGCCCTAATGGCCAAAAGGGATAATTGTGAGTATTGTTTTTGGCGTATGTAATTGTAAATCAATAAATATAAACAGCTATTTGCCAAAATTTCGATTAGTGGGATGGACTTGCCAATTTTGGTACGTGTAATTTGAAGCCATGCGCAGCAATAAAGCCTTTGTCTTCATCCTGGCACTTGTAGGTAGCGCCTGTGTATATGGCCAAGATACCCCCAGGGTAACCCAATTGTATAACCTGGCCGAGAAGGCTTACCTAGGGGCGCAGTATGAAAAGGCCAGTGAGTACCTCAACGAAAGACTTGCCATTTATCAAGAGAAACGCGATGTGGATGGTCAGGTGCGCACCCTCCTTTGGTTGGGTGAAATTCACAGGGCCTCCAGGGCCTTTCACCGTTCCCTCGATTACTATGATATGGCCGAACGCCTCTTGGACGGAAATACCAAAACCGAAGATTATGCGCATTTGCTAAATAGAAGGGCGGCAACTTTTTATGAAATGAACAGGGTAGATGAAGCCTTATCGCTTTCCCAGAAATCCCTTTCTCTGTGTGCCACGGTGAGGGGGGCCGCCCAATGGAAGGGAAGCAACCTATCCATCATAGGGGCGTCATTTTTGGCACTGGACAAGCTGGACAGTGCCATTCACTACATGCGCCATGGCTTGGCGGTGGCCATAAAAAATAAAAACGTTGATGAACAAATAACTGCGGCCATCAACATAGGGAACCACTACCGCGACCAGGACCGAATCGACAGCATGAAATACTATGCTTTGTTGGCCGTGAAACTGAGTACCAAACACCGGTTAAGGTCCAGGATTTACCATGCCTACCGACTACTGAGTGATGCCTATAAAATAGAGGGCAATTATAAAAGTGCCCTGGAGTATCAGTATGCGCATATGTTATTGCGCGACAGCCTATTGCAAGAAGAAACCCAGGCCAGGTTTCAAAAGGCCAGCAACGACTATGAAAAATCTTACCTAAAGAAGGACAAGGAACTACTTGAAGCCCAGGTGGGCGGACAGCGAATTACCATGCTGTTGCTTTTGATCATTGGTTTGCTGGCCGGTATTTTTCTATTTGTTTTTATCCGCAAAAACCGCAGTACCCGCCTGCTAAACAAAAAATTGCAAGAGAAACAAGCCATACTGGACAAGAATAACGATGACCTGAGCGAGGCTGTGGAGTTAAAGAACCGATTGTTTTCTGTGCTGGCACATGACTTACAGGGCCCGCTAAACTCTCTGGCTGGGGTGCTTGAACTAATACAGGGCCCTGATATTGACCAAGCTACAAAAGAAGGCCTTCTGCTAAAGTTAAAAACCCAACTAAAAGCAAATCAGGGTTTGCTCATCAGCATTATCACATGGTCCAAAATGCAGCTAAATGGGGTCAATGGCGCAATGGACCCCACCGATATTGCGCAGATTATACAGAACGAACTGGAATTTGTGGCATTGGGGGCCCAAGCCAAGGAAATAGACCTGCTGCGGGAGGTAAAATGTACCCGGCCAATACCCACCAATGGCCATGTGGTAGGGCTTATAGTGAGAAACTTGCTATCAAATGCCATGAAGTTTACGCCCAGGGGAGGCCAAGTAAGCGTATTGGCCGAGTGTGCCGAACGGGAATTTGTTGTTAAGGTAAAAGACAATGGCATAGGCATGGACAAGGCACAAGCCAATGCGCTTTTTGACCAATTGAACGACAGCCGGGAAGGAACTGAAAAGGAAAGGGGCTTCGGTTTGGGCTTGATGCTGTGCCGCGATTTTGCCAATAAAATGGGCGCCAAAATAGAAGTGGAGAGTGCCCCTGGGCTAGGAACCTGTATTTCTGTTCTTTTTCCTCTTTAGCACCAATTCCCGCGCTTTCTTTAGATTTTCAAGGCGGATTTTTCGTATCCTAAATTTAACTATCAATTCAAATCTGGGCAAGGCTCTCTTAAACAAAAACATATATCTAAACATGGCATGGCAGGCTACCGCACCGAACAAATGCCATAAGAAATGGGTGCCGATGGGTGCCAACCATTCCAGGCGGTCGGTGAGGCGAAACATGAGCGCCAGGGCAAAGGCCACTAAGGCAATAAGTGGATACTGCCAATAGAGAAATTTGGTCTTGATAAGCGTAAGCGCCAAAGGCACAATGACAAACAAGACCAATATGCCGTATGACGTATTGGTGTTAAGCCAGTCAGGTATGGTGTAAAAATTCAGGAATTGCAGCCCAATGGCTGTTAAAAGTGCCAATAGGGCCCAAAAAATGGTTTTGTAAATGCGGAAGATAAAATACGCCGCAGCGGCTATGCACAGCACCAAAATTGGTATCCAGTCCATCCACATGGCCCACTCCCAGAGCCTTAGGCCGTGGTAGATAGAGCCGCCCAAACCGCCAATGGCAAGTATCACGGACGACAATTTCATAAACCGGAACGAAGTGGTGGTTTGCCTGCTTACCTTGATATACCAATACAAGGCTATAAACATGAAAACCATGGCCGATGCAAGGTTGAAAGGCTCTGGTATCAAGGCGTTTACATCGGTTTCGGTGTAAATTGGGCCACCATCTATGTGGAGCACCTCATCACCCCTGCCTATGGTATCTTGGCCGGCCACCGCCAAAAAAAAGCCTGCCATAGCAAGTATCTGCAGTAGAAACCTCTTCATAACGCCTTAATGCCTTACGTGTGATTTGATTATGTGGTTTTTATGCAATGTGTTGGCTTGGGTTCATGGCGGCTCCTCAACATACCGGTGCTTGCAAAGGTTTCATGCGCGGCTTTTCTATCGCCCCTGGGCAAGTTTACAATTTGTTTACAATGGGCGCTGCAAGTGCCATTCATGGAGTCGGCGCATGATGGGCACTGAATAAATAAGTTGTGGCACAAATCATTGGCGCAGTTTACATGGCTATCGCTGGGCATTCCGCATTGATGGCAATTGGCGATAACTTCTTCCCCTACCGCCTCGGCCATCCTTTTGTCAAACACAAAGTTTTTGCCTATGAACTTGTTTGGGAGACCCTTTTCCTTGCACTGGCGCACATACTCTATTATCCCGCCTTCCAGTTGATATACCTGCTTATATCCACAATGTTTCATATATGCCGATGCCTTTTCGCACCGTATGCCTCCGGTGCAGTACATCACCACCTTACGCTCTTTATAGGCTTCCAGCATCCGGGCTACCATGGGGAGCTCTTCCCTAAAACTATTGGCCGGTGGACAAATGGCATTTTCCATATGCCCTATCTCGCTTTCGTACTGGTTCCTCATATCCACCACCAGGGTGCCGGCCTGTTCAGTTAGCATGTTAAACGACTCGGCATCTACATGCTGGCCTTTGTCGGTCACATCAAAATCAGGGTCTTCCAGGCCGTCGGCCACCAACTTGGGCCGCACCTTGATGGCGAGTTTAAAAAAAGCATACTTATCGTGGGCCAAGGCGAAGTTCAATCTGCTACCTTTAAGAAAATCAATCATTTCTAGGCCTTGCGTAAACAAGTCAAGTTGCGGCTCAGGTATGCTCACCTGGGCGTTGACCCCCTCATGCGACACATATATACGGCCAAGGATGCCCATAGTGCTCCAGCGCAGGTACAGTAGGTCGCGGATGGACCGGGGATCTTTTAGGTGGGCGTACCGGTAAAAGGAAATCAGCTTCCGGTCAAAAGGCTCCGAATCTATCCGCTTGATTAATTGTTCTTTGCTATGTTTATTGTGTAGGATCTGCTTGCCCATATGGGTGCTTCTATTCAAAATAATTTGCCTCAAGATGGAGCCAGGCCAGGGCGGCCCGCGAAAAAATATCCTGCTTGGTTTTGTCATCCAGGTCGCTTTTGGCCACAAAATCACCTATCTCCAAATCTCCCAAAGGGAAGGGGTAGTCGCTGCCCAAACACACCTTATCACTGGCCAGCATGCCAAGTATATACTTTAAGGCATTCAGGTCGTGGGTAATACAGTCTATCCAAAACCGGTTTAGGTATTCCAAAGGGGCGGTGGGGTTGTCCACTGCCACCAGGTCAGGGCGGCAGTGGTGGCCGTGGTGTATGCGCCCCAGGGTGCCAAAGAATGAACCACCTGCATGTGAAAAATTGACGCGGAGCTTGGGGTATCGGTCAAAAACTCCCCCAAAAATCATGGAACAAATGGCCCTGCTCGTTTCAGCCGGCATGCCCACCAACCATGGGAGCCAATACTTTGGCATGTGTTCTTGGCCCATCATTTCCCAGGGATGTACCATCACGGCCAGGCCCAGGCTTTCGCAGGCCTCCCATATGGGCCAAAAACTTGTCTCATGCAGGTTTTGGTTGTTCACGTTGGAGCCAATTTGGATACCCGACAAGCCCAAATGCTTGATTCTCTCTAATTCTTTCACTGCCAATAGGCTATCATGCATGGGCAGGGTGCCCAGGCCTAGGTAGTTCTTTGGGTAGCTGGCTACCAGATTGGCTATATGGTCATTGAGAAAGCGCGAAACTTCCAGGCAATGTGCTGGTTGAGCCCAGTAGGAGAACATGACCGGTATGGTACTCACTACCTGCACCTGCGTATGGTACTTGGCGTACTCATCAATCCTAATTTGGGGATCCCAGCAGTTTTGTCCTATTTCCCTAAAGAATTGCTGGCCCTTGATCATGCGGGCCTGCCCGGGCTTGTGGTGGTCAAGGTACACAAAATCTCCATACCCAAACTTATCCCTAAAGTTGGGTATTTGTTTGGGTATGATATGGGTATGCATATCTATCTTAAGCATGGGGCATGGGGTTTGACGGTACCTAAAAAGGGCGAAGGTAGCCCTGTGTGTCCTGGCATGGGGCTTAATGCGGTAAGGGAGTGGCCGCACTGGCGGACAGGGTAAGCTTTGGATGACCCAAGAGCACCAGGGTATGGACTATGCCTATGCCAATGGCATCCATGCACTGTATTACCGCCCGTGGGTTGCCGGGCATATTCACTATCAGGCTTCTATGCCTTATGCCCGCCGTTTGCCGGGAAAGGAATGCGGTGGGCACGAACTGCATGCCGTGGCGGCGCATGGTTTCGCCAAAACCTGGCAACAATTTTTCGCACACGGCCATGGTAGCCTCAGGGGTCACATCGCGGGGGGCAGGGCCTGTGCCTCCGGCCGTTATCACCAGTGCGCATTTCTCCTCATCCACCATATGGAGTAGGGCCATCTCCAGTTGGTCTTTTTCATCGGGCACTACTTGCTGCAAGTACTCCAAGGGTTCCTGAAAAAATTTGCCGAGTACCTCCTGCACCCTTTCGCCGGTAAGAAAATCATACTCTCCCCGGCTGCCGCGGTCAGATGCGGTGATGATGCCCACCTTTATCATTGTGTAATCCTTTTGTTAGCGGTCATGTATCTCAATTTTTGGGTGGCACTGGGTCATGCCCAAATCCGCCCCAGGGGTGACAACGCAGTATGCGCTTGATACCCAAGTAAAAACCCATAAATGGGCCATGTATTTCCACGGCTTCTACCATATAGGCACTGCAAGTGGGCGAGTAGCGGCAACTTGCCGGAAACAGGGGCGAGATTATCCATTGATAAATCCGCACCAGAAGCAGGATTAACCACTTGAACGGAAGGAAGATGATGTGCCACAAAACCTTACGCCAATTGGGATTTCTTTTGACGCGCAAGGTACAAGTTCATGGCGTGCAGCGCAATGAGCGTAGTGGCCGAACCATAGTTGAGTATATCGCCCAAGGCACTGTGGTGAAATACCATACTGAGGACTAAGGTGGTGAAACTTAACCAGAATAGGCCTTTCATCCAGTACAGTGGGGTATGCCCCACCGCGTGTTTTACTGCCCAAAAGGCAATCCCTATAAAGACTACCTGAAGGAAGTCCCACCAGCGGTTTTCATGTAGGTCAAGGCCGTTGCCATAGGCCATGGCAACCGGCACCGCCAGGCAATGGGCTATGCACAAAACAGAACTCCAAATGCCAATCTTGTCGTGGGTGTGTATGTTCATCTACGGTAAATGCAACTGAGTTGCAAAAATAAGGTGTAGCTTTGACCTGTTCTCCAATTATGCTGGATACGCGCAATCTTTCTTTCTCATATACTGGAAATCAAACATTTGTATTTCCTGATATTTCTATTGCCAGTGGTCAGCACCTCTTGGTGCTGGGCAAATCAGGCACGGGCAAAACCACCTTGCTTCATTTGCTTGCCGGGTTCTTGGATCCACAAGCCGGAAGCATAAACCTACAGGGCCAGGCTTTTTCCTCTATGTCGGGTTACCAGCGAGACTTGTTTAGGGCGCAACATGTGGGCGTAGTATTTCAGGCACATCATTTTATAGGCTCACTGAGCTTGGAGCAAAACCTGCTGTGGGCCCAGAAGCTGGCCAGGAAAGCGCCCAGCATAAGTGAAATTAGGGATAGGCTTGACCGCCTGGGCCTGGCCCACCGGGCCAAGGCAAAGCCCAACTCCCTGAGTCATGGAGAATTGCAGCGGGCATCCATTATTAGGGCACTCATAAACCACCCTGCCTTGGTGCTGGCCGATGAACCTACTTCGAGCCTAGATGACGAAAACTGTGGCGAGGTAGTGCAGCTCTTGGACCAACAAGCCAAAACCGAAGGGGCGGCGCTGGTAGTGGTGACCCATGACAAGCGATTGAAGGACTATTTTAACAATTGGATCAACCTATGAATATGGTAAAGGTTGCCTGGTTCAACTTGTGGCACAAGCCCTTTTCAGCCATTGTGTCTATCATGCTCATGGTGCTGGGCGTGGGCATGGTGTCACTGGTGCTCCATTTGGGCAATCAAATAGAAGGTCAGTTTACGCGAAACCTGGGTGGGGTTGATATGGTGGTAGGGGCTAAGGGTAGTCCTAAGCAGCTCATATTGAGTGCTATGTATCATATTGATGCCCCTACGGGCAATATTCCGCGCCTAGAGGCGGAGCGCATCATGAAGCACCCCATGCTGGAGGCGGCCGTGCCCCTGGCCTATGGTGACAGCTACAAGGGATTTAAGATACTGGGCACCACCCCGGGGTATTTCTCTCTGTTTGATGCCGAACTGGCCCAGGGCGTGCTGAATGACAAGAACATGGAGGTAGTGCTGGGCCATAGGGCAGCCCATGCTTTGGGCCTGGGCTTGGGTGGCCATTTTCACGGTACCCACGGCACCGAAGAAGCTGACGAGGAACATGTACACCACGGACACGCTTATGAGGTAGTAGGCATTTTAAAACCCACTGGATTGGCTATCGATCAGTTGATAATCTGCAATATAGGGACTGTGTGGGAGATTCACGGCGGTGCTGATGAAGGGGCTGACCAAGAATACACGGCGGTGTTGGCCAAGTGGAAAGGACCCATGGCCATGCTCACGCTACCCCGATTGATCAATACCCAAACCTCCATGCAGGCCGCCCTTCCTTCCATAGAAATCAGCAGCCTTATCGATCAGTTGGGAATAGGCATACGCACCCTGGAATCACTGGCTTGGCTCATCATAGTAGTATCAGGCCTGTCTGTATGGCTGTCATTATTGGGTGCCCTGCGCGAGCGCAGATATGAGTTGGCCATTATGCGGAGCTTGGGTGCCCATCCTGTACAGTTGTTTGCCTTGGTGATGGTAGAAGCCTCCATGATAGCTATCATGGCAAGTGTGGGTGGTTTGGTGCTCAGTAGGTTGTTGTTGTGGTATTTGTCTTTATACATGGCCGAAACGTATCACTACGAGTTGGCAGGTTTTGTGCTCATGGCCAAGGAAATATGGTTAGTGGCCCTATCAATGGCAGTAGCGCTGTGTGCGGCCCTGACACCGGCTGCCCTGGCCTACCGCACCAATGTGACCAAAATACTATCAGAATGATGCCGAAAAGCCTGGGGATACTCCCAAGCGGTAAATTTGCGCGCACCCTAAATGCTCCCCAAGCTCCATTGCCATGACCCGTTTTCTTTCATTAGCTCCCGTTCTTATAGTTGGCTTGTTGTCCGTGGCTTTTTTGCCCGGCGAAGAGTTTAGGACCGTAAGGTGGTGGATGCTGCAAGATGTGAGTTTTGAAGATGTGTATGATGCTGAGCGCGACCAGTATTTCTTGAAACCCATCTTTGGCGAAAAGGTGTTGGCACTGAACAATCAGCTTATTGAAATTTCGGGTTATGTGATACCGGTAGATGTGAGCGGTGGCCTGTACGTACTCTCAGCCTACCCTTTTAGTGCCTGCTATTTTTGTGGCGGGGCCGGGCCTGAATCGGTGATGCAGCTCAACTTCAAGGCTATACCAAAGGAAAAACTTAAAACCGATGACTATATTTCGTTTAGGGGCAGGCTGAAGCTCAACAGTACCAACTATGAAGACCTCAACTACATCCTTCTCAATGCCGAAAAGGCGCCCGAAGGGGACAAATAAGGACTAGTTTCCCCTTTTATAGGCTGCCCATTGATAGTACTTGGGCTTGTCATCCAGCCGTATGTGTAGCCAGGGTATCCCGGCTGCTGCCGTGCTTATCCAGAGCGGTTTTTCATGTACGTTGCTGGCAGCCAACTCGCCCAGGGCCATAAACAGGTCATCTATGGCGGTGGCCGGTGCATGGGCCAGGAAACTCGCCAAGTGCGCATACTCTTTGCCTTGCCCCATGGGGTTGGGCGACAGTAGGATGGCATCACCTGACAAGTTGATAAATATGGCCGTAGGTTCGTTTTCTTCAAAATGTTCATCAAAAGCCTTTGGATTGGCTACCGTGCCCAGGGGCATGGCCCATTGGTACACCACCATTTCAAATGGAAGCCCTATGGTTTCCACATCTATAGGTGGCCATTCCATCTGGAATGCAGCAAAAGGTAAATTTCTAAGGGCACTGGTAAAAAAGCCCCTAAACAAACCACTCAGCGCCAATAGGCCCAGTACCTCATCAAAGCCCAAGTAATGCCCTTCGTCTGTTATTTGAATTTTTTGGGTGTCGGCATCCAGGGCCTTCACCTCCAGTACCCAATTGGCTCCGGTATCAGTCATGGCAGTCATTGCATAGGCCTTTGGCCAATATATTCAGTTCATTCACTTGGTATTGAGGGGGCAACTTTATGTCTGGGAGATCAAACGATAAACAATAGGTCTTGCCACAATGGGTGCACACAAAGTGTACATGGTCGTGGTGGTGATGGTGTTCCGTGTCGCAGTCGGGTGGGCAAAGTGCGTATTTTATGGTATTGTCGCCGTCATATACCCTATGTATAAGCCCGCACTCCTCCAGTCCGGCCATGACCCTGTACAGGGTTACCCTGTCGTACTTATTGCCCAAATTGGTTTCTAAGTCCTTGTGCGTAAGGGCATAATTGCAGCTAATAAATTCGCCCAGAATATCTATTCGCCCAGGGGTCTTTCGCAGGTTATGCCCGCGCAGCAAATCAATGGCTGTCTGCATGGGGCAAAGTTATGCCCAGCCCCTGCTCAATTTTTTTCACAAACAGTCATTCCAAGTATGGTGAAGTGATATTGGCCGATTTATATTTGCACCCACTTTTTGAGAAAAGCTCAAAAATAAAAGGTAATGGCCCGTTCGTCTAGGGGTTAGGACGCCAGATTTTCATTCTGGTAGCAGGGGTTCGATTCCCCTACGGGCTACAACTAATTAACGACAAAACCCTGTAAGCGTAAATCTTACGGGGTTTTTTGTTTTATATTGGACGTTTTCAATTGGCCTGGGTTTTCGATTGTCACAAGGAATTGATTGTTAATCCATTACCGGATTGGGCAATACTTGTATAGATGGTTATGGCGTGTCCATACCCACAGGCTGCTCCTTGTCCATCCCTGAATTCTGCTAAAGGGTTTGTTACATTTGTTACATGCAGTATGTTTTGACTTTCATTCTGTTATGGGCTTTTGTGGGCAATCTTTTAGCACAGGATAAGGAAATAGACAGCTTGGAGGCACTGGTGGCGGCTGATACCGATGACTCTGTCAAGGTTTACCATTACCTGGAGCTAACTTCTAAAACCATTGACAATGATCTGGATAAGTGCTGGCAGCATGCCCGAAAAGCCTATCGGTTGGCGCAACAAAACCAGTTGCCTCTGGCCACCGTGGAATGCAACAATTTGTATGGCAACTTATTGCAGCGGCAGGGCAAGGCCGATTCGGCTATGGTGTGGTACGAACGGGCACTGGCCAATGCCAAAAAACTTGGATATAAGAAGGGTTTGGCCAAGGCTTACAATAACATAGCGATTATCCACACCTATGCGGCTGAATATGAAAAGGCCCTTGAACTGTATCAACAAGGCATACGGGTGGAAGAGGAGCTGGGCAACATGGTAGGGGTGGCACAGGGATACAACAATATGGCGGTGGTGTATTACCAAACCCGAAACTTTGACAAGACACTGGAATACCTGAAAAAAGCCGGCGAGGTGTTGGCACTGGCCCATGATGACGCCACCCTAAAAAAGACCTATGTGAATATAGGCGCCATACACAGCTTCCTGGGCCAAGAAGATGAAGCCCTCAGCTATTACCTATTGGCTTATGAAATAAGCAAGAAACTGGGTGATCGGCGTGAAATGTCCATTTGCTTGGGAAACATGTCGGACTGCTACGTAAACCTGGGGCAGTTTGACGAGGCCGAGGCCTGCCTGCGCGAGGCCATAGACATTAAAACGCAGGACAAGAATGAAATGGGGCTCATGCACGAGTACGCCAACATGGCCCGCCTGCACGATGCTAAGGGCGATAGGCATACCGCCGAAGAATACTTTGAACTGGCAGTAAAAACTGCCAAGAAGTACAAAATGAAGGCAGAATTGCGCGATTTGTACCGCATTTATTCGCAATCGTTGCTGGGCTGGGGGCGCGGGGCTGATGGGTATGCCATGCTTGAACTGAGCTACCAATACAACGACTCGCTGGTAAACGAACAGACCGCCAAGGCACTGGCCGAACTGGAAACCAAGTACGAAACTGAAAAAAAAGAGAAGACCATTTTAGAGCAAGAAAATAAATTGATAGAAAGCGACTTGCAACTAAGGGCTCAAAGAAGGTTGTTGCTGGCCATGGGCTTGGGGTTTGCCCTGCTGGTCATGCTGGCATTGCTATTTGCCCAGCGCTGGCGCGCCAGGATGCGGGCTGAGAGGGATGCGGCCATCATTCAGGAGCGTGAAGAGGGGATTAAGGCCATTTTTGAGGCTACCGACCATGAACGAAAACGCATAGCATCCGACCTTCATGATGGTATAGGTCAGCAAATGAGTGGGTTGCGTTTGGCCTTTTCCCGTTTGGGAAGCGAAATTTCTGTGGCTTTGCCCATATACGCGGCCAAAGTAGGAGAACTCACCGAGGTGCTGGATGGCACTTGCCGGGAAGTGCGGCATATAAGCCACCAAATGATGCCAAAATCGCTGAGCGAGAATGGGTTGATTTCTGCAATAGAGGATATGCTTAGCAAGTCATTAAAGTTTACGGGCATTGAATACCAATTTGAGCACCAAGGCATAGAGGAACGCCTGCCCGAAAATTTGGAACTGAGCCTGTATAGGGTTTGTCAGGAACTGATAAATAACGTGGTGAAACACAGCAAGGCTAGCGCGGTTAATATACAACTCTACCGCCTGCGCAACCACCTGGTGATGCTGGTAGAAGACAACGGCAAGGGAATGGACGAGCAGGCCCGCAAGCAGGAGGGCATAGGGCTAAAGACCCTGGCCAGCAGGGTAAACTCCATCAACGGCGAATTGAATTTTGAACCAAGCCCCCACGCGGGTACCGTGGCCACGGTGCGCGTGCCCTTATAGGTTTTTATGGCTCCCGTCGCAGTATCCGGCATTGTTGGTTTGTTTGCACTGGCATAGCCAGGCCTTTTTGGGGGCTTCCACGGTCATGGCTACCGGGCTAAACTGGTTGGCGGCCTTGTGGCTGCCATCGCACCAGGGCTGTTTGGACGACAGTCCACAAGAACACCAATAATATTTCCTGCCTGGTTCCATATCCACGGCCACCGGTTCTTTTTGCGCTATGGCTCCTTTCATAATGGGGTATTCAATAAGTGAAAAGTGCCCAACACCCATACCGGAAAATGGTTTCAACAAGTTTTGGACAAAGCCCATGGGCGCAATGGCAAACCAAAATGCGCCCATAGGCCAGGAGCTACTTTATGGCACCGATTTTAGCCAGGGTATCTTCCATTTCCTTGGCCCTATTGGTGCCTATAAGGAGTTTTTTCCCGTTGGCAAATTCTAGCTGAAGCCCCTGGTTTCCAGAAATGTTGTACGCTTTTCCTTTGCCAAAAAGGCCCACCCTAATGCCCCAGCCGCCGTATTCCCTTAAGGGTGAGTACTGGCGTAGGTAGCACTTGGCCAATTGGCCCCAGTCAAACCTCCTGAACTGGATGTGGATGGGAAAGAACCTTACTTCTATGCCCTGTGCATCCACCCGTGTGTCCAGCCTTAGGTTTAGCAGAAAATAGGAGACTGCTACCGTTAAGGCCATGCTAAGCATCAACCCGGTATCTGACATGGGCTTGTTGCCAAAAGGTTCACCGCCTACTACCTGTGTCACAAAGGCATACGCCATTAGGCCATTGAGGCCCACCACCAGGGCCCAAATCCACCATTGTTGGATCCGCTGTCGTTCAGAAAACAAAATGTCATTTTTCATGATATTGATATTTAATTAGTTGCATATTAATGCTTTGGCAAGGGCCCAGAGAGCCTATGGCAACAGAAACAGGATGAGTTTGGCCACCAATTCTGCCACCACTACAGCGGAAATAAATGCCATCACGGAGGTGGCACCCTTGGCATTGCTGGCTACCCTAAAGCCTTGGTACAACAATGCAAAGTGCCACACCATGAGCCCCATGACAAATAGGATAAGGGCTATGGCCCCAGCTATGGGCAAATCGTTGATGGCAGGAGAGCCACCCTGTGTCAGGGATGCGAGTACTTGTTCGCCAAACCTGACCAGAAAACCGGTGCTATTTGACACCGAGGTGATATACAGGGCAATCCTGGCCACCAACACGGCAGCGAGTATGTCAATGTACCGTGTTTTTTTATTGATCATAAGCCCTGACACATACAGGCATATGCTCAAAGAAGAGACATTTATAAGGTTGTCGGCCCAAGGCTGCCACCAGTCTAGTTGCCTTACGGCGTGCATATCTATCACGCCGTCCCAGCGCACGTGAAACCAATACCCCATAAGGGAACCCAAGGCTAGTCCAAGGCTGCCAACCAGGAGGAGCCGGCCTTCACTCCACCTTTCAAACGGGTTGATCAATAAGCTGCTCATGCTTTTGGTTGTTTTAAGAGATGGATACGCGCTATGATGTCGTCCAAATGGTTTCTCACGGTGGGGTAGCTCTTGCCCAGGTCAGATGCCATTTTTTTCAGACTGCCGGAGTTTAAGAAAAAGTCAAGTATAAAGGCTTGATCATCTGAGCTTAATGAAAGGAAGAGTGGTAGGGGGTAGCTGCCGGTTACTACCGTTTGGCAATTGGGGCAGCGCATTTCGCTTACCTGCAAACCCTGCGCGCAACTGGGGCAGGAAGTGGGCATTTTTTTCATTATGTCTAGCATTGATGGTTCAAAGGTAAAGTTGCAATGAATAAAATTAATCATGAAATGAATAATATTTATTTTTTACTAGATTATGTGTTTGTTATAGCGGGTTTACATTTGCCCTATGTTAATGGATGTAAGGCCCAAAGGAAAGTTGGTGGCCATAGGGGGCAATGAAGACAAATACACGGAACACGAACCCGATTTTGCCCAGAGGGCCAATCCGCACTTTTTCCAACTGGGCATATTGCGCCGCATAGTACAGGAATGCAGCGTGGAAAACCCCCATGTGGAAGTGATAACCACCGCTTCGCGCATACCCGAAGAGATTGGAGAAACCTACCTAAATGCTTTTTTGTCAATAGGATGTGAGCGGGTAGGAGTGATGAATATCCATGAACGCGCCCAGGCAGGCGACCGGGATTTTCTCCAGCGCATTTCAGTAGCCAATGCCGTGATGTTTACCGGTGGCGACCAGTTTAGGCTCAGCTCCATACTGGGCGGCACGGCTTTTCTTAGCATGGTACTTCAGCGGTACAAAACCGACAATTTTGTGGTAGCGGGCACTAGCGCCGGTGCCATGGCCATGTCAAAAACCATGATACGGGGCGGGAACAGTTCGGATGCCCTCATCAAAGGACAGGTGAAACTGGGAGCAGGCCTGGGTTTTATTGATGGGGTAATCATTGATAGCCATTTTGTGAAGCGGGGCCGTTTTGGGCGTTTGGCGCAGTCGGTAGCCGGTAACCCCGCCACTATAGGGCTGGGGCTGGGTGAAGACACCGGTGTGCTCATAAGCCAGGGAAATGAAATGGAAGTAATAGGTTCTGGGCTTGTGATAGTGCTTGATGGCACAGACATACAGCACAATAACATTTCAGAACTTCCTGAGGGCGCACCCATTTCCATAGAAAACCTTCGCGTGCATGTGATGGCCCTGGGCAACTGCTACTCCTTGCAGGATAGGAAGTTTCAAATTGGAAACCCCATGGTGTTCCAAGACAATGAAAACTAGCAGGTTCCGTCATTTGCCCTAAGGCGTCTGTCATTTGGCATAAATGGCGGTCGCCACCGCCAGGCCCTCACTCCACCACGCCCTATACATGCCGCCCGAATTGTAAGGCATGGCTATACGGCCTTGGTAATCAATAGCTATAAGCCCTCCTTCGCCACCTATTTCATGGAGTTCGCCAACCAAAGTGCTTGAGGCAAGGGCCAGGTCTTCATGGGCAAAAAGCATACGGCAGTGTATGGCGTGGGCCACCACCTTGCGGATAAAGTACTCGCCGTGTCCGGTGCATGACACGGCGCAGGTGCGGTTGTTGGCATAGGTGCCAGCCCCAATGATGGGGGTATCGCCCACGCGGCCAAACTTCTTGTTGGTCATGCCTCCGGTAGAAGTGGCGGCGGCCAGATTGCCGTGGCTATCAAGGGCTACTGCCCCTACCGTGCCTATGGGTTTGGGCTGGTTGTGGTCTAGTGCCGTTACGTTGGCAGCCCGTGCTTCCAGCAGTTGCTGCCACCTGTTTGGGGTGTAGAAGTACGCTTCAGGTGCAAATGAAAATCCCATGTCATGGGCAAAAGCCAAGGCCCCTTCGCCCTGCAAAAACACATGCGCGGAATGCTCCATGACCTTTCGCGCCAGTGAAACTGGGTTTTTTATCCCGTGTACCCCGCTTACTGCCCCGCAAGAGAGGTCGTGGCCGGCCATGATGCTGGCATCCAGTTCATGGCTGCCCTGGGCGGTGAACACCGCGCCCCGCCCTGCATTGAACATTTCGTTGTCTTCCAGTATGATAACCGCTTTTTCTACTGCATCCAGCGCAGTGCCGCCAGCTTCCAGCACGGTTTTCCCCGCTTCGGCAGCTTCATGCAGTCCCTTGCGGTAAAGGCCTTCTAATTCAGTGGTGAGCAGGGCTGGGTCTATGGTGCCGGCGCCCCCGTGTATGGCCAAGCCTATGCGGTGTTTCATGGGCCACAAAGAAAAGGTGCCGATTACGGAAGTACCAATTCCACCTTGGTGAGCATGGAACGCGAGATGAGGCAAGCCTCTTTGGCCTTGCGCATAAGCCGTTCCGCTTTGTCGGTTTGGGCGGTATCCTTTAGCCGCAATAGGGGGTGCAGGGCAATGTGGGTCATTAAAAATTTCCCTTCTACCTTGTCGAGTGTGCCTATGGCTTTGCAGTCAAATTGTTCTATGTCCATTTGATTGAATTCAGCTATGGCCAAAAACGTGGTCATAAAGCAACTGAGGGCCGAAGCGGTGAACAGGTGTTCGGGTGACCAAACGCCCTCAATTCCTTTGGGAAAGGGCAGGGGAGTGGCCACCTCAATGGATTGGGCCAGGCCGTCACTATGCAGTCGGCCTTTCCTGTCGCCAGTCCAGGTAAGCGATAAGCTGTAGTCGTGTGAGTCCATATTTATATATTGTTCAGTACGTTACACAGTTTTTCGCGCACTTCTAGGGCATGTGCCTGTACCTGGTCATTGGCCACCACGGTCATGGCTGCGGCTGGGTCTATGGCTGCCACTTCTATTGCCCCATTTTCCAATTCCCTAAGGGTCAGGTTGCAGGGAAGCAGGGTGCTGATCCGGGGTTCTATGGAAAGTACCTTATCGGCATATACCGGGTTGCAGGCGCCCAATATCACGTGGGGCAGGTAGTCTTTGTCCAGTTTGGCTTTCATGGTGGCCTGGATATCTATTACGGTGAGTACGCCAAAGCCTTCGGTTTTAAGCGCCGATTCTGCCTGGGCCCGCACTTGTTCAAAAGTTCTGTTGCTGATGGTTTTGCTTATGTAGTACGTCATTATTGATGCTTTGAGCGGCAAACTTAGGCCATGCCTGTGGGCAGGCACGGTGATATGGGTTACAAAGTAGGCGGGCATTTCAGCCGCTGAGCAATTTGTTCGCAGTTAATGAACTACAGGTGACAGCCTGGCCATGACACCAAAATTCCACAGAAAAGAGAGGGCTGTTTGTGGGCTACCCTGTAGCCCAGCCTTACCTAGGGCCAAGGAGGGCCAAAAAAAGGTAAACAGGCACGGCCAGGGAGGGGAAACAAACTAGGTTGGGTCATTAAACAAGCCCATTTGTCCGCCAGGCAAGAGTGACAGTGCACCTGAAGGGAAGTTAAAGTCATCGCCGTTAGTAATCACCCGCGCATCAAATACGCGGTCAGGGAATTTGTTGCCCCTTGATTTCCATCCCTTTACTTCTATCATTTTGTCTATGACTATTTGCTTGGCCACGGCATCCTTTCTAAGCCTTCCGGTTTTAATTTCTATTAGGGTGCCGCGTTTGGTAGTGCAAAAAACCATGTTTGCAGTGGGGCTCTCGCCCACAAAACCAAAGCGTTTGTCAAGCGTAAGCGTTTCTATCTGAAATCGTTTGTAGTAATAGTTTTTGGTCTCGCCGTCAAAATAAATGACCCCTATTACCCCAATGGGGTTGTATTTCTCTATGAGGTACACTTGCTCAGGCTGGAATATCTTGAGCACGTCAAATTGGGTAAGCTCGTATTCGCCTGATTTATAGATTACCAGCACCTTGTCATCGGTTTGGAAATTGCCCAGGTACTGCCCTCGTTCCTCGGTGTTGATCTTGCCCAAAATGGGGTCATACCAAATATCCCGTCCGCCAATGGTGGATGCACCCTTCTCCTTAAAGAAGATTTTCTTTATGGGCTGCTTGGTGAGTATGTTGCCCTGAGCGCTGCGCGAACGAATGTCAATGGTGCCAAAGTTGAAATCGAACACCTTTTTCCGGGCACTGCTGCCTGGGGTAAGGGCTACATGGATTACCTCCGATTCGGCATTTGGGTTTGCGCTGAGATAGAGTATTTTACTGCCTTTTTCGCCTGAGGTTAGGTCGTACTCGCGGTCGCGGGTGATGGAGGTTATGTTAAACCGCTTGGCCTTGGCCACGCCTGTCCTGCCGTCTAGGTACACCGCGTTATACACCATGCGCTCGTCGTTGCGCTTCCATACATTCACATAGAGTATGTCCTTGCCCACAAAGGCTTTTTCGCTCACCTTGCTCACCACATACTTTCCGTTTCTCAGTATTACTATAATGTCATCAATGTCAGAGCAATCGCAAACAAATTCGTCTTTTTTGAGCCCAAAGCCCACAAACCCTTCCTTGCGGTCCACATAAAGTTTTTCGTTGGCCACCGCCACCAGGGTGGCTTCTATGTGGTCAAATACCTTCACATCCGTGCGGCGGTCCCTGCCTTTGCCAAACTTGTCGAGCAAGCCCTGGTAATAGGCTATGGTATAGTCGGTGATGTGGTCTAGGTTATGGCGGGTAGCATCCATCTCGGCTTCCAGCGATTTGATGTACTCATCGGCCTTAAATGCATCAAATTTTGAAATGCGCTTGATCTTGATCTCGGTTAGCTTTACGATATCTTCTTCTGTTACCGGGCGCATCAGGCGTTTTTTATGGGGTTCCAATCCCAGGTCTATGGCCTTTATTACGCCTTCCCAGGTTTCTTCATCCTCTATATCGCGGTAAATCTTGTTTTCTATGAAGATTTTTTCCAGTGACGACAAATGCCACTTGTCCTCCAACTCGCCCATCTTGATGTGCAGCTCTTGCTGAAGCAATTTCTTGGTAAGAAGCGTGTTGTGGGCCAATAGTTCGTTAACGCCGATGAATTGGGGCTTATCTTTCACTATCACACAGCAGTTGGGCGAAATGCTCACCTCACAGTCGGTAAACTTGTACAGCGCATCAATGGTCACGTCGGGCGAAACACCTTTGGCCAGGCTCACCTCTATTTCCACGTTCCGGGCTGTGTTGTCCACTACCTTGCGTATCTTGATTTTACCACTTTCATTGGCCTTGATTATAGACTCTATGATGCTGGTGGTTGTGGTACCGTAGGGGATTTCCTTAATAAGAAGGGTACCCTTGTCAAACTGTTCAATTTTAGCCCGTACCCGCACTTTTCCGCCCCTTTTACCCTCATTGTAGTGGGATGCATCCATCATTCCGCCGGTAGGGAAGTCGGGAATAATATGGGTGGTCTTTCCTTTAAGTATATCAATAGCCCCTTTGCATAGTTCCCTGAAATTGTGTGGCAAAATCTTGGTAGAGAGCCCCACGGCTATGCCTTCGGCGCCCTGGGCCAGCAGCAGGGGGAATTTCATGGGCAAAAACACCGGCTCGTTCTTGCGGCCATCATAGGAGCGCTGCCAGGAGGTGGTCTTTGGGTTGAAGGCTACTTCCAGGGCAAACTTGGTGAGCCGCGCCTCAATATACCTAGGGGCGGCAGCGGAGTCGCCAGTGAGTATGTCGCCCCAGTTGCCCTGCGTGTCTATGAGCAAATCTTTTTGCCCCAGGTTTACCAGTGCATCGCCAATGGCCGCATCGCCGTGTGGGTGATACTGCATGGTTTGGCCTATCACATTGGCTACCTTGTGAAAACGCCCGTCTTCCATCTCGCGCAGGGCGTGAAGAATGCGCCTCTGAACCGGTTTGAGGCCATCATCGGCAGCGGGCACCGCGCGCTCCAGTATCACATATGAGGCATAGTCAATAAACCAAGTCTTATACATGTCGGCCAAGGGGGAATCCGCTATGGGGTTCTCACGCCCCTGATCCAAGTCTTGGCCGCCTTCATCGCCCAGGTCTTCGGCCCCGGCGCCTTCCTCTCCGGCATCTTCAAACAGGTCTTCCTCGCTGTCCAGTTCGTCGTTCATGTCTAGGTTAATAATTCATCTATAGGCAAATACGGGTATGTCATATTAGGCCACCTTGGCCATTCCGGCTTCGTCAAGGTCTTTTTCCATTACCAGGTTGTCAATTATAAAGTGTTGTCTCTCCGGGGTGTTTTTGCCCATGTAGTACCGCAGTATTTCAGCTATTGAAGTGCCCTTGCTTAGGGTCACGGGGTCAAGGCGCATGTCGTCGCCTATAAATTGGCCAAACTCGTCGGGCGATATTTCGCCAAGGCCCTTAAACCGGGTAATCTCCGGGTTTGATTTCAATTCGGCTATGGCCTTTTCCCGTTCATCATAGCTGTAGCAATATATGGTGCGCTGCTTGTTGCGCACCCTAAAGAGAGGGGTATCCAATATATATAGGTGTCCGTTGCGCACCAGGTCGGGAAAAAACTGCAAGAAAAAAGTGAGCAGGAGCAGCCTGATGTGCATGCCGTCCACATCGGCGTCGGTGGCCAGTACTATTCGGTTAAACCTTAGGTTTTCAAGGTCTTCTTCAATGTCGAGTGCGTGTTGCAGCAGGTTGAATTCTTCGTTTTGATAGACTATTTTTTTCTTTAGGCCGTAGCAGTTCAAGGGTTTGCCCCTGAGCGAAAACACCCCCTGGGTTTGCACGTCGCGTGCCTTGGTGATGGAACCGCTGGCCGAATCGCCTTCGGTGATAAACAGGGTGGTATTATGGCGGTCATCATGTTCCCGGTCGGTGAGGTGTACCCGGCAATCGCGCAGTTTTTTGTTGTGCAGGTTGGCCTTTTTGGCCCTTTCTTTCGCCAGTTTTTTTACCCCTGCCATGTCCTTGCGCTCTTTTTCAGAGAGTAATATCCGCTTTAGGAGTGCATCGGCCACCAAGGGGTTTTTGTGCAAATAGTCGTCTAACTCCTTTTTGAAGAAATCATTTACGTAGGTGCGCACGGTCTGGCCTTCGGGCGACATGTTTTGCGAACCCAGCTTGGTCTTGGTTTGCGACTCAAAAACAGGCTCTTGCACCCTAAGGCTTACGGCTGCTATGATGGAAGCCCGTACATCGGAGTTTTCAAAATTCTTGTTGTAAAAGTCTCGCACCGTGCGTACTATGGCCTCCCGGAATGCCGTGAGGTGAGTGCCGCCCTGGGTAGTGTTTTGGCCGTTGACAAACGAATAGCACTCCTCGCCATATTGGTCTCCGTGGGTAAATGCCACCTCTATATCCTCCCCTTTGAGGTGTATTATGGGGTAGCGCACCTCCACCGATTCGGTTTTCCTTTCGAGAAGGTCCAGTAGGCCGTTTTTTGAGTAGAACCGTTCGCCGTTGAAGTATAGGGATAGTCCGGGGTTGAGGTAGGTGTAGTTTAAGATTTGGTTTTCCAGAAAATCAGCCCTGAACTTAAAATGCTTGAAAATGGCGTTGTCAGGGATAAAAATCACCTCCGTGCCATTGTCTTCGCCACAGGGCAAGGGGCCTTCTTGCTTGGCTAGTATGCCATGCTCAAACACGGCATTAACCTGCTGGCCTTCACGTATGGACCTTACGCTAAAGTGCTGTGAGAGGGCATTAACTGCCTTGGCGCCCACCCCGTTGAGCCCCACCGATTTTTGAAATGCCTTGGAATCATACTTGGCCCCTGTGTTGATTTTTGATACCACGTCCACCACTTTTCCCAATGGAATCCCCCTGCCGTGGTCCCGGATTTTTACCTGGTACTCATCCACCACAATTTCTATCGATTTGCCATACCCCATTTGGAATTCATCAATTGAGTTGTCAATGATTTCTTTTACAAGTATATATATACCATCATCGGGTGCGGCCCCATCGCCCAGCTTGCCTATGTACATGCCAGGGCGCAGGCGTATGTGTTCGCGCCAGTCTAGTGATCTTATACTGCTTTCGTCATAGAGGTTAGGGCTCATGGTTACGGGTTTTGGGGCCTTTGGCAACCAACAAGATTAGAAACCAAACCGGGAGTGAACATGCCCAAATTATGCAAGCGTGTGGATAACGGACAGTTTGGCCGCTGCATCATAAAAACATATTTGTCGGGTTAACAAACCAAAACCCCTACGTGAACAAAAAAATAATGCTCCGCTTGGTAGGCCTAATGCTGGGCACGTGTGTAGCTGGCCTTTTGGTTTGGTGGCTTGTGGATATAGACGGAAGGCTGAACCGCACCCTTTTTGGGTCAGAAGGAGAGGTGCTGGATTCAACAGAAATAGAAGGAGCATTTCCATCCGACCCGTTGAAATATGGTTTGGACCTAACGGGTTGCGAGACCCTCACGGGCCAGGTGAAGCGCAACGAATTCTTGCATGACATACTCAGCCCATACGGAATAGGGCCCGTGGAACTGGATGTGATGGGGCGTGGGCTAAAGGATACGTTTGATGTGAGAAAAATGCGGGCCGGGCATCCCTACACTTTGGTGTTTGACCATGACCCCGACCGCAGGCTTCGCTTTTTTGTATATGAGATAAGCCGCACGGACTACGTGGTATATTCCTTTGACTCTGTGATAACGGCGCATAAGGACAAAAAACCGGTAAGGGTAGAAACGAGGCAGACCGCCGGGACAATCCATTCATCACTGTACTTAACCCTTGACCAACAGGGGGCCAGCCCCGAATTGGCCATTAAGCTGAGCGAGGTATATGCCTGGGCGGTAGATTTTTACCGAATACAAAAGGGTGACTGGTTTAGGGTGATATATGACGAGCAGTTTGTGGACAGCCAATCGGTAGGAATCAGCCATATTAAAGGTGCGGTGTTTAACCACTACGGCCACGATTACTACGCGGTATGGTTTGAGGCCCATGGCCAGGAGGGCGATTATTTTGACCAAGACAACCGGGCGTGCCGATCTACCTTTCTGAAAGCCCCCGTGCGCTTTACCCGCATTAGCAGCCGCTATACATTGTCACGCAAACATCCAAAAACCGGGGTGGTGAAACCGCATTTTGGTACCGATTACGCCGCACCCTACGGCACCCCCATAGTGAGCACGGCCAATGGCACGGTGAGCGAAGCCACCCACAGCAAGTACAACGGCAACTATGTAAAAGTGAGGCACAACAGCACGTATAGCACCCAGTACCTGCATATGCAGAAAATTGCGTCGGGCATCCGTCCAGGGGTTCGGGTGCAGCAAGGTCAAGTTATTGGCTATGTGGGTAGCACTGGTTTGGCTACAGGCCCACACGTATGCTATAGGTTTTGGGTAAACGGGCGCCAATTAGACGCCCTGAAGGTGGAATTGCCGCCGGCTGAACCCGTGAAGGCAGAATACCTGGATGCCTATGAGGCCGTGAAGAGAGAAATGATGGAACGCTTACAGCAAATTCCCGTACCGGGCAGGGAGGAAGTAGCCCTTACTAAATGAGCTACATCCCCAGTGCCAATGCTATACCGGTTGTGCTATTCTTTGATGACAATCCGGCTTTTGGATGCACTATTGTTTTGAACCTGTAGTAGATACATGCCCGCACGCAAGTGATCTAAGCGCAGGGTTACTTGGCCTGACTGGCCATTCCACTCACCCAACATTTGGCCGCTGGCAGTAAAGATCCTTATGGCGTGTTTTTCATTGGTAGGCAAATTGAATTGTAACAGGTCATGAAAAGGCATGGGGTACATTTCCAATGGTTCCAATGCCAGGTGGCCCACATTGGCAGAAACCACAGCAATGTCTTGTGAAGACTGCGCCTCGGGACAGATATTGTTGGGATCTAGGGTAGTTAGCTGCACCGTATAGGTTCCGTTACCGGCATAGTTATGCACCGGGTTTGTTTTTTTTGATTTGTTGCCATCGCCAAAATCCCATTCCCAATCCTGTGCACCGGTCACCAGGCCTGTGAATGACAAGCTAAGCCCATTTGCCGTGTAGGTAAAGGAGGCAGACTTACGGCGGTCCACATACACCGAGTCGGTACTGTGGGCCTCACAGCCCTGCTTATTGGTGGCGCGGTACACTAGGTAATGTAGTCCTACACCTGATGACATGGGGTTGAATACAAACTGGGTATCATTTACTTGCTGTACCCCACTCCCGGAGAAAGTCCAGCGGGCATAGGCAGTGCCGTTTTCCCCTCGGCTGCCACTGAGCGTTACTTGGTCCGCATCGATACACAGTTTGTTCTGGCCGTTAACCTTGGTCCAGGTGGTGAGCATACGGGGTGAAGGCACCGGGGATACCACAATGGTTATCGTAGTGTCAAAAGCTGGGCAGGTAAGGGCGGTGGAGTCAATGATGCTAATTGGCAAGGAAAATTGTCCCACACCCAGGTCAGCCGGACTGAAGGCATAGATGGTATCCAGGCCATAATCCTGGGTGTCAAAAGCTATGGCGTATTTCTGTAGGCTGAGGTGGCGAACCTGTAATATGCCCAGTGAATCATTTATACAGCTTTGGTTTCCATCTAGTTGAAAAGCCACGTTAAAGCAGTTCTTGGTTTTGCAAGTCAATTGGCTCACCGAAGAGTAGTTGCAAGGCGGCGGCATGACCGCCCTTACCCACATGGCTACTTCGGTGCCATAGCCCAGGCCGTCCACCAAGTGTGATGCGCCATTCAATCCGTTGGCAGGCAGCCACTTGTTGCCCGAATCAAGGCTTATTTCAAATCCTTGGCTATTGGGAAGGTCATTCCACGAGAGTTTTAAGGCCTCTATTCCCACGCTATCACAAGTAAGCATGGGCCCTTGTGACTGTGCGCCCACTTCAATTGAAAGCATGTTGGATGTGTTAGAAATGCAACCAAAGGCATCGGTCCCAATAGCGGTTAATTGATACAAACCGGGGAGAAATGCCAACTTGGCCGAAGAATTTGTCAAGGCGTTGATTGGCAGTGATTTGTCAAATATTTCATATTTCACAAACCCGGTGCTTAGGGATAATTCCAAGGAATCCGTTTGGCAAATCGTGTCGGGCGAGGTGGTTGAGATATGCATGGCAGGAGGATCGATAAAAGTGAGTTTTATAGTATCGCTCAACGATTTGCAACCATTTGAGCCTTCAATTTCCACGGTGTAGGCACCCTGCTGTGTTATTGCGTTTTTTTGGCCTGTTTGGGCATTTGACCAATTCCATTTCACCCCGTCTTTGGCCTCCAGGGTAATGGTTTCCCCGCTGCACACACTGTCGTTGGGGCTTATGTCCACGGTATTGGCCGGACTGGCCAGCACGGTAATGGTGTTCTTTGCTTCATCTGATTTGGCTATGGAGTTGCTGGTCTGTAATTTAACAGTGTAAGTACCTGGAGTGGCATACACTGCCCAGAGCAAAGAATCCTTTTTATTTGAGGTGGTGGCACCGTTGGCCGTCCACTGGTAGGCAGTGGCGTTTTTGGAATTGTAGCCCAGTAGGTGTAGGGTGTCGCCCACGCAGACGGTCGTGTTGGTGGCGTCAATTTTGGCCGTGGGCAGCAGTGATGATGGCTCAAAACCAAAGGATTTCAACACGATTTTATCCCCGGAGTTTCCAGAGTTGTTGTTGGTGGAATTAAGGGCTACATAAAAGGTGATGTCGCCTTCGTTTTTGCTGGGGGCTGTCCATTCAAATGTCCAGCTATTGCCCCCACTGCCCGAAGTGCCGGCCCCTTTATGGTACAAGTATTCGCGGTCTTTGCTGTTCACCTTAGCGGTGCCTTTGGCCGTAGTGGTGGAATTGAGCACCGTATAACTGCCGGCCTGTTCATCGTCCGCATTGCGCAGGGTGGTGGCCATGAACCCGAATTTGCTTTTACCGCTTTCGGTATAGTCCACCGTTACCTTGTAGGTGGAGTCTGGAATATACTCCCCGTTTTTCATATTGGTGGTGATTTTAAGGTTGTTGTACTCGGTTCCACTCGTTATGGCGGTGCCGGAGTGGCAGGCGGTACAGTTGGCTTCGCCCGGCGCACCGGTCCTGGACAGGGGGGGATTGTTGGTGTAAGAAATGGTGTGGACAGAATACAGGGTACAGCACAGGGTGATCATGCCGGAGATTGTCCATTTCAGGTAGTTGCGCTGGTTCATTTTCTTGAAATTGGTGGGTGCTATGATGCAATAATACCAATACAAGTTGCAACATGTATTTGTTGAAAATTGAACAAACCCTTCCCGTTCTACATTTACGCCCAATAAAGCGTTGTTGGATGTCGATAGACCGATGGCCACTATGGGTGGTGCGCTTGGTAAGGTATGAGTTTTGGCCTGCCGAGGTGTTTTACTTTCCCTTTCTATTCTACTATATTTATTTGTCAATCAAGGTATGGGACCTTGGGTTTATGTTTCGGCTCAACCCATTTATGGCCATTGGCGGCGCCATAGGCACGGGCAAAATGGCCAACCTGCAACGATTATCGCGCGAATACCTGCCCATCACCCTATTGGTAGGGGATAATGCCAGCAAGGCAGACCTCCTGGGGCGTGTGCGCGCGAGTGGCCTTTGGTATCCGATCATGTTGAAACCAGATGTGGGAGAGCGGGGTAGGGGGGTGCAGCGGGTGGACAGCGATGAAGAATTGTACGAGGCGTACAAAAGGCTAACCGGGGCAGTGGTGATCCAGGAATATGTGGATACCCGGAATGAACTGGGCGTGCTTTGCTACCGCGAACCCACAACTGGGCGCATACGTATTTTGTCGGTGGTTTCCAAGGTGTTCCTCTCAGTTACCGGCAATGGGAAGGACGACCTGCGCACCCTGATGGGCAGGAACCTTAGGTCAAGGATGCGCTACCAGGAACTGCTGGCAAGGCTGGGCCCTGGTGCCATGCGGGTGCCCGCCATGGGTGAAACGGTGTACCTGGAGCCTGTGGGAAACCACTGCCGGGGCACAGAGTTTTGTAATTCAAATGAATTGATAAACAAAGGGTTGGAAATGGTTTTTGACCGAATTTGTGCAAGCATTCCTAAGTTTGACTATGGAAGGTTTGACATAAAATATGCTACCCTTGAGAATCTGTATAAAGGGAAGGGAATCAAAATTCTAGAGCTCAATGGGGTAAATTCGGAGGCCGGCCATATTTATGGCAGGGGGTATGGCATCCATAGGGCATATAGGGATGTGAAACGGCAATTTGATACCATGTTCGCCATATACAGGGCCAAGTACATGGCGCAAGACCAGGGGCCCTCATTGAGGGAAGTGCTGCGTGCAATAGTGGCGCACCGGAGATTGGCCAATGCGGAATGAGATTTTGATTTAATCGAATTTATATCCTATTTGGCCGATGAAAATGATGTATTGACCGATTGAATGGTCATGTTGGGTTATTTTTGGCCCTGTATAATCAAATAGCACCATGTTCATGACCATACATAGCATTATAGAGCAGCGGGTTCTAAGAACCATGACCGAGTTTACCAAGAAATCGCCAATGGGTTCCATAACCACCGGTATGCTGTCACTTATAGTAAAGCCTACTTGCGGTACCGATGAATTTTCAGAATTGCTCAACCATATGGAGCACAAAGGGTTGCTCATTGGCATACCGAAAGGGAAAACAAAGAGATGGCGGCTTGATTAGCTGCCAGGGCTTTACCCGGCTTAGTTAAGGGGCGGTATGCGCCCTTCTTTGGCCCACTGGGTCACTTTTTCTACATGTGCCTGGTAGTTGCCCCCGCACATGGCGTCGAGCATTTCTTCCCTGCTCATGGTATCCAAGCCCAGTTTTTTTCTTATTTCATCCCCGCAGCGGTCCACAAACCGTTCATATCGGTCCGGCGACCATATGAAGCGTTCTTGGTCTGTCTTGAACTCATTGGGCAGGTCACCGCTTATCCGCTTCTGGAGTTTAACCCCTTCAAACTTGTCGGGTATAAGCCGGTTGTCAAAAATAAAGGGCTTACTTACCTTGATTACCTTGTACTTACGTATGCTGTCAATCTCAGCCAATCCCTCAATTCTCAAACCCTTCTTTTTGAGATGGGCATATTTCTTCTCAAACCGGTCTAAAATGTCTTGCATAATGGGGGTATAAGCGTGCCTGCGGCCTTTTTGGCTTGGCAAAGATGGTGTTAAGGCAGCGTTACTCCCAAATTAATTTTGAATTACCGCTAAAAAAAAATTACTCCAACGAGAGTAGGGAGCCGCTGAGCCTAAGTAGTTCGTATTCTGATAATTTTACCTGAATTTGAGAAAGGTAGGCCAGCACCCGCGCATTGGTTAGGTTCATTTGTGCCTCCCTAAACTCGGTACCGCTTATCTGCCCGTTCTTAAACATTTCTTCGCTCCGTTCAAAATTCAATTGGTTTATATCCAGAGATTTAATTCGTACTTGGTGCATGGCTACATTGCCCTGGTAGCTGGTGTATGCATTGTCAATTTGGGTGCGAAGGGCGTTTTCAGCGTCTTCCAACCTCAGGAGGTTGCTGTTCCAATTGATCTCACTGTTTTGCCTTAGTATGGACGAACGCCCGCCATTAAACAAGTTGTAGCTCAGGGATACACCATAGCTCAGGCCATTTGACCTGTTTTCTATGATAAAGCTGGCGTCGCTTTGGTTACTTGAAAAATTGTAGCCCGTGCTTACAGACAGGCCCGGGTACCAGCTTCCCTTCGCTATGTCCATATCCTTTTCACTCACTTCCAGGTTTTTGCGGGCCTGTGTCAAGGCTGCATTTTGCAACATGGCCCTGTCTAGCAGTTCAGCCTTGTCAAAAACGGCATTCAATTCCACCGTGGCATCCAGATTATATTCCACTTCCTCATTGCCCATCAAGTAGTTGAGGTTAATCTTGGCATTGACCAATTGTTGCTGTAGGAGCATGAGGTCTATGCTGTCGTTGGTCAAGTCCACCTGGGCATTGAGCACCGCCAACTGATTGGCACTGCCAAAGGCAGCCCTGGTGCTTGCCCTGTTGAGCCTTTGTCTTGAAATTTCGAGCGAGGCCGTGGCTGCCTGCATATTACCCTGAATCTGTAAGGCCAGATAGTAAGCATTGATTACTTGTAGTACTACCGACTCTACCTGTAGCTGTGTCTGGGTAATGGCCAGTTCTTCTTGTAGCTGCAATTTGTCAAACGTATTGGCTGCCACAAACCCATTAAACAATGCGTACGACACGGTCACATTCCCCGAGAGTGTACCCGACTGTGCGCCAGTTCGGTTGATGGAGGGCTGGTTGCCAGCAAAAATGAGTTCGGTGTTGGTGAGCGACCCATTATAGGCGGCACCTGCGCTTACTCCGGGCAGTCCACCTGCATTGCCCCGGGTGGCACTGTTTTCGGCCATAATCGCTTGATTCTGGGCTATTTTAATAATGAGGTTGTTGGCCAGGGCCTTTTCTATGGCCCCCGTCAAGGTAAGTGGCTGCTGGGCCAGGGTCTTGGGCGCACATAGTAATACTGTGGCAAGGCCAAAAAGAAATATTCTACATGTACACATGGTGTTTCTGTAATTATTGATCAAAAATCTTTTCATCTTCCATTTCCCTAAAGGCCGATTCCACCATATGTGGTTGGGGTTTGGATCCAGTCCATAGCCATGATATATAGGTTTTTATCCTATTGAATAATAGCAGCCAGGCGGGAAGCAGCAATAAGGTAGTGATGGTAGAAACCAAAAGTCCATACCCCACAGAAATGGCCATGGGGACCAAGAACTGGGCCTGGAAGCTTTTATTGAGGATAAGCGGCCCCAACCCGGCAATGGTGGTGATGGAAGTGAGCAAAATGGGCCGGAAGCGCGAAAGTCCGGCTTCGCGAATGGCTTCCATGTACCCGAGTCCTTTTTTTAAGTTGTTATTTACCACGGTCACAAATACCAGGCTGTCGTTTACCATGACCCCTATGAGGGCAATGATACCAAACCCGCTAAGCATGGAAATCTGTGCGCCGTGCAGGTAGTGCCCCCAGGCCACCCCAATGAGCCCAAAGGGAACCACGACATACACCGCAATGGACTGAGAGAAACTGCGGAAAGTGAACACTATGAGTGCGAACATGATGACGAGGACAACGGGCATAACCTTTTTCATGCTGGTGGCCACCTTTTCGTTTTGGCGGCTTTGGCCTTCAAAGGAGTACTGTATCCCGGGGTATTTTGACAAGATGGGCGGCAGTACTTGGTCTTCTATCTCGGCATTAATGTCGGCAGTAGAAGCCCTAAAGTCGGCCACATCGGCTTCTACCCTTGCCTCGCGCATACCGTCCAGGTGGTTAATGGACATTACCCCGCGCACTATTTCCAGCTGTACGAGTTCGCGGAGGGGAATTTTCTGGCCTGATGGAGTCTGTATGCGCATATCGAGCATGCGGTCCACACTGCCGCGGTCTGTTTCCGTGTATCGTACCCATATTTTCACCTCGTCTTCACCGCGCTGTAGGCGCTGTACCTCAGCCCCAAAGAATCCGGCCCGTACCTGGGCTAGCACGTCTTGAAGCTGCAGGCCAAGCACCAATGCCTGTTCTTTTAGGCTAACGTTTACTTCCCTAAGCCCGGGTTGGTCGGCCAGGGCTACGTCTTTGAGTGTGGCCATTTGCTGAAGTGAATCCAGCAGTTCCTTTTTGGCTTTGTCAAGTACTTGTACGTCAAATCCCTTTAGGGAGATGGACACGGCTTTGCCAAATGCGGCGGCCACCCCAAAACTCACGTTTTCCGCGCCGTAAACCACGCCTGATTTTTCACGAATCATATTGGCTATGTCAAAACTCACGGCCGTGCGCGATTCGCCATCAATGAGGCTCACGCCAACGGTGCCCTGGTGGGTGCCAGGTCCCAGTTTTATCTGCACACCTTGAATTTCTGAGACATCGTCGCCGCGTTGGGCTTTTATGTCCTCATTCACCTGCCATACCGCATTTTCTATATGTTTGAGCCATCCTTCGGTTATGTGTTCGCGGGTGCCTGAGGGCATTTTAAGTACCACATCCAGGTCGTTGCGCTCTATGCTGGGAAAGAAAGTGGTTTTGACAATACCGCCACCAATGGCGCCCATGGTAAGGAGCAATAGGGAAGTGAAAAACAACAGGGTGAAGCCCCAATGCCTGATGGAGAACTCAAACACGGGTTTGAAATACTTGTCGCGCAGTTTGTTAAACCAGGTGGTGGTAAACTTGGCAAATCGGTCTTGTGGGCGGTCTTTTTTTAAGGCCTTGGAGTGGGCCACGTGGGCAGGCAGGAGCAGGGCACCTTCTATCAATGAGAACAGTAGGGAGGTAATGACCACGAAGGCCATGTTAGGGGCAAATTCGCCTAGGCGACCGTCAAGAAAGAAAAAGGCCCCAAAAGCAGCCACCGTGGTAAGCACCGATGAAACAACGGCGGGAAATACCTCGAGCGTGCCTGTGATGGCAGCCTCCAAGGGGGCCATGCCCTCCTCATATTTCTGGTATATGTTTTCGCTTATCACTATGCCATCGTCCACCAAAATGCCCACCACGAGGATCATGCCGAAGAGTGATATCACATTGATAGACAAACCATAAAATCCGGCCAAGATAAACATCCCCGCAAAGGATACGGGTATGCCCAGGGCTACCCAGAATGCCAATCGGCGGTCGAGAAAGAGGGCCAAGATGACCAATACCAAGATGGCGCCCATAAGGCCGTTTTCTGTGAGCAATTCAATGCGTTGGCGCAGGGTAACCGAACCATCGCGCACTATTTCGGCCTGTACTACGGTATTGCGCTGGTTAAAATCTTCTATATACCCGTATAGGTAGTTGTTGATTGACAGGATGTCTTCGGCTAGGGTGTTTTCTATGGTTACTACCACGGCCGGTTTGCCGTTGTACCAGTTGCGCGCTGGGGAGTCGCTCCACTTGTCGCGCACCTGGGCCACCTGGCCCAGCCTGACCAACGTACCGTTGGCATTTGATTTAATTACCACATCCTTAAGTCCTTCGGCGTAGTATGCCTTGCCCTTTCCCCTTACCAATAGTTCTTCGTAAGGCCCTTTTATGGTTCCCCCGGTTATGTCAACATTGGCCTTTTTTAGCGCCGTTACCAGTTCGGCGAATGTGAGGTTATACGCCCTCAGTTGATCTTCATTTATGGATACTTCTATTTCTTCATCGGGGAAACCGCTGATGGAAACCTTGGAAATGCCGTGGCCAGCCGGCCGGTCATTCCAAAGCTTAAACTTTCTCAGCACGTTGAAAAAGCTTTCAAAAGCGGGAACCTTCTTGAGATTGTTCACAGCCCGGAGTTCAGCCTCCATCTGTTGTGCCTTTTTCTTGAGCGTGATCAAGTCCACCTCGCCGCTCAGGGCTATGCTCATGGCAAAATTTAGCCTTTCGGCAATGAATACCACGGGCGGTTCCATGTCGGGTGGGAAAGAAGCGATCTTGTCCACGGCATTTTTCACATCGTCCAGTACTTCATCGGTATTAACCCCGCGCAGCACTTCTACCGTCAACAGGCCTCCGTTTTCGTTAGAAATGGATGATACCCGCTCCAACCCGGTAATTCCCTTTAGGTTGTCTTCTATCTTAAGCATTACGCCTTCTTCCACCTCTTCAGGTGATGCCCCTGGATACACCACCTGAATATTAATGATTTTGCTTTCGGCCTCGGGGAAAAGGGTGGACCGCAATCCGGTCATGCCAAAGAACCCGAACACCATGGTGAGGAATAATATGGTGTTGCCCAGTACAGGGTATTTCAGGAAATAGGTTATAAGCGATCTCATTGGGGTAACAATATGATATTGAAGGAATAAATATACAAGTCCTTACACCCCTATCGGGAAAGGGTTTGGTCTGAAATGCCCACCGGGGTGCCAGTCTGCGCCCCGTCAAACACGGTGCGCAGGAGCTTGTCGCCATTGGCCAAGTCAGCGGTGAGCACTTCGTCAAGGCCAAGAAACTGGGGGATGATTTTTTTGGCTTCAAGTACCCCATCGCGGATGATAAATATTTCGCCCTTGTCGTTCAACTGGTTCTTGGAAATGGCAAATACTTGGGTAAAAGTTTCGGTGAACACATACCCGTTGAGGTACATGCCTTCCTTTAGGCTTGTGGACGATACTTCCAGTATCACCTTGCCGTTTTGAGAGTTAGGGTCCAGGGCCCGGCTTATCCTCACCACACTGGCGGGAAACTCTTCACCGGTTTGTGGGGATGCAAGCACCCCTTTGGCGCCTACTTTCACGAAACTAAGAAAGGCCACATCCACCGGGGCTTCCATTTCATAGGTAGCCAGGCCGCTGTATTCGCCAAGCTTTTGTCCGGCCCTTACCAGGGTTCCTGGTTTGATGAGTGCTTGGGTTACGCTGCCCGAAAAGGGCGCAGCTATTTGGTACTTGGCCAGCTTGGCCTCCTGGCTTTTTATTGAATAGTATTGATTGTAAATGCCTTGCGTGCTCAAATAGTACTTTTCTCCCGATTGGATGTCCGGCAGAGGAGGTAGGTTGGCGGCCATGTCAAACGCGTCGGCATAGGCTTTCCACAGCGGGAAGGCAGTTGGGTAATCCAATTTCAAGTCGGGTAGCACACGGGTGATGAGGCTCAGGAAGTTGCTTTTGAGTGACTGCACGTTGAGCAGCAATTCGGTGTTGTCCATGGCAAGCAAAATTTCGCCCCTGGCAAAGGTGTTTCCTTCCTTAAATCTTGATGCACTGGTCAATAGATTGCCGCTAACCTCGGCATAGAGTTCTACCTTTTCTTTGGCTACCAGTTTGCCGGTCACCGGTATATGGGCAGCCAGGTCTTTGTTTTCAACTTCTATGTACTCCACGGAGCGCACCGTAGGCATAGGGGGCTTGCGGTCGCTGGGGCTTTTGAGGCCTGATAGGTAGCGCATACCCATGATGCCTATGATAAAAATGGCAATGCCGGTCAGGATGACGAATTGTCTTCGTTTCATGTGGTTGATATTATAGAGTTACCATTGTTAATGAATGCCATGAGTACTTTTCGGGCTATTTCAAGGTCCTGTGGGTCTATGTCCTTGGTAAGGGATTCGTGGGTTTTTACCACACATTCAATAAGGGTAGGCATCACCGCCTGGCCCTTGGGGGTGATGCTTAGCAGCCTGTTCCTTCTATCGTTTGGGTCTATTTCTTGATGTATCCAGCCCCACTTTACCAAGTCACCCACCGCGCGGGTTACCCTGGTTTTGTCGCCCTGCATAAAACCCACCACCTCTACCTGGCGCAGGCAGTTATCAGCAAAGAAATGGGTCTTGGCCATGATAAACCAATGATTCTTGTTTATTTCCAATCCATTGGCCTTGAAGCTAAGCTGTATGCTGGCCGAAGCGGCCCTAAAGGCATGCGCTATGAGATAGCCCAGGGAGCGGTGTATGTCAAATTGATCTGCCAAAATTGATGGCAAATGTAATAGTTACAATTGCAACCATAAACTGCGATTTGGCCATTCTGTTTGGTTTGATAGGATAATTTAACAAACCATGATGGAAAATGAAGTTGTTAATAAGCGGTAAGCCAGACTATGGCCTGGACAAATCAGGATTGGTCAAGAACGACTCATCCGTGAGGGTGTGCAAAAACGCCACCAGTGCTGCCATATCATCGGGGTCAAGGGCCACGCCGCCTTTATGGGCCTGCTTCATGAGCGGGTCTATATTGTCTTGGTTGATAACCCCATAGCTATAGAAATCAATCACTTCTTCCAGGGTTTCAAACCGTCCGTCGTGCATATATGGGCCAGTGAGTGCCACGTTTCTCAGGGTGGGGGTTTTAAACTTGCCCAGGTCGGCTGGATTTTTGGTCACCACGTAGTATCCCTTGTCATGCTCGGTGGGATATTCTACCATAAGGCCGGTATTGTGCACGAGATTATCCTTGAACAATGGCGCACTGTGGCAGTGAAAACAATCGCCCAGTTCAGAAAAAAAGATCAATTCGCCCCTTCGCTCCTCTGTGGTAAGCGTGGTTTCCTTGCGTATATATTGGTCATACTTGGCATTATATGAATTCATGGTTTTAAAAAATTGGGCCAGGGCATAGGCCACGTGTTTTGACTCTATTTGGTCCACACAAAAGGCATCCTTAAATAGGGCCATATAGTCGGTCGATGCGTTGAGTTTGGCCAGGTCGGTCTTAAAAAACTCATTGACTTCAAACATCATGGCATCCTCAATACTGCCTTGTATGCTTCCGTTCCATAGGTACAGGTGGTCAAACCCCAGGTTCACGTGGGGCAGCACTATGGCATCAGATGAAAAGGATTTCTCCTGAAGGTGGCAGGATGAGCAAGACTGTTTTCCTTCGGGGTGGAGTATGGGGTCATAATACAATTTGCGGCCCAGTGCTATGCCCTTATCGGTGAGCTGATTTTCGGGGTGTTCAGGTACTTTGGGAAAACCCGGGTGGTTCACCTCAATGGTCACCGGCATGGGTGTTTCACATTCGGTTTCAGGTGGGATACAGGCTGATAGGCCTGTAAACAGGGCCAATATGGCCACTAATCCAAGCGCTCTTCCCATGTCTTGATAAGTTTAAATACATCGTTCATGCCGTTTTTGCGCAGCAGGGCCTGTGCCTCGTGGTTCATCATGATCCCCTCACCGTAATCTTCCATATTGTACGGTTTTTCACCGGTAAACCATCCATCCAGGTCCATGGCCACTTCCATATGGAAGTTCACCGCGCCCACGTCCTTTCCATCCAGGGGCAGTGTAAGGGTAAACATGGGGTCGGTGCTGCCCATTGAGTTGACCAATCTGCCCATGTGAATGTTGTAGTTGTGCATCTCGGCATCAAGCCCTAAAAATTTCCCTTCAAATTTCATGTAATGGTATCCCCCGCCCATGGGCGTAGGCCACTGCATATTGATGTGTTCGGTAGTAGCAGGTAGCGCATAGTCCTTGTTTAGGTCGCCCCTCATGCCAAAAACAAAGGTGAGGGAATCAATTTTGCCTTGTGCCACATGTTTCTTGGTTAGGGTCATGGTAGCGGGCGCTGAGGCGTCAAAATAATGATATTCAGCTATTTCTTCTGAAAGGCCGCCTTGGTAATGCGCAGTGATTTCTGATAGGTAAAACAGTACCCGCTCTACCTTATAGGCGTTTGCTGCGGAATTGGTGTAAGAGCCCGTTCCCAATTCCAAATCTTCATCGGCCACCTTCATCTTTAAGTCAAGGGTGAGGTAACTTTTTATATCGCAGCTGCCATCGTCCTTTTCGGCAGATTCTTCATAGTTCACAGCATTGGGGTTGGTGCAGCCTTTTTCCTTGCAACTGCTTAATTGAAATATACTTATGCTAAGGAGAGCCATGAGGGTGGGGCGGGCAATTCCGATTTTGTTCATGGGAGTTTGTTTTAATGGGGTCAAAAATCGGATATAGGTAACTTTAATGTTGGTGACTTAGGTCATTTATCAACTATCAATAAAAGGGGAGTGCGGTTGAGGTGGACAAAATGAGGCTAGGCTCAGGTTATGGAAGGCCCGTCCGCCGCTGCCCGAAGGCGCAATTGCCCGTAGATGGACATGGCTTCGGGATGCGAAGCTTCCCACTCCAACTGGCCCTGATATTTTTCCGGTGGTTTTTCCCTGGGCACAATATGCGCCTTGGCCAATGACTGCACCATGGTCAATGGCAAATCAAGGTGCGATGAAATGGTGCGGAGGGTCTTGGGATGATGCGCTATAAAGTCTTCAAAATCAACAAAAGCCACCCTTTCAGGTGGGTTTTGAAGCAGGATGCCCCCATACACATACTGCCAGTATTCCACCCAAAAGCCCAGGTTGCCGGTATTTTTTTTCCATTGCTTGTCATGAACAAACCCAGGCTTTTTCATCCCCAGGCCAAAAAACTGTTGGCCTATGTGGTCCATGTACTTGAGTACAAAAGGATCCCGGCGCTGCATGTTTGAAAAGTGCCGGTGCTGGCGAAGCAGGCTTTGGGCCTGGTGGTATGGGTGCCTAAACATGACCAATATCATAGCACCTGAATAGGCATTGGTCAATGCAGGTATCCTAAACACATGGGCGTTGTTTTTTGACAAATACCTATTGGCATGTTGTCCCCGGGCGTGTGCGACCCTAAAAAAGTGGTCTTGCAGCCTTTCAATGGTTTGGGGTTTCAACTTATGGTCAGCGGGCAGGAATTCGTTGTTGTACTGGCCCAGGCCTTCCTTGCTAAGTAGGTGTCTAAAAACAACTTCATCAAGTGCTTCGGGGCTTGATTGCGAAATATGCACCCCATCTCGGTGCCAGCGCTCCAAGGGTGCCTTATAAGATCTGAAAGAATGTGAAAAGCGTTTCCATAGCAGCGGTATGGGCACAAAAGGCATATCGGCGTATGTGTGGGAAGCGAACAAATTGGTGGCGTGGAGCAATTGAAGCATGGCGGTGGTGCCAGCCCTGGGCATGCCACAGATAAACACAGGAAAATCCTTGGTATCCAATTTTATAGGACGGGCCTTGTCCATTTTCCAATCCGCCTTGTATAAATCCATTTGCAGGTGAGTGGTGGCAAAGGCCAGGCGGTGAAACCATCGATCAAACGTGGAATAGCCCTTGCGGGGTTTGGCCATGTAGATGATAAGTATGGCCAGGGCGGTGCTGCCTATGATAAAATGCAGGGATGCCATGAGGCCAAACACGCCAGATATATCTACTTGGACTAGTGCCGACAAGGCAAATAGCATGACCAGGGCCAGGGCGGTGGCAAGAAAGAGTTTGACCGTTAACCTAAAGAAGGTGCTGATAAGGATTTTGGCAGCTTGCCGTGAGAAATCTTCCTTTTCCTTATCGCTGGCGGTGTTATTGGTCAGTATGTTGACCGATTTCCTAGCTGTGTCAAAGGCCGAGGTGGCAAGCGGAACAAGGTGCATCCTGGCCAGTGCCAAGAGAAACGCTGCCATGCTTAGGGCAGCTACCAGGTAGGTCATGGGTTGGATGGGCCTGTGGGGTTGTCTTTCTTTTTCTTAAGTGCCGAAAGCAGCCGCTTGATGGGATACCACACAAAGCCTACTAGGGCCAGGAGTATGGCGGCCAATAGGGCTAAAAAGGCCCCAACGGCCGATAAGCCGCCACCGGGGCCAATATAACCTGAAGCGCTCACTGTGAGCATGATAAAGAAAAGGCAAAAGGTGAAGGGTAGATGCTTCATCAGGGTGAGTCGCTGGGCAAGGTGTCAAAAGTAGAATGAATGGGGAGCTTAAGCACCCGTGCATCGAGCAACTTTCCCCGAGCACCGCTGGGAAGGTAGTAATTATGTGCCCATACCACCTTTTGTTCCTTGGATACCACATAAGTCCTGCCTGCATGTGGGTTTGTAATAAGTACAAAATAGGGCACTAACCATTGTAAACGCCCCATAGTCATGCAATAACTCGAATCTATAAAATTAGTGAAAAGCGTATTGTTCATGGCATTAATTGTTATGATACGTGTGGTTGGTTCTGATGGGTCAGCCCCCACGAATCTGTTGTCAAATACACTAATCCGATTTCCATCAATAAAATCCGGGTCGTGCTGACGGGTAAAATGCCCGGAACTAAAGTACTTAATTGTGCTGTCAAGGGTGTTGAAAACAAAAATGGCATTGGCATTACGTAAGGATACCAGGATATCGAAACGATTGAACCTTCCGGTGGTATCATCTATAACATAAGGATCCGCATCATTCACATGGTATCTATCATTGTGATAATCGGGAAATTCAGGATAGGCCAATCCATGGAATTGGTTGCGCTGCAATAATTCTGTAAGTGACCAATATTGTAAGATATTACCGTTGGTGTCGAGTTTAAGTATGGACTGGTCTATCCAGGGATTTGCAGGGGAACCAGGGTTAACCTTTTCGGCGCCACAGGTCCAGATGTTTCCATCTAGGTCCAGTTCCATGGAGTGGTGGCTTTTAATTGACTTAAACCAGACAATCTCCCCGTCAGGCTGCATGCGCACCATTGCCAGGTTTTCCAGATTGAACACCAGGTCGCCACACGGCAACAGGGCCATGCCATGCACAAAAAGTCGCTCTTCTTCTACGGATGTTCGCCAGTTCAGCCGTTCTGGATCGCTATCCCACCGGGCCTTTAGTGCATGGACATCCAATAACCATCGGTGCCAAATACGGCCATCAAAATCAATAACCACGATTTCCACGTCCCAATTTTCAGTATGCCGCGCCAAAAGCAATTTCATTTCAAACGGTTCACCGGATGAATAGATAGGTAGCTCCCATCTAGGGTTTTTGGGAAACGATGGGCCCGGCTTCCATAACTCCATTAGGGTATGCCATCCCTCATTGGCCATGGAAATCAGGCTATATGGAAATACCTTATAGGAGGCAGTAATAAACCCATATCCAAAGAGAAGCATGCCCAAGGATGCAAAAAAACACCATTTGGCCCAGGGTTTTCGGGGCATTATGTTCATGGCAAGCCAAGTTTGTCCTTTACTTCGCCCAACAATGGTATCGCATTGGAAATCAATCCTTTTTTGCCATTAGGGTGGTAGTTGGTATAGGTCATGAACACTTGGCCTTCAGGGTTAACTAAGAGTATCCTCCCTTTCGTTGATTCTACCAAAAGCTTGTTGCCCGATGGAAGTACAGCATGACAGCCCATAATTTTGGTGTAAAAAAGCACATCTTTTGTACCAGAGAAAGTTAATGTATTCGATGATGTTGGCGCATACATTTCTACTACCCTAGATCCATTGTTTTTTGCTCCGGGTTGGTTGTCAAACACGCTGATCCTGTTGCCATCTATAAAATCGGGGTCATGTTGGTGAGATACAAACCCATTACTTTGAAATGTAACAATGTCCGTTTTGGAATTGAACACCAATACGGTGCTCACATCGCGCAAGGAAATCAATATATCACCTTGTTTGAAATATCCTTCCCCCGTATCTAGGTTATACGGCTCTACATCATTAAGGTGATAATACTCTAAGTTTTTGTTTTTCAATTCTATGGAATTTAGCCCTAAGATTCCATTGGATACCAATAAATCGTCCAATACCCATTCTTTTATCAGTTTGCCTGATTCGTTGAAGCAGGCAATGGTTTCTACTAGGCGGGGACTGTTTTTCATGGCTAAGCCGCATGCCCATATATTGCCTTCATGGTCAAGCTCCACCGAGTGGTGGGTAAAATATCCCGCTGCCCAGAGTACATTCCCCTTTAGGTCTATTTTGACCAATCCGTACCTAACGAAATTGAGCAAGACGGTTCCGTCAGGGCAGAGGGCCATGCCATGAATAGTTTTTCCGCCTACTTCACTCGTGGGCCACTCAAAGGTCTTGGCTTTGGCCAATTGCCTCTCTGTTTCTGCCAAATCAAGTAAATATTGGGTAATTCCATCACCGTCAATCACCCGTAAAAAAAATGATCTATCTGGCCCCCATTCCAATATCAAGATATTTGGTACATCCCGGTCTTCTTCAACCCAAAAGCCGTCGGTGGTGTCCACCCCAGGTATGGGGTGAAAAATGCCGGCAGGGGTATAGCCACCCAAATATAGCCTGCCCAATAGGGATTCCAGGCCCTGCTTTGCCTGGTCAACAACTATGTAAGGAAAGAATTTGGTGTGCCCCACAAAGACCCCATAAATGAAAACCAAAAAAAACAGGGAGGAAAGGAAAAGGTGTTTGCTTTTAACCAAAGGCATGTATTGATCAATAGCCGCAAATTAACGGCACCGTAGGTTTTTTGACCGCCCGGGCACACTTTTTTAGCCACTAAGGCACCGGTATTTCCTTTTCCTTTTCTTTCTTTGCCCTTTCGGGCTAAGCCACTTCCACACCCATCAAAGTTCACATGAAGCTTACTAACCAAACCATCCTTTCCAGCCTTGTCTTTATGGTCATGGCAATCAGCGTATTGGCACAGTCACCAACGAGAAGGTCCACTGATTCGTTTTCACTTGAGCTGCTGCACTGGCAACACCAGGACCCCGACAACACCAAAATTCCCGGTGTGGGTACCTACAGGGCGTATGAGGCCTACCTAAATAGCTTGCCCCCAAAGAAAAGGATAGTGGTTGCCGTGATTGACTCTGGTGTGGACATAGCCCATGAAGACCTGGTGGGCAACATTTGGGTAAATGCCGATGAAATACCCGGCAACGGTATAGACGATGACGGCAACGGCTATGTGGATGACGTGAACGGATGGAATTTTTTGGGTAGTACTAACGGCGAATTGGCCGAGCATGAAACCTTGGAACTTACCAGGATCATAAGGAAGTACCAGCCACAGTATGAAGGCAAAGAATTGGGCGACATACCTCCCGGGGAACTCGCACGCTACAAGGCCTATAGAAAGGCCGTGGCCAAACACAAGGAAATGTACCAAGAGTATGTAAGTGCCAAGGAACAGTATGACAAGTACTATGGGGAATACCAATTTTCCGTTCGCTTGCTCAAGGCAGCCATGAAAGTGGAATCGCTAACCAACGAGGCCCTTAGTGCCTATACGCCGGCCAACAATGACCTGGTGCGGGCCAAGGCCCTGGTAACGGCTTTTAGGAGTAACGGGCTCCACACCATATTAAAGGAATCCCTTGCCGAAATCAATTCCTTGCTCGACTACAACCTAAACCTGGCATTTGATGGCCGGGCTGTGGTGGGCGATGATCCCGATGATATAAACGATCTGGACTATGGCAACAGCAATGTGACCGGCCCAGATGCTACCCACGGCACTTTTGTGGCCAGTATGATAGCCGCCACCAGGGGAAATGGGCTGGGGGTGGACGGTGTGGCCGACCATGTACTCATTATGCCCATCAGGGCAGTGCCCAATGGCGATGAGTACGATAAGGACATAGCCCTGGCCATACGCTATGCGGTGGACAATGGGGCCAACATCATCAATATGAGCTTTGGCAAAGAGTTTACCCAGCACAAGGAGTGGGTGGATGAGGCCATGGCCTATGCGGCAGGGAAAAATGTGCTCCTGGTACATGCAGCGGGCAATGATGCCAAGGACAATGACGTGACTCCCAGTTACCCAAACAAGGTTCTCCTTACGGGTGGCCAGGTATCCACGTGGTTAGAAGTGGGCGCCAATTCAAAGGATTACGGCAAGGAATTGTGTGGTTCGTTCACCAATTACGGCCAGGAATCGGTGGATATTTTTGCACCGGGTGTAAGTGTAATTGGTTGCCTGCCAAATAATTACTATAAAGCCCTAGACGGGACCAGCTTTGCGTGCCCGGTTGCCAGCGGGGTGGCCGCTTTGGTGTGGTCACGCTATCCAAGCCTTACCGCACTGGAAATTAAGGAAATACTGCTGCAATCGAGTTACGGCCTAGAAAAGAAGAAGGTAAAACTGCCGGGAGAGGTCAAGAAAAAGGTGCGTTTTGGTACACTATCGGCTACCGGCGGTGTGGTAAATGCCTATAAGGCCCTGGAGCTGGCGGCCCAGAAGTCATGAACAAGTGGGCACTGGTCTTTTTCCTGGCATTGGCCGCTTCTGGCCCCAAAATGCATTTTGATAACCGAAAGCACAACTTTGGCCAACAACAGCGCTACGCCGACGTGGAACATAAGTTTCTGTTTTCCAATCATGGAGATGCACCACTGGTAATCAAAAGCCACGAAACATCCTGTCACTGTACCTCTGCCCACTACGGTATGGAACCGGTGATGCCGGGCGAAAACGGTTGGGTTACCGTGAGATACGATGCTACCAAGGTTGGGGTGTTTTACCGAAAGGTTACCCTGCATACCAATGCAGGCACAGTGGTGCTGGCCATAAAAGGTGAAATACTCGCCGACCACTCCAAAGTAGATCCAGTGACGGGTGATTAGCCCTTTGGCTAAACTTAATTTGGAAGGCAGCCGGTTTTCATCGCAATATTGCAATTGATTTGCCCCATGGGAACGAGTAAAACAAGTTTATTTGGTCAAAATCAGAATGATATTGCCCTGGTGGCTAAGGCACTGTCACATCCCGCCCGCATTGCCATTGTCATGTATTTGTTGGAGTGCAAGTCATGCATCAATAAAAGTTTGGTGGACGAACTGGGTTTGGCCCAGGCTACCATAAGCCAACATTTACAGGCACTAAAGGATGCAGGACTTATACAGGGAAGCATAGATGGGGTGAAGACCAACTACTGCCTGGACCCCAAGCGCTGGGCCTGGGCAAAATCTGCATTCGATTCGCTTTTCCAGGACTTGGCCCCCAACCGCCCCAATGATTGCTGCTGAACTTTTATGCCAGCCATATTTGATGTATTAATTTGAAAACCAGTATTATATTTTAGTTATGGCCTTTGCTTACAGCCGCTTGCCGGTCAGGCCAAAAGGGTAGAACTGCAAATGGAAAGCAAAGCTGGCAAGAAGAGATGCTGACAATACCCATGCGCGAAAACGGACTTTACCCTGAGATAATTGGGTTTTTGGATAAGGCCTTGGCCCTCCTGCCTCATAGCGATCCGGAACGAAAGGCCCAGCTTGACCGCCTTGCCCGTGTTATTGGTAAAAAAATTGCCGGAGGCAAGGTTGCCGAAATCACATTTATATGCACGCACAATAGCCGCAGAAGCCATTTTGGACAGCTATTGGCGGCAGCGGCTGCCGAGTGCCACGGCCTAGGCCCGTGGGTAAAGACCTATTCGGGAGGCACGCAGGCCACTGCCTTTAATGAAAGGGCCGTATGGGCCCTTAGGAGGGTGGGTTTCAGCATAAAGGGCACTGAGGGCACCAACCCGGTCTATTCAGTGCATATAGGGCACCATATTATTCCAATAGCCTGTTTCTCCAAACGCTATGACCATCCAGCCAATGCCTGCCATGACTTTATCGCCGTGATGACATGCAGCGAGGCCGAGGCGGCCTGTCCTGTGGTGTATGGTGCTGGGCAGCGGATAGCCCTACCCTATGCCGATCCCAAAGAATGGGATGGAAGCCCCCAAGAATCAGCTATGTATGATGCCAGGGCATTGGAAATAGCGGGGGAGATGATGTATGTAATGGGTAGGGTAAGTGGCAGGCCTAGAAGGCATTGATAGATTTCAACCTCAACACTGTTTTGACGGCCAAGCTGAAAGGGAGGGTTTCGCCATTCGGATGCATTTGCACATGCGTCCAAACTTGAGTTCTTTTTTTGTTCTCCTCTATGGTCCATACCCTGCCAATCCCCAAGGTATCACTTGGTTGCAAAGCGGTGATATGCGCGCGGTAGTTGTCCATATAGTATTCCAATGGGTTGCCTTGGCCCAGGCTATACACCAAGCAAACTCCTTGATGGTATCCTGATTGCCCTTTGTACGGTTGAGTATTAAAAAATATCAGCTCGCCTGGGGATAATATGGAGCTGTCTTTCAGTACATTGCCCAGGGTGTCGTAAGTAGTGGTTTTTATTTCCTCTATGAGCCACACCCCGTCCCTCCCGAAAAATCTTTTGGAGGCCATTTCTTCTTGTTCACAAGCATGGAAAAATAGGCTTATGGCAGTTGCGGCAATGAGTATAAAAGGTTTCATGTCTAGTCGTCAAATTTGGTATTAAACTGAATGGCAATGGTATAGCGCATACCAGTAAAGTCATTGTAGGCCCTGTTTTCCGTATTGTAGGGGTCGCTTACGTAGGTTACCACATTTCTCGGAAATGTGGGCTGTTCCAATGACTTAAAATCGCCGTGGTCCCTAAATGCGCTTTTGTCCATGTCTTCAATGAGCCTGGGAGGTACCCAGTCTGCCCTACACACCAATTGAATGTTTGATGAAATGGATATGCCCAAGGTGGCGCCCATTAGGGCAGTAAGTCGTGGGGCCGTATATATTCCGTTTTGCCAATGGTCCATGCCATAACTTATGCTGCCGTCGCTAAACACAAAGGCGCTCCGCAATTTGGCCATCCGCATGTTCATTCCTATGTTTACATTGAAATAGAAATACTTGGTAGATGGCCCTAGCCCCAGGTCTATTGTCCAATCGGTTAAATGTAGGTGGAGTTGCCGCCCATCGCCGTTGCCCATTATAGCCTCCCGCCGTGCATTGAGATAGGAAACCCCGGTGCTGAATCGGGTCTGGAATCCGGTACTGGTGGAAAAGTACGAAAACTGCCAGCCCAATCCGTCAAGCGACCCCCAAGTGTCAGGGTAGTTTGTTTTTATGGTGTTCACATTTTGAAGGTTGTAGCTCTGGAAGTATTCTTCAAAACTCGCCGATCCTACTGGGTGTATGGTGTATCCCGCCCAAACGGCCAAGTCTTGGCCAGCGGCCCATAAATGGGCTGCAATAAGGGTAGCCGTAAGTGTTAATGATTTAATGTTCATGCTGTTGTGTTATTGTTCCCAAACCAATTTCAAATAGATTGTCAGGCCAAGATTGCCGTAGCGATCCTTTAGCTCCGCATTGGCATCTATACTGCGGCCCACCAGCACGTTGTCCAGGTCGTCAAGATACATGCGCATGGTCTGTAATTGATACGTGAGCCTGGCCCCAACAAACCTTTTGTCAAACCCAATGAATATGGGGACTGATACCTGGGCTCTAGGTAATATCTTGTCATGGCTGTTGACTATGCTTATTTTGGTAAATGCCGAATCGGCAATGGCGGCGGCGGTGGCCCTACGTGTCCAGAGTTTCCAAGAGCCTAAATCAATACCCAGCCCGCCATATATTCCAGAGTTCGTTCGCATAAAGAGGTTCATGGCCAGCGCGTTTGTCCTAAACTTAATGTCCCTTTGCATGAGGCCCAGGGTGGGGTCGTCCCACTGCGAGTGGCATATGGCATGGCGGTTTTGCCATGTTAGCTCAATGCCGCCCACTTCATCTTCCCATAGGTAGCTAAATACCAGTCCTTTGGTGTATCTGAGGTAATTCATGGGCCGGGTGAAATTTCCGGTGCTGTTGTAGATGTACAACACCCGGTTTATTTCTTTTGCCCTGCCCATATTGAGCGCATATCCTATGCGAAAACCACGGTATTGCGCCACTGCATGATGCCCAAATAGCATGAGTATTAGCAGCATTGCAGAAATTTTATACATGATCTGGTTTGAGTTTGACTGGGTGAAAGTATAAATAAGAAGCAGTTTTCCTACTAGTAGGCGGATTGTTGAGATAAAATCGGCCAAAAACAGTAAGTAATACTACCGAATTGCAGGTGCATGGAGGGCTCCTGGCCCAAAGACACTTATGATGGCCTTTCCATACGGAACAGCGATGGTTCTGTATTTGTCAAAGCCTTACATGGCCAATTGGGCCACGTGCTTTTCAAAATCCAACTTCCAGCGGTCAAAATGTTCGCCCGTGCCCGGCCCAGAAAATCCCGTGTGTATATGTCTCACTTTGTGTGTTTTGTCATAGAATATGAGGGTGGGGTATGCTATTAGGCTGTTTAGCCCGGGCAACTTGGCGGCAGCCTGGCCCTTGTCATAAAACCCGCCTATGAGCAGTGGGTATTCCATAGCATACCGCTTTTTCAAGGTAAGAAGTCGGTTTTTGGCATACCAGAAGTCGTCCTTGCGCTCAAACGCCAAGGATACTATCTCTAAGTCTTCCCTTTTATTGTTTCGGTACCAATCACTTAGAAACGCTGTTTCATCCATGCAGTTGGGGCACCAGGTACCCATTATTTGAAGTACAATGGCCTTGCCATCCAGTGACCGGTGGTGTAGGCCTACTTCATTGCCGTCAAGGTTTCGGCCATTAAATGCCACGGTTTCATACCCGGGCAACAGTTGGGTCAGGCTTCCGGCATCGGGTAGCTGGGCCTTTGGGTCAGGATAGGCTGTCCAGGTTTCATGCCAGGAAGTGCCGCTGTAAAAATGCCCTTTTATTGAATTATCATTCTGTATTTCAGCCTTAAATATAAAGGCGTGTTCCCCATCGAATGTGTAGAGTTCAAATCGGTTGCCAACCCCTTGGCCGTGTAGGTAACGGTAATCCCCAGTGGTAGTGAGAAAAGTGCCCCAAACCGCACCTGAATCGTCATGGTTAAATTCTGCCACCGATACGGTACTGTCGGCTATGGATGACTGAAAATACACGCGGTAGCGCGGGGCGAGACCCACGAAAGACGCCGGCGCTTCATTTTTGGTAGCGGGCCTATCAATGGTGGCAATAAACGGCACCTTATATCCTGATATATAGTTTTTTATCCAATAGCCCTTATAGGTTGAATCATTCTTTTGCCATGCGGCTACCAATTTGGTGTCAAAAATGTGCAATGGCACTTTCAACGAATCGGCATTCCTTGTAAAAGAGTCTATGGTAAAAGATTCAAGCCCATTTTCCAACACCATTTGTGGTGGATTGGCCTGTAGGTAAAAACCAAAAGGCAATTTGTTGCCCTGTAGGGTCAAGTGGGCTTTGAAGTGCTGTAGGTTGGATTCGGCGTTCTTTTCGGGTTGACAAGCGGTGATGAGTGCTGCCATAGATAGGAATAAAGCCGCTGCTGCGCGCTGTTGCATGGTGATGCAAAGGTATGTTGGCCAATACCCTTACCTGCACATCCGGATTTTATTAAATGGTGCATGGACCCATTTGCCCTGTACCTTTGAAAAACGTGCAACCGTATTTTTCCACAGCCCTTTTCAGGGCCAGCCTTGCCCTGCTGGTGCTTGGTTCATGTGTTTTGCCTGATGAATCTGACAGCGCCATGCCGGTTCCCTATCCCGCCCATAATCCAGGCACTCCAGAAGGGGCGGCCTTGGGGCGTGCCTTGTTTTACGACCCCATACTCTCAGGCAACAATCAGCGGAGCTGTGCCACTTGCCATGATCAGGTCAGGGCCTTTTCTCATCAATCGGCTCCTACCTCACTCATTGACGGCAAGTTGCTTGACCGCAATACGCCGTCACTGGCCAACGCTGCCTGGCTTGATTACCTGTTTTGGGATGGAGGGGCACCCAATCTTGAGTTTTTAATGGCGGCACCCATCACAAACCCTCACGAGATGGGCCAAGACCTGCGCGAACTGATGCGTGAACTGGGACAAGAACCTACGTATGTGGCAGGCTTTAAGGTGGTTTTTGATGCAGATTCTATCGAGTTTAGCCATGTAGGCATGGTCCTGGCCCAGTTTGTGAGGACCATGACCAGTTTTGGCGCTGACTACGACAAATGGATAAACGGCGGCCATCCACTCCCGGAATTGGCCCAAAAAGGATACCAGATTTACAAGCAGAAATGCGCTTCTTGCCATACTGAAGGCTTGTTTACCGATAAGGCGTTTCACAACAATGGTTTGGACCGGGAATTTTATCCATCCGAAGATGGCAACCCTGCCAATGGACGCTATAGGGTAACCAAACATGAAGCTGATTTGGGGAAATACAAGACTCCGAGTTTGAGAAATTTGGCCTACACGGCTCCCTTCATGCATGATGGAAGGTTTGCCGATTTGCCCAGCGCATTGGGCCATTATGTGTATGGGGTAGTGGAAGGCCCCTACACCGACACCGTGTTGCTGGTCCAAAGAAAGGCGGGAACCGCGTTGTCGGACAATGAGATAGGACCTATATTGGCTTTTTTGGAAACCTTAAACGACCCGGGATTTACTTTGCGCAAAGACCTGGGCCCGCCATGATTCCTGGTTGGGTTCCCATGCCGGTATGGTGTACATGCCCGGTTATCCGTATTCCCCTGTGGTTGGTTACAAAGTAGAAGTACTTGCCAAGTGGCAGTGCATTGAGGCTAATTTCGGCTGTGGATGAAGCTATGGTGCTTACTACTACCAATTCGCCAAAGCCATTGTACAACTTGATGGATATGGTGTCATGAGCAGGATTTGACAGGATGAGTTGGCTGGTAGAGTGCATAATGTTAAAAACGCCATCAACCGGCTGCATGGTGATGGGTTGCGGATGTTCAGTCCTGGAGTACTGGGTTGTAGGGCTGTCCAATGACTCGGAAAATCCAGAAAAACAAATAAGTAACAGTAGAAATGCCATGCCTGCGTTGTATAAAGTTGCCATATGCTTCTGTGTTTGGTCTTGGGCCATGTGGTATGAAAAACAGGGGCAATATGTGGCAAGCAATTTGTATTTAGTCTTTTGAAATAGGTTATTAGACGAAGAAAAGATTAAGTTAATCGACAAAAGCCAATATTACCCCCGTTTATGGATTTGGTCAGCCTTTTGAACATTTCCACCCCTCATATCCGGCTGTTGGCTTTGGCGCATTGGGGTATTTCCCCAATTCATTCGATGAATTTTGGCAACTGTCGATGAGGGTTGGCCTACGGGAACCGCTCTTAGTGGCGATATGGCTTTTACGGCAGCAACTAATTGGTTTTCACCTTACCGGTCCATGTCAAACCTAGATGCAACACAAGGGCATTTTACGCATAATCAAGCATATGCCGAGTCGTTTAGGATATGCCTTCGTAAAGGTTGCGCCCCCTCACAAGGGCTTCCATCTTGGCATTTGCTACCTCTGGGCTAAGCATCCAAAAACCGCAGTCGGGGTGTATGTACCTAATCCTACCGGCACCCAGTGCTTTTTGCAACCTTTCTAAGTCCCTGGCTATTTCGTCGCCGGTTTCCACCTCGCTGGTCTTTATGTCAACCACTCCCAGGCCCAGCCCTATACCTTGGTCCAGTTCGCGCAGCACCAGCACTTCATCCTTGGGCCTTCGCTTGGTTTCCAGCACTATGTGGTCCACATGTAGCCCATTGAGGTAGTCTATCAGGTTGGCCCAGGTGCCATCTTGCACCCGCTTGCCCCCATAATTGCCAAAGCATAGGTGCACGGCACCTTTGGTGGTCACCGCATCAAGTACTATATTAATGGCTTCCAGTGCCCAGGGCCAGTCTTCGGGGTGGCCGGGCAGGTTGGCTTCATCCAGTTGCACCACATCGGTATCCAGCTTTCGCACCTCGGTTGCCAGGGCGTGGGCCAGGGCCAGTGTGAGGGTAGGTAAATCTTGATAGTATTTGTTCGGAATGGTCTTGGCCAGCATGTGAGGGCCGGTGAGGGTAAATTTTACCGGTTTGGTAGCCAGTCGGTTCACCCTTCGGCAGGCCGATTCCAAGTCAAGGCTACCCACGGTTATGGGGCCCTCAACCATGCCAGCGGGCAAGCGGCGGAATGCCATGCCCGGCAGTGCCCTAAAGGCCTGGATTTCTTGCTCAGTAAGCCTGGAACGTATGCCGTTTAGCCCCCGTACAAAGTAGTCTATCATGCCATTTGTTTCTGGGTGGCCAGGGTCAAACCGATAGAGTTCGCCGTCACAAATCAGGTCTATTCCTATGGATTCCTGTATGGCTATGGTGTCTTTGGTAGCCTTTTCCAGATTGGCCTCACTGGGTTCATGTTGAAGCCATTGGGGGCTGGGATACGATCCCACTACCGTGGTAAGGATGTGGTGGGTTTGGGTCATGTGGCGAATATACCTCATACGGCATGGCGAAATAGTGCCTGTTTCGCTGATCTATGGGGCCTGCATTTGTGAAGTACTTTAGCCGGCGTGAATGCAGTTATTATTGGGGCTTCAGGCCATGTGGACTACGCGCTGGCTGGTCATCCATCGCTGTTTGGCATAGTGGGCATGGCCCCAGGCCACCCAGGTGAGGATATTTCTAGCGTACACCGGCAATTTCCCAAAACACCTATTTTTCAAAATTATAGATCTCTTTTGAAATCGGTAAGGGCTGATGTGGCCGTGGTAAATCCATATTATGCCCTTACCGGGCAAATAGCGTTGGCCTGTGTTCAGGCGGGTATGAACGTGTTGGCAGAGAAGCCACTGGCGCTTAATGCCAAGGTGTTGTTGGAATTGGAGGAAACGGCAAGGGCTACTAATGTGAAGGTAGGCACCATGCAGGTACACCGGTATGAGCCCTGGTTTTGTGCTGCCATGCAGGCCCTGCACCGGGGCGATATAGGAAAACCCCTGCTCATCACTGCCCAAAAAAGCTACAAAATTGGTGTGAAACCACCATGGATGTGGGCGAAAAGTCAATTTGGGGGGTTGATACCCTGGGTGGGCGCCCATGCCTTGGACTGGCTAGTATGGGCCAAGCCCCTGGACTGGCATATAGCTGGGGCAAAAATGACCACCGTGGGCAATAAAGGGTATGGGGATGTGGAATCGGCTGCCTGTCTGTTTCTTGCGGCAGGGGATACGATGGCTGCCGTGCACCTTGATTACCTAAGGCCGGCAGCGGCCAACGGCCATGGGGATGACCGCCTGCGCATGGCCGGCGAAAATGGAATTATAGAAGTGAGAGATAAACAAGCCACTATACTTAATGACAGTGGGGCCCGCATACTCGAACAAGCGCCTCAACCATCCATGATGGAGGATTTTATGCACTGGGTACATGGCAGGGGAATATTCAGGTCGGGCCTACCACAGGCCGCACAAGTGGCCGCACTGTGCCAGCAAGCCGAAAAGGAGGCCCAACACAAACCTTCAAATACGAAATGAAACAGGTAACCTATTGGATAGTCATCATGTGCATGGGCCTAGGTGCCTGTAGCTACTCCCCCGAACGGCCCCATGTTGGGGGGCATTTGGAGATAGAAGAACTAGATACCGCAGTGTCGAGCATGGAATTGGCGCCATTGGCCATAGATACCGTGCCCGGGGGCAAGGTGGGAAACCCCGCCGTGGTATTGCTTGATGGCGCCACCTATTTTTTTGGTGGCAATAGAAAAAAAGGGGTTTCAAGGGCGGTATGGAGTTATAGGTCAAAGCCCAAAGACGGTTTTGCCCAGGTGGGCTGGACCAAAGTGGCATCGCTGCCCGAAAAAATGCGCGAACCCAAAGGGGTGCCCATGGGGCAGGGGCATGTGCTGCTCATGGCGAAAGGCAAGGCATGGGTGTATCACACCGTGACCGATACCTATGCCCCCCTGGAGGTGGGCCAAGATTTTGATCCCGGGCACCAGGTGCAGGTACGCCAACATGACTTCCTGGCCATAAAACACGGGGCGTGGGTAAAAAGGATGCGGTATGTGGCCAGTCCAGGGAGGCTTCAAACCACCGATTACTTGGTGATAGGCATATACTTGGCGTTTTTGCTTATCATAGGCGCATCGGCGGGCCGAAGGGCCACCACCACCGATGCCTATTTTTTGGGCAGGCGAAAATTGCCCTGGTGGGCCGTGGGCATAAGCCTGTACGCCACCGGCACCAGTGCCATCAGTTTTTTGGCCATACCTGAAAAGACCTATGTCACCAATCAGGTGTATGGCCTGGGGACCCTTTGGGGGCCTGTGTTTATGTTGTTGGCGGCCTTTACCATCATTCCCATTCTTAGGGGCATCCATATCACCACTACCTATGAGTATCTCGAAGCGCGGTTTAACCGGGCTGTCAGGGTATTTGGGGCCATCATGGCCGTGGTGTTTCAGGTGGGGGGGCGCATGAGCATAGTGCTGCTCCTGCCGGCACTGGCCCTTTCGGCGGTCACCGGCATTTCCGTCTTTTGGTCCATTCTCATCATGGGCTTGATTGCCACTGTATATACCGTTCTTGGGGGTATTTCGGCCGTTATTTGGACAGATGTGCTGCAGGTAGTGGTATTGCTGGGTGGTTCGCTGCTGGCTTTTGTGCTGCTGCTACAGGGCACCGATGGGGGTTGGAAAGGAAGTTTGGAGGTTAACCTAAGCCACGGCAAGCTCACTGCGCTGGTAGGGGGATGGGACTGGGCCATGCCGGTGTTCTGGGTGTTTATCCTACACCAACTTATGACCCAGGCCGCCATGCCTGCCGACCAGGTGATGGTGCAGCGCGTGTTTGCCACCCCTTCGGTGAGGGACGCGCGCAAATCGTATATCTTACTGGGAATTATCGTTCTGCCCGGCACCATATTATTTCACCTTTTGGGCAGTGCGCTGTATGGATTTTTTCACAGCCATCCGCAACTGCTAAACCCTGAAATGCAGCACATACAGACCTTTCCGCTCTATATAGTGGAGGCCCTTCCACAGGGGATAAGCGGGCTACTGGTTGCCGCTTTGTTCGCTGCCTGCATGTCAACCCTTGATTCGAGCATGAACAGTGTGTCAACCATAGTGATCCGTGATTTCTACCCCTTTTTTGGCTATAGGCCTACCGAGGGCAAGGCCCTGTGGCACGCCAAGTTAATCACAGCGCTGATAGGGGTGGTGGGCACGGTGCTGGCCCTGGTTTTGGCCAGGTTTCAGATTCCATCCATTTTCGATCTATGGATGGAAATCCTGGGCCTGGTAGGGGGGTGTTTTGGGGGTGTTTTTATACTGGGCATGTTTACCACCAGGGCCAACTGGCAAGGAGCCTTGGTGGGCGCGGTGGCAAGCCTGGTCACTACCATCTGGGTAAAGGCAGCCACCGATGTCCATTTTATGCTGTACAGTTCAGTATCGGTCATTAGCTGTTTTCTTATTGGTTACCTCACCAGTATGGCTTTTCCGCCACCGGCCAAACCACTCGAATCGCTCACGGTCTTTACCAAGAAACCGGTATGAAGGTGGCCATCATAGGCACCACGGGTTATGCCCAGGTTTACCTGGACCACCTGGCGCGGCTGAGCCCCAGGTACGGCGTGGAGGTGGTGGCGGTGGTGGCCAAGGGCCTTATTCCTGAAATGCCCTTGTTGCTGCGGGCCAAGCGCTATTCGGAGGCGGGCACCATGCTGGAAGAATGGAATGGCAAACTGGACCTCTGCTGCATACCCACCGGCATAGATTCACACGCTGGGCTGTGTATGAGCGCCTTGGCTGCGGGCAGCCATGTGCTGCTGGAGAAACCTGCCGCTGCCACCCTGGGGCAAATAGAGGATGTGGCCCGCAGTGCAGCCAAGTATGGAAGAAAGGTATTTGTGGGCTACCAGCACCTATACACCGATGTTGTTTGGCAAATAAAAAGGATGCTTGCCCAAGGGGCTCTTGGCCACATACACAGGGCCAAGCTTTTGGGGCTCTGGCCGCGTTCTGAGGCTTATTTCAGGCGAAACCATTGGGCCGGGCGGGTGCAAGTGGAAGGACACTGGGTGCTTGACTCGCCGCTGCACAATGCATTTGCGCACTATGTGAACCTGCTGGCCTTCTGGACATCGGAGAGTGAAAGTGAAGCACAGCGTTTTGAGCGGGTGGAGGGAAGGCTCTGGCGGGCCAATGATATTGATACTTTTGATAGCTGTGCCATTAATGTCGAGACCTGCAATGGTATAGGGCTGGAAATATACCTGAGCCATGCCTGTGCCGATGTACTCGACCCGGTGATACGGATAGAAGGAAACCTGGGCACTCTGGATTGGTGTGAGGCGGGGTTTACGCTGCGAGGCGAGGATGTGCGGGTGGCGGCCAATAACTCCCTTTCCCTTTCGCTGGCCAGGGAAGCCATGTTTGACCGGGTGCTGGCAGAATTGACCCAGGGAGGGCAGTACGCCTGGTGCGGGCTGGAACTGGCCAAACCGCCTACCCAGTTGGCCGGGCTGGTGTACAAATGCCTTACCGTGCAACAGGCGCGACCGGTAGATATACAGAAAGATGTGCATGGAGTACAGCGCGTACACCGGGGAAATGAAGCACTGCTGCGCCTGTCCTTTGGTTCAACTTGGCAGGATTCTTTTTAACTTGTTTCACCATTAATAGAAAATGGGTTTCTTTGCAAAAAAACTATATGAGAGTACAGGTTAAGTTTTTCGTATTAATGGTAGTAATTGGCTTTGGTTCTTGCACAAAGGAGCTGGTAGCCTGTTTTACTTATACCCCATCTACCCATCCTGACAAGGATTTGGTACATTTTAGCAATTGCAGCGAGAACGCGGAGGAATACCTATGGGATTTTGAGGGGTTAAAACAGTCAAAGTCGGAAGAAATCACCTTTGAGTTTCCGGGGCCGGGTGACTACTTGGTTACCCTAAGGGCCATGAACAAGCGGAAGTCGGATGAGGTGGTGCAAACCGTGCATGTGTCTGCCCCACTATGGATAGTGCCCAAGACAGAATCTGCGGGCACGCATTACCGCAAATACATGAAATTTGACCTAGAGGCCTATGCCAAGGCGGGCCTTGGGGTGCTTGGCATGATGCAGGTAAGGGACGGACGCATCATTGGCGAATGGGATTCGGTGGTGGTCGATTCGCCAATGAAACAAGGGTTTACGGGGAGCTTTAGGTTCAAGCCCAAATGGTCAATCAAGCCTACGGTTTTTCACTTTATGGTAATGGACAGGAATGGTGCCAATGTAACCGATTCACTGGTCATGCCCACGCTTAATGGGGGCGATTCTACCCAGGGCAGGGTGAAGTCGGTGTTTTATCAGGAAGCCATAGCCTTTGATACCAGCTTTGCGTTCTCCAGGGGCACGTATGTGGAGAGTTCAAGAAAAATATACCTGTACTTGATAAGCAAAAGCAAGGACTATATTTATATCCATGATTTTATGGCAAATGAAGGAGAATTGAAGACCTATTCTTGCCAGATTTACACGAAACACGATGGGTTTGTATATAAAAACATGGATGGTAAGAGCAAAACGGGCAATAGGTTGGTCATAGACAAATTGGATTTGGACGAGATGGTCATTAGCGGGCACTTGGAAACACCGGTGCTACAAAATAACTGGAGCATTGACAAACTGACTGTTGATTTTGAAAACGTGCGGATAACCAAAGCGGTTAAAAACTAAACAACCATAAAAACCAAAAACACAATGAAATCGAATTTTTACCTATTTGCCGTGGTGTCGGGCATGTTGTTCATGGCTTCTTGCCGTACAGAGCCACCAGTACCCTGTTTTGAGTACGCTGTTACCAATTCATATGCCAATGAGGTGGTATTCAAGAACTGTTCGGAGTTGGGCGAAAGCTACGAATGGGATTTTGGGGACGGCAGTACCTCAAGCGAGTTTGAGCCCCTGCACAATTTTCCAGGCCCTGGCAGCTACCAGGTGAAACTGGTGGTGGAAGGGGAGAAGGAATCGGCCGAGCTGACCAAGGAGGTGGAAGTGCTGAGCCCACTCTGGATAAAGGGCGAATCAGCTACGACTTCAACCGATTACAAGGAGAAAATGATCATTAAGATAGTGGGTTTTGGGCAGAACAAGATCAAGCACATACAGGTGACACAGCTCACGGGCAAGCAGCCCTACACCCATTTGGACACTATCCTAAAGCTGGAGCCCCTGCATGTGGAATTTGACCTAACGATCTACCCGCGAATGGCTTATAGGGACGAGACCAGGTTTAGGTTTGACGTGACCGATGGTTTTGGCCAGACTGCCCAATCGTTTATCACTGTGGCATCAGGCAATACCGTGGACACCACCGTGGGAAAGGTGTATGTGAAAATGCGGGACAAAAAGGATTCGTTTAAGTTTGAGTATTCCCATGCCACTGGAACGTACTTTCGTTCAAACGGCAAGTTCAATTTGGAGCTATATGGCAAGGATGGGAGCTACATATTCATTAAAGATGGGTCAACCGACTACGGGCATGCCTACGGCTACTCGGTAGAGGTGTATGACGCCAAGACCAAAACCACCCAGACCAAGGAAGCCTCGCGCATGGCGGCTGGTGACAAGCTGTATATGGAAGAGTATGACAATGGTAAGATGGCTGTTTCGGGTTTGCTAGAAATGGATTTCAACCTGGAAACGGCATTTCATGATGTGATGCAGATGACTTTTGAAGAAATCAACCTTACGGATAAAAAGTACAAATAAAGAAACACTTGCTCCATACCATAGAGAAGGCCCCAAATCGGGGCCTTTTTTATGGGCCTGGTATGGCAGCCGGGGGGTATGCGCAAGTGAGGTACATGGGTAGTAATAGCCAACCACAAGCCATGTGCTAGTGCGTTAAAGGTGTGGTGGGCCCCGTGGGCGGCCATAATTTGCCTTTTGCCAAGGGGTAGGTAGTCAATGGGTTAATGAGATGGAGAACGTTTTGCCCGGATATGGGGCCCGCACCCCGGTTTGGGCAACTGATAAGTCAGATAAAGTAGTGTCAACCGGTAGAATAGCCCAAGACCAATGCAGCAGGGTTTCTGAGTTCATTTTATGTTTATTCACAAAAGATGCTACACGTACCAAACCCTGCCCTATGTTTGTCAAGTGAATCAAATTTTGCTCTATGTTAAGCGCTTTGTCTGTATTTCATGCAATTGGCTTGCTGGGCTTTAGGTGGTTCTTGCGCAGATGCCGAGCTCTGCGTGATTTTATTGCCGATACGCGCCGCATCCCTTCAGCATTGGGGTATAAGCGCAGCAAGGCCACCGAAGTACGCACCGGGGTAAACCCATCCACATCAAAACATGGTGGAGTCCTGTGGATAGTTGGTATGGTGCGGCGGCACCTGCGAATGACTGACTCAAACCCCGCGCATAGTCAATATATACTCAATGGATTGGGTGGGGGGTATGCGGATGTAGTGGGTCAGTGTAAAAAGACAGCCGACCCGCAAATGGTACATTTGGTTTTCGCCCAATGCACGGACAAGACTGTTGAAAATTTTTTTGATTACTTGATATCTTACAAAATGAGATACTAAGTATTTTAAAACTATATTTGCGACTTGAATCATTTAAACAAATGAACAGAATAAAAGAAGTGTTGGACGAAAAAGGCATCAAGCAGACTTGGCTTGCCGAGCAATTAGGCAAAAGCTACAATATGGTAAATGCTTATGTGCAAAACAGACAACAACCACGAATTGAAGTGCTTTATGAAATCGCTGAAATTCTTGGCGTAAACGTAAAGGAACTATTGATTGACAACGAAATTAAAAAGGACAAGAAATGAGCAACGAGCAAAAAATAACAACCGACATAAAAGTGCCAAACAAGGATTTGGAAGCATTGAGAATAAATTTTCCTCATTGCTTTGACAAAGACGGAAATTTTCAACTTGAGAAATTCAAAAACAATCTGACTGAGAAGGAAATTAACTTTTCTACTGAGAGTTACGGTTTAGAATGGTTAGGCAAAAGCTACGCAAGACTTTTGGCAAGCGACCCTGCAACCACTTTGCTAAAAGCAGACGAAACACACAACGCAAAACCCGAAAATGCCAATTCTGAAAACTTGCTCATTAAAGGCGACAATCTGGAAGTATTAAAGCACCTTGCCAATGCCTACTACGAACAAGTAAAAATGATTTACATAGACCCGCCTTACAACACAGGCAGTGATGGGTTTGTATATGAAGATGATAGAAAATTTACCGTAAAAGAACTACAGCAACTGATTGGCATTGATGCAGAAAAAGCGAAACGTATTCTGGACTTTACAAAGCAAGAGAGTAACAGCCATTCTGCTTGGCTTACTTTTATCTATCCACGACTTTATATTGCTAAACAATTAATAAAGAATGATGGGGTAATATTTGTTTCTATTGATGATAACGAAGTGGCTCAACTGCGTTTGTTGATGGATGAAGTTTTTGGGGAAGAAAATTTTGTGGCAATTTTTCCTTGGAAAAAAAGAACTGCTAAAAGTGATGTTCCTTATGGAATATCCCAGGATTATGAATGGATTATTTGTTATTGTAAAAATTATTTTAATGCAGGCTTTGACGTAGAACGAAAATACTACAAAACAGATGATTATCCAAATAACAGATGGCGTTTGTCAGATTTAACAACACAAAAAGTAGAACATGATCGCCCTAATTCAGCATTTGACTTGATTGATCCTAAATCAAAAAAAATATATAAATATAACCCGAAAAGACTTTGGGGCATAACAAAAGACACATTTGATGAGTATTACAGAAAAGGCAAAATTGTATTTCCCGACGATTATGACTTTCTGAATATTACAATTCCAGCTTTTAGAGTTTTTGAAAGTGAAGATAAGGCGAAGGCTTTGAAGAAGTATGGTTCAGACAATGCTAAAAAATCAGCATCAACATATTTACCTAAAGAAGTAGGAATGAGTGAGGATGGAAACAGGGAAAATTTTGAAATATTTAAACAAAAAACCTTCTCGTTTCCAAAGCCATCAAGTTTAATTAAGCACTTGTTAAGAACTATATACGAAACTGATTTTATAATTCTCGACTTCTTTGCAGGTTCCGGCACAACAGGTGATGCAGTTATGCAGTTAAATGCCGAAGATGGTGGCAAACGTAACTTTATCTTAGTCCAGCTCCCCGAACCAATTGACCCAAAGAAAAATAAAGCGGCTTTTGATTTTGTAAAAACCGAACTCAAAGCCGAGCCAACCATTTTTGAAATTACCAAAGAGCGTTTGATTCGTGCTTCTAAAAAAATCAAAACCGAAACTATTGATAAACAGATTGCCGAAAAACAAAAAGAAATTAGAGATTTATCAAGCAAACTGGATTTAGAGAATAAGAATGAAAAAATCAAACAACTCAAATCAGAAATAAAAGCATTGGAACAACAAGACCTTGGTTTCAAAATTTTTGAAACCATCCCTATTTGGGAAGATTACAATTTTGAAGCGGAACTGTTTGACAGCTCCCAAAACTTGTTTGATGCTGGAAAATTAACAGAAGACGACATCAAAGCCATACTGACTACTTGGAAAACGTATGATGGCATAGCCTTAACTCAAGAGTTGGAAAGTATTGATTTAAGCGGTTACACCGCTTATTACGGCAATGGTAGATTGTATTTGATGCTCAAAAGTTTTACCACAGACAGCCTAAAAGCATTGTTAGAAAAGATAGACACAGACAAGCATTTTGAACCTAAAAGCATCATTGCCTTTGGGTATCACTTGGAGAGCAAGAGTTTGCGAGAAATTTCGGAAAACGTAAAAACTTACAACAACAAGAAGAAAAGCGACATTGACTTTATAACAAGGTATTAATATGAAGGGATTTAATTTTGAGAAGAACCTGAACCATCAATCACACGCAGTAGATAGCACTATTGCGGTGTTTGAGAACATTAGCCTTGTTCAACCTATTGAAGCGGATAAGAACTACATCAATCCAGCTTTTGATTTTTTAAGTGATTGGGCTTACCCAAAAAACCTTAGAAAGGTAATGGATGCCAACGGTGTAAAAGAATCAATAAACCGTAACAGCAATATCATCGATATAATGATGGAAACGGGAACTGGTAAAACATATACTTATACCAAAACCATTTTTGAACTCAATAAAAACTACGGCATTTTCAAATTCATAGTCGTTGTTCCAACGCTTTCCATTAAAGCAGGAACGATTGACTTTTTGAAATCGAACAGTAGCCGTGAGCATTTCAAGGAACAATACGGCAAAACACTTCATTTACACATTGTAGAAAGTCAGAAAAACAGCAAGAGCAAAAAATCATTCATACCACCGGCGGTAACCAGTTTTGCAAATGCCGGAACTTTTGAGAAAAACAGCATTCAGGTTATGATTATCAACGCAGGTATGATTAACTCTGAAACAATGCAAAAAAGTTTTGACAAAGGTTTGTTTGACAAATACACCGTTCCGTTTGATGCCGTTGGTGCAACAAAACCTTTTATGATTATTGACGAGCCACACAAATTTGGGCAAGGCAATAAGACTTGGGAGAACATTCAGAAAATGAAGCCCCAATTTATTTTGCGTTATGGTGCTACTTTTCCTGATAAGGAAGTAAAACAAAAAGACCTGTTAACAAATAAAACAGTAACTACTTATGTAAAAGATTATCACAATTTAATCTACCAACTTACAGCCGTAGATGCTTTTAATAATAATTTGGTAAAAGGTATTATTGGGCATATTACCGAGTTTGATAGTGGTAAAAATGCAGTAGTTAAGTTTATTGATTCGGACGGAACGGAAGCTACATTTCAACTCAACAATGAAAAGCCTATTTCCTTAACTAAAAAAGAAAGCTTGGCGAAAGTTCACCCCGAAATGACCGACCTGGGAATTGAAAACTTGAACAAAAGCACAGTTGTTTTAACCAATGGTTTAGAAATGAAAAAGGGCGATAAAATCAACCCTTATTCTTATGCTGAAAAGTTGCAGGAAACAATGATTCAAAAGGCAATCAAGCACCATTTTGAAATTGAAAAACAGCTATTGACAAGAGAAGTAAAGATTAAACCTTTAACGCTTTTCTTCATTGACAATATAGACGAATACCGAAACAAAGAAGGATATATCCGAAAAACAGTTGAGCAATACATCAAAGCAGAAATTGAAGAATTGCTAAAAACAGAAATGGATGCTTTTTATAAAGCCTATCTAGAAAAAACATTGCTTGACCTTTCGGCTACACACGCTGGTTATTTTTCAAAAGACAATACCGAAAAAGACGAAGCCATTGAAAAAGAGATAAACGAAATTTTGCACGACAAGCAAGCAATGCTTGATTTAGAAAATCCAAGAAGATTTATTTTTTCAAAATGGACTTTGCGTGAAGGTTGGGACAATCCAAACGTATTTCAGATTTGCAAACTCCGAAGCAGTGGCAGTGAAATTTCAAAACTGCAAGAAGTTGGACGTGGTTTGCGTTTACCAGTGAATGAATTTGGCAATCGAGAAAAGGACGAGCAATTTTATTTGAACTACTTTGTTGACTTTACCGAAAGCGACTTTGTAGATAAATTGGTTAGTGAAATCAATCAGAAATCTGGAGCTATTTCTATTGAACAAATCCCTGACAAACTTTCTGGGCAAATGATTAAAAAGATTTGCGAGTTATACGAAACAACCGAAGATGAACTTTTGGAAGTTTTGGACACTAACAGCGTCATCACAAGAACAAATTCATTTAAGACAGGCGGTTTTGACTATATCAAACAAAACTATCCAAGAATATTTGAAGGTGTAAACTCTAACAAGGTTCGCAAAGCAACCGACCCGAAAAAGAAAGTTGTTGTAAGAACAGAGAAATATCAAGAACTAAAAGATCTTTGGGAAAAACTGAATGAGAAAGTAATCCTTGAATATAAGTTTGACAACGAAGCAAATTTCAAAACTCTGTTTACAGAGTTTTTAAAAGCACAAAAAGACAATTTCACTTCGGACGGAATTAGCGAGAGAATTTCAAAAGTTGAAATCAAAGACAATAAAGCAGTTGTAAACGAACCTGAATCGGTTTACAATCGAAAGACAACAACAATTTCCATTATAAAATACAGCGATTTTTTGAAAGAGCTTTCTAAGATGCTGAACATAAACATTGCAACTTTGCATCAATCAATCATTGACGCAGAAACCGACATCAACAAATATCTTAACCAAACAACATTGAGAATCATCAAACAGAATTTTGACTTTTTCTTAATGACACAAGCCTTTGACAAGTACTCGATTGAATACAAAAAGGTTTCAAACAGCATTCATCCAACCAAGCTGACAGACGAAAAAGGAAATGTGTTGAAAGAAATTTCCGCATCTGATGTTGGTGTTTTGTTCTCAGACGAAGATGTTGCAAACTCTTACTTCTTTGAAGAATTGTATTACGATTCTGAATTAGAGAAATCAAACATCAAGACAGAAGTAAAAGAAGTTATTGTGTTTACAAAAATACCGAAGAATTCAATTAAAATTCCAGTAGCAGGTGGCAAATCATATTCACCTGACTTTGCCTATGTTTTGAAATTCAAAAACGGAGAGCAAAAACTAAACTTCATTGTTGAAACAAAAGACGTAAACAGCAAAGACGGACTTCGTGACGAAGAAAAATATAAAATCAAACACGCTGAAAAATTCTTTGACGGCAAAGTAAAAATTGAGTTCAAGACACAATTCAGCAACAACAAAATAGTTGACTTAATAAAAGAACTTTCAGTTGATGTATAAAGTAACAACTATAACCCGACCCATTGGTGTTGCCACTTATACCCTCACCAACCAACTTCCTCAAAAATATTGGAATTTGCTGCCGAACGGCAAGGAAATCAGCGATAAAATCAATAAATATTTTGGCGAAAAATGACTCAAGAACAAATTCACCAACTGTTTAAACAAAGCTACAATCAAGCCAATTGGAAACAATTTTTGGGCAAAACTCATCCACGTGACTCGATTGGGCCCAAGCATAAAAAGACCTTCGGCATATACAAAAGAGCCGTATAACACCCAATGCTGTGTGGCTAAGCACCAAACCCATGCCCGCAGGGGTAAAGGGGACTTCCCAAAAAAAGCCGCAAACACATGCAAATAATTTTATGTCAAGTATATGGGTATTTTATTTCTGTTTATTTTAGGTGCTTATTCTCACCTCGCCAATATCAATTTTAGCATGGACGATTGATTGCCCATTTCCACCTGCACAAAATACATTCCTGCCCTTAGGGTCTCAGCATTGTCTATCAATGGTATATCATGCGTTCCTGCCAATAGGTTGCCTTCCCAGGCCGTCCCTACTTGTTGGCCCAGTTCATTGAATACGGTCATGCGCACCCGCCCTTCCTGGGCCATCACTAGGGCCGCGCGTACCGCACGGTCAAATGGATTGGGGTAGAGGCTTATCATATTTTCGGCACCAGCCGTTTGGCCCAGGCTGGTATATACGTTCACCGATACCGAGCGCTCATGCACGCTGGCGCAAAAATTCTCGCTGAGTACCGTGAGCTTTACTAAGTAAGTGCCATTGGATGAGTAGGTGTGCCTGGGCTCCTGCAGCACAGATGTGTTGCCGTCACCAAAGTCCCAATAATAGCTGGCATCGCCTAAATGCTTGGGTATAAACCTAAACTTGGCACCGGCCTGCTGTATAAACCCAAAACTGCTGTCAGGATATGGGTAAATCTCAATAACCTTGTAGGCTGAATCCACACAGTCGCCCTCCCAGGCTATAAATCCTATGGGGAATTTCCCTGCCTTGCCATAGTATTTCACGGGTTCGCGCAGGTTGGAGCTACTTCCATCAAAGAACAACCACTTGTACGACAAGTTGCCATTGCTGGTAAGGTTTATAAACTGCACTTTCTCCCGTGCGCAGGAATTGGCAAACTCAAAGTCCAGGTTTTTGGGGCCCACGGCCAGGTCAATGGTCTTGGCCGCACTGTCGGCGCAGTTGTCATTCCATGTGGTGTACACCACCTCATATATCCCAGTGCTGGCATACAGATGCTTGGTTCCCAATAAGCTATTGTTGGTATTACCGTCACCCAAGCGCCACTTGGCGCCCTTTAGCGCGCCTGGGCCGCTGGTGGCTTCAAAGTAGGTAGTATCGCCTAGGCAGCCACCGGTAAACTCAAAGGCCGGCTCTGGTTTGTCCAGAAGGGTAATGGTCTGCGTGAGAGAATCCATGCACCCGGCGTTGGATGTGGCCACCAGGGTTACATCATAGGCCCCGGCACTGTCAAAGGCGTATTTGCCTTGCATGTCTGTTGATGTCAGTTCGCTGCCAAAGCGCCATAGGTAGGTAGCCGTGCCCTGTTTTAGGGTAGTTTGGTTTGTAAATACCACCGAGTCGCGCTGGCAACTTATGCTGGGCCAGCTAAAGGAAGCCACCGGTACCGACTCGAATTGTATCACTTTTTTGGCCGTATCCCAGCAATTATTTGAGGTGCTTACCTTGAGCCACCCGGTGGCAGTGCCACTGTTGCCATAGGTATGGCTGGGGTTGTTGGCCGTGCTGGTGTTGCCTAAACCAAAATCCCATAGCACGGTGGCAATACTGCCTGAGGGTGTGCTTTTATGGGTGAATGATACGGCTTGGTCAGGGCAGCTGGCCGTGTAACCAATTGCAGCTATGGGGTTTTCAAATATGGTGGCCAATAAAGTTGAGGAATCAGCACATCCTTTGTCGCTTATGGAAACAAGCTTTACCCAGTACGTGCCTGGAGCGGCATAGCCATGTTTGGGTTTTGCGCCTATTTGCTTGGTGCCGTCGCCCAGGTCCCAAAAGTGGGTCATGCTGCCGCTAGAAATGGTGCTCAAGTTATTGACCCTTAATTGGCTGGTGGCACAGGTGTCATATATGGCATAGGAGGCATTCGGCATGTCAAGCACCCTTATGGCATGAACGGCCAGGTCTGCACACCCTTTGTCGCTGGTGGCTTTAAGTTGGACACTGTAGTTGCCGGCCTGTGCATAAAGGTAGCTGGGGCTTGTTTGGGTGCTGCTAAAACCATCGCCAAAAGACCATAAGTAACTTATAGTACCACTGGCTATGGTGGTGGAGTTGGTAAATGTTACGGCAGTTCCCTCACAAACCGTATCGGCTACAAAGGCTGCCACGGGCATGGCGTACTGAGCCAGGTTTTTGGTGGTGGAGTCCACGCATCCCTTGTCGCTGGTAGCCTGGAGTACCACGCGGTATGTGGCCGGTGCCCCGTAGGTATATATCGGCGAACTGCTGGTGGTTTTGTAGCCATTGCCCATAGACCATACGTAGTTCATCGGGCCGCCTCCACTTATGCTTGAATTGTTGGTAAACGAAACTGCGGTGCCCTGGCACCCGTCGGTAGCCGAAAATCCTGTAACAGGCTTTGGATACACCACCAGGCCTTGTTCAAAGGTGTCGCGGTTGCCTCCCTGCTGCAAAACGATAAGCCGTACCGTATATGTTCCGGCTGTTTTGTACTTGTATGTTGGATGCTGGCCCGTACTGGTCCCTCCATCGCCAAAATCCCAAACATAGCCCGTCACCGTACCGCAACTGGTGCTGCTTGTATTGGTAAACCGGGCAGTATCGCCAAGGCAAACATTGGAAACCGCAAAACCAGCCCGTATCACATTGTCAACCAAAATGCTCTTTGAAGACGAGTCGGCGCATGATTTGTCGCTGGTAGCCACCAGTTTCACTGCATAGCTTCCTTTGGCCAGGTAGGTATGGGTGGGTGACTTTACCGTTGACTGGTTTCCATCACCAAAATCCCATTTCCATCCCGTAATACTGCCGGTTGAAATGGCGCTTCGGTTGGTAGGGGTAAAGTCATCACCAAGGCATATGTTGCTCACATCAAAATCAATAGTTGGTCGTGGCCACACGCCGGCACTGGTATAGGCTGTGTCGCGGCAGCCAGAATCTGACACGGTGATCAATGTTGCCTTGTAAAATCCGGCTATGTTGTATGTGTGTGTTGGTTGTGCTTGGGTGGCCGTGAAACCATCTCCAAAAGCCCAATCATAGCTGGCAATACTTCCGCTCGCCAAGCTTGTCAAGTTGGTGAATTGGTTTTCCAGGCCCTGGCATACGCTGTCGGCCAAGGCTTTGGCTATGGGGGCGGGGGAAACCCACAGGCCTCGGCTGATAGTGGCCACACACCCCAAGTTAGAAGTGGCCGTAAGCCGTACGGTATAGTTGCCAGCCGGATACGAATGTGTAGGGGCTTTTGAAGTACTGGTGGTCATATCTCCCAAGTCCCACGCATATGCCAAGGTGCCCGCCGTAATGGCACTGCCATTGGTGAACTGGACTGAATTGTATTCGCAATCAGCTATATAAGAGAATTTTACTTGCGGTAAATAATGAATATCCAATCCGGTATATTCTAAGGAATCTGTACAGCCATGGTTGCTGGTAGCCACCAATTTTATAGTGTAGGGCCCTGGCGACGTATAGGCATGGCTGGGCACTAGGCCACTGTACTTATTGCCATCCCCCATATGCCAGGTATAGTTTCCTATGCTCCCGCTGGTTATCGTGGACTTGTTTTTTACGCGCACCGCCGATTGGGCACAGGTATCATGGGCCGCAAAGGCTACCTGAGGGTTTGGGTAAATAACCACCGTTTTTATTAGGGTGTCTTTCCTGCCCGATTTTTCGGTTACCACCAGTTGCACATTATAGCTGCCGGCCTTGGTATATAGGTGGCTGGGGCTCAGTTGACTGGAGATGTTGCCATCGCCAAAGCTCCACTGATAGCTGCTTACCTTGCCGCATGAGGCATTGGTAGTGTTGGTAAATGAAACCTGGCTGCCTACACATACATTGCTAAAGGTAAATCCTGGAACCACCACGTTGTCAACCGTTATGCTTGTTGTGGCCGTATCGCGACAGCCTTTATCACTGGTGGCCACCAGTGATATGTCATACTTGCCCTTGGCCATATAGTAGTGGAAAGGTGATGTGGCCGTGGAGCTATTTCCGTCCCCAAAATCCCAGGCATAACCACCTATGCTCCCGGTAGCTATAGAGCTTGTATTCAATGGGTACAAGGTGTCGCCAAAGCACACGTTGCCGGCAGTAAACCCTGCTTGCGGCATGGGATATACCTGTATGTTCATAGTGGCAGTGTCCGTACAACCTGAATCGGTGCGCACTATTTGGCTTATTAAATAAGTGCCAAAATTCTGGTACAGATGTTTGGGATTCATGGTGTTGTGTCCAAATCCATCGCCAAATTGCCATATATGGCCCATTACCTTGCCCGCAGCCACGCTTGACTGATCTACGAAAGACGCGCTATCGGCCAAACAGGTATTGGCCGAGGTGAATCCGGCGGTTGGCTTGTGGTGTACCACCCGCACCACTTTGTATTTTGACACGCACCCACTGTCGGTGGTGGTGGTGAGCACCACGGTATATGAACCGGGATTAATGTACCGGTGGATAGGGTCAGTAGCCACCGAAGTATTTCCATCGCCCAATTTCCAAGTGCTTACGTAACTGCCAGAAGATAAAGTTGTTTTGTTGTCAAAGGCCATTGGCTGTCCCTCACAGGTATTATCGGCTACAAACCGTGTGTTTGATACAGGGTTGATATACAGTTTTTTCGATTCGGTATCGGAGCAGCCCTGGGCTGAGGTGGCCGTGAGGCTTATGTTGTAGGTGCCGGTGGCCGAGTAGGTATTGCTTGGGTTGTTTGATGATGTTTTATTGCCATCACCAAAATCCCAGAGGTATGAAAGTGTGCCGCTGGCAATGGTTGAACTGTTCAGGAATACCGTCGTATCGCCCAGGCAGGTTTTGGCATGGGTAAAGCCCGCTACTGGGTTGGGGTGTACTTCCACGGTCTTTGTTAACCTTTCTTCGCAACCGTTGTTTGAGGTTGCTATCAAAAGCACGTCATAACTACCCGTAGTGGCATAGGTGTGGGTAGGCGAGGCAAGGGTGCTGGCCGATCCGTTGTCAAAATCCCACAAATAGCTAAGGCTGCCTGACGGTATGGACGAAGTATTGGAAAATGTAATTCCCTGGCCCAGACAGGCATCGGGAGCACTAAAGGCGGCACTTGGCGAATAGTACACCGATACGGATTGGGTGCTGCTGTCATTGCAGCCGCCGCTGCTGTAGGCCACCAATTTTACAGGGTATGTGCCAATTGCTGAGTATAAGTGGCTGATTTGCTTACGGGTACTGGTGCTGCCATCGCCCAGGCTCCATTTATAGGTGAGCAAGCCAGAGGCTATGCTGGAATTATTTGTAAATAATATACTGTCGTTCAGGCATTTGCCGCTTACGGTAAAGCTCGCCGTGGGCAGGTCATATACTTTTACCGTCTTCTCCACCGAGTCCTTGCAGCCGCTGGATGCCGTACTCACCAGTTTCACAGTGTAAGTACCTGTGCTGGAGTATATATGAGTAGGGCTGGTTAGGGTGCTTGTTTTGCCATCGCCAAAATACCAAAGGTGGGTCATAGAGCCTGAGGGTACCGATGAGCCATTGGCGTAATTGACAGTGGTGCCTCCACAAGCTGATGGCACGGTAAAGTTGGCAATGGGGGTGGGAAGCGCGCTCACCGATTTCTTTGCGGAGTCCACACAGCCTTTGTTGGAAGTGGCCACCAGGGTAACCGAATACGAACCAGGACTGGCATACAGGTGATTGGGGTTCACGGCGGTACTATTGGTTTTGTCGCCAAATCGCCATAGGTAGGAGAGGGTGCCGCTGCTTATGGTTGAGCTGTTGTTAAAAGATATGGCCACATTGGCACACTGGTTGGCGGCGCTGAACCCCGGGACTGGCCGGGGGTGAATGGTTACCTGTTTGCTTGAAATACTGCTACATCCGCTGCCTGAGGTGGCTGTAAGCGTTACGGTGTAGGTGCCTGCCGAAGCATAGGTATAATTGGGGCTTGTTTGGGTGCTGCTAAATCCGTCGCCAAAAGACCAGGCGTAGCTCAGGCTGCCGCTTGATATGCTTGAATTGTTGCTAAAGGAAACGGAAGACCCCAAGCAAGCGTTGGAAACGCTAAAGCTCGATTTGGGCAACTCATAGATATCCAAACGTTTGGTGAGGGTGTCCTTACAACCAAAATTGGAAGTGGACACCAGGCGCACATCATAGGCCCCATGGGTGGCATAGGTATGGCTAGGAGCACTTTGTGAACTTTTGTTGCCATCGCCAAAATCCCATTGATAGGATGAAATAGACCCCGAACCAATTGAAGAGTTGTTGGTAAAGCTCATTTGCTTACCGGCGCAGGTATTGCTGGCGGTAAAATTTGATGAGGGATAGGGGTGGGCCACCACCTGCTTGGTAATGCTGTCTTTAACCCCACCTTGCTGATATACAACCAGTTTTACGTTGTATGTACCAGCACTTGCGTATTTGTGCCGGGGATTTTCCCTGGCTGAATTGTTGCCGTCACCAAAATCCCAATAATACGATGTAACAGAGCCACAACTTATATTGGTGGTATTCTGGAAAAGGGTAGAATCGCCCAGGCACTTTTCGGTAACAATATAATTGGGTGCCAGTTTGCTGTCCACTATCACAGGAATGGTCATGGAGTCCTTGCATCCCAAATTGCTGGTGGCGATAAGCCGTACATCAAAAGTGTCTTTTGTTAAATACTTGTGGAATGGGTGTTGTGCCGACGAGGTATTCCCGTCACCAAAGTGCCATGAGTAGCTGCTTATGCTGCCCGATTTGATGGAAGAATTGTTGACCGGATATAGGGTGCTGCCAAAACATACATTGCTTACATCAAAATCCACTTCAGGATTCACGTTTACCACTGCATTGGCCAGGGCGGTATCAGTACACCCATTGTTGGAGTACACCACAAAGCTTACGGGGTATGTATTGGCCGTATCATACAGGTGGGTAGGCGATTGGGCAGAGCTGGTAAAGCCATCGCCAAACACCCAGGCATAGGCCGTGAGGCTACCACTTGCTATACTGGTGCTGTGGTCAAACGTGGTAACAACACCTTCACAAACAGTGCTTACCGATATAGAAGTGGCAGGCTTGTCATAGACCTCCACCGTTTTGCCCAGGCTGTCGCGGCAACCTTTCACCGATTCAATCACCAGTTTCACCTGGAATGTGCCGCTAGTGGCGTACAGGTATTTGGGTTGTGCCTGGCTTGAACCATTTCCGTCACCAAAAGTCCAGGTATAGGTATCAATGGTATCAAGCTGGATAACACTGCTATTGGTAAATACTGCCGAGTCGCCCAAACACACATTGGCGGTGGCAAAGGCTGGCTGGGGTTTGCTAAACACGCCCTGGGGCCTGGTGGCCTGGCTGCTGCATCCATTGGTAAGTGAAGCGGTTAGCATCACGGTGTAGTTTCCTATGGCCCCATAGAGGTAGGCTGGATTTGTAGATGTAGAGGTATTTCCATCGCCAAAGGACCAGGCATAACTTGGGGTAAATCCTAGTGGAATGGTAGAAGTGTTGGTAAAGTGCGTGCTGTCGCCCTTGCAGGTAAATACAGAAGAGAAGGAGGCCGTTGGTTGCGCTGAGATGACCACTGCTGAGGTGGCAGTGTCAGCGCAGCCCTCGCTGCTGGTAGATACCAGCACTACATCATAAGTCCCTGTGATGGCGAATGTATGTTTTGGATGCCTGCGGGTGGACGTGCTGCCGTTGTCAAAATCCCAGAGGAAACTGGCTCCGGTGGCCGTGGCTATGCTCGAAGTATTGGTGAAGGTGGTAGAATCACCATGACAAAGCTTGGACACCGTCAATGATGCCAATGGCTTGGTGTTTAAGGTGATAGATGTGGTTGTGGAGTCTTTGCACCCGCTTGCCGCCGTTACCACAAGTTTCACGCTATACACCCCACTGGTGGAGTATTGGGTCTTGGGATTGGTGAGGGTAGATGTTTTTCCATTGCCAAAAGTCCATTTCCAGTTACTTATGGTAGAGCTTGTTATGGTTGAACCATCGGTAAAAGTGATGTCTTCGCCGGTGCAGGCGCCACTGACCGAAAAGGCCGCTTGGGGAAACTCATAGGAATGGATGGTGGCGTATGCCGTGTCGTTGTTGCGGGTAGAATCGTTCGGCAGGTCGGTCCAGGTTTTCAATTGGTAAGCCGTATAGGCCGTCAAATTGGCCCTGGTAGCGAAAGTGAATGCTATAGTGGCATTTGACAACAGTGCCGAGGAGAGTATAAAAGTGTCATTTACCTCGGTTCCGCTGCCAATTATGTAGCTTACTGGTATGAGTTCGCCCGTAGGCACTGTTTTGTTTCCCAGGTTTTTAACTAGAATTTGAACCTGCTCAACCGATGTGCGCTCGCAGCCCGTGCTGGGTGAGAGTATGGCGCTTACGCCCAGGTCGTATAGATCGGAGTATTCGTCGGCTCCCACGTCAGGGGTTAGTGGGTTGCGTATGTCGCCCTCATAGTCGGTGGTGATGCCAGTGGTTGCGGCACCCCAATTGGACAATTGCTTGGATGTGGGGGCTATGGTGAGGTCGGTGGCCGAACGATAACCGGGATCACCTTCCTTCGAATCCCTGTTTATGCCGTTCATTCCAGATTTCCAACTGCTCAGACTGCCGTAAGTTGTGCCGTTATATACCACAAAGTTGTTGCTCGTGCCCTTGTAGTAATTGTTGAAATCCAATGCCGTAAACGAGGCGGTTAGGGAATTGAACAGGTCGGCAGAGGTGGATTTGGCCAGTGAATTATTGCGAAAATCATATCCGTTGCCATACCTGAACCGTACTACCGATCCACTATTGCCTTTGTTCATATTCAGGCTGTTGTGTAGTACTTTTATGTTGTAACTATAATAAATATCCAAACCATAATTGTCCGATGAGGTCATTTGGTCGCTTATCAGGTTATTGGCTATGGTGGACGACTCTTCTTCAAAATAATAGTTTTCATACAGCATGTACACGCCTTCCATACCAGATTTTATGACATTTGAAACCAAATTGGTTTGGCTGGAGAGGTATATGAAAAGTTGATAATACTCAAGTCTAAGGGAATCAAATTGGCATTGCTCTATGCGCAGGCCGCCCTGGTAAATGGCATATATGCCATATACCCGTCCTTGGTAGAATTGGCAGCCCACAAAGGCATTGTTATAAATGAGGGAGGAAGCGCCAATTCCGTCGAGCCTGGCGCAGTAATAACCGCCGCGCATAAGGCAATTTTCAAACAAGTTGTTGTTCCCGGCATTCCCCACCGTGGGCAGTCCGTCATCACTTATATACACCGGAATACAATAACCATTGAGCGCATCAAGCGGCAGCTGGAATTGACAATTGGTAAACGTATTGTAATCAGCCTGTTCTGATAATCTTGCGCACCGGCCATAGGTGTTGCTGAAGTTTTTTACTATGATGTTTTTAAAAGAGATATGGTCAGCTCCGCGCAAACGGATAACCGACATGCTGTCGGCGCGGCCGGTATAGTGAATACGTACATTGCCCTGTGATTCGCCAATAAAAGAAATGGTATTGATGCTGGAGGCACCTGTGATTTCGCTTATGGATACGCGCTCGTTGTAGGTGCCATTCTTTACCAGGAAAGTCACTGGGCCGCTCACGCCGCAACCCAGGGAACGAAGGGCTCCCCTAAACGATTTGAAATCACCATTTCCTTTTTTATCAATGACATAGGTTCCTTTGGCCCCAGGGCACATACTCTTGCACTTGCGTTGCTTGGTCAGTGAGTCGGGGTCGGGTTTATAGAAAGTATCAAGCTGAGCGCAAAGTTGATAGGTTTTGCCCACGCTTATGGTCCAGGGCTTGCTGAATGTATGTAAGTAGGTTTGGCCGGGCAACAAGCTTACGATAACAATGGTATCGCGCACGGCCAAGGTACCATCTATGTGGTAGCTCAGCACGGCCGTATCGTTGATTAGGGATTTGATTCCGGCATTTTTTAACACCGTCCTTACCTCGTTGCTGCCAATCAATGGAACAATGGGGGAGTCAAGTGCAATCAGGTCAAGGTCATACGGGCTTACATAATACTCATCCGCACCTATGTCCACTTTTTTATCGGGGGCAAACGGTCGGGCCTGTCCGTCAAAATCCCAATTGATATTGATGCTTTTCACCCCCGCATTGTTGAGCTGGGCACCAGAGGCATGCAGGTCATCAATGGCATTGAAATTAGGGTCGCCTTCCTTGGAGCTTTGGTTGAATTGGGTCTTTACCGTTTTCCAGGTAGCCACATCGGTAAAAGTCAGGCCGTCGTGATAATACTTGGCAGCTCCTGAAGCCTGGTAGTTGTTATGGTCTATGGCACCCGCGCTGATGTTTCCATAGTATTTTGAAAAACAAACCCCTTCACCTGACAAAAAGGCGTTGTTCTTGGCTTGGCTGTTGTTGCAGTAGTATAGGTTGCAGGTTGCATAATAGGGGTTTGAGTAGGAGTTGGTGGTATATACAGAGTTGTGGAAAATATTCACGTTATACCCGGCGTAGGCATAAATACCAATTTGATAATTTGGATCCAACATGTTGGTTATCATATTATTGGATAAAAGACTAAAACTGTTTTGGTAATAGTAGTTTTCCAAGTATAGGTATATGCCGTACCTGCCGCCTTCAATATAGTTGGCGTCAAAGGTGTCTTTAGAACAGTAGTACGCAGCTAGTCCAAAGGCCGTATAGTCCCTAGGCGATGACACCCGGTTGTTGGCCAGTTTAGATTCGGTGAGATAGGCTATATCCAGCCCCACGTAGTAATACTTCCTTACCGTATTGCCCTTGACCAAAATGTTGGCAGAAGGGGTATTGGTTCCCGCGCCACTAATCCTAATGCCGTGGCTGCCACCTACTATGATGTTGTTTTTAAATGAAAGGCCGTAGGATGTGTTGCCCGGAATGGTAGATGCGCTGGAAGATACCGAGTTGGCCACCAATATGCCCGTGGTGGCGTAGTTGGCCGTTACTGAGTCAAGGTATATGGCGCAGTTTTCTATGCGTACGTCATGGCAGTTTTCGCGCAGCCAGAAACCATTGGCTACTTGGTTGCCGTCGTTTTTAAGGCTTATGTTTTTGAATATGATGTAATCGGCATCATTCATAAGCACCACCGAAGGAAGGGAGGAAGTGCCGGTATATTGCAACACTACCTGGTCGCGGTCTGTGCCTTCAAAAGTGATGGTATTGGTAGCCGAAGACCCCAAAACTTCCTTTATTTCAATACGTTCCTTATATACTCCTGGCTTTACCTCAAACTTGATAGGGCCGGCTATGCCACAATCGAGGGAGGACACGGCAGCCTTAAAGGTTTTGTAATCCCCGCTTCCGCTGGGGTCTATCACAAAAGTTCCCGTTCGGCCCACACATTTAGTGGCGCAAAACTTGTCCACGCTGGCCGAGTCGGGGTCGCCGCTAAGGCCGGGGCTGATTTCCACACATACACTAAAGGAGCCCGATGCACTCACAGCCCAAGCCTTGCTAAAGTAAAGAGTGGTGGAAGAACCAATGGTTAGGTTTGAAATTACCGCCGTATCACTTACCCAACTGCCATTGTCAATTTGGTACTTGACAAAAATGGTATCGTTAAATGTTTGACTGCCATTGTTTTTTAAGGAAATTCCCAAGAAATTATTGCCAATGGACGCGGTAACAGGGTAGGGTATGCCCTCTATGTCCATGTCCACCGGTGCCACATAGTATTCATATGCCCCAATATCCGGTTTCGTATCGGGTGCCTTGGGACGGCCATTGCCGGCCAGGTCGGTGCTGGCATAGCCTTTTCGGGCCCTATTGTTCAATCCGGGGGTTTTGGGCACCAAATTGCGCTTTCCCGCAAATCCCGGGTTGTCATTGGTAGAGTTCTGGTTCTGTCCGCTCACCGCGCTCTTCAACTGGGCTAGGTTGTTGTAAGTCGTTCCTTGCCAGCTAATAAGATTTCCATTGGTCCCTGCGTGATAATTATTGTTGTCAATGAGTGTATTGCCCAATGATCCGGCACCCAGGTAAAAGACATTGTTGTTGCCGCTGGCCTTCAAGTTGTTATTGACTACAATATGGTTGCTGGGCTCAGAAAAGTACATGCATGAATAGGCAAAGTCCGAAACCGTGCCGTTGGTGTGTACGGCATTGTGATAAACCCTAAGGTTGTAACAAGCACTGGCCAGTATGCCGGCTTGGTAACTGGCATCGGCAAAGTCGCTGATTTCATTGTTCACGATCATTAAAGAGTCGGACCGGTTGTAGTAGTTGTGCAGGTATAGGTACATGCCAAACCTGCCCATATATAGTTTGGAATTGGTAATGGCGCCACCTGCACACTGATTGGTATAAATGCCATAGGCATAGTACAATATGGGGTCTTGAAACCTACAGTTGTTCAATCGGATATTTGAGGCATACACCGCGTAAAGCCCATACACATATTGGCCGGTGAACAATACGTTGTCGAAAGTGAAATTCTTGGAAAGCAAGCTGTTGTTGGTGCCATAAATGATGGTCCCAAAATAGCCGCCCTCAAGTATGCAGTTTCTTACCGTTACATCCTCACCATTGTCGCCCGCACTGTTATATACTGTTCCTGAAATGCTTATGGGTATGCAGTCGGCTCCAACGCCCGAACGCGACGCCACCTCTACCACACAATTGAGCACTGAGATGTGGTGAGCCCCAGCGGTGATGTGTATGCCATAACCGTAGGTATTGTTCGTGCTCTGTATGGTCATTTCCTTAAACCCGAAATAGGCAGCGGCATTCACTTTCACCACTGATTCATACTGTGAACAGTTGTAATTCAGCAATACCTTGCTGGAATCCTTGCCTTGGAAAGTAATCGTATTGGTGGCTGATGAACCCGATACATAGTTCAGGGTTATTTGTTCGGTGTAGGTGCCATTGGCCACATTGAATACCACAGCACCGCTCACCCCCACGGAGTTGAGCTGGTTTACTGCTGCGGTGAATGTCTTGAAATTGGTGGTGCCACTGCCGTTGGGGTTAATGGTATAGTTGCCAGATAACTGGCCCAGGGCTGGAAGTGCAAGCAAGCTAAGAAGGGATAGGAGGCTAATGGGGGCAATTCGGGATTTCATGTTCATGGGGTCTGTACCTGAGCAAAAGTAGCCAATTTGTTTGGGTACAACTTGATGTACATCAAAGGCGCAGAAGCGCATGGTGTGATAATCAACCTATTGAATGATTGGCATTTATTGATTCTTTTAGGACAAGGGGTGTTCTTTTTGACAGGCCAAGTGCAGTTATTGGGCAAACCTTCACATGGCCGGGTAGATATATTTGCCCATCTCATATGGGCAATACCTTTTGTGTAGTAGATATTGAGGCCACCGGGGGCAACCAAAAGCAGGGCCGAATCATGGAGGTGGGCATAGTGAAGGTGCGCCATGGGCAGATAGTGGATGAAATGTCCACATTGATCAATCCGGGCAAGCCCATAGACAAATTTGTGTCAAAGCTCACAGGTATCACCGACCATGAGGTACGACAGGCACCCGTTTTTGCCGAAGCGGCACCAAGGATTTTGGAGTTTTTGGGCGATGGCACCTTTGTGGGCCACAACGCCGCATTTGACTACAGCTATTTGCGCTTGGAATTGCACCGGGCCGGGTTTGAATACCAGGCCGACCAAATTTGTACCATTGACCTGAGCAAAAAGCTGTTTCCCAACGAACTGTCATACAGTTTGGGAAAGCTGTGCAGGTCATTGGGGCTTGACGTATCGCTGCGCCACCGAGCCCTGGGCGATGCGCGGTGTACTTCATTGCTTTTTTTGAGGCTACTCGATCAAGTAGATGCCGGGACTGCCATTCAATCGGTCATAAGGCGTAGGCATGCCAAGGGAATAGTGGGGGCAACAATCATTTCAGCTCAAAATGGAGAATCGACAGATGAATTGCCCGATGACCCAGGGATACTACGGGTAATGAACGACCAACAACAAGTGCTCTATGCCGGGCGTGGGGACTCTATCCGGATCACGGCCAATAGATTTAGGGCCTTGATGTCCAAAAGTCCCCGATTTGAGCCTTACCGCAACCAATTGGCGACTTTCAACTATGAACTTACCGGGAATGCGCTCTTGGCCGAATTGAAATTCTATGATTTGGTGTATAACCAAAGGCCCGTACTCAACCTGCATTTGTCGCAGCTCGAATACAGGTACTGCCTGGGCATCTATTTTAGAGATGACCAACCCCTACTGGCCATTGGCCGAGGTACAGTGAAACCGGCGGTGGCTATTGCGTATTTTAAGGATTTCAAATCAGGTGAAAGGCTGCTCAATAAACTGATAACCAAGTATAAGCTAGGTGCTCATGAGGTGATTGCCACACTGTATAGGCCCAGGTGGGGGGGCAATCGTTCCGGAAAGCACCTGCGTGACTTGCTACACGAGGGGCTTTGGCATGACGTAGCCCAAGAAGCAGACACCCACCAACCCAAGGGTTGCTATATGGGGCTTGGGCCCAAGCCAAATGAACGCGTGTTGTTCATGCTGTCAAACAAAACCCTTGATGGTATAGCAATGGTGGACAAGGATATGCCACAAGACCTGGAGGAGGCAATGAGTGGAAAATTGCAGGCAACCCACCTGGCCGACGCAGCTAAGATTTGTTGGTATTTTATAGCCAATACCAACCACTACCAAAAACTGGTGTAACATTGAAAAGATCCGAATGGCATAAACAATTGCCCGATTTGCGGGTTTTAAGCCGTTCATGATAGCAATAAACCATATAGACCCCTGGGTGAAAAGGGTATTCTTTGTGGTACAGGCAGTGGGATTTGTAGGCATACTTTCTACCGGGTGGCATGGGCTAACCTTGTCGCTCACGCCTGTCAATCTATTGTTTGTGAGCGTGGTACTGCTTTGGTTTCACAGGGGCTGGCACCTGGGTGAAGCTGTATGGATGTTGGCCACCTTTGCGCTGGGCTACTTGGTAGAGGTACTCGGCGTACACACAGGTTGGGTATTTGGCCAATATGATTATGGCCAAACCCTAGGGCCACAGATAGCCAAAGTGCCACTGGCCATGGGGCTCAACTGGTTTATTATGTGTTATGTATCCACCCGTTTTGCCGCTCATTTGGGCTTAAACGCCTGGAAGGGTGCTGTGTTGTCGGCAGCCATGATGGTAGCAATAGACATACTAATGGAGCCAGTGGCCATGGCATTGGATTTTTGGCATTGGGAAAACGGCCAAATTCCTTATCAAAACTACCTGGCGTGGTTTGTAGTGTCGTTCGGTATCAACTATTGGTGGTTTGGGTTATCAAACAAGGGATTAAACAATTTTTCCCATTGGGTGTTGGGTTACCTGGCCTTGTTTTTCGCGGTTATGCACATGGCCTTTGCGGCCTGACAAGCCAAAGTATCTAACCTTTAGCAAACGTGAGCAAAGACAAACAAAACGGTATTTTTTCAATTAAGGACCTAGAACGCCTAACCGGTATCAAAGCGCACACACTCAGGATATGGGAGCAGCGGTACCACATCATAGAACCCAAGCGTACCGATACCAATATCAGGTTTTATGACGACCAAGACCTGAGGTATGTGCTGAATATAGCCATGCTCAACGGCCATGGCATGCGCATATCAAAAATTGCGGAGCTGAGCAGGCAAGAAATCAATACACGGGTACTCACTGTGGCCGAACGGTCGCAAGTGGATAGCGATATGCTTAACGCGCTCACTATCACTATGCTTGACCTTGATGAAGATCGATTTGAGCGCATACTGAGCAATGTGGTGATTAAGTTGGGATTTGCCCATGCTGTGACCAAGGTGATATATCCGTTTATGTACCGGGTGGGCATACTCTGGCAAACGGGCAGCATAGTACCGGCGCAGGAGCACTTTATTTCAAATTTGGTACGGCATAAACTTATAGTGGCGTCTGATAGCATGATGCCCAAAAAGATAGCCAACCCAAAAAAGTTTGTGCTTTTCTTGCCCGAAGGCGAACTTCACGAAATAGGCTTGCTATTTGCCAACTACTTGTTTAAGGTGAACGGACACAAGACCATATATCTGGGGCAAACAGTGCCGTTTGAAGATCTCGATATCATTTCAGATGTATATCATCCTGATTTTCTGTTTACCGTGCTAACCTATGAAACAGGCTTGGATGAGGTGAAGGCATATATTGAAGCACTCAGCAAGCGGTTTTCTTCCAAAACCATATTAATTGCAGGCACCAGGGTAGAAGAGTCGCAAGTAAAAGCCACCTGGGGCAATGTGGTTTTTGTAAACGATTTAGCTGATATGGAGCGGTTTATAGGGCATTTGCAAAAAGTGGAGGTCCCTTTAATTCCTGCTGATATACCCCAATGAGCCGGCTGGCATACCTCACCATGGAGAAGGCCGGTGCCATTTTTTTGGTACAACTATTAAGGATTGGGGGCAGGTGTAGCCTTTTGTTAAACCGAACCGCAATTTGGGTGACCTACCTACTTTTGGCCAAAATATCGGGCCACTTATGACCTTTAGCGGCAACATAGCCTCCAAACTTCCCGCCACGGAAACCACCATTTTCACCATAATGAGCCGCCTGGCCGCCGAGCACCAGGCCATCAACCTTTCACAGGGCTTTCCTGATTTTTCTTGCCAACCGGCACTTAGTGCACTGGTGGCGCACTTCATGTCACTGGGGTATAACCAGTATGCCCCCATGCCAGGGGTAGCCTACCTGAGAGAGCAGGTGTCTGCCATGCGCAAGGAAATACATGGGGTAGAGTACAATCCTGAAACGGAAATCACCATCACAGCAGGGGCAACCCAAGGCATTTATATAGCGCTGTCGGCTTTTCTACATGAAAATGACGAGGTCATCATCATAGAACCGGCCTATGATTCCTATTTGCCTGGTATATTGATCAATAAGGCAAAGCCGGTGTATTACCAAATGCTGGCACCTGACTATACCATAGACTGGAAACAGGTGATGAAACTCATAACCCAGCGCACCCGGATGATCATTATCAACACCCCGCACAATCCCACAGGAACCCTGCTTACTTCAGGTGATATGCAGCAGCTGGAGCGCATGCTCAAGGATACCGATATACTGGTGCTCAGCGACGAAGTGTATGAGCACATTACCTATGATGGACAGGTACACGAATCGGCCAGCCGCTACACCGATTTGCGAAGCCGCAGCATAGTGGTTTCATCATTTGGCAAGACCCTGCACACTACAGGGTGGAAGGTGGGCTACGTACTGGCTCCTGAAAATCTTAGCAATGAGTTCAGAAAGGTATTTCAGTATGCCCAGTTTAGTGTGTCAACACCCATGCAGTGGGCCATTGCCCAGTTTCTTGAAGACCCGGCCCAATATAAAGGGCTGAGTGCCTTCTATGAAGCGAAAAGGGATTTGTTCAACAGTTATTTGACCCGCTCCAGGTTTAAGCCCATCCCTTCACGCGGTACCTATTTTGTGTGTGCCGATTATTCCGGCATTTCCCGCATGAGCGACAGAAAGTTCGTGGAAAGGCTCACCAAGGACCACAAGGTAGCAGCTATACCCGTTTCGGCATTTTACAAGAACAAGCACGACCAAAAGGTTATCCGTTTTTGTTTTGCCAAGAGTGAGGAAACGCTACATAAAGCGGGAGAAATACTATGCGCGATATAAAGATTGCTGCCGTTCAGTACGATATTGCTTGGAAGGACAAGGTGTTCAATAAGAGCTACCTCCAGGATATTTTCCAGTCTTTGGAACACAAAGGGTACCATCTGGTAATCCTTCCCGAGATGTTTGCTACAGGCTTTTGTTTTGATTTGTCGCTGGCAGAGGATTTTAGCGACAGCCCCACCATAGCATGGATGAAAGAGTGGGCAGGCAAAATTGGTGCGCACCTGGTTGGAAGCGTTATGGTGAGGCAGGATGGGGCTTTTTACAACCGTTTGGTTTGGGTGGACGAAAAAGGGGGGGTACAATACTATGATAAGCGCCATCTTTTTAGCTTGTCGGCCGAGCCTGAACATTTTACCCCTGGCAAAGAGAAACTGGTTGTGCAGCTCAATGATTGGCGCATCTGCCCTATGATTTGCTATGACTTGCGGTTTCCGGTATGGATACGAAATAGGGAAAACTATGATCTACTGATTTTTATAGCCAATTGGCCTGAGCGGCGCATCAATCACTGGGAATGCCTGCTAAAAGCCAGGGCTATAGAAAACCAGTGCTATGTGGTGGGGGCCAATCGAGTAGGCTTTGATGGTGAGGGGGTATATCACGATGGGCGGAGCGCAGTAATCGACCCCTGGGGCAATACGCTGGTCCAGGCCGCCCACAGTGCCCACGTGCTGGAACAAACCTTAGACCTGGGAATAGTAGAGAGGGCCAGGGCACAACTGCCTTTTTTGCGCGATATGGACAGGTTTGAGATGGAATAATTCAAACAAAGGCAAGGAAGGGCTGGGTTTCGCCCGGTGTTTGACAGTATTTCTCCCCATTAGATAAAATAGTCCTGTGCGCCGCGCAATGGATTGATGGCCTGTTGTCAATCTAGGGCGCATGTTTTTACCCTCGAAGCATATATTTGTTGTCAATTCAATACTGGAAATGGTATATTATGAGCCATATATGGCAGGAAAGCAGCAATGCCTAGTAATGGGCAAACGGAGAAACTTTAGTGCCATGTTATTTCTGGGCCAAGCCAAGATTCAATGTTATTTTATAATTGAATTAAATGAAGTAGCAGGAAGGGTTTTGCCTGTATTTCAAGGAAAAAGTCAGTTTTATGTAAGGAGATAAATATAGTTAAAATGAGCAGGTTGTACATTAAGAATTTTGGCCCTATCAAAGAGGGTTACAAAGAAGGAATTGAGATTAAGAAGGTAAGTGTATTTATTGGAAATCAAGGGTCTGGTAAAAGCACTCTTGCTAAGGTAATTTCATCTCTGATGTGGTTAGAAAAAGCAATAAATAGAGGGGATGTGGATAAGGGGGATATAACATTTAGGAAATTTCATGATATTTTTGATTATCAAAGAATTAGTAATTACTTTAAAAAGGACACGGAAATTGAGTATATAGGCAAAAGGGTTAGAATTATGTACAATAGAAAGACCCAAGAATATCCCATAATCGAGCTAATAGATGGCCATGACTACCAAGTACCCAAGATTATGTATATGCCTTCAGAAAGAAATTTACTGAGTACCATTGAAAATGCATTTGGGCTTAAGAATCTTCCAGATAACCTCCATGATTTTGCAGAGGAAATGCGCAGGGGACAGTTAGAACTCAAGGAAAATTTGCTTGAATTGCCTATAGGAAATGTTCGGTATAGGTTTGACAAAGAAACAGGATCGTCGTTTATAGTAGGAAATGACTTTGAATTAGACCTTTTGGAATCATCGAGTGGTTTTCAATCATTGGTGCCGATGTACCTTGTAGCTAAATTTCTTACAAATGAACTTGGAAAGGATGCCGATATACTGCGGGAGCAACTAAATGTAGAACAATCTGTTAGGAGAAATCGGGAGATCGCCGCAATTATGTTTAGTAGTTTGTTGACTTCAGATGAAAAAAATATAAAAGTTGAAGAGATTGATAAGAGATACTTGAACACATCTTTTGTTAACATAGTAGAGGAACCTGAACAAAATTTGTATCCCACTTCACAGCAACAAGTTCTTTATCGTCTGTTGGAGTTAAATAACATGAACATAAACAATAAGTTGCTTATAACAACCCACAGTCCGTACATGATAAATTTCTTGACTTTGGCTGTAGAAGCCAATGGGGTAAAGGCTAAACCGCTTAATGACAAACAAAAGGGTAAACTGAATGCCATAGTTCCACTGAATGTAACCATTGATCCAAAAGAATTGGTGGTTTATGAGTTAGATGAAAGAAATGGCTCCATTTCAAAACTGGATGACTACCACGGTTTACCATCAGATGGCAATAAGTTAAATCATGAACTTTCAGCAGGTAATGATGCATTTATTGAGCTTCTAGAATTACAGAGAGGGCTATGAATATCGATTTTAATGTAAGTCAATGTCAATGCCAAACAGATAAGGCGAGGTTTGGCCTATGTGATACCCCATCACATGCGAAAACCCCAGCATACCTTGATGAAGTAGATGCTTCTAATTGGATTGCCATTGTGGATAACAAGATGAAATACCTTGTAACTTTTACAGCGATAGATCACTGCATTGACATGAAAAGGCAGAATGGTAAAATGCTTGAACGGTGCGATTGCATGTTGACATACTGCTCAACAGTAATTCTCGTGGAGCTAAAAAAACAAAGGAAAAAGGGGAATGCTTGGGTGAAAAAAGCTGATTCTCAACTTAGGAATACGATAAAATATTTTGAACGAAGTCAATCGAATTTATATACGGAGAAACGGGCTTATATTGCTAACAGCGAGAAACCTATGTTTAAGGATAGTCAAATGGAGCGGATGAAGAGATTTTATGAAGAAACTGGTTATATACTAAAAATAAAAGCTGAAATAGAGCTTTCTTGACCAAATTCCGTTGCAGGCTGATTTTGGGGTAAATCTTACCATTAGATTCGCAATGGAATAAAAATCAATTAGATACTAAGGCCAAGCCTGCCAAGCACCTCGGCTATAAATGAGTCCATCCTTGAGAACGCAAACCATTTTTTGCCCAGGTCTTTGAGTGATGCCCCCAAGTGGTAAAGCTCCTTTTGGTCAATGATCAAAAAGCGGTCGTGGCTGTGGGCAAAGGCCTTGGCAACTATGGGCGGGTATTGGCCGTGGTGCCGGTCCAGGTCTAGCTGGACTTGTCTGGAAATGGACTTTGTGAAGATGGTGGCGGTAACCTCACTGTTTCGCTTGGCGAGCAGGGTTAGCACGGTTTCGTCCACATAGTTGTCTATGAGTATAATGTCATGCTTAGCCCGTTTAACAATTTCTGCCGCAAACACGTAGGCATCAAATACCTGTCCTTCAAAGAAAACCCCCTGGTTGGGCAGCGCTTGTGTGTTGAGTTGCAACGAAATCTCTTTCACTTCTTTGCTCAGGTTTTCAACGTGGTTTTCCATCCTGTCCATCCGTTGGTTTAGGGCGTATCCCTTGAGCAGATAGTCGCGCAGCACCTGGGTAGCCCATATGCGGAACTGTGTGCCTTGCTTGGAGTTTACTCGGTAACCTACTGAAATAATGGCATCTAGGTTATAGTATTCAATTTCTCTATTAACTGTCCTACCTGCTTCCATTTGAACTGTTGCATTTTTTGCAACTGTTGCTTCTTGGCTGAGTTCGCCTTCAGTGTAAATATTTCTTAAGTGCCTTGATATTACCGATTTATCCCTATTGAATAATTGAGATATCTGCTTTAGTGTAAGCCAAACGGTTTCGTCTTCAAGCCTTACCTCTATGTGTTGGGCTACTTCATCGGGCTTGTAGAGAATGATTTCGTTTTTCATGGGGCATTGGTTTTTGTATTGTCACTATCAGGTATATAGAGAAATGGGTATTGGTATTGCCACGGGTTTATCTGTGTGGTGTTTTAACAAAAGTACACAACATGCACCATAGGCCGCAGGGAAGTGCTTGGGGGCTACAGTAAATATTGATATATAAATCAATTTTACCTAGCTTGAAATCAATAAATTGAATCCGAAATATTTCACGCCTTCACAGGTCGTTTTATAGTAAAAAAATCAATTAACCCATCACCTGTATGTGGTGTGTTTTTGCCTTCACCGAGTCTATTACCTTGGATATTATCCCGTTTTCATCAATCACAAAAGTTGTCCTTTTGGTGTCCATGTACTTGCGCCCGTACATGCTCTTCTCGCCCCAAACCCCGTATGACTCGTGCATGGCCCGGTCAGTGTCCACCAACAATTTATAGGGCAGTTGGTGTTTTAAAGCAAAACCACCGTGTGACTTGGCTGAATCCGTGCTAACCCCCAGTACTGCATATCCTGCCTGGCGCAGTTCGTCATAGTGATCGCGCAGGTTGCAGGCCTCGGCAGTACAGGTGGGGGTGTTGTCTTTTGGGTAAAAGAACAAAACAAGTTTTCTTCCTTTATAGTCGTTCAGTTTGTGCGTTTTGCCGTCTTGGTCTAACGAGGAAAAGGCGGGTGCGGCTTGGCCACTAATGGGCATGGTCATACTACTTATTGAATTTTACGGTTTTGCGGGCCTCATTGCCCACCTTATCCTTAACCACTATTTCCAGCACATGTTCACCGCTCCCTAAATTTTCATCAAAATACCAGGTGATCAGGCCGGTTTTATAGTCGTGCTGCATAGGGACAAAAACACCGTCCATATACGCCCTGTAATGGTGAATGCCGCTTAAGTTGTCGCCTATTTTTACCTGTATGCTCTTATACCTAGCCATATTCTTCCCATTATACACATTGTAAAGTGAAATCATGGGGGATATGGTGTCTATGTCCACATAGAACCTGCCGAAATAACGTGCCCTGGTCCGCATCCATCCATCTTCAAATACACCGCCCTCACTAATTCCCGAGCGGCAAATCACGGCCTTGCCCTCATACTTGGGTGCAATATTTTGGGTGCGAATGGCAACGCCATAAAATTTATGTATTGGTGTGTTGCTGTGGTGTACCAGGTGTACATCAGAGTACCCCTTACTGCTTGTCCCGGTGTTTTCATATTGTAATTCAAACGGTTCATAAAAGCAATCTTTTGGAAAATCCAAGACGATATATGGGGTTTCATACGTGCTGTGGCGGTCATGGGGAATTGATGCGACACCGGCCGCACCCAGTTTTGACTCGCTAAAGTGATACCCATCCTGGCCCCTTACATCAAACTGAAGCACCGACTGGTTGCCGGTCCGGTCTGCAACATGTATTTCCACGTGATATATAGAATCGGGGGCCAATTGCAGGATCCCATTGTTTACCGCTGATGAGTAAACGCCCAGTTTATTGCCAGGCAGCAACAGGGCGCGGTAGTAGTACTTGCCTTTTTGCTTTAGTGCCTCATAGTCTATCATGGCGTTTAAGTAGCGCGTTTTTGTAAAGGGCACCCTATCAATGTCTTGACTAAAAAATGTCTTTCCATTTACTAGTACCTCTATGATAGCCACGCCCAGCCTATTGTATGACCCATTGTGAAAATCGTTGGCTTCCAGGCCAAAGGCTATCTTGTTCTGACCTTGTATTTCCTTGACGTAGTTAAGCCTATAGCGGTTATCCTTGCCCACTACCACCACTTCTGCCGGCGCACTTACCTTGGAAATCGATTTGCCATTGCTATATACCACCCTTGCCATGCTTTCATCACCAATGGGATACACCAACAATTTATACATACGGGGGGCAATTTCGTCGTGTACGGGTATGCCAAGCATAAGGGGGTCCACAGGTACCTGATTTTTGGTTTCCCTAAGTTCAAAGTGCAGGTGAGGGGCCCTTGATGCGCCCGAATTGCCCGATATGGCTACCACATCCCCTTTTTTTACATTGATTTCGTTTTTTCCCAGGTACACCTCTATCTCCCATGATTCTTTTTCTTTTTGAATTGACCTTACAAAACGTTCTATATCATCGTTAAAGCTAAGCAGGTGGGCATACACGGAGGTATAGCCATTGGGGTGGTCTATATATAGGGTAGTACCATAGTCGTAGGTAGAGACTTTTAGCCTGGATACATATCCGTCGGCCACTGCATGTAGGGGCATGCCCACCACGCCTTTGGTTTTTAAGTCAAGCCCTCCATGGAAATGATTGGATCTCAGTTCTCCAAAGTTTCCTGCCAATATAAGAGGCTCGCCAGGGGGTAGCGGTGAGCCAAAGCCCATGTCAACTGGCAATGGGCTTGACGCTGTGAGCACTACACAGATTATGGCTATTGCCAGGCTAGGTATGGAGGTATTCAAAGGAGGGAGGCTATTTGATGGCACAACGCAAAGATGGGCGGCCATCTATATGCCCTTGGAACAAATCGCCCACAGCTATGGGGCCTACCCCGCTCGGGGTACCGGTAAAGAGCATGTCGCCTTGGCGCAACATAAAATACTGGGATACAAAGGAGATGATGCGGTCTATGGGGTAAATCATCTGTGAGGTATTGCCCTGCTGCACTGGCACCCCATTTTTGTGCAAATCAAAGGGTAGCTGGGTCAGGGGCGGCAGCTCTTCTAGGGGTATGAAACTGCCTACTACTGCCGAGCCATCAAACGCTTTGGAGAGTTCCCAGGGCAAACCTTTTAATTTGAGTTTATCTTGGGTGTCGCGCGCGGTCAGGTCTATGCCAAGTGCCACCTCTTGGTAGTAAGTATGGGCAAATCGCTCTTCTATGTGTTTTCCGTTTTTTGCTATCTTCACCACTATCTCAGCTTCATAATGAATGTTTTGTGAGTGTTCGGGGTAAAAAAACGGCTTGCCATCCAAGAGTATGGAAGAATCCGGTTTCAAAAAGATGACGGGTTCGGTGGGCACCTCGTTCTTGAGCTCTTCTATGTGTTTCACATAGTTGCGCCCTACACAGATAATTTTCATGAAGGTACCGTGTCGCTTACCAGTTGTTGGTAGGCCTGGTTAAGCCGCTCCAGTTCAGACCACACAAAATCGAGTAACCCTTTCACATAGTCGGGTGAAAAGTCAAAGGAAATACCCGCTGCCTTATATATATCGGGAATGGATTTGGTATATCCAAGTGATAAGGCTTCCTTGTATCGCTTAAGTCCTTTTATCGGGTCGTCCTTATAGTTCCTCCAAACAGCTATGGCCCCTAATTGGGCAATACCGTACTCAATGTAATAAAAGGGTACTTCAATAATGTGCAGTTGTTTCTGCCACATATTGCGCTTATACTTGTCAAAGTCTTTAAAATCAACCAGTGGTGAGTTAAATCGGTCATAAATGTCCACCCAGGCATCGTCCCTTTCCTGGCGTCCGTGGGCAGGATGGGTATATAGCCAGTGCTGGAAACAGTCCACCGTGGCAATCCAGGGCAACACGTCAAGGGTGCTTTCCAATTGCTCTATTTTAGCCCTAAGTAAATCACTTTCATCTGAAAAGTAGGTATCCCAGCCGTCCATCGAAATAAGTTCCATGCTCATGGATGCCAGTTCGGCAACTTCACTTGGGCAGTGCTTCAATTGGTTTACGCCCAGATTGCGGCAAAGAATGCTGTGTACCGCATGGCCACCTTCATGTACCATGGTTGTCACATCGCGCATATTGCCCGTGGCGTTCATGAAAATGAAAGGAACGCCGTGTTCGTCCAGCGGATAATTGTAGCCACCGGGTGCCTTTCCTTTTCGTGAATCTAAATCAAGGAACCCAAGACCTGCCATGGATTCAAGGGTTTCCTTAAAAAGCGGGTCTATCTTTTCAAAACAGGCAATGGATTTGGCTAGCAATTCATCTCCCAGATCAAACGGCTTTAGGGGTTTGTTGCTATGGGTGTTAACCTGTAAGTCGTACGGATGTAGGGTACTCAGGCCAAGTTTTTCCTTGCGCAGGGCCAAGAGTTTCTCCTGTACGGGTAGGGCAATCTCTTCTACCGTTTGGTGAAAGGTTTTCACGTCGGCAACGGTGTAATCAAACCGGCCTAGGGCCCGGTGCTTGTAGTCGCGATAATTATCGAAACCCGCGTTGATGGCCTGCTGGTGCCGAAGGGCTATCTGCTTGTCAAGTATGTCGTCTATTTTCCCTTTTACCCCATGCCGCTCTTCACTTATCTTTAGGTAGATCTCCCGGCGCAGGTCGCGGTCAGGGTTCCGCAAATAGGCACTTGCTTGCTGCACAGTAAGTTCTTTCCCTTGGTGCTGAACCACCAAACCGCCCACGATGGAAGCATATGCCTGGCTCAAATTGGTTTGCTCCACTTCAAGAGGGATATTTTCATCCCTATGCAATTCCAAGGTCAACAGTGATTTGCGCTTGAAATTCAAGTAAGGAACGTCAGGCAGTTTTGAAAAGTACGGAAGGGAGGTTATGTGCTGTGTGAGCCGGTGTTCTTCTTTTACCAATTCGGGTTGTATCTCTTTGATAAAAAAGCTGTAAGCATCTGAACGCGCTTGATCATCGGTCTGCCGGGTGTAGTTTATGTACCGCCAGGCCAGGTCTTCATTTAGAAAAGCATCCAACTCGGAGTGCTTTGCTATCAGTTCCTCCAAATTAGATACCTCTGTGATTTCCCCTTGTTTCAGCGCATCATAGAACGGCCTTATTTCATCAAAGTTTCTAAGAATGAACTCTTTGGGTAAGAAATTGCGGGCTTTTTTTTCAAACTTTCTCATTTTCCCCTGTTTGATTCAGTATAGTAAACCACTTAAGTATTTTCTTTAGGTCGCTCATAAACACTTTGGCTTCGTTATGGTTGGGCGCTGTGGCTTTAAAGTACTCGCGTATGCCAGCCGGCGAATCTTGGACACTAGGCAATGGCAATTCGCTTTTTTCCATTAAATCAAATACTTGACCTAAGAAAAGGTCTGAATTGTCAGAAGTGAAAATGGTTATCTTGTCCAAAAGCGAAATCTGGAAATTACTGCTCACCGGAAAACGCTTTCGTCTGTCTTCCAAGCTTTCCACAATGATTTGCTTTGGGGTTTCGGCCAATACGCGGTACAATCCCGGTTTTCCAGTAATGGATACAATCTTATCGATTTTCATGTAAAGTGCTAAAAGCGGGCAAAAATAAATCTGCCTAACCATTGCAGCAGGCATTTGTGTTAATCAACAATAAACACGTCCTTAACCCAACCTTTTTCTACACCGTCTGTTTCAACAGCCAATGTTTCAATTTTTATCACATCTTTGCCGCCCAACGCAATTTATCTGGATCATTTGCTTATGAGAATCTTGTCATTGACCTTACTGGTTATTACCTTGTACAGTGGTGTTGCTTTTGCCCAGTTGCGCCCTAACTTGAACAATTGGTTTTTGGCGGGCAACATAGGCACCACGGTAGGCCATACCGATGTGAGGCCCAAATCGGGTATGGACTATATCAACCACCCCGGACAGTACATTGGCTACATTATCAGCCCTGAGGCCTCTTATCACTTCACTCATGGTTTTGGATTGGTGCTGAGCTATAGCTACGCCAAGATCTTGGGCAACGAAAGGAGCAAAATGCCGGCGTGGCCAGCCAGGGAATTCAACACAAACCTGAGCGAGATCAAATTCATGGGCCATCTTAACCTAGGCCGGGCGCTGAGTTTTAACCTCAGAAAAAACATCATCAGTCCATATGTAAATGCAGGGGTGGGCTCTACTTGGGGCCGCTTTCATGCCCCTTTATCCAGGGTTTCCGGCGATGCCATTCGCGATTACCTGAACAGCGACCGATTTGACACCGCTGGTTTCCAGACCTGGAACAAAAACCTTCAAGTGGGTTTCTATGTGTATGCCGGCCGCTATTTTGACTTGGACATACGGTACAACTACACTTTCTACAACGAAGACTACGTGGACGGCTCTTGGATGTATATCATAGGCAACCGTGAATGGGACAAATACTCGGCGGTATCAGTAGGCTTTCGATTCAAGTTTGGGGCAAACAACCGCCGTACCTATGAGCACACGTCTTGGGCGCGAGAACCACTTGAAGAAGATACCTCCTTGTTCAACACGTTTGTGGACATTGAAGAATATGACGATGGCACTGGCACACCGGTGTTTAAGGTTCGGACAAGGCCAACCAATGTGAGCGAAGAAAACCTCACCAAGATTGACGCCAGCAACAAGACCGACGACGACATGTACCAATCCATCTACAACACGCTGATGGAGAATCCTGATTTGCGCGATAGCCTATTGGCCGCCCTGGCTAAAGACCTTCAGAATAATCCCGCCTTTATTACCAATGTACAGAATGGGGTGTGCATAGAGTGCCCCGATGCCGGTGAGGGCGGAGGACTTACCGAAAAGGATGTTGAACGAATTGTGGAGCGCATAGTGGAACGGGTAATAGTGCGTGAGGGTACTACGGTGGTAATCAAGGATGATAATACCTACACGGACAGCCCTGCCGATACTACAGGTGCAGGGTCTTCTAAAACCGGCACTACCAAGCCTGGTTCAGGTGTGGCAAATGCAGGTAAGGATAAACCTAAAGATACCAACCCCATCACCAAAATTGATGAGTTTGAGCTCCGCGACATATACTATGACCTTGATGAGGCCTTTATTAGGAACGATGCATCTAGTTCACTGGATGAATTGGCCAAGTTGCTCAAGAAGTATCCCAACCTCAAAATCGAATTGGGTTCACATACCGATTGTCGCAACTCTAAGAATTACAACCTCGCGCTATCTCAAAAGAGGGCCTTGGCGGCTGTTAACTACTTGGTTTGCCAAGGTATAGACCGATGCAGGTTGGTGGCAAAAGCCTATGGTGAATCACAGTTGGTGAACATGTGCGATTGCGAAGGTGAAGACACCGGCGGGGACTGTACCGATGCCGAGCACCAAAGGAACCGTAGAACAACCGTTAAAATACTGGATTACAACTACCAAAAGGGAAGTGGATGCCAAGAGGCCGTAGAAGTGGATGTGGCTGCCGCTGAAGATGCACGCCTGAATTCAAAGGAATTGCCCGTGGCTGATCCAAAATCCATAGTAGTTACCGAAGACGACATAAAAAATGCCGGTATTTCCACCGATCCTGCCGCTGGGTATTATGTGGTTATTGGCACTTCCTATGTGCCTAAGTATGCATCGGCGCTGGCCGCCCTAGCTCAGGATAAAGAAAGTTTTGATGGGTCTGGTGTGCTTTATTTGGGTAATACCAAGTACTTTGTCTATGCCGATATGTCAACTGACTATGACGCTGCCATGGCCAAACTCAAGGCCGTAAGGTGCTGTACCCGGTTCCCCGATGCCTGGATTTATGCCTACAAAATGGACAATACAAAGGGCAAATAGGCCCAAGGCACCTATCCTTATTACATTCTGCTGCTTTACCGCCCCGCTGGGCCTAGTGGCTATTTTTGCCTTCATTTAGCTGTCATTTCATGATGTTACAAGAAAAGTATGTGCCTAAGAACCACATTAGAATGGTTACTGCGGCATCCTTATTTGACGGACATGACGCCGCCATTAACGTGATGCGGCGCATCATCCAATCAACCGGGGTGGAGGTCATTCATTTGGGACATGACCGAAGCGTGGATGAGGTGGTTTCTTGCGCTATTCAAGAGGATGTGCAAGCCATAGCCATGACCTCATATCAAGGCGGCCACATGGAGTATTTCACCTATATGTTTGATTTGCTCAAGGAAAGGGGAGCAGGGCACATCAAAATTTTCGGTGGTGGAGGTGGAGTAATCCTACCTTCTGAAATTGAACAGCTTATGAATTACGGTATCGCCAGGATATACTCCCCTGACGATGGCCGCGAAATGGGCTTGCAGGGCATGATCAACGATATGGTGCGCCAGTGCGATTTTCCCATTGGCGATCAATTGAATGGACAACTTGAGAAGGTAGGTGAGAAATCGGCCCTGGCTATTGGCCGCCTCATTTCTGCCGCCGAGAATTTCCCAAGCCTGCACGCCGACATGCTTTCAGGAATTGAGCAAAAGGCACTACAGGCGCAAGTGCCCGTGCTGGGCATTACAGGCACGGGAGGGGCTGGCAAATCCTCGTTGGTTGATGAACTTGTCCGGAGGTTCTTGCTCGATTTTACCGACAAATCCATTGCAATACTTTCCGTGGATCCATCCAAAAGGAAAACAGGTGGTGCCCTACTGGGTGACCGTATCAGGATGAATGCCATTAGGTCATCTAGGGTATATATGCGTTCACTGGCTACCAGGCAGTCTAATTTGGCCCTGTCGGCACATGTGCGCCAGGCACTCAACATAGTGAAAGCTGCAGGCTTTGACTTGGTCATTTTGGAAACCTCTGGTATAGGTCAGTCTGATACCGAGATTGTGGACCACTCTGATGTGTCTCTCTATGTGATGACTCCTGAATACGGCGCAGCAACCCAGTTGGAAAAAATTGATATGCTTGATTTTGCCGACGTGATTGCCATAAATAAATTTGACAAAAGGGGGGCTCTGGATGCCCAGCGGGATGTGGTAAAGCAATACAAGCGAAACCACCAGGTTTTTCACCTGCCCGACGGGAAAGTCCCCGTGTTTGGCACCATCGCATCGCAGTTCAATGACCCCGGCACCAATCGTTTGTACCGGCATACCATAGATTTGGTACAGGCTAAAACCGGTGCGCCATTGCACTCAAACTATGCGGTAGAAGTCGGTATGTCAGAAAAGATCTACATAATACCGGCCACCCGTACCCGCTACCTTTCTGAAATAGCCGAAAACAACCGTCAGTACGATGTTTGGGTTGATAAACAAGCCAATATAGCCGAAACGCTTTATGCCCTCCACACTTCTATGGAAGTGATCAAGGCCAGTGGGCCAAACGTGGCAATTGATGAAGTGCAAAAAGTTTACGAGCAGACAAGCATGGAGCTTGACCCCAAGAACAAAAAATTGATAGAAAACTGGCCTAGCACACGCCAACGCTATCGCAGTGAGGAGTTTATTTTCAGTGTGAGGGGCAAGGAATTGCGATTGAAAACACATACGGAATCACTCTCACATACCAAAGTGCCAAAAGTGAGTACTCCCCGATACCGGGGTTGGGGTGATGTGCTCAAGTGGCAACTTCAAGAGAATGTGCCAGGGGAATTTCCTTATACATCGGGTTTGTTTCCGTTCAAAAGGGAAGGGGAAGACCCTACCCGCATGTTTGCCGGGGAGGGTGGCCCTGAACGCACAAATAAGCGCTTTCACTATGTGAGCCAAGATATGCCGGCCAAACGGCTAAGTACCGCATTTGATTCGGTAACCCTATATGGCGCAGACCCCGATTATAGGCCCGATATCTATGGTAAGATTGGGAATTCGGGCGTAAGTGTGTGCTGTTTGGACGATGCCAAGAAGCTATACTCCGGGTTTAACCTTTCTGACCCCAAGACATCTGTTTCCATGACCATAAATGGGCCAGCCCCCATGTTGCTTGGGTTTTTCCTCAATGCGGCCATTGATCAGCAGTGCGAACGCCATATCAAGGAACATGGCATGGAACAAGCCGTGCGCCAACAAATTGAATCCATGTACGCAGCGCGGGGCGCATCGGTGCCCACATACCAGGGTGCATTGCCAATGGGTAATGATGGACTGGGGCTTATGTTGCTGGGCACATCGGGCGACAAGGTGCTAGACCCTGAGGTATATCAGCGCATAAAAACGGAGACCCTACAGCAGGTGCGCGGTACGGTCCAAGCCGATATTCTCAAGGAAGACCAGGCGCAAAACACCTGTATCTTTAGCACAGAGTTCGCACTTAGGCTCATGGGCGATGTGCAGGCCTACTTTATTGATCACAAGGTCAGGAATTTCTATTCCGTTTCCATATCAGGTTACCACATTGCCGAAGCAGGCGCCAACCCTATTACCCAGCTGGCTTTTACCCTGGCCAATGGATTTACCTATGTAGAATACTACTTGAGCAGGGGTATGGATATCAATGACTTTGGGCCTAACCTTTCTTTTTTCTTTTCCAATGGTATAGACCCTGAGTACGCGGTGATAGGCCGGGTGGCGCGCAGGATTTGGGCTAAGGCCATGCGCCTAAAGTATGGGGCCAACGAAAGGGCCCAGATGCTCAAGTACCACATTCAAACTTCTGGAAGGTCACTCCACGCCCAGGAAATTGATTTCAACGATATACGCACCACCCTTCAGGCCCTGTATGCCATATACGACAATTGCAATTCACTGCATACCAATGCATATGATGAAGCCATTACCACTCCTACCGAAGAATCGGTGCGCCGGGCCATGGCCATTCAATTGATCATAAACCGGGAGTTGGGCTTGGCCAAAAATGAAAACCCTTTGCAGGGTTCGTTTATCATTGAAGAGCTCACCGACTTGGTGGAGGAAGCCGTACTGGCCGAATTTGACCGAATAACAGAAAGGGGTGGGGTACTGGGCGCCATGGAAACCATGTACCAGCGCAGCAAGATACAAGAAGAGAGCCTGTACTACGAAACCCTAAAACACAGCGGTGAAATGCCCATCATTGGGGTAAATACTTTCCTAAGCTCCAAGGGTTCGCCCACCGTGGTGCCGGGGGAGGTGATAAGGGCTACTACCGAAGAAAAGGAAACTCAAATAAACACCCTTACCCGCCAACATGCCTTTTACCACAAGGAAGCCAAAAACTGGCTTGGAGTGCTTACTCAGTCTGCCCTTTCTGGTGCAAACATGTTTGATACCCTGATGGAAGTGACCAAGTATTGCACCCTGGGCCAAATAACCCAGTCCCTTTTCCAAGTAGGTGGACAATACCGCCGCAACATGTAAGATATTTCGGTATATTGCACAGATGCCCGTATTGATTATTTGCTTGTTGTTCACCTCGTTTGCGGCTAAAGCCCAGTCCGTGTACCATGTGGTTTCACCCAGCGCCGAGCTTATGAGCCTGCCAAATCCAGGATCATCCAGGCTGGCCCTACTTAGTAAGGGCGACGAGGTGAACTATCTCAAAACCATGGAATCAGGGTCATGGGCCAAGGTAAGCTTTGAAGGCCAAATAGGGTATATGGAAGTGGCCCACATCAAGGAAGGAAAAATGGAAGTGAAAGCCACCGTGGCCGAAGTAAAAAAGTACCACGTTGTAGTATTTCAATCAGCCATTTATGCAAGTCCTGACTTTTCGGCCAATAAGTTAAAAACCTTGGTGCGCGATGAAATTTTGGAAGTGTTTGTGGGTGACGATATAGAGTGGCTTAAGGTTAAAACCAAAACAGGGGTAGGATATGTATTTGGTGCACATATGGAAGAAGGCTTACCAAAAAAGGAGGAAAAAGCAGAAGAGGAAGTGATTGAAATCTATACCGTAAGGGTTGATGTGCCTGCCTTTGCCGGTAAAGACAAGAAATCTAAGGTTATGGCCAAGTTTGAACGGGGCGATTTAGTGGATGTGGTTTTGGCTGAAGATGGATGGGCTAGGGTAAAACTGCCCCAGGGATATGGATATATTGAATTGTCGGCCCTTGACAAACCTGAAACGCCTACCGGTGGCGCAAGCAAGGGTAAAGTCAATCCAGGCGATATAGGCAAGTCAAAGGATCCCATTAAGTTTGGTGCCATTTGCCGCGATGGCAGCACCGACTACACCGTAGGCCCCCACACCTGCTCCAAGGGCAACGGAGTGCAAATGTGGATCTATAAAAAACCGTAACAAGGACTTACCAAATGGAAAACATACAAACGCTTAGAAATGCCATACTTTTGCCCCAAACGGGTAGTATGCGAGCCTTCATTATAGCCACCATTCTTCTACTGGGATTAGCCGGTCAAGGGTTAGCCCAACGAAAGGTCAACAAAATGAACGGCCTTACCGAGGCCAGTGTCACCAAGAGAAAATATAACAAGCAGTGGATCAAGATGCGGCAACATGGTTTGCCATCATTTGCCACATCGGTTGGAGTAAATGGGGGCATTGCAAACTTTATGTATGACGACCCCGCCATTGCTTCATTTGGTAGATATACCCTGATACATGCCCCGCAGCTTACCTTTCACATAAACCCAAGCAAATTCGCCGGGTTTAACCTGGGGTTGGGGTACCGCAGCACCATGTTTAGCTACTCCACCAGCGGTTCTTTTTCCAATGATTCCATTATGGCAATAGCCAATGGCGAATGGCAACAAAAGTTTGGCAACATTGGCATTTCACTCGGCGGGGTGTATTACGTAAACATAGCCAAGCAAATGTCCAACTGCACGGGTTTCGGTATAAGCAATGCCACCACCGCGCACTTGTTTATTGACATGGGGATTACCCTGGCGCCATCACTTTTTAACGAAGTTTATTTCGTTGGAAATTTCAATGAGTTCGTGAACGGAGAACTCAAGAACTCTGGCGAGTATGACAAATACACCATTATGTACAACGAGAAACCCCGGCGCGAAGCCATGTTTTTCTACTATGCCAAACTGGGTATCCGTGTCCAAAACGAATCCTTTTCTACTCGTATAGGCCCTGTGTTTGAATATCAGCTAAATACCAACAGGGGAATCGCCAATGATTTCACTGCCACCACCACTTCCATCATGATGTACGGACTCTGCCTGGCCTTTGAGTTTTATTGATCAGGTCTTTCCTGCCAGGTCCTTCCAATTTCCCCCTTTTTTCTCATCCTTTTTCAAGGGTAGAACCTTATGGTCTGCCCAAGCCGTTTGGGCATTATTGGCACTATAAACGCCCTTTCAGATGCCAAACGCCCGTGGAACTGTGCCTACATTTGAACCACAGCAACCGCACATGAAGTACTTTCATAATGTATTGGAAACCATTGGAAACACACCCTTGGTTAAACTCAATAAGGTGCTGGGCCCCCAGTGGCCCTGCCTGGTACTCGCCAAAGTAGAAACCACCAATCCAGGTAACTCCATCAAAGACCGCATGGCGGTGAAAATGATAGACGATGCACTGGCCAGTGGTCGGCTTAAGCCTGGAGGCACCATCATAGAAGGCACCTCTGGAAATACCGGCATGGGCTTGGCCATTGTGGCCGCCGTCAAAGGCTATAAATGTATTTTCACCACCAACGACAAGCAATCCAAAGAAAAAGTGGACCTGCTTAAGGCCGTGGGTGCAGAGGTAATCGTATGTCCTACCAATGTGGCGCCTACCGACCCCAGGTCTTACTACTCCGTGGCCAAACGGCTGAGCGAGCAAATCCCCAACTCTGTGTACCTTAACCAGTACGATAACCTGTCAAACCGCCAAGCCCACTACGAACAAACCGGGCCTGAGATATGGAGCCAAACCGAAGGTAAAATAACCCACTTGGTGGTAGGCGTGGGAACTGGCGGCACCATTTCGGGGGTGGGTAAATACCTAAAGGAGCGAAACCCCAATATACAGGTCTATGGCATAGACACCTATGGATCGGTGTTTAAGAAATACCACGAAACCGGCATTTTTGATGAAAAGGAAATCTATTCCTATGTGACCGAAGGGATAGGAGAAGATATCCTGCCTGAGAATGTTGATTTTGATGTAATAGACCTGTTTGAAAAGGTAAGTGATAAGGATGGCTTGCTGTACCAGCGCAGGCTGGCCCGTGAGGAGGGAATCTTGGTGGGAAATAGCGCAGGGTCGGCCGTGGCGGGCCTGGTGCAATTGGCCAGCCGGTTCAAGCCTGGCGATGTGGTGGTGGTGATTTTCCATGACCACGGCAGCCGATATGTGGGAAAGGCGTACAACGACGACTGGATGAGGGAACGCGGTTTTCTGGACGACAACCTCTTGAGCCTGGCCGATATAATAAAGTATAAACCCAACACCGATCTGATAACCATAGGGCCCAGCGCCTCGGTGGCCGATGCGCTCAAACTCATTGGCTCGCTCAATATCTCCCAAATACCCGTGGTACAAGGCCTTGAATTTGTGGGATCGGTGTCTGAATCCAAATTGTTCCGTGAACTCATGGGCAACCCTGACCTAAAATTCCTCTCCGTGGAGAATGTCATGGATAAACCCCTGCCAATTCTCCGTGAAGATTCAGCTTATGGCCAACTAACCCAGTTACTTGACCAAGGCCACGGAGCCGCACTCATTGCCCTGCGCCAGGGCGGGTACGGCATTATCACCAAACATGATGTTATCTATGCTTTAACTAAAATGAAATGAGTAAGTTGAAACTTGCCGTTAATGGTTTTGGGCGAATTGGCCGCGTATTTTTTAGGCGTGCCTGGCAGCATCCATCTATTGAAGTAGTGGCCATCAATGATTTGACCGATGCGGCTACCTTGGCGCATTTGCTCAAGTATGACAGCGTGCACGGCGTGTGGCAGGAAGACATAAGGGCAGGCGACTCCTACATTGACATTGGTCAAAAGCGCGTGGAGGTTAGCGCACTGGCCCTGCCCGATGCCCTGCCCTGGGCCTCCCTGGGGGTCGATGTGGTCCTGGAGTCCACGGGTAAACTGCGCAGCTTGGTGCAGGCCCAGGGCCACCTACGGGCAGGTGCCAAAACGGTATTGCTCTCTGCACCCCCTAAGGGGCCTGGCATTGGCACCTATGTAATGGGCATAAACGAGCACCTGATTGAAGCACATGAAACCGTGCTGTCAAACGCCAGCTGTACCACCAACTCTTGTGCCCACATAGTGAAATACATAGACCAGCATTGGGGCATAGTAGATGGCTACCTCAGCACCGTACATGCCTATACCGGCGACCAACGGCTGCACGATGCACCCCACGCTGACTTGCGACGGGCCAGGGCAGCCGCCCGATCCATGATTCCTACAAGCACCGGCGCCGCTCAGGCCTTGATTACCGTTTTTCCGCATCTTGATGGCCATTTGGTGGGCAGCGCCATAAGGGTCCCCACCGAGAGTGGATCAATTACCGAGCTTACTTTCCAATTGCAAAAACCCGCAGAAGCCCAGCAAGTGAACGAGTTGTTTCGGTCATTATCTGCCCATCAATTAAAAGGTATTCTGGCCTACAACGAAGACCCAATCGTGTCCATTGACATAGTGGGCAATCCGCACTCAGGAATCTTTGACGGCACGCTCACCCATGCCATGGGCCACTTGCTCAAGGTAAGTGCCTGGTATGACAACGAAACAGGCTACGCCAGTAGGTGTGTGGACATGATGGCTTATCTGGGTTCCCGGTTTTTTTAGTGACTTACAGGTGGGATGGATAGAATATACAGGAAATGGGCCAAATGCCCTCACGGGGCCCCAGAGGCTGGTGAGCCTGGTCCCATCGCTCACCGAACTCTTGTTTTACCTGGGTTTGGGGCCGCAGGTAGTGGGCAGGACCCATTTTTGTGTACACCCCATGCCTGAGGTACGAAAGGTAGCCTCAGTAGGTGGCACCAAGAATGTGCACCTAGAACAGGTATTGGCACTAAACCCCACCCTGGTGCTGGCCAGCAAGGAAGAAAACCAGCGAAGCCAGGTAAGCGCCATAGCAGGGCATTGCCCTGTGTATGTTACTGATGTGGACTGCCCAAGTGCTGCGTATGACATGATACGGCAAATAGGTGCCCTCACGGGCAAAGAAGGCCCTGCGGCGGCCCTTGCAGGGCTCATAGATGCCCAATTTGAGCAGCTTGCCAAGATTTCCACCGAGGCGGTTTACCTTATCTGGAAAGACCCCTGGATGGCAGCGGGCGGGGGTACCTACATACATAGTCTTATGGCCATGCTGGGCATGGCCAACCGTTTTGGCCACCTGCCTCGGTACCCACAGATAGACTTGGCCCAATTGGAACAACTGGCACCTGTCTGGGTGCTGCTTTCATCTGAACCGTACCCATTTGGGCAGGCGCATAGGCTGGAGCTACAGGCACGCCTACCCTATAGCCGGGTAATGCTTGTGGACGGCGAGATGTTTTCTTGGTACGGCAGCCGAATGCTGCTGGCAGCCACATATTTCGAACAATTGGTACATGCAATGGCATGAAGTGGTGGCATGCGGTGATGGGGGCCTTTCTGGCAACAATGGGGGCGACAATGGCACAAAACCACCTGCGCGATGCCGTCTATGCCCCTGAATATAGACCTTTTAAAGCCGGTGAATTCCTTAGGTACAACATACACTATGGGCTGGTGAATGCCGGGGAGGCATCATTTAGGCTGGCCGATACGCTGAGGAACATGGCCAACCGACCACATTATGTGGTAGAGGTAACCGGCAGGTCGTACAGGGCGTGGGACGTGTTTTTTAAGGTACGCGACTACTATTATTCTTATATTGATACGGCTTCCATGTTGCCTTTGGTTTATAGCCGCAACGTGCAGGAGGGTGATTTTTCCTACAAGGAAAGCTTCTTGTTTGACCGCGTGAAAATGGAAGCCAGGGGTAAAAACCCCCAAGGCCCACAGGCAATAGACATACCGGCCAGGGTGCAAGACCTGGCATCTATGATGTATTTTGCCCGTAGCGTGCGCTTCTACAACAAACCCAAGGGCTTTGTGCTGCCTATTGACGTGTTTTTTGAATCGGAATGGTTTGCCAGCGGTGCCAAACTTGATGGTATGGCCGAAGTGCAAACAGCCCTGGGCACGTTTAGGTGCATGCGCATCATACCCCAACTGGTGGAAGGCCGCGTGTTTAAGGGCCAGGACGACATGGTGGTGTACGTGAGCGCCGACAAGAACCAAGTACCCATCCGTATTGAGTCCGCAATTTTTGTGGGTAGCATCAAAGTGGACCTGGTAGAGTACCGAAACCTTCGCCACAGGTTCACCTCTCAGGTTCGCTAAGCATGTGCCGTTCCTTTGGCCTGTAGGCATGTAGGATGTAGGCCTATCATTGAAAAAAAATCATGCGATAAACCTGGTGACAAAGGGAGGAGGCCTGCACTTTTAACAAGGAGCAGGGACTGGGTAAGCCTTGTTTTTATGTCTAGCTTTGCAGCTCAATACCCAGCAAAACCCTAGAAAAGTAGAAATGGACAAGCAGCGAAGTGCAGCCTTGGTAGAACGCCGAAAGAACGTGGTTCCCAATGGTATAAGTTTGAATTTTGATGCCACCGCAGCACATGCCAAAGGTGCGTTGTTGGTGGACATGGACGGCAATGAATACATAGATTTTGTGGGCGGTATAGGCGTGAACAATTCGGGCCACTGCCCCGCCCCGGTAATAGAAGCCATAGTGGAACAATCCAACAAATTGATACACGGGTGTTTTCAAGTGGTAACCTATGAACCCTATGTGGCACTGGCAGAGAAACTGGCCATCATGTTCCCACATGGCGATGCTACCAAGGTGATGATAACCGGAAGCGGGGCGGAGAGCGTGGAGAATGCCATAAAAATAGCCCGTCAAGCTACCAAAAGGCGGGCAGTACTGTGCTATACCGGCGCTTTTCATGGGCGCACCAACCTGACCATGGCGCTCACTTCCAAGATAGCCTACAAGAAAGGTTGCGGGCCGTTTGCACCTGAGGTATATAGAATTCAGTACCCCAACTACTACCGCTATGGCGACGGCCTGAGCCCAGAACAGTTTGCCGACAGGGAAATAGCGCGTCTGCGCGAGGCCATGCTCAACGTGGTGAACGAGGAAAACCTGGCTGCCATAATCATAGAACTGGTGCAGGGCGAAGGCGGATTCTATGTGGCACCCCAGCGCTATGTGGAAGAACTGCGCAAACTCTGCGACGAAAAAGGCATATGCCTGATTTTTGACGAGGTACAAACGGGTTTTGGCCGCACCTCAAAATGGGGCGCTTACCAGCACTATGGCGTGGTGCCCGACATAAGCACCTGGGCCAAATCGCTGGGGGCGGGTATGCCCATAGGTTGTGTGATAGGCAAGGCCCACGTGATGGATGCCGCCGCACCGGGCACCATAGGGGGCACGTATCCGGGCAACCCAGTGGCATGTGCCGCTGCCTTGGCCAACCTGAAGTACATGGAAGACATAGATATAAACGGCAAGGCCGCCCATGTGGCATCCATAATATGGCGTCGGTTTACCGACTTGCAGCGCCGGTGCCCCGCCATAGGCGACGTGCGCGGGCTGGGCGCCATGATAGCCTTTGAATTGGTAGAAGACAAGAACCCCCGCAAACCGGCGGCAGACCTTACCAGCCGTTTGGTAAAGGCGTGTTATGACAGGGGCTTGCTAATACTCAAGGCAGGAACCCATGCCAATATCATACGGGTCCTGTCGCCACTGGTGATAGACGATGCCCTGCTGAACCGTGGACTGGATATAATTGAAGAGGAAATGCTGCGCCTAACCGCGTAGCGGTATGCATATGGACCAAGGAATGCGCAATTTCTCTATAGCCGGTGTGCAGATGCTGGTGTCGGCGGGCCACAGCAATGTGGAGATGATGAAGTTTAAGCTTGATGTGCTCATGTCCATTTACCCCTGGGTACAGATGGTGGTTTTTAGTGAGTTGTGCGCCCATGGCCCCCTTACCCAATTTGCCCGCGAGTTTCCCAACAAGGATATAGGCGATTTTCAGCAAATGGCGTCCAAGTATGGTATTTGGCTGTTGCCGGGCTCTATGTTTGAGCGGGTAGGCGCTACGGTATATAACACGGCAGTGGTGATCAATCCCGATGGGGAATTGGTGGGCCAGTACCGAAAGATGTTTCCGTTCTTTCCCTACGAGGAAGGGGTGCAGCCCGGCGCGGAGTTCTGCGTGTTTGATGTGCCGGAGGTAGGACGCTTTGGGGTGAGCATTTGCTATGATATGTGGTTTCCCGAAACCTCGCGGACGCTGGCCACCATGGGGGCAGAGGTGATCTTACACCCCACGCTCACCGGCACCATAGACCGTGACATAGAGCTGAGCATAGCCAGGGCCACGGCTGCCATCAACCAGTGTTACTTCTTTGATGTGAACGGGTTGGGCGCTGGCGGCAACGGCAAGTCGGTGGTGTGCGGGCCTGATGGGCGCATTCTATACCAAGCAGGCCAGATAGAAGAGTTTATACCCATGGAGATAGACCTGGAAGCGGTGAAAAGGAGCCGCGAACGCGGGGTGCTTCGCCTTGGACAGCCACTTAAGAGTTTCAGGGACCACCTTTCGGAGTTTACCATATACCAAAAAGGGGCCACCCACCCGTACCTTGATTCACTGGGGCCGCTTATTAAGCCCAGTAAAATAAAAAAGAAGGAAGGCAACCTGGGGGTGATAAGCCAACCCCCACCTGCCCAGGGTAATAGGGAGCTGTGGGACTTGAATGAAAAGTACTAGGGATAGGGTAAGAGGGGGAGGTTAAGGCCTACGGACAAGGTGTGGGTTTATGTGGTTTGATGCTTTGGCTAATCCGGTATATTTGACCAATAAATGATATGGCTCAAAGTGTAACCGTGCGCAAGGTGTTGATAGATAATAAAATTGACCTACTGCCATTTAAGGCCAACCGCCAGCCGGTTTATGGCCTGAATGAACCACCTGTGCCACGTAAACGCAAGGTTTGGAGGCAGGATGTGGGTTGGATAACGAGATTGGTGGGCATACGCTCAGGGAAGGCAAGGACAGGGCTTAACCGAGCGTGCGCAGATAATTATTTGTTGGTAACCAAATAGCTAACACCATAATCATGGCCAAATCCGACTACATAGCATCATTGATCAAAGCGCACTACAACAGCGAAGCCGAGAGGTTTACCACAGTTGCACTACAGATAGCTGCCCATGAGGCCAAGTTGGGCCATACCCTAGTGGTCAATGAGATGGAAGAATCAAAACTTATAAAAACCAGGCTTCTGGGCAATGCCTTGTTTTGTGGGAACGGACTATTGGGTATTGAATTTTTGGGGATGATTCGCAGATTGCTGGCTATCAACTATTTTATTCAGTACTTTAACATCAACAACAATGGTCAAGTTGACCGCTTGGTAAAAAACAGGCCTGTATCCGGCCACGAAAGCCAATTGATTATTTTAGTAAATCCGCCTTATGGTGTATCTCATGGCCAATCGAATTATCGTGATGTTTGGGGCGTTGGATTTGTGGGGGAGTAGAAAAAGAAATAAAGGACCAAGAACAAATTGCACAGTTTCTTGAAACGCTTGACAATATTGGTATAGAATATAAACACAACCGCATTATTTTCCCCGAAAGAGCCGTTTTGTTGGTAAATGCCAACCGTGAACAGTTGGTTGAATTGATGCTGCAAAGCGATTTGTTGGCAGAGTTCCGTGCAGGACAAGAACCAGCTGGGTTTTGGGTAAACGAAAGCAGTGTTGAACAACAGGCGTGGGTTGATGATTTGTTGAACAGAATTGAATTGATTGAAAGTAACATAAAAGTTTGTTTGTTGGATAGCGGAGTAAATAACGGACATCAATTATTACAACCGTTACTTGACAATGCAGATACTCTTACTGTTGATAACGCTTGGGGAACAGACGACCACGAGCCAAGAGCAGGACACGGAACACTAATGGCAGGCATTGCAGGCTATGGACAAATGGAACAAGTGGTTGTTTCTTCAAATTCAGTTCCACTTACACATAAACTTTGTTCTGTAAAAATTCTTCCACGCCCCAGTCAGGTACAAACACCACGAGAATTGTGGGGCGATGTAACCGCACAAGCTATTGCAAGGGCTGAAATTCAAAACCCGCAAATAATGTTGGTTTATTGTATGTCTGTTACTTCAACCGAAGATGTTAATATGGGCAGACCTTCTTCTTGGTCAGGTGCTGTGGACAATTTGGCTTTTGGCGAAGGCGAAAACCAACGATTGATAATTGTTTCCGCAGGAAATATCAGCGATGAAGAATTGTGGCGAAATTATCCTAACTCCAATTTGGCATCATCGGTTCAAAATCCTGCACAAGCGTGGAATGCCCTTGTTGCAGGAGCATATACCGAAAAATTTCAGGTAAATGACCCAGATTTTCAAAATCATAAACCTGTTGCTAATGAAGGACAACTTTCACCTTTTAGTTCAACTTCATTAGTCTGGGAACAAAGAAAATGGCCTATTAAACCCGATGTAGTTTTTGAAGGCGGAAATCTTTTACAAGCACCTGACAACAGCGTAACACCACACGAAAATTTGGATTTGCTGTCTACTTCAAGGTCATTCAACATAAAACCTTTTGACACAATAAATGCCACAAGTGCTGCGGCAGCCCAAGCTTCGTGGTTTGCTGCAAAGATTGCCTATGAATACCTAGGCAGTTGGGCAGAAACTATTAGGGGCTTAGTAGTTCATTCAGCAAATTGGAATGCTGCAATGCTCAATCAATCTCAGGTTCAACAAGGCAACCGCGCTAGTTTTAGAAATTTATTGAGAACCTTTGGTTTTGGCGTTCCCGATTTAGATCGCGCATTATATAGTCGAGAAAGTGCATTGACATACATAGCACAAGAAATCATTCAGCCTTTTAATTTTAAAGAAGGAAGCAGCACCCCTGAAACAAACGAAATTCACTTTTTCAATCTTCCTTGGGCAAGCGATTTGTTGCTGCAAATGGGGGAAACACCCGTGAAACTAAAAATTACACTTTCCTATTTCATTGAACCCGGAGCAGGTGAAATCGGTTGGAAAGACAAATACCGCTATCAATCACACGGGTTACGTTTTGATGTCAATAATGTAGATGAAGGAGAAGAAATTTTTAGAAAGCGAATAAACATCGCAGCAAGAGAAGAAGATGAAGATTTCCAAGGAAATTCGGGTGCTGAACGTTGGAAAGTTGGAAAAGATAATCGCAGTAATGGTTCAATTCATTCAGATTATATGGAAATGACAGCAGCAGAACTTTCTGAATGTAATCTCATTGCTGTTTATCCTGTTATTGGTTGGTGGCGTGAACGCAAGCATTTGGGTAAAGTGGAAAATCAAACACGTTATTCTTTGATTATTTCTCTTGAGACTCCCGCACAAGATGTTGAGCTATACACAACCGTTCGAAATATCATAGAAGCCCCCATCCAAATCCCCTATTTGTAGTGCTTCTGAAAAGCCATCTCCACATGCCCCTTTCATCCGGCCAATTCCTATGCCTGTCTCCCGCCACAGGTTCCCATTTAAGAATGCAGTATCTATAAAACACAGATATACATGGGTATAACCTATTCCGCCGAGGCCATTCCCAGCATTGGCCACATCATAGAAGTATATGAAAGCTCGGGCATCAATCGGCCCACTGGCAACTTGGCAAGGATGGAAAAAATGTATGCCAACGCCAATTTGGTGGTCACTGCTTGGCACAATGACCTCCTAGTGGGCATTGCCCGGTCTCTTACCGACTTTTGCCACAGCTGTTACCTGGCTGACCTGGCTGTGCGAAAAGAGTACCAGTCCAAGGGCGTAGGAAAACAGCTTATAGCGCTCACCCGCGAACAAATTGGCCATCAAACGTCCCTGATCTTGTTGGCCGCACCCGCCGCCATCAATTACTATCCAAAACTGGGTTTCCATAAGATTGACAATGGCTACATCATACCTAGGGAAGGGTAGATAGGGCCCTACATGGATAGGCCATGAAAAATGCCTGATTTTTTATATTATGGAAAGGGGCCTATGCCCTTTGTGTACCAATGCCTACCAATATGCCCATCCTGTATCATTGCACCATGAAAGCCCAAGCCGTATTGCTCCTCGCTATCTGCCTGTTTTCTGCGGCATCTTTTCCCAAACCTGCTCACCTTGTGCACAATAAGCGGTACGCCTTACTGGTGGTAGGCCACCAAGAAGACGGTACCGCAAAGGCCATGAGCGAAATGGACAGCATAGCCAAGCTGTTTGAAAAGAATGGAATAGGCGTTTTTACCTTTTATGATGCTACTGCTACTTGGGAAAAGATAGTGAAAGCGGCACCCAAATGCCATTTTTTTGTGTACTCAGGCCATGGCACCAGGCTGGGCAGCGATGGCAGCCCCGGGGGATTGTGCATTACCTCCCGAATTTCATCTAGCTATATTCAAGAAAACCTGCGTCTTAAAGAGAACGCGCTGGTATTGTTCAAATCAGTATGTATGGGTGCAGGTTCCTCGGCAGGCGATACCGCCGACATAGGCCTGACCGAAGCCAAAAACCGCGTGGCCCATTACGCACAGCCTTTTATGGCCATTGGCGCAGCAGGGTACTATGCCAACAACTACTCAGGCGGGGTACATGGTTTTATAGTTGATTTCTTGGGTGGCATGACCATGGGGGATGCTTTTGCCCAAAGCGTGTATGCTTCACTCTCCATAGAACTGGATGAACCATACGAATTTGACAAGGCCAAGCGCATTTGCCTGAGCAGTAGCCCAGGTGGCAATAAGTACGTCCTTACCACCTACGCAAACGGTAAGAAAACCACCAAAGAGGGCATTTCGCCTAAGGGGTATGACATTGCCTATGTGGGCAATCCCAACTTTTCGGTGAGCGATATGGAATAGGATGCCCTGCCTATGGGTAAATACTGGTTCTTCGACATTTGGATCGCGGATTTGTTGCTCTTTTCCACTTCTTCTGTCACAATTTAATTTACATTTGTTTACAATAATGTGTGATGGGAGTTCTTCGCAAACACATGAAAATGGGAGCGGCTGGCCCGGGTGACTACCTGCCTAATGGCAGGCCCTATGGGTGCATAAGCCTTACTGGCACAAGAAATCCGCTTCCCGTATATCATCCTTTATTGTTGTTATTCAGTGTGTTGTTCTGTAGTTTGGTCTTTAGTCAACCGGTACAGGCCCAGCCTGATACACAAGACATTTTCAATCTTGGGCTCGAAGCCCTGTCCAAGCTCACTGTTACCTCCGCCGCCAAAGTGCCCCAAGCCGTTAAGGAGTTGCCCACCAGCGTGCACGTAGTTTCTAAGGAGCAACTCTTGCTCTATGGATACACATCCCTAGAATCCATCCTGTCCGACCTGCCCGGTTTTCAGTTTAGAAATATTCAGGGTATGAACAGTTATGTGTTTCAGCGTGGGGTGCCTAACCAAAATAACCTTACCCTGGTGCTCATAGATGGTGTGCAGGTCAACGAACTCAATTCTGGCGGGTTTTATGGTGGAGGGCAATTCAATATCAACAACATAGAGCGAATAGAAATCATTTATGGCCCGGCATCTGAAACCTATGGCACCAATGCCCTTACCGGTATCATCAATATCATCACCCGGTCAGCCTTGGCCCCTCGGGTGGCTGCCAACCTTTCGGCGGGTTCATTCCGCAGCCGGCACGCCGACTTGAGCGTGTGCCAAACCAACAAAGAAGGGAATAAGGGAATCTTGGTCTCGGCCATGTGGCGCACAACCCAGAAAACCCCCATGGGCGGCGATATTGGCGACAACAACTGGACTGAAGGAATAGAAAATTTTGAACACGACCTGGCCCTTGATATAAAGTATGAAACCCCTAATTGGATAGTGGCAACCAATATACAGGATAAACAAGCGTCCAGGGCCACCACCGAAAAATCCATCGGCACCCACTATCTGGATCATGGCAGCCTTTGGCATATTTGGTTTGCCAACCAATACGCGAAATACACCAAGGTTTGGCCAAAAAAAGGCTCCATTAGAGCTATGGCCTACTATAGGAACACCACCGTAGCCAAAAACTCCATCTATGCAGTGACTGACACGGCACAGATTGGCTGCTACCGCCCGGGCAACCTCATGGGAATTGAAGCCATAGGCGAGCTTTTCAGCGACCTGAAGTGCCAACTCTCGGGGGGCGCGCTCTTGGAGTATGCCAGGTTTTCACAAGATTTCTCTTTTTCATCAAGCCATTCTGCCGGGACCGCTCCCCCCAAGCCCAACACTCCCGTGGCCGTGCCTCAGTACATGGCCAGCCTGTTTTTTCAGCCTCGCTTGGCCATCACTTCCAGTTGCTTTCTTACCGCTGCCATCAGGGCTGAGTATTCGTCGGCCTATCATTTGGTGTTCACGCCCAAGCTTGGGCTTTCATACGTGTGGCCGCGACTGACCCTTAGGGGCACCTGGGCCAACGGCTTTAGGGGACCCCGGCCTTGGGACTATACCCATGGATTGGGAAACACTGACTTGCAGCCCGAAAAAATGCGATCACTTGAAGTTGGTGCCCTGTGGAGCCCATCCCATCATTTCACCTGCGACATACGCGCGTATAGAAATTTCTTGACCAATCTGCTCACCCTAGACCAAACTGACGCCGGGCCCCGAATGGCCAATCTAGGCCAGGTGTACACCAATGGACTCTGTGTATCAGGTAGCTATAAATCAAACCCTTTCACCTGTTTTGGTTGGTATGCCTTTACACAACACCCTAATCAGTTGCACGCCACCCTACCTGAAATAAGTGCCCATACTGCCCAAGCTGGGGTGTCTGTTGGATTGCCCAAACACTTTACGGGCTTGATACGCGCCCAGTATGTGGGTCCAAGGCACAATCCCGGCACCATTCCCGCCACCGGCTCTACCCTCATTGAGCCTTACCTTTTGTTCCATGCAGCCTTGTTGTCCACCCAGTTCAAGGGTGTTTTTCTTCAAGTAACGGTAGAAAACATCTTCAATGCCCAATACTTCCATCCTTCCAACCGGTCGCCGAGCCGGTACAAACAGGCCGACAGGAACATACAATTGACCGCCCGATATTCAATCAAGCCTAAACCATGACTGCGCCACACACCTATGGCAGCGCAGTGAAACGCCCGTATGGGTGGTGGGCCATGGCATTTCTTTTTTTCTTGCACCTATGTTCCCCACTTGATATCGGTGCCCAGGCCAATGACCGCAACCAGGTGGTAGCCGCCTATTTATACAACTTTGCCAAAGAAGTGCCCTGGCCAAATGAATCACAGTGGGACAAATTCAACATCTTGGTCATTGGCGAAAACACAGGTGCATTGCAACAATCATTGAAAGGACTGGCCGCCACGCACAGCATCAATGACAAGCCCATAGTCATCAATGTTTCTGCTCAATTGTCTGATTGGAAGGGTGCGCAACTTATTTATTTGCAAAAGGATAGAGAGTATCTCCTGCCACATTTGTTTGAACTTGTGGTTGGTAAGCCCATATTGCTGGTTACCGACAACTGCAACGAAAAGCGCCTGGTGATGCTCAACCTATATGACACCCCTGACAAACGGGTGTTGTTTGAACTGAACCGCGCCAATATGATCATTCAGCGGCTTGGGGTAACGGATGAATTGGTACTACTGGGCGGCACGGAGCTTGACGTGGCCCAATTGTACCGTGAAGGACAAAAAGCCCAGCACCAAATGCAGCGCCAGGGCGACTCGCTGAAACGGAACCTTGACCTGCTGCAAATGGCCCTGGACGAAAGCCGAAAGACGCTCCAGTTTCAGGGCGATAGCATAGCCCAGCAGGCCAACAGAATAGTAAGGCAACAGGCCAACTTGGCAGGGCAGATTGAAAAAATACGTCAGCAAAAACTGTTGATAGAAAATCAATTGGCCAACCTAAACGCCCAGAAGGCCGCCCTAGATGAGCTTTTTGCCCGGGTGGGCCAGCAAGAAACCAAACTGGCCGAAGGCCAAATGGAAATAGATAGGCAAGAAACCACCATTGCGGCACAAAGGGAACAAATGGCCGTACAGAAAGATGTACTGGCCCAACGAAATCAAATTATCAGAAAACAGCAACAAATCAACCTTTTGCTCGGATTGGTCTTCGTCATGTTGGCCGTGCTTGCCATACTGGTGTATAGGGGGTATAGGCGTGAAGGACGGGCCAACCGACTACTGGAACAACGGGTAGGGCAGCGCACCCAGGCCCTAATGGAAGCTAAAGACCTGCTCGAAAAGGAACTAATGGAAAGGCAAGTGCTTGAAAAACAATTGACCCGCACCAACGCGCACCTAACCAATGTGCTGGGAAGCATGACCGATGCCTTTATTACCCTTGACCGGGAATACCAAATCACGTACATGAATGCCGAAGCGGTACGCATCAACAACAAACCCGCCGGAGAGGCAATAGGAAAAACCCACTGGGAGGAATGGCCCGGCTCGGTGGGCACTCCCGTAGAAGCCGCCTACCGCAAGGCCATGACCGAAAGGGTGGCCCTACACCTAGAGCACCACTATGAGTACGAAAACCTGTATGATGTGTGGCTTGACATTCATGTTTACCCCACCGACGAAGGTTTGGGTATTTATTACCACGACATCACACAGCGTAAAAAAGCCGAACAAAAACTGTTGCATTCGCAGGCTGCCCTGGCCGAAGCCGAGTCCATAGCCCGAATGGGGAGTTGGGAACTCGACATGGCCACCGGCCAAACTTCTTGGTCAGCCCAGATGTACCGTTTGATGGGTGTTGACCCGGGCGGGCCCGTGCCGCCCAAGGAATGGTTCTTGGAGCGGGTGCATGTGCAAGATAGGCCTGATTTGGAGAGAAATATGGAAGCCGCACTGGAATTTGGCCAACCTTTTTCCCAAGTCTTTAGGCTATGGGTAGCAAGCGCACAGTGGGCATGGGTGGAAGCACGCGTGCGGCCTGAGCCAGGCCCCAATGGAATGGTGCATTCCCTGGCGGGCATCCTTATTGATATTTCCGAATTGCAAGAATCGGCCTTACAGCTCAGGCGCCATTTGAGCGAATTGGACGCGCTCAATGCCGTGGGCAGGAGGGTGAGTGCCAGCCTTTCACTCAGTGAAGTGGTTATGTGGGCACTGGAGGCCATACTTGAAGAGACAAAACCCGATGCGGCTTTTTTGTTCCTGCGCCAAGGCGACCGATTGGTGCTGCAAGGGTTTGCCCCTGAAAAGGCCAAGGAGAGCTACGGCGACATGCCCGAGCACCACCTGGGCAAATGCCTTTGCGGCATGGCGGTGAGCCAGGGTAGGGCCATATATTCACTAGACATACACCGCGATAGCCGGTGTACCTGGCAGGAGTGCAAAGAGGCACAGATGCAATCATTTGCCGCTCTGCCCCTGCGCAGCGGTGAGGATTTTTTTGGGGTCATCGGACTCTCATCTAAGCTGGAACGAAATTTTGAAGCCCAGGCCAAGTTTCTCGAAACCCTTGCCAGCCAAGTGGCTACCGGTATCAGCAATGCCATGCTGCATGATTCGGTGTTGCAGAACCAAACACAACTTGAAATGCGGGTGGCAGAACGCACCCACGAACTGGCCCAGGCCCGCGATCGGGCCGAAGCTGCCGATAGGGTAAAATCTGCCTTCCTGGCCACCATGTCGCATGAGCTGCGCACCCCATTAAATTCTATCATCGGGTTCACGGGCATTATGTTGCAGGGCCATCCTGGCCCTCTTAACCTCGAACAGAAAAAACAACTTGGCATGGTGCAGCACAGTGCCCGCCACTTGCTAGAGCTTATCAATGATGTGCTTGATATTTCAAAAATTGAAGCCGGCGAATTGGAGCTTTTTTACTCAAATACAAACCTGATGGAACTCATGCAAGATGTGCTTGGCTTGGTGGCGCCTATGGCCAAAGCCAAGGGCCTGGAACTTGATTTTGAGTCTAACCAGGGTTTTTTGGAAATGAGTATGGATAGCAGAAGGCTCAAACAAGTGGTCCTCAATATAGTGAACAATGCCGTCAAGTTTACCGAGATGGGAGGCGTACGCGTGGGCTGCCACAGGCACAATGGCCAGGTTTCCATTTCAGTTGCCGATACGGGGATAGGCATCGATCCCCAAAAAATTGCCACTATTTTCCAGCCGTTTAGTCAGATAGACAATGGATTGACACGGTCACACGAGGGCACTGGCCTGGGCCTCTCCATCAGCCTTAAGCTAGCCCAGCTTATGGGTGGCCATATTTCCGTGGCGTCCATTCCTGGGGAGGGTAGCACCTTTACCATACACCTGCCCATATCAAAACACACAGAAACATGAAAACAGCGCTCATCATAGAAGACAACGCCCAAAACATGTACCTGCTCACGTATTTGCTGGAGTGCGCTGGTTACCGGGTACTCCAGGCTTTTGATGGACAAAGGGGTATTGAAATGTCGCTTGGGCATACGCCGGATATTATTCTTCTTGACATTCAATTGCCTAAGATGGACGGTTATGAGGTGGCAAGGGAACTTATTGGTATCCACGGTACCAAGAGTATCCCCATAGTAGCCGTTACCTCATATGCCATGCCCGGCGATAGGGAAAAAGCACTGGCATCAGGTGCTACGGGATACATAGAAAAACCTATTGACCCCGACAATTTCGTGGCTCAATTGGAAAAGATAATACCCCCTTTACACCCTAAATAATGCATCTATGAAACATGTACTGATAGTGGACGACAAAGAAGAAAACCTGTACCTGCTGCGTGCGGTGCTTGAAGCTAGTGGCAAAACGGTAACCGCTGCACCCAACGGGGCAGAGGCACTCAAAGAGCTGCGAAACAAGATGGTGGACGTGATAGTGAGCGATATACTCATGCCGGTGATGGATGGGTTTTCACTCTGCATTGCCTGTAAGAAAGATCCCATCATCAACCGAATCCCATTCATTTTCTACACAGCTACCTATACCGATGCATCTGATGAGGCATTTGCCCTGGGTTTGGGCGCCGATAGGTTTCTTACCAAGCCGCTACAGCCGGAGGATATCGTGCGGGAGGTGGACAAGGCATTGTGCCGCAGTGATCTGGGACAGGCCCAGGCAATCCCCCCTTTGGATGACGAAAAAGTGGTGCTCAAGCTCTACAACCAAACCCTGGTGCGAAAACTTGAAAAAAAAATGGCCGACCTTGAGGCTGCCAACAAACAACTGTCACTAGAAATTGAAGGGCATAAAAAGGCACAGGCTGCCCTGGAAAAAAATGAACGGCTACTGCGCGACATTGCTTCTTCCATTCCAGGGGTAGTATATCAGTTTGTCCTTGATCCTAAGGGCTATATGTCTTTCTCTTATGTGAGCGATGGGGCCAGCGCAATACTTGGGGTACCTCCTCCTGACATTTATGGCGATGCCATTAAAGCCTTTTCAAGGGTGCATCCTGAAGATTTTGATATGGTCATGGCATCTATCAGTGAATCGGCCCAGGGGCTAAAGCCCTGGACCATGGTATTTAGGGCCATGCATCAAGAAGGTTTTTACCGCTGGGTAAAGGGAAACTCCATTCCCCGAAAACAGGATGGTGGCGGCGTGCTTTGGAACGGTACTTTTTTCGACTATACCCAGATAAAGGACTACCAGCATAACCTGGAATCGAAAAATGCCGAACTCACCAAGGCAAATACCGAACTGGACCGTTTTGTTTATAGCGCATCACATGACATGCGTGCACCGCTCACCTCAATTATGGGGCTCATAGACATAACCCTGGCCGATACCACAGATGCCACGGCCAAGGCCAGGCTGAACATGATGCACAAATCGGTGGAGAAGCTGGACATGTTTATCAGGAAAATACTGGAATACTCCCGCAACACCCGGCTTGACCTGGCCCACGACTTGATACAATGGGATAAGTTGATATCAGAGTGTTTTGACGATCTGAGGTTTATGCACCAAGACTCATCTATAGCACTGCTCGGAGAGGTAAGCCAAGAAACTAAATTTGCCACCGACCAATACCGCTTGCTTGTGGTACTCAACAATATACTATCAAACGCCATAAAGTACAGCGATCCTCATAAGGACAAACGGGAGGTGAAAGTGCATGTGAAGTCTGACCACAACAAGGCGATAATTCAGGTGATGGACAACGGTATAGGTATTCAAACAGAACATGTGACGCGCATTTTCGAAATGTTTTACCGCGCTACGTCCACCTCTACGGGTTCTGGCCTAGGACTGTACATAGCCATGGAGACCATTCACAAACTAAGGGGGAGTATAGAGGTAGTGTCTGAACTGGGTAAGGGCACTACCATGACCATAGAAATACCGAACCTGTATGCCAATGAAGAAATTTGACCACATACTGTTGATAGACGACAGTGACATAGATAATTACATAAACCGCGAAGTACTGGAGGATGCCGGTATCTGCGCACAGATCACCGTGCAGGTGGGTGCCCGCCAAGCCATTGACTACCTTAAATCCCTCACCGGGGCATTCCCCAATGTCATTTTCCTCGACATCCGCATGCCCATGATGGATGGCTTTGACTTTCTTGAGGAATTTGAGCACCTGCCAGCTGCGCAAACCATTGATTGTGATGTATTCATGCTCTCGTCTTCTATCAACCCCGCTGATTTGGCCCGGGCCCGCTCTTTTGCCAGGGTCAAAGACTACCTAAACAAGCCGCTCAACAATCACCAACTGGAGGCAATTTTTTGACTCAGGCATGCCATTTCTGAATGGATGTCAATGTCCCAGCCGCCGTCCACAAAATTCCAATACGAGGCCTTGGTGGCCATATAACAGTACAGCAAGCACTGGGTGAGGGCAAAAGCCTTCCGCCATAGGGTTTTTGGTACTTTCATGCGTTCCGCCTGTCCATTTTGCGCATCAGCCTTCATCCCAATCCCGTTTCTTTGCAGTCTTTAAGTTGCAGGTAAAAGAAATTAGCCAACAATAGGTAGTGTATGCCAATCATGGGTCTGATATTGCTAAGTAGCGCCACCTCCCAACTGCTTTCCACCGAGGGCCTTTACCTAAGTCCTGATGAAAAACGCCTGGTTTTTCCCCTGGCATTGGCCCTGGTTTCCTTCTATGGCTATTGGTTTATAGCCAATTCAAAAAAAATCAAGGAGGGGTTTTTTCGGCGCCATGAACATGATGAGGCATCGCTTCGCCATGTGCGCTTTGGCAAGATTTCCGGCTTCTTTTTTATGGGTATTTTCCCGCTATTGGCCATGGGCCTGCTCTTGCCTGAATACTTGCCTGCCGACCTGGGCATTGGGTTCAACCCCGATACACAATACTTTACCGGGGCTTGGATACTGGGATTGGGCCTGGTGACGGTGCCACTGGCCTATATAAATGGCCGCAAGGAAAAAAACTGGCAACTATACCCCCAAATCCGCGCAAAAAATTGGACCGAACGCACGGTCTTTTGGGCTGCAATTGGCTGGGCTATATACCTATTTGGGTATGAGGTGCTTTTTAGGGGGGTGCTGCTTTTTCCCCTGGTCCATGCCCTGGGACTCTGGCCCGCCGTGTTCATCAATATGGCTGTGTACTCCCTGAGCCACCTACCCAAGGGTATGGACGAAACCCTGGGTGCCCTGCCCATTGGACTGGTATTGTGCCTGCTCACCCTGGCTTCTGGCACCATTTGGATAGCTTTTGCGGTACATGTGGTCATGGCATGGACCGTGTGTTTTACCGCCCTAAGGTTCAACCCAGAAACCAATTTTGTAGGCTCCACCAAGTTAGTAATGGCACTTAGGCGGATTAGAAAACAGGGCCATTAGGACAGGGATACATGGATAGCCCCCCAACCATCAACACAGGGTGTTTCTGCCATGCCCGCCTTAGCCAGGCATACATCAATTGTACGCACATTGGCGTTTGGCCTTGGGCCATCCAAGGCTACCAAGCATATAGCACATCAATATGAACAAACGGATCTTTATATCGGGTGCCAGCGGCTATATAGGTGCACCACTCACGCAGCGGCTTGTGTCGCAGGGGCATACGGTACATGTGCTGCTTAGGGGCACCAAGGCATTGCCCTGGGCTTCCCATGAGCGCATCAAGGTATTTTACGGCGACATCTGCAATTACGATGATGTGGCCAGGGCCATGCATTTATGTCAAGAAGCCTATCACCTGGCGGCATTTGCCAGGGTATGGGCCAGGGACACAACCGAGTATTTCAAACAAAATGTCCACGCCACCGAGCAGGTGCTGCGGGCGGCCCGTGAAGTAGGGCTTGGGCGCACGGTATGCACCTCTACTGGGGGCATCTTTGGGCCATCTTTTCAAGGTGCCATTGCCGAAGGATATGCACGCAAGGTAGATTTTTTTAACGAGTATGAAAGCTCCAAGTGTGTGGCCGAATTGCTGATAAAGAACTGGGCCATACAGGGACAGGATATTGTATCGGTAGCCCCAACCAGGGTATATGGCCCCTCCGCAGGCGGTAAGCTCCAGTCGGTGAACCTGATGATAGACATGTACCTGCGAGGTAAATGGAGGTTCATACCCGGCGACGGTTCAAAGGTGGGCAACTATGTGTTGGTGGACGATGTGGTGGAAGGACACCTACTGGCCATGGAAAAGGGCAGGTCTGGGCATACGTATTTATTGGCTGGCGAAAACCACGACTATCTTTCCCTCTTTCGGCTTCTGGCACAGGTATCTGGCCGCCACCACCGCATGGTGTTCATGCCTCATTGGGTGCAGGGCCTTTTTGCCCACTGGCAATTGTGGAGGGGCTATCTGGGCATGGAACCCTCGGTTACACCCAAGTGGACGGCCAAGGGCAGGTATGATTTTGAGGTGTCAAACCAAAAGGCATGTGAGGAATTGGGCTTGAAAATCACTCCCTTGGCACAAGGCATTGAAAAAACGGTAGGCTGGCTAAAAGCGGATAGATAGGTTGTGGCTCAGGGCATAAAGTCTTTTCGCTTGAGCCGGTGTACCTCACCGTATTGCGCCAGGTCGTCCATGTCCACTTTGCGCAGGTCGCCCACCAGTGCAATGGATACCACGGTGTGTTTTAGGTGGTTTAGGTAGAAACCTTCAATTTCTGAAAACCTCATTTGCTCAAAGGATTCAAGCAGGGCCCGCCGGGGGTCTTCTCCCATGCCCCATGCCTGCCATTCTTCTATTTCACGGCTCAGCCCGCGCATGTCCGGACGGTCTATCGCCGTGGTATTTATTAGGTATTCCCGTATCATTTTCATTCGGTTGCGCTTGGGCGGCATATTTCGTATCAGGCCATGCATCACCTGCACGGCTTCATTGGTCTTATCTGACTGGGTGCCCACATAGCCCATAAATACGGCTTTTTCATTGGGGTGGCTTGGCAGGTACACGCTGGCGCCAGCGGAATAGGCCAGCGCGCGGTATTCCCGTATCTCTTGCAGCACAAGACCTGAGAAATCACCGCCAAAATACAGGTTAAATGCTTGAACGGAAGCAAATTGATCATGTGTTATGTCAAAATCGTTGCTGCTGAAATACACCTTAGACTGCCTGGCGCTCCGCTTGTGGTAGGTATATACCTGTGCTTTTGACCGCACTATGGCTTTGGTGCTGCCGGGTTCGGTGGCAGGCAGGGGCGTTAGGTGCAGCAAACCCTGGTCATAGAGCATGGGCACCAATAGGTCATGCGGGGTGCGGCCCACAAAATGTGCCGATGCCGTGTAACTCAGGGCATCCATTATGGGTTTGCACAGGCTGGGCCCGTCCATGCGCTTAATGCTTTTGGCGCTGGGCCGCTGCAGGTAGGTGCTGGCCGGGCCGTAGCGTAGGTAAGCCGCCAGGGCATCGGCCAGGGCATCGGGCTGGCGGCGCTTGATCCTTCTTTCTATCCATAGGCCTTGACGCAGCGTGCGGAGCTGTTTTTCATCCAGTTGTGGTTTGTGCAGCAGCTTGCCCAGTAGTTCCAGGGCTTCGGTTAGGTGGGCTTCGTCGCCTTCCAGCAGTATGGTCAGTTCCGTGTCGCCCGACCACACCTGGTAGCTACAGTTCAGTTGGTCCAGTTGTTCCTTAAATGCACCGGCAGCATATTCACCGCCTCCTGCCAGTGAAATGGCCTGCGAGGCTATGTCAAGCAATGGGTTTGTTTCATCGCCAATGCCATATACCAATCTAAGGCTAAATATTTCGTTTACAGGGTTTTCGGTATGATAAAAGGAATGTCCTTCAGGCAGGGGCAAATACTGCACGTCCACCATGGGGTCCACAAAAAGGGGTGAAGGCTTTCCCGTCTCCATCCTGCCAAACATGCGGGCATATTCGCTGGTGGTATCGCCCTGCGGCACTGCGGGTTTATATCCGGGTTTGGTTATTTTTTCCTTTTGGGTGCGCAGGTTTTGGGTAGAATAAAAGGCCAGGTAATCATGGCCAAAATAGCGTTTGGCTATGGCCGCTATGTGGTCCATATCCATTAGGGCCAGCGCTTCGCTCCGCTCAAATACCCTTAGGGGGTCTATGCCCATCACCTCGGCCTCCAGCAGTGACAACGCGGTTTCTTCGTTGTTTTCCAGTTCTTTGGCCAGTTCCAATTCCAGGCTTCTTTTGGCCGACTCCAATTTCCAGGGCTCCAGTTCACCCGCTTGTAGTTTGGCTATTTGGTCCAGTACAAGTTTTTCGGCTTCTTCCAGCTTTTGGCCCGCTACCTTGGGTATAAATATCACCGCTGCCCCGCCCAGGTCGTGGTAGGGCAGGGGCGTGAGCATGGCGGCCAGCAGGCTATTGTTGGTGGTAAGTGCGTCAAGCAGGCCACTACCGGCCTCGTTGTTGAGCAGCCGGTACACCACCTGGAGTGCCAGGTAGTCTTCGTGCCCTTTGGGCACTGTTCTATAGCCCAAAATGCCCAGTTTAATGGGGCTCAGGGCCTTTTCTACTTTCACCCTTCCAGAAAAAGGGGCCTCGGCACCCATGCGCTGGGTGGTAGCCAGGCCTTGCGGCAGACCGGAAAACCGCCGTTGGATCATCTCGCGGGCCTCGTCGGGATTGAAATTGCCCGCCAACACCAGCACCATATTGGCTGCCACATAGTGCTGGGTAAAGAAATCGTACATCTTGTTGAGTGAAGGGTTCTTAAGGTGCTCCACAGTGCCTATGGCGGTTTTGTAGCCATAGGGGTGGGTAGGGAACATGGCTTTTTGAAACTCTTGAAATACCTGGGTGACAAATACATCGCTGCCCATATTATACTCCTCATAGACCACTTCCAGTTCACTCTGGAATCCCCTAAATACCGGGTTGCCAAAACGGTGGGCATAGAGCTCCAGCCATTTTTCCATTTGGTGTGCAGGGAAACTGTTGTGGTACACGGTCATGTCAGGTGAGGTAAAGGCATTGAGCCCTGTGCCGCCAATGGATTTGATAAGGTTGCTAAACTCGTTTGGCACCGCAAACTTTCCAGCCCTCACCGATACCCCATTGATTTGTTGCTGTATGCCCGCTCGGTCATCCGGGTCGCTTGTCTTGCCCAGTTGTTCGTAGAGCATGAAAATACTGTCTATGAGTGGCTTTTCATGGTTCCAGTCTATGGTGCCTAGTTGTGTGGTTCCCTTAAACAGCATGTGTTCCTGGTAGTGTGCCATGCCGGTGGCCTCGTCTGGGTCGTGTTTGGAGCCCACTTTCACGGCCACGGCACCAAACACCGAAGGGGCCTCGGGATTGGGGTATAGCAGCACGGTTAGGCCGTTGTCCAATTGGTAGCGCTGCACTAGGGGCAGGGCAGGGCCTTGTGCCCGGAGAGTGCCCACAAGTGCCGTAAAAAGTGCCATAAAAAAGGCTGCTGCGGGCCGCAGGGTGAAGATACCTTGGGTCATAGGTGTGATTTGGCGGCGAAAATAGGGTAGGGGCACGGGGCGCGGGGTCTTGGGGGCGTATCGCTAAGGGATTAAGAAAAACAACGGGCGCAACCCGGGGTGCATGGCCCACCATTCGTTCCAAAACCCCGAAAGGGGTGGGCTTCGACAAGCTCAGCCACCGCTGTAAACATTTGAAAACCATACCCATAAACCCCGAAAGGGGTGACATGATTATAGCCACGGGCGCAGCCCGTGGTACGTGGCCAGCCCTAAGTCCCAAAACCCCGAAAGGGGTGGGCTTCGGCAAGCTCAGCCACCGCTGCAAACA
>JACPUW010000002.1 GCA_016192035.1 Bacteroidota bacterium
ATCAGAGGCCGAGGCCTACACGGTGAAGGTGTTTGACCGCTGGGGCCAGCGCATGTGGGAGACCGACGACATGGAGGCCGCCTGGGACGGCACGCACAACGGGCTGCCCTGCACGCCCGACGTGTACCTGTACGTGGTACGCGTGCGCAATGCCGAAGGCACCGAGTACGAGTTCACAGGTACCATCACCTTGTTGCGTTAAGAAAAGACCACATAAGATTTACACATATATTTGCACCGAAATAGGGAGCGCGGCTCCCTATTTTTATTGTCCTATGGTCACAATTGAACATATTGTCAATGATTTCCTTGCGGGGTCATCGGTCTTTTTGGTAACCTACAAGAAATCGGCGGATAAACTGCGCGTGGTGCTGGATGGCTTTAGTGGGGTGGATATAGAAACCTGCACAAAACTTTCCAGACATTTACAATACCAGATTGACCAAGGTCTTTTAGAAAACATTTCCATAGAGGTCACATCCTTCGGGATAGGTTCTTTTTTGATGAATACCAATCAGATAAAAGCAAACGTAGGCAGAAAGGTGGTGCTGTCAACTGACACGGACGGAAGCATGGAGACCAACTATAGATTGGCTGGTGTGGACGGCAGATACGCGTATCTATTGCAGGGCCGCAACTTGGAACCCCATGCCTTAGAAGGACTTAAAATAAAAGTAGAAGTAGAATTTTAAGATAGGGAAATTCATGAATAGCAATGATTTAATCGAATCGTTTTCCGATTTTAAGGAATTCAAAAACGTTGACAGGGTAACCATGATGCGTATCCTGGAAGAAGTATTCCGGGGAATCCTAAAAAAGAACCACGGGGATGATGCCAATTTTGACATCATCATTAATGCGGAAAAAGGCGACCTGGAAATCTGGAGGAACCGGGAGATAGTGCCCGATGAGGAACTCGAAGATTCAAATACCCAAATTACACTTACCAAAGCCAGGCAAGTGGATGAGGATTTTGAAGTGGGTGAAGACTTTTCAGAAGAAGTGCCCTTGGAGACTTTTGGGAGACGGGCGGTGATAACAGCACGCCAAACCCTTATAGGTAAACTCCTTGAGCTCCAAAAGGAAGATGTAATCAAAAAGTACAAGGATCGCCTTGGAGAAATAGTAATTGGGGAGGTGTACCAGGTTTGGAAGAAAGAAATACTGGTGCTTGACGACGATGGCAATGAACTGATAATGCCAAAGACCGAACAGATACCCACCGATTTTTTCAAAAAAGGAGACGGTATCAGGGCAGTGGTGCTGAGGGTAGATATCAAGAACAACAATCCACAGATTATCCTCTCACGCACCGCCCCCGAATTCCTAGAGCGTTTATTTGAACTTGAAGTTCCCGAAATAGCCGATGGCCTCATAAGCATAAGGCACATAGTGCGCGAGCCGGGCGAAAGGGCCAAGGTAGCCGTTGAGTCTTTTGATGACCGTATTGATCCCGTGGGCGCTTGTGTGGGCATGAAAGGAAGCAGGATTCACGGCATAGTCCGTGAGCTCAGAAATGAAAATATCGATGTAATTAATTACACCAACAATACCGCGCTCTACATATCCCGTTCACTAAGCCCGGCCAAAATCTCTACCATTAAGATTGACGAAGACAAGAACCGGGTTTCGGTTTATTTAAGGCCTGACCAAGTGTCACTCGCCATAGGCAAAGGAGGCCTCAACATTAAATTGGCCGCTAAACTCACAGGTTATGAGATAGATGTGTTTAGAGAAAATGAAAAGGAAGAGGAGTTTGACATAGACCTGGATGAGTTTACCGACGAAATAGACAACTGGGTTATTGATGAACTGAAAGCCATTGGCCTAGATACCGCCAAAAGCGTGCTCACCCTTACCACCGAAGAATTGGTTAGGAGGACCGAGTTGGAAGAAGAGACCATTAAGGAAGTTGTCAAAATTCTTAAATCCGAGTTTGAATAACGGGAAGGACCTGAATATTTTATGACAGAAGGAAAAGCTATACGACTTTCTAAGGTAGCTAAGGAACTCAACGTAGGTGTGTCCACCATCATTGATTTTTTGGCCACCAAAGGGCATACCATCGCCAACAATCCAAACGCTAAGATTGAGGATGATCAATATAAGTTGTTACTTGATAAGTATCAACCAGATATACTCACCAAACAAAAAAAGGAGCAAGCTTTAATACAAGCCGAACGCGACAGGATAGAGCTATTTGGCAGGGATACCATTGCTAAGGGAGCTGATAAAAAGGTAATCAGGGACGATGCTCCAGTGGATGAAACCCTGGTGGTTAAATCAAATATGGCTCCCAAATCCATGGAGCGCAGCCACCAACACGTGGAACAAAAGCCCCAAGTGCCTTTGGAGAAACCCAAACCATCCGTGGTTGAAAAGGTTGAATCTCCAAAACCTGAGGCTACCATTGTTGCCGAAAGCCGCATAGAAGCGCCAGAAATACCGGCCGAAGCGCCCAAGGTAGAGGCTGAAGGGCCTACCGAAACCAACCTGCGTGAAGGTATTAATGAGCAGGCCAAAGAGATAGAAATACCATCGGAACCGAAACAAGGACCTCCTGCTGATGGAAAAACAGAACCAGAACCTCGTCTGGAACCAGCCGGTGAGGCGCCACAAGAATCTGAAAACAAGGGTATAAGAATTATTGGCAAGATTGATTTGCCGCAAAAAACACCACCTAAAGGAAAGGCAAAGCCACTAGAGACTCCCTCTAGCACATCTAGCGCAGATGTGCCGGATGAAACAAAGGCCAATCCAGCTGTAGAGGCAGAAGCCCCTTCGGCACAGGTGAGCCCCATATCTAATGAAGCATCCACTGACCTAACGGAGGTAGCGGCCCAAGTGGAGGGTGAAAAACCAACAGATGAGCCAACAGAGCACAAATGGGAAGACAATAGGATAAAACTTAGTGGGCTTACCGTAAAAGGTAAAGTGGACTTGGCCAGCTTTGAGGCCAAAAAGAAAAAACCTGACGAGAAGCTTGACGATAAGAAGAAAAGGCCCAGGAAACGCATTACGGCATCAAAAGCGGTATCGTCCACCGACGACAAGGAGAAATTGGTGAAGGCCGGCCGCGATTCCATTGATAAAACTGCTCCTGTAGGTCAAAACCGTCCGCCCCGAACAGGACAAGGCCCAACTCAAGGTGGAGGTCAACGGCCACCACAAGGAGGAGGCCAGAACCGTGGACGTACCCAGCAGCAATCAGCCGCACCAAACCGCAGAAAAGGCGCCCCGGAAGTTAAGGCACCCTTAGACGACAAGGCAATTCAAAACCAAGTAAAGGAAACACTTAACCGTTTAACTAGCAAGGATGTAAGGGGTGCTAAAACCAAATTGAAGAAAAGGAAAAGGGATATTTTGCGCCAGCGTGCAGAAGAAGAAGAACTGGAGCGCGAATTGTCATCCAAGATACTGGAGGTAACCGAGTTCATCACGGCCAATGAACTGGCGAACTTGATGAACGTATCGGTAACCCAGGTGATCATGGCGTGTATGGCATTGGGCTTAATGGTTTCTATAAACCAACGAATTGATGCGGAGACCATTGCTTTGGTGGCTGATGAGTTTGGCTTCCAAGTCAAGTTTAAGGGCATAGAAATGGACCAACCCTCGCTAGAGGAGCCAGACACCCAAGAACGCATCATGGAGCGCGCCCCTATAGTAACCATTATGGGCCACGTGGATCACGGTAAAACATCACTGCTTGACTACATACGGAAAGCCAATGTGATAGCCGGCGAGGCCGGAGGCATTACCCAACACATAGGCGCATATGAGGTGGTCTTGGAAAACGGAAAACGCATTACTTTTTTGGATACCCCTGGCCACGAAGCCTTTACGGCCATGAGGGCAAGGGGGGCCAAAGTAACCGATATAGTAGTGGTAGTTGTGGCGGCTGACGACCGGGTGATGCCGCAAACAAAAGAAGCTATTGCACACGCGCAGGCAGCCGGTGTCCCCATAGTTTTTGCTATCAACAAGATAGACAGGGAAAATGCTGCACCCGATGTCATCAAACAGCAATTGGCAGATGAAAACATGCTGGTAGAAGAATGGGGCGGTAAATACCAAAGCCAGGACATATCGGCAAAAAAGGGACTGTATGTAGATGAGCTACTGGAAAAAATACTCTTGGAAGCTGAAATGCTGGAGCTTAAGGCCGATGCGGGCAAACGCGGAGTGGGCACCGTGATAGAAGCAACACTTGACAAGGGCCGGGGTATTGTCACCACTGTGTTGGTGCAGGGCGGTACCCTTAGGATAGGCGACAATATTTTGGCCGGCGCCCACTATGGCAAGGTCAAGGCCATGTTTAACGAAAGGGGAAAACGTGTGGCCGAAGCAGGCCCATCAACCCCAGTCCAAGTACTCGGTTTTGATGGGGCGCCCTCATCGGGCGAACGCATCTATGTAACAAGAAATGAACAAGAAGCTAAAGAAATAGCCCTGGACAGGTCTCAGCTCATCAGAGAGCAGGGAATCAGGGCTACCAAGCACATAACCCTAGATGAAATAGGCCGAAGGATTGCCGTGGGCAGCTTTAAAGAGCTCAAAGTGATAGTGAAGGGCGACGTGGATGGATCCGTGGAGGCGCTATCTGATTCGTTGCTCAAGCTTTCTACCGAAGAAATTCAGGTAAGCGTGATCCACAAGGGCGTAGGCCAGATTTCAGAAACCGACGTCATGTTGGCATCCGCATCTGATGCGGTGATCATAGGATTCCAGGTTAGGCCTTCCCTTAACGCCCGTAACGTGGCCGATAGGGAGCAAATAGAAATCCGCTTGTATTCCATTATTTATGATGCCATTAATGATCTGAAGGCGGCAATGGAAGGCATGCTTGAACCTACTAAGGAGGAAAAAGTGGTGGCCATGGCCGAGGTACGTGAAGTATTTAAGATTACTAAAGTGGGTACCATTGCCGGATGTATGGTTACATCTGGAAAACTTCTGAGAAACAACAAGGTGCGCATCATCCGCGAAGGCGTGGTGAGGCACACGGGCGATATAAGCACCCTCAAACGGTTTAAGGATGACGTGAAAGAAGTAGCTAGCGGGTATGAGTGCGGCGTGCAAATAGCCAACTACAACGATTTGGAGATTGGCGATTTGATTGAAGCCTTTGAAATGGTAGAAGTGAAACGGAAGTTGAAGTAGGACCTCACTTTGCACATCAAAACCGGTAGCAAGGGCGTGTTTTTACCCCTTTACCAGTTCTATGATCGTTATCTCGGGCAAAATGCCCAGCCGGCCCGGATAACCTATATATCCGAAACCTCTGTTCACGTACAGATACTGATCACCCTCTTTGTACATATCCGCCCATTCTTGATACACCATGCTCACCGGGCTCCAGCGATAATTGCCCACCTCTACCCCAAGTTGAGCACCGTGTGTATGCCCAGATAAGGTAAGGTCAATTTTATCGCCGTAGGTAGGTATCACCTCGGCCCGCCAGTGGCTGGGGTCGTGCGACAACAATATCCTAACCGGCACATCTTCGGTGCCTAGCAACGCTTTTTCCAAATTGCCATGACGGGGAAACCTAAGCTTGGCACTCCAGTTCTGTATGCCAATCAACGCCAAGGAATCGGCGCCCTGCCCCAGCATGATGTGTTCATCTATAAGCGGTTTCCACCCCATTTGCCTTTCTATCTCTATAAGATCCAGTAGGTTTTGCTGTTTGGCGCGGGCATCTTTCCACTGTACATAGTCGCCGTAATCGTGGTTGCCCAGTATGGAATACACCCCAAGAGGGGCTTTAACACGCGAAAACACGTCCCCATAGTCTTGCATTTCCGTGGCCTTGTCGTTTACCAAATCACCGGTAAATACCACCATGTCAGGTTTTTCGGCCAAGAGCATATCCACCCCTCCCTGCACTGCCCGCTTGTTCCAAAAACTCCCGGCGTGTATGTCGCTCAGTTGGGCTATGCGCAAACCGTGAAAGGCGGAGGGCAGGTGTTTCAGCACCACCGTCCTTTTCCTAACCCGGTAGTCATGGGCTCCGCTTAGTATGCCATATGAACCCGCTACCAGGGGTATGGAAGCGGCTACCATACCGGCCTGTGCAATAAATTCAGCACGGCCGATCCCCTTTTTTACAGGCGATTGTACAGTTTCGGCACCACTTGGGATCAGGGAAACGGCCCATCTTACCAGCCGCACCAAATCATCAACCAAGGCAAAAACAGCCAAGAAAACTTTTGGCAAGACCACAACAATGGTTATCCCTTGAAAAAAAGCCCTAACCCAACGCGGAGATGCCATAAGCACGCCCGTGCTAAAAAGTATAAGCCCCAAAATGAGCAAAAAACTCCCCATCCAAAAACCCCACCTAATGGCTAGTGCCAGCTTGGCCGGATAGGCCGAGGTAGCGTGTTTTACTAGCTGAAAGGCGTAATAATCAAGCAATAAGTAAAGGACTATAATGACAATTAATAGCATGATTCTGGACATGTGGTATGTGGGTAACCTAGATTGCTGAAAGGCAAAGCGAAACGATTTTGTTTACGCACGCTGCAAAAAAGTGATGGTCGGGGGAAACAGGGTATGTTATGCGGCCTAACGGTACATGGATTTATTGCGCTTAAGGGGCCAATAGGCATTCAGCGTATAGCTTATCCTTCCTATTGCGGGTGGTGGTGGTGTGAGCGGTGGGTGAAGTTCCACTTGCAAGTTGTAACCTATGTGAAACGATAAAAACCAAATGTCTATTCCAAGAAAGGGTTCTATGTTGCCCTGCCAGGTCCTTACTATAAAGGGCACTTGCCTGATTACGTTTACGTGAACCCCGCCGGTAATTATATACGAGTAAGAACCGCTTATCTGTAAGCCATATAAGCTGCGTACAGGGTTTATTAGGGCAGAGGCCGCAAATCGCGAGTACCGATTGAAACGATAGAGCGAACCATGTTCAAAGAAGCGGGTATAGCCCAAGTTGGCAAATCCAACCGGTCCAAGCACATCCCTAAAGTAGCGCTGATAGCCCAGCAGCAGCGAGGGTTCGCCAGGTGGTTTCTGTGCCAAGCCGGCTGCCTGGCCCATCATGGAGATGGCCAAAGCTATTAAACAGATTTTCAAATTCCTTTGGAAACAAAGCATCTTATGGACAATGACCAAGACCTAGAGGTTAAGGGGTGGAAGGCTTCAACACCTGGTAAAGGAGCTGATATCAGGCTGCTAAATTCACTATTTTGAGCGACAATGTCAAAAAAACCGGCCATTTGCGGTCATGCCCTAGGGCAATCCAGGTCCGGGGCTTAGTTCACAAACCGATCCGCACAGCTTGAACTGGCAAATGCATCGGGCTTTGCCTTAAACTGGTATCCCATGCTAAGAATATAGCCCATGGCCTCTGACAAGGCACTGTTAGACTTAAACTTGGGGTCTGTGTTGATATCGGCATGGACTTCCAGCTCCACCCTGTGCCTATCCAGGAGGTTACACAATTTATAGGCTATGGTTATGCTCTTGGCCACTTCAGTGATCATGCGCTCCTTAATGGATATTTTACCCGTGGACCGGGTATTCTCTATGAGCATAAAGCCCCCGCTGCGCTCGCGCAGAAATACAATGACGGTAGCAAAATCAACCCCGGTACGGTGCTCCTGTGAATCGGTGCCTATACACACTTTAAGCCGGTAGCCTTTGGCCTTTTCTTTTAGTATGATGGATTCTACCTCATCCAGGATCTCTGCATGGATTCGTTCGCCTGATAGTTTTCGCCACATACGCGTGGGGTTTTTGCTTACATGATATATGGGCACAAGCTATGGATACCGTGTTACATACACATTATCCATTTGCCAACAATAGGTTAGCCACGGAAATAAAAAAGCCACGGCGCATTGCCGTGGCCTTATTTCATGGGAGCCCTGTGAGTGCTTATTCTGCCACGGTAAGTATATGTGCCACCGACGACCGGTCGCTTTCTATCACATACACGTAGTTTCCTGCCGCTAGGCCCGGTATATCTATGTTTATGAAATGTTTTCCCCTGGGCAGATAGCCAGTATTATGGGTGCTAATGATATGGCCCCCCATGGTTTGCACCTGTACCTTAAAGTTGTCTTGGCCTTCGGTTATGTCCAGGTCTATGGTAAAACGGTCTTTGGCCGGATTGGGAAAGTGTCCATTGAATGTGGCACCCTTCATATTGATATACCCCACACCAGCTTCCACGTCGAGTATGGGTACCATCATAATGTCATAGTCAAATTCATAATAACCTCCAGAACCTGAGACAAAGGCCTCATCCAAACGCACGTACTCGCCTCGGCTCGCTATAAGAGAACTGGCGTCCGTGCGCACCATGGCGGCTTTTTCGCCATTGCCATCGCCGCGCAGCGACGAGTACACCGACAGTTCATCGGTAGAATCGGCAAAAGGGGTAACATCTTGAAGGGCCACCGTGAGCAAAAACCCGTTTTTTACCTGGGTATAGTCGCTGGTCTTGAATTCTATAAGAGTAAAGGAATCGAGTATGGTGGCGGGTCGTATTTGATATCCATAAAATGATCGGGTGGCCAGTATTTCATCCGGTTTGGTCAACTTCTGTTCTGAGGCATGGTAGAGGTTCAGGTCATAGTTATCGGCCTTTTCGTTTGCTTTCCATTTGGCATAGCCTATCCGGCAACTAAGCACGCGGGCCTCACCTTCAAATGGATACCAGTTTCCTATCTCCTTCCAAAAGAACTCATTGTTTGAAGTGGGTTTCAATACCACCTCATATTGGCCCACCTGTATCAAAAGGCTGTCCACCTGCATGCCCGAACGACGTGAATAGTATTGGTCAAAGAGCACCTTGTCGCCTTTTTTATAGCTGGCATTCCCGCCATCGTTATCGGTGCGCGGCACATAGTGGGTGGAGTGCTGCTCGAGCACCGTGATGGGCGCTTGGCCATAAGCGCCAATTACTGCGGTTAATGACATCAATAAGAGTACAAATGATTTCATGTGAGTTGTTTTTTATGAGAGGTGAAAGAGCCAAAGTTAAATCAAAGTATTGCTTGGGTTTGTTGCATCACAATTTTTTAGGTTTTATAAGTTCTTCCACTTTGGCTTGCTTGGGCTTCCAGTCAGCCCAACTGGCACACTTGGCCCGTACCATTGCCACGCCCAGGGTTGGTACATTGTCGTCGTCATACCCCAGGTCATCTAGCACTATTTCGTTTATGTCAGGATTGTGCAACACAAGAAAAAGGGTGCCCACCTCATTTGATGTTTCCCGTATGGCCCCGTACACGGCCTTTTTGCCGGCAAAGTACAGTTGGTCATTAACCAACACGCTTAATTCAGGATGTAGCACGGCCACCAAACCACGGGCTGTGGTAAGCGCCCTAAGGGCCCCGCTGCTCACCACCAAATCGGGAATAAGGCCTCTCTTTTTCATCTCATTGGCCACGCGTAGTATGTCTTGTTCACCCCGCTTTGCCACAGGGCGGTCATAGTCTGCCACATTTGGGGTATCCCAACTGCTTTTGGCATGTCGTATGAAAACAACGGTTCTCAACAAACCAACGTTTTAGAATTTCTAATGCCAAATGTAAAAAAGAATGTATCATGATGAAGAAGATGTTAAGGTATCTCGTTATGGTTAATCTTTATGTAGTTGCGTTCTTAATTTGGACGCACGCCACCATAAAGAAAGGTGGCAAAACAACGCCCCCTGTATCTGATCGTGGGGTAAAAGATTGATTTGTAAACATTAAGGACAATAACTTTTACTTTAATTGAATTGGGCCTCCCATAGCTTCGCCACAAAGTACCTACTAGCAGTGCGTACCATGAGTGTAAACTGGCCCAGGCCCTGGGTTTCCATATTCGTATATGTGTTTGTGCTACAAGCCATAAACGCACAAGGACAGTGTGGTTCTTTTATCGTTTCAGCCACCGACACCCAAATCTGCCTCAACCAGGTAGTCACTTTCAAAGCCACCAATATTCCCGCCCTAAGCCAATACACCTGGTATTTGGGTCTTGATACCATAAAGGGCACCGATAAGGATACCGTTTCGGTAGCCTATTACAAGCTGGGCACCTTCGGTATCCGCTTGCTAATCAAGCTCAAAAATGGCGATACCTGTTCTGTGGTAAAACCAGGTTTTATCAAGGTGGGCCAGGCACCGCCAATACCCAAAGTAACCGCCAATTTTACAAGCCTTTGTGATGTTAACCAATCGGTTAAATTATCAACCAATGCTGCCGGCATGGCCAAGTATGTGTGGAACGTTGGCCAGATCCTTTACAAGGACAGCACTACTACCATTACCCACAAATTCATAAGAAATGGATTCTTTGATGTGGCCCTGAAGGTAGAAAATGCCTATGGTTGCGCCACCACTGTGGTGTATGACTCCCTCATACTGGTAGAACGAAAGCCGGCAATTGACCTAGGTATAGGGTCGGCCTCCTTTTGCGACACCCACACACTCTTTCTGTCACCAGGGTACCACATGTTTAACCAGAAGGGTTTCAACTTTTCTTGGACCCTATCCGGAAGCCATATGGGTAGTTCTTCAAGTAAAGTGCCGGGAAAACTGTTTTATGCCAATAGGGGTGTATATACTTTTGGTTTAGATGTAGTAAGTACAGGAAACTGTACCTATTCCTATCTGTTTCCCGACACGCTTTTTATAGGTAAATCTTCCAAACTGGCGCATACCAAATCCACTTCCGCTCCCTGCAATGAACAAACATTTAAGATAGACCTAAACCAGCCGGGCGAGTTGATCAACCCACCCACTTGGAAGTTCGTTGGCGACTCCGTGAAAGTGACAAAAGGGGCCAATAGCGCAAAGGCAACCTATAAGAAGCTGGGAAACTACAAGTACACCATCTCGCATGACGACATGGGTTGCGTTAGTGAAGTGACCGGGACCAACACTGTGACACTGCGAAACCTCAATGCCCAATTTGTGCTCAGTGCCGATTGTTCCTGTAGGCCTCAAGATACATTCTTTGTAACAAATACTACCAAGGGCGCAACGCCAAGCACTTCCTACCTATGGCGGGTAACAGATGCATCGGACAACCTGATTTTTAGCGACAATAGCCTACAACCCAAGCTTATAATCAACGGTTACGGCACGTACAACGTAGAGCTTAGGGCGGTGGACACCAGCGGCTGCCATGACTCCCTGTATGAAGAGGCAGCAATCAAAATAAGCCCGGCTACTCCCGGCATAGCCGCCGAGCCCAAGGTGGCCTGTGTGGGCCAGGACATAGAGTTTAGGGTTGACTCCATCTGCCAGGATGGGTTTGTTTCTGCCCAGTGGAATTTTTATGCTCCCGGCAACAAACTCGTGGCCACTTCCTACGACCGATTTCCCATACTTTCATTTGCCGATAAGGGCTTTTACAAGGCCACACTTACCTACACCACAGCAAAATGCACCACCACTATCACTAGGCACAAGGTATTTGAGGTAGTGGGGCTTAAGTCTATCAATTTCACTTTGTCAGATACCACGCCTTGTGAGGGTGCAGTCATCAATGCCGCCCTTAAGGTAGATCCGCCAACCATTGCCCCCAGGGTAAACTGGACAATTACCCATGTGAGCAAGCCGGGCATCGTTTTCAATGCCACCGCCGTACAAGCCCAGCCAAACGAATTCCTGCTAAAACCGAATACCACCGGTATATTCAATATGAAGTTGGTTGTCAATGGGGGTAGTGGCTGTAAGGATTCCATTGAGCTGCCGTCTTTTGTCAGTGTTTCGGGGGTCAAGTTTGGGTTCAACGCCGATGAGGTAGTAGGCTGCCTTCCCTTTAAGACCACCCTGCGGGCTACAATTACTAAAAACGAGCACTATAAAAACCCCAGCAACAATGCGCTGACATATGAATGGCAAGTGCAACCCAATAATACCGCCACAATCAAAGACCCAACTGGGGCCAAAACCGGTATAGACATTGCCAAAGTGGGCAACTACAATGTGTTTTTGAAAGTAACCAATAGTGATGGGTGCAGTGACGGTGTTTTAAAGGAAGACCTGTTTGCCTTTGACTTCAAAGCGGCATTTGGCTTGGATACCAATGTGTGTCAAGGGATTCAAGTGCAACCCACAAACAATACACCGGGAACCAACATAGCCTATCGCTGGTACTGTAATGATACCAATGCCTTTTTTCACACCAGACGCATCATTCCTCAGCCCAAGATCAGCTTTCTCAAGCCAGGCGTATATACCCTTTGGATGGTGGCCACCACCAAGTCGGGATGTAAGGATTCCGCATCTAAAACGATTGTAGTCCATCCCTTTGACTTCGATTTTATGGTGCTGAACAATACGCCAAAGTGTACCCCGGCACAATATGAATTCAAAATTGCCCGACAAAACGTGGATACGTTTATCTGGAAGTTTGGCGATGGCAAAAAAGTGGTTACCGACCAAAGTGGAATAGCGCATGTGTTTGACCTATCCACCGTAAAACCCTTTCGCAACGAATTTGATGTGGCCTTGATAGGGTTCAACCAACTGGGATGCAGGGATACCATTAGCTATGCCGATTTAATCAAGGTACTAGGCCCTAATCCCACCTTTGGGTATAAAGTATCCAGGGGATGTGACCCCATGGAGGTAGAGTTTATTGACTCTACTGACCAGGTGGTGAAATTCTACTTCAACTATGGCGATGGCAGTTCCGTTGATAGCATCAGTTTTACCCGGCACACCTACTCCAAGCGCGACACCAACCGCACTTTTGAGGTGTTCAAGCCATTTATCATAGCCTCAGACAAGAACAACTGCTTTGTTTACTACCAGCCTACCGATAGCATAGTGGTATATGCCAACCCTATAACCCGATTTTGGCTGCCATCCACGCGGGTTTGCGCACCTCATGCCGCTGTTTTTGCCAACCAATCTAAATTCTCCGTGGCCTACCAGTGGGACTACACCAACAATGGCTCCATAGACCACACCACGGCACAGGGAAAATTTACCTACAAGAATGGCACCTACAGCGTGAGACTGGTTGCCGAGAACAAGTTGGGCTGTACCGATACCTTGACCAAGGTGCGCTACCTTACCGTATTTGAAAAACCCACAGCGGTGTTTAATGAGAGCGACACCATACTCTGTCCCAAGAGATTAATCGAGTTTAAAGACCAAACCAATGCCCAGGCGCCCATCGTATCTTGGTTATGGCGTTTTACGGGAAATTCCCTTCATGATTCGGCATTTGGTCAGCACCAATTAAAGGCGTTTAAGGATACGGGCTATTTCAGTGTGTCACTAGAGGTATTGGATGCCAATGGTTGTGCCGATACCTTGATTAAGGTCAATAAATATCATATCGTCAACCGTTTGCCCATCACTTCACCCATTTTGCACTATGCTTCGGTAAGCGAAAACAATGCAGTGGCACTACAGTGGAACAGGCTAGAAGCCAAAGGATTTGATGAGCTATTGGTCATTTTGAATGACGACGATGACAATCCCGTGCGTAGGATAACCGACTATAGGGCCGTGAATATTGTGTTGCCAAACGCCGATGTGGTGAACGCCCCGCAGCGGTACCGCCTACAGCTTATAGACAGGTGTGCCGATCCAAACAGGAATACTGCTACCCACCAGACCATCCACCTCAGCGTTACCAGAAACCATAAGCCTTTTGCCAGGCTTAAGTGGACCAAGTACCAGGGCTGGGACAACCTGGATGAATACGTGGTGTACCGCGCTGCCATGGGGGGCGACTATGAAGAATTGATACGGACCAAACCGGGCGACACGGCCTATGTGGACTATACGGTATGCAACCAGAAATACAGCTACTTAGTGGGTAGCGTGAACCCTGAAACCGGTAAGGTCACCTATTCCAATGTGGTGGTTTTTGATCCGCAATATGGCAGGCCCAATGACACAGTGGAAGTATCTCTGGCCACGGTGGTGGGCGATAAGATACTGGTAACCTGGAAAGCCAACGATAACCTGAACGTTAAGGATTTTTTTGTGGATAGGTATGACGAGTACAACGGGTGGATTGAGCGGTACCGCCAGACCAATGATACTTTTATTATAGACCAAGCGGTGGAATCCAATAGGCTCTCATACAAATACCGGGTGTGGTACCGCGACTATTGCAACAATCCCAACCCGGCCAGCAATGAAGCATCTACCCTTTTGTTGCTGGGCTGGGCCTCCAATACCGATTTTGTGTACAGCTGGAATCCCTACCAAGAATGGAGCAATGGGGTAGCTGCCTACATCATAGAAAAAACATTTAACCTGGATATGCCCTTTGAGGAAGTGGCCATTCTGGGCCCAGAAGCCTCTACCATGATTGACAACAAAAAGGCCATTCGCAGTGATAGCGCTTTTTATGTGCGTGTCAAGGCCGTGGAAATGGGCCCTGACCCTGACACGAGTATTTCAAACATCATACAGGTACACCCGGAACCATTGATTTTTTTACCCAATGCGTTTAGCCCAAATGGCGACAATGTGAACGACCTTCTACACTATGATGGCATAGGCATACAGAAACTGAGCGATGAGGCTTTTCTTTTTGAAGTGTATAACCGTTGGGGCGAGAAAGTATTTGAAAGCAAGTCGTTTAACATAAGATGGGACGGCAGCTATCAAGGCAAGGATTGTGAAATGGGCAACTACACTTACTACGTACGTTTCAGGGGGGTCAACGGCACAACGTATGTTTATACAGGCGATGTAGTTCTTTTTAGGTAATTCCTATCACCTGCCTTTGTACTTTTCACACCGTATTGCGCAACAGTATGAGATGGATGTGTCTGATAATGGCCTTGGTGGCAGGGGTATGCACGCCCTCAAGTACCTTGGCCCAGTGCCCCGGATATGCTTTTTTCGCTTCAGATTCTATGGGCTGCGAAAACGATATTTTCTCATTCTACACAGTCCCCAAGGCACCTAAGGCCGCCCTGCTCAACTGGGATTTTGAAACCAAACAGGTAAGCAACAATCCCAATCCATCGGTGGCTTTTACCACCGCCGACACCATCAGCGTAACATTATACTTGGCCCTTCCGGGGGGAAATTCTTGTACCCTCAAAAAGGCAGATTACATAACCATAGGACAGAACCCAAAGATCAATTCCCTGACCGTTTCGCATAAGGAGCTGTGCGATATAGGAAAAGAGGCGATGTTGACCATTTCATCGCCCGCCGCCAAGAGAATTACCTGGGCCCTCGAGGGCAGCTCTTACGGCGGTTCGGCCAAGTCTATCAAGCATACGTTTACCAAACCCGGATATGCCACCCTGCAACTTGTGGTAGAAGGTCAATTTGGCTGTAGCACTAAAAAGATCTATGATTCCATATTGTTTGTTGACCGCAAGCCCTTGGTAACCTTTCCATTTACCGATACCACCCTTTGTGGGGCTACCCGGTTTCGTTGCAACCCAAAAGTGGTCTTTTACGGGCATAAACAGTTTGATTTCAACTGGGGTATGCAAGGGGCCACACCCAACTCTAGCACCGTATCCCCGCCATTTAAAGTTGATTATCCCAATACCAATAGTGCACATGACATAAGCCTGACACTCTCCAGCAAGGCATCTTCTTGCACCTTTAACTATCTGTATCCTGATGTGATAAAGGTAGTTTCGGCACCCAGCCTACAGGTGGACGCACAGCCCCTCAATGGGCCTGGATGTAAAAATGCCAAATTCAGCATGGTGCTAAAGAACCCAGGTATTGATGCCGATAAGGTGGTCTGGAGCCATACGCATGGCGATTCGCTGGAGCTGAGCAAAAAAGGTGGCGACTCCATAATTGCCACCGGCAAATACACTGGCAAGTACACGGTAAAAGTATCTTATCCCTTTGCCAATTGTACCAAATCGGCCACCGTAAGCATAGCAACAGAGAACAACCCTGTGGCGGCCCGCATGGACCGCAACCTCTCGTGTATATGCAAGGTGCCTTCACAAATTACCGTGCTGAACCGCAGCAGCCATGCCGGCGCCGTGCCCATGACCTACCTATGGACCCTCACCAATGCAAAAGGAAAATTCATTGCCAGCAGCACGGACACCCACTTTAGGTGGCGGGCTGATAGGTATGGCAATTTTACCCTAAACATCAAGGCTACCGATACTGACGGTTGCTATGACATTGGTAGCTTTGCTTTTAAGGCCAGACCGCTGCTTCCATGGTTTGTGGTATCGCCCAGCGTGGCCTGCCCAGGCACCGAGGTGGCATATGAACTGGATGATACCCTTTGCGTGGGCACCATTGACACACTTACATGGACGTTTTTCCAAACCGACAAATCAATAAAAGACACCAAGAAAGGCAAGGAGGTACAGGAAAAGTACCAAGATACAGGCTGGTATGCCACCAGGGTAACCGTTAAAACACAAGAAGGCTGTCTGGCATCTACCACCATAGATTCTTGCCTCCATATCACGGAACTCAACCAACTACAAGCCGATATACCTAAGGGCCCATTTTGCGTGGGTGATGAGGTAAAACTTTCGTATCAGGCATTTCCGGCAGAAATGGTGGGCGAGTGGTACGGTGTTTTTACCCATGATGATACCACGGTGTATTCAAAATTGGGTGATTCCATCAAGTTCAACCCGCCGCTACCAGGATGGTATGATGTGAAGGTGGTCTTTGTTACCGACGAGTGCTCCGACTCCCTTGTTTTTAACCAAGCGCTTGAAATAGGAGGGGTTACATTTGATTTTACCCCCTTGCAGCTTTCAGGTTGCATTCCCTTTACCACCACGCTGAAACCTATGGTGGGCCTAAATGTGCTGGTAGGTACCACCGACAAATCCCTGGCGTACACCTGGACAATTGACCCTCTTTCCCGAGGAAATATAGCGGATGCCAATGCCAGGGATGCCGAAGTGACCGTGAGCAAAGCGGGAAACATTGATATAGGGCTTACCATCTCCAATGCCCAAGGATGTTCGGCCACGGTAGAAAAGAAGGGCCTGTTCAATATTGGCTTATCGGCGGGCTTCTCCCTGCCAAACGACAGCTTGTGCCGTGGGTTGGAGTACCACATAAGCAATACTTCCACGGGTTTTGCTTCGGTAAAATGGGAAAGCAACGATCCGGCTACTGTCTTTTTACCCTCCGACACCTCTTCACAGCCCGTGGTCATTTTTGGTTCAACAGGCATCAACCATATACAAATCAGGGCAATAGATATGGGTGGTTGTAAGGATTCGCTCTCCTATGCATACCAAATCATGGACTTTGACTTGGGGTTTGACGTGGACGATACCAGCGCCCAGTGTTCGCCCGCACAATACCTTTTTACCGCCCGGGCCACCAACGTGGATACTTTTATATGGAATTTTGACGACGACCGGGGCCCTGTTTCTACTACCCTTCTTGATTATCTCAAAATCTTTGATTTAACGCGGATATACCCCTACAGGAACGCTTTTCATGTAGCCCTGCTGGGCAAGAACAAGATGGGTTGCCAAGATTCCGTGTTCCTGCCACAACCCCTCAAGGTATTGGGGCCTGTGCCCAAGTTTTTCATCAAGCAAAACATGGGTTGTGCGCCATTTACAGCACAGTTTATTGATAGCAGTATTAATGCACACAAGGTATATGTTGATTTCGGTGACAATACCAGCATCGATTCAATAAACTACCTGTCCCATACCTATGTGCTACCTGATTCACTGGAAGAATATGCAGCCTACCGCCCTTTTATTATAGTAAAGGACAAGAATGACTGCAAATTGAGTTACCGCACGCCAGATACCCTATTTGTATATGCGCCACCCAGGGCCAGGTTTAGGGCCCAGCCGCACACCGCTTGTGCCCCGGCCAGGCTGCGGTTCTCTGATACTTCGCGGTTTGCCTATTCCTGGAAATGGCTCTGGGATGACGGCAAGGAGTTACTGGGCAACTATCCATTGGCAGAGCATACCTATGGCACGGGTACTTACCAACCTACCTTAGTGGCATTCAATAAGGTAGGCTGTGCCGATTCTTTTTCCCTTTCCAGATCTATTGAATTGCTCCAGCCTCCTGCTGCCCTGTTTAACCCTTTTGACACCATAGCCTGTGTAGGTCAGGGCATAGATTTTAGGGATTCTACTACTTCTATATACCCCTTGCGCTCCTGGATGTGGGAATTTGGGCTTGGTGGAAATGCCGATACTTCCTACCGCCAACATCCAACTTTTGTGTATGGGGCACCTGGCACTTACCATGTTACACTGGTGGCCACCGATTCCAACGGTTGCAGCGACACCCTAATTCAGTCTGAACTTATGGATGTCTATGATAAACTGCCCATAGCCCCCCCTTTGATACACCAAGTGGGCGTGGTGGACGATAGGGCAGTAGAGGTAAGCTTCTTGGCCACGGAGCGATTTGCCTTTTCGTCTTATGCGCTTTTTGAGCTGGGCACCAATACCAAGGTGTATGAAACCACCCGCCGTACCGATACCACTGTATTGGTACACCAACCCAATTGGTTGTTTCCCGACTCCAATACCTATTGTTTTAGGCTTCAAGTCACTGATAAATGTGAATTTACACATGGCAGCGATACCCACTGCACCATATGGCTGGGCATAGATACCAGCGACAAACAGGTGGGCCAGCTGCACTGGACACCCTATAATGGATGGAAAGATGACCTGCAGCACTACCAGGTACTGCGTACCATCAATGATGGTTCGGCTACCGATCTCATTGCCATTGTACCTCCATCCACCCGGTTTTATTCAGATTCTACCGTGTGCAACAAGGATTATCGCTATGAAGTGCGGGCGGCTCACACCAACAATCGCTGGGTTTCGCTGAGCAACGACCGGATATATACGCCAGAATATGTTTTTCAGAGCAAGCCCCTAGGCATGCACCTGGCTACGGTAGAAGGGGAGGGCGTGAGGGTAATATGGCAGCGGGGCATACAGCGAAACGTGTTATACTATACCCTGGATAGGCGGCAACCCGGATACGCTTGGGCCAGGGATTGGCGGGTGGTAACCGATACCACCTACCTGGACACGAACGCCCAGGTGCTCCAGCAATACTACCAGTATAGGGTTAGGGCCGTGGACGAATGCGGGTATGTTAGCAAGCCCAGTAAGTTGGCCAACAGCATATTGCTTCAGGCCCGCCCTACCACGCGCGACTTTGGGCTGGCCTGGAATGCCTACCGCGATTGGCCACAAGGGGTTGAAAAATATGCGGTCTTGCGCCGGGGGCCTAACGATAGCCTGTTCTATCTTCTGGCCGTTTTGGCTGGCACTGACACTGCCTTCTTGGACACCAGCGCTTTCTTGCTTTTTGACCAACCCTTTGCTTACCAAGTGGTGGCCCATGAAAAAGGAGGCCAGAGGCAGGCGAGCTACGCCAACCAGGTAATGGTGGCCCCGCTACCCAGTATGTTTGTGCCCACAGCTTTTACCCCAAACGGTGACGGCACCAATGACCTATTTGTGATTAAAGGCTTTGGCTTGATTGACCCGGAGGCTAACAATGATGGATTTCAGGTGCTCCTATACAACCGTTGGGGCGAAAGGGTTTATCAATCAAATGATTGGAATGATGGTTGGGATGGGCTGTTCAAGGGCTCCCCTTGCCCAGCGGGCCATTACCTATGCGTAGTGTCGGCCCAGGGCATCAACGGCCAACTCTTATTCTCCACATCTACCGTCTTGCTTATCAGGTAGTAAGCAGCGATTGCCGGCTACCTAATATCCATCACCGGCAAGCAGATGCTGGTTGTAGTAATCAAATACCCCTTCTTGTATGTTGAGGAAAGGCTCCGTATAGCCTGCCGCCCTAAGTTTGGCCATATTGGCTTGGGTATAGTACTGGTAAGTTTCCCTTATGTCCTGTGGGGTATCTATATACGCTATCTGCGCCGGTAGGCCGGCACTGTCAAAGAGGGCGTGCGCCAATTCCTTAAATGTTTGTGCATGGCCCGTTCCCAGGTTGTATAAACCATTGTGGAGAGGGTTTCTGTCTTCCATAAAGTGGCAAATCACCTTCACCACGTCTTTCACATAGATAAAGTCCCTCTTCTGCTCGCCATGGCCTACACCGGTGCGGTGTGACCTAAACAGTTTTACCACACCGCTTTCCTTCATCTGCCCATAGGCATGATACACCACACTGGCCATGCGCCCTTTGTGGCCCTCATTGGGGCCATATACGTTAAAGAACTTAAATCCCGCCCAGAAATATGGTTTATCTGCTTGAGATAAAGCCCATTGGTCAAAATCATTTTTACTTACGCCATAAGGATTGAGCGGGCGCAAGTGGGGCACCAGTTCATGTCGGTCGTCATACCCCAGTTCTCCCAGGCCATAGGTAGCCGCCGATGAGGCATACAGCAGGGGCAGTCCATATTCCGTACACGCCAGCCAAAGCCTTTGGGTATAGCCTAGGTTCAGCCTATTGAATACCTCAGGGTCTTGCTCGGTGGTATCGGTGCGGGCACCCAGGTGAACAACCATCTGTACCTGAATCCAATTATCGGATAACCAATGGAATAAATGGTCCCGATTCACCTTAGTGAGATGTTCCAAGCCCATCAGGTTATGTTGTTTGTCGGCCCGCGAAAAGTCGTCCACCAACACCAAATCGCGGTAGCCCTGGCGGTAGAGGTGCTGGGCAGTGCAACTGCCTATGAAACCCGCTGCCCCGGTAACTACGATCATGCCACAAAAGTACAAGCACCGGGGAAGGGGCTAAACCCGGACAACACAGCTATCGTATGGCGCGCAACCGTAATTGGGCCTACTCTGGTAAAGAAGAAAACAGATGTTAACCGCCTTTTTTTGAATGAAACGCTATAGCAGGAATAGTTATGGGCCACTAAACCGTTACCGCGCACCAAGTATGGACGTTGCGGCTAGACAACTCGAGATCATGGCAATTTGGCCCTGACCTTAGTATAGGGGATAGTCTTGGCCCGGGTCTATGTGCCACACCAACCCACCTGCCCATGGTTGCAAATAAAACCAGTCCATCCACGTCCCCTTACTTTGCACACCCTTTCACTGCCCCATGCCCTTATCCTTCCGCAGCACCACCACCATCATGGCCGCCCTATGCTGGCTATTATCCCCTGTGCATGCGCAGTTTAGCATGAACGGCGCGGCGGTAAAAAAGGGCGACTCACTCTACCAGCTTACCCCAGCCGTGGCTTCACGTGCCGGGTCAATTTGGGATTCCACCAAACTCGACATTTCCACCAGTTTCGACATCAGTTTTAACCTCAGGTTTGGCTGCAACAACCCCGGTGGAAAAGGGATAGCCTTCGTGCTCCAAAACGACAACGCGGGCCTAAAAGCCTTGTCAACCAATAGTGGCGGCATGGGCTACCAACCTTCCATACTCAAGTCTATGGCCATAGAATTTGATACCCAAAATGATGGCACCAATGATGTGGCAAATGACCATATAGCCATACACCAAAATGGGTCGCAAAACCTATTGCTGGCCGGCCCCACCTCCATATATCTCGACTACAAAAACGTGGAAGACTGCGGATTGCACAGGGTAAGGGTGCAGTACACCGCCGCTACCAATCAACTGGTGGTGTACGTGGACTGCCAGCAACGCCTACTCGCGAAAATCGATTTGGAGAACGACATTTTTGGGGGAAATAAAAAGGTTTATTTGGGGTTTACGGCCAGCAACGGCAGCAGCGCTACACCCCACCTGGTGCAGTACTTAGGTAGCACACCCGATCTCAATTTTACCCTTGACCTAGCGCCCATTTGTCCAGACAGCCTGGACCTAAAGGCTGATATAGTGCGCCGAGAATATGCCAACTATCTGTGGACGGCAAACTATGCCGGAAACCAGGTATATACGGGCGTGGGTTTTCGCAAGAAATGGAAGGCCCCGCAGTTGGGCAACTACACCGTAACCCTCGAGTTGCTTAGACTGTGCGATAGCGTGACCATTCGGCGCACCAGTTTGGTTACCGCCATTGACCAAACCGATATTCAGTTAAACCACACCACCGATACATTCTGCAACAGGTTTGAGCTTACCATAAACACATCCTGCACCAATTGTAAGGAGCTTAAGTGGAAGTTTGACGACCGGGGGGCTGCCTGGGGCTGGCCGTACCAAAGCCTAAAACTTACCAAAACAACCGATTATACGGGATACTTTGTGGCTACTACCCGGCTTAACAGTTGCACCGCTTCCGACTCCATCTTCTTTGACCTGAATATCTTGGGGAGTACCGCACCGGCACCCTGGCTCAGCGCCGATTCCCTTTGTGCAGGCGATAGCCTACAAGTGATTGACCCCAACCGATTGGCCGATTCAGTGGTTTTTTCATTTGGCCCATCTAGCGGTCTCAGCCCCCTCTCTTTGCGCAATTTTTGGCTCAAGCCCAGTGGGTTTGGCCCTTTTGCCATTTATAGGAACACGTACTATTCCAGGTTTGGATGTGAAGTAAAAGACACCCATGTGGTACAGGTAGATACCCTGCCCATTGCCGCTTTTTCTGCGCTTGATTCAGCCAAATCATGTGGAAGGGTGGTCTATGATTTCCAGAACAATAGCCTGTATGCCAATATGGCTAAGTGGAAAACCGAGAAGGGAAACTATACCACTAAAAATCTGGACTATGGCACCAAAACCAGTGCCCGGCAAACCGTGGTCTTGGTAGCCCGCAACGGTGCTTGCACTGACACGGCATCGTCCCGCTTTTTCGCTCAAATCTTTAGAAAACCCACCATAGACCTCAGCACCGATACGGCCCAGGGTTGTGCCCCTTTTAGGGCCAACTTTATTTGGGTGGGCAGCCCGGTTGACACATTTGCCCTGGACCTGGGCAACGGGCAGGTAGAGGGGGGAGCCGGGAGGACTGGTTTTTTTGCATCTATTTATAAACCAGGAACATATGATGTGTCATATACCACATCAAGCGGCAACGGGGCTTGCCAGGACACGGTTTTGTTCCCCGGCTATATCATGGTGCTTGATTCGGTCTTTGCACAGATTTCTTTTGCCCAAACCGGTGGATGCGCCCCCCACCTTATGAACATTGAGAACCAAAGTGTGATGGGAAATGCCGCAGTGCGGAAATATTTTTTGGGAGTGGGAAGCACCAACACGCCCAAGGCCAAAGAGATATATTTCCTAAATGATGAGGACACCCTGCTCACAAAAGAAGGTATATACAAGGTGGTTTTTGTGGCCAGCAATGGGCTATGCGCCGATACCGCCAACTACCAGATAGAGGTAAAGAGCCTGTCCAAGAATACCCCGGTGGACATGGCGGGGGCCACAGTAGATTCCCTGGGGCAGGTATGGGTGAGCTGGGAGCGTGAACGGGTGGCTACACACTACCACCTATACCGCACCGACGATATGGGCTCACAGCGCTCATTCCCCTTGATTAAGGACACGGTGTTTGCCGATAAATGGGCTGAGACCCAGCGTGCACAATATACCTATCAGGTAGTGGCGGTGGACGACTGCGGAAACATCTCAGGCCCATCACGCCCTGCTACCAATGTGCTGTTATCCGGGGCCGTGGGCCAAAACCAGATAGCCCAACTCAACTGGACCGCGTACCGGGAGTTTGCCGGCGGGGTGATAAACTACACACTTCAACCCATAGGCAATGAGCCAATTACCACCAATGGACTGCAATACTTGGATGAAGGATTCTTGAACGAAAGCCAGCCAGACTCCGGTAGGTGCTATGTGGTAATGGCGGTAGAGAACGGCGGAAGGGGATTTGTGGGCCAGAGCAATAGGATTTGCCTTGACCCACTGCCCGTGGTTTACTGGCCTACGGCCTTTACTCCCGGGTCATCATCGGGCAATGATACCTTTAATTGGAATGGCGTAGGTATCAAAAAAGCTACCCTGTCGGTATATAGCCGCTGGGGGGCCCTTATTTACCAGGGCCAAGAAGGCTGGGACGGAAAATTCCAAGAGTCCGACTCCCCTGCCGATTTATACTATTATACTTGCCATATGTTGGCAACCAACAAACAGGAACTGTTATTTTCTGGTAGGTTTTACCTAATGCGTTGATATGCGTAACTTACTTTTAATCAGTAATTCCACCATGCCGGGTGAACCATACTTTGCCTGGCCTAGGCCCTATGTGGAAGCCTTTGCAATCCAATATGGCATACGCAAACTTGCCTTTGTGCCATTTGCCGCCGTGGACTTTGGGTATGACCAATATGAGGAAAAATTCGCCAATGCCCTGCGCCCCTTGGGTATAGAGGTGATAAGTGTGCACCGGGACTGCCACGCCATAGAAACCGCCGATGCCATAGCCGTGGGCGGTGGCAACACCTTTGCCCTACTATCGCGCTGCTATGAACAGGGGCTTTTGCCGCGCATCCGCCTGGCCGTCACAAACGGCAAGCCCTATATGGGATGGAGTGCCGGGGCCAACTTGGCATGTCCTTACATATTCACTACCAATGACATGCCCATTGTCCAGCCACCTTCATTTGAGGCCCTGGGGCTGGTTTCTTTTCAAATTAATCCCCACTATACACCGCTCACCGTCCCCGGCCACGGGGGAGAATCACGCGATGCCCGCCTACGCGAGTGCCTGGCCATAAATCCCGGCCTTTCCATTGCCGCTTTGCCTGAAGGCACCCTACTCAAGGTAAACGGTACCAGCGTGGAGCTGTTTGGATCGGGTTACCTTACGGTTTTTCAGCACGGCCAATTGCCCCAGCGCAAACACCCCGGAGATAACCTTTCAAAACTATGCTCATGATAAAATTTATTCCCAATGCACTCACCCTGGCCAACCTAGCAGCGGGCAGCATGGGTATGGCCTTTGCCCATGTGGGCAGCTACCGCTTGGCAGTTTTCATGCTGCTTGCCGCCCTGGTCTTCGATTTTCTCGATGGATTTTTGGCGCGCTTGCTACATGCCAAGAGTCCTTTGGGGGCTCAACTCGATTCCCTTGCCGACATGGTGAGCTTTGGTCTTTTTCCCGCCTTCCTCCTTCACGATTTTTTTGCCCTGGCAGCCCATGACCATGAATATGCAGGTTTATTTACCATAGGCGGCGTAAATGCTTGGTCTATACCCATTTTTGTCTATGTGTTGGCTGTTGCCCTGCGCCTGGCCAATTTTAATGTTTCCCATGATCAGGGCCATTCATTTAAGGGCCTCCCTTCACCGGCTGCTGCCATGTTTTTGGTAGGCTTCCCGGCCCTGTACTCCCTTGGCATTCATTTCAACCCTTTTGAACACCCTTGGGTGGACTCCTATGCCACCAGCGTGGAAGCCATGTTGGCTGCCGTGGTCTTGGTTTCGGCCCTTATGTTGGTCCCCATACCCTTACTCTCCCTAAAGTTTCAGGGCATGTCATTTTCTGTCAATCGGTTTCGGTACTTTTTGATCATACTCTCACTGCCCGTGATTTTCTTCCTGGGCTTTTTGGCCTTGCAGGCGCTCGTAGTTTTGTACCTTCTGTTGTCCATCATTCACTTAAGCATAAAATCATGAAGTTCTTGGCAAAAGTTTCCATTATGCCACTTGAAGAGTTGTTAGACCCTCAAGGAAAGGTTGTAAACCGCAGCTTGACCAATTTGGGATTGGCAGAAATGGAAAACGTACGGATAGGTAAACATATCCGGTTTACCTTATCGGCAAATGATGAAGCCATCGCGAGGTCCATGGTGGAACTGGCCTGCACGAAACTGCTGGCCAATCTAATTATGGAGTCGTATGAATTTGAAATTGAACCTATTGCCGATGAAGTGTAGCTGGTTCTTTGCACTGGCCGCATGGCTTCCTATTGCCGTACAGTCACAAGACCTAGCCTACGCCAAACAATTGGTAGATACCCTGGCCGGCGATGCCTATCACGGCAGGGGGTATGTGGACCGGGGCGGAGAAAAAGCGGCGGCTTTCATCTTTGGTGAATTTGAACGGGTGGGCCTCAAACAGGTGCAGTACCAAGAGTTTACCCACCCAGTAAACACATTTCCGGGCAGCATGGAAGTGGAGGTGGATGGCGCTCACCTGCAGCCGGGACTTGACTATATCGTGGCGCCCAATTCTGCGGGCAGTCCAGGGTGCAAACTCGTGCTCGTGCGGCTGCAAGCCAAGGATGTGGAAAGTGAAAGATTGTTTAAGAGATTCATATCCAAACATCAATGGGGTAAATCTGCCCTGGTTATTGAGAAAGGCTTGTTTGCCTTAATTGGTAGCGATGAAGTGGGCAAAGCCATATCTGGCAACACTTTTGGGGCAGCTGCGCACCTTATTCTCACCAATGACAAACTCACCTGGTCTGTAAGGGACAACGTGTTGCCCTACATTCAGTTGGAAATGCTTACTACCGCACTGCCCCACTCCGCCACCAACATTTCCCTGCGCATGGATCAGGTTTTGGTACCTCTTTTCAACAACCAAAATGTGCTGGGCCTACTCCCAGGGCTGCGCACCGATTCTTTTATCGTTTTTACCGCCCACTATGACCACCTGGGGCAAATGGGCATCGATGCCTGCTTCAACGGAACCAATGACAATGCCGGTGGGGTGGCCATGCTCTGCGACCTGGCAAGGCACTATGCAGCCAAGGATTCACCTCCGCCTTACTCCGTGCTCTTTATAGCCTTTGGCGCTGAAGAAGCCGGATTGATAGGTTCTAAATACTATGTGGAACATCCTGTGTTTCCATTAGGGCAAATAAGCCTTCTTATAAACCTTGACCTGGTAACCAATGGACAGGACGGCGCCACAGTGGTGAATGGCAGTGTTTTTAAGCAGCTGTTCAAGTTGTTGAAACGCTTAAACGAAGAGCAGGGATACCTAAGCGCCATAAAGGTGAGGGGCAAGGCGGCCAATAGTGACCACTACCACTTTAGCGAACGCGGCATTAGGGCCATTTTTATTTACCTGCTGGGTGAATACCCGTATTATCATGATGTGATGGATACACCTGATAAACCCAGTTGGGCGGGCTACGAAGGGTTTTTTAGGTTGATAAACGAGCTTGTGGGGCATACCGCCATTTACTAGGCGCCGATAACCCTTTAGTAAATAGTGCCTATGGGCTTTAGCCTACCTTTGAGGCCTTATTTCTAACCACGCATATGGCTAAAATCATTCGACCCAAAGACGCACTGGACTACCATGAACAGGGCAGACCGGGTAAGATAGAGGTAATATCGTCAAAGCCCACCAACAACCAACGCGACTTGGCCTTGGCCTATTCACCTGGTGTGGCCGAACCCTGCAAAGCCATAGCAAACAATCCCGAGGATGTGTATAGATACACCGCCAAGGGCAACCTGGTGGCAGTGATTACCAATGGCACTGCCGTGCTGGGATTGGGTGATATAGGGCCAGAGGCATCAAAACCGGTAATGGAAGGCAAAGCGGTGTTGTTTAAGGTCTTTGCCGATATTGATGTGTATGACATTGAATTGAACTCTAGGGATATAGACCATTTTGTATCGGTGGTCAAAGCACTTGAGCCCACATTTGGGGGCATTAACCTTGAAGACATAGCCGCCCCTGAATGCTTTGAAATTGAAGAGCGGCTCAAGAAAGAACTGCGCATACCAATCATGCATGACGACCAGCACGGTACAGCCATTATTACTGCAGCTGGACTGCTCAACGCGCTGGAGGTAACGGGTAAGGACATAAAAAAAATAAGGGTGGTGGTAAACGGGGCCGGGGCGAGTGCCGTGTCGTGCACCAGGCTCATCATCTCGCTGGGCGTGCATCCTCAAAATGTCCTTATGCTGGACAGCAAGGGCATTATACATGACAAGAGGAAAGACCTCAATGGGCTTAAGGGCCTGTTTGCCGCCAATACTGATAAGAGAAGCCTGGAGGAGGCCTTGGATGGTGCCGATTTCTTTCTTGGCCTGAGCAGGGGCAACATACTCAAACCGGCACTCTTGGAGCGCATGGCACCCAACCCCATTGTATTTGCACTGGCCAACCCCGACCCTGAGATAAGCTATGACCTGGCTACCAAAACCCGAAAGGACGTGATAGTGGCCACTGGCAGGTCTGACCACCCCAACCAAGTAAATAATGTATTGGGCTTTCCTTTCATATTCAGGGGGGCGCTTGACGTGCGCGCTACCGCTATTAATGAGGCCATGAAGCTGGCTGCAGTGAGGGCCTTAGCCGATTTGGCCAAAAAGCCCGTACCCGACATAGTGAAACTGGCCTATAATATGCCCGCCTTATGTTTTGGCCCTGAATATATTATACCTAAACCGCTCGATCCCCGGCTTATTAGTACGGTAGCCCCGGCAGTGGCCAAGGCCGCCGTGGATTCTGGCGTGGCCAAAAACCCAATACTAGACTGGGAACGCTATGAGATAAGCCTACAGCAGCGCATGGGGCATGAAAATCAACTTATGCGCGTGGTGTTCAACCGCGCCCGTAAAAATGTGAAGCGGATCGTATTTCCTGACGGGGATTCTTTGCAGGTGCTTATGGCCGCCCAAACCCTGAGCGACGAGGGTTTGGCCAAACCGGTTCTCCTGGGCAACATAAAGAAAATGAAAAGGCTAATAAAAGAAAACGGCCTTGACCTGGAGGGTTTGGAAATGATAGACCCCATGGACCAGGAGACCATGCGGCACAAATACGGCAAAGTATTGTTTGACAAGCGAAACCGAAAAGGATATACGCTTGAGGAAGCCCGCAGGACCATGAAAACCCGAAACTATTTTGCCATGGCCATGGTAGAGGCGGGCGATGTGGATGCGGTGGTGGCCGGCCATAGCCGCAAGTATGCCGACGTGCTCAGGGCGGGTTTTCACCTGGTGGGCACCGAGCCCGGCTGCAACAATGTGTCTGGCATGTATATCATGCTCACCAAGAGGGGCATCATGTTTTTTGCCGATACCACCGTAAACGTGAACCCCGATGTGGAAACCATAGTACACACCGGCGAGATACTGGCACGCGCCATTAGGCACTTTGATATGGTGCCGCGCATGGCCCTGCTGTCCTATAGCAACTTTGGCAGTACACCTACGGGCAGCAGCGAAAAAATGGCCAAAGCAGCCGAACTGTTGCGCAAGCGAAACCCCGACTTGGTAGTAGATGGTGAGATGCAGGCCAATTTTGCACTCAACAGCGAACTCTTGCAAACCCATTTTCCATTTTCCACCCTCGTGGACCAGAAAGTGAACGCGCTCTTGTTCCCCAGCCTTTCGGCGGGCAACATAGCGTATAAACTCTTACAGGAACTTGGTGGTATAGAAGCTATTGGCCCTATTCTGCTGGGCATGGCCAAGTCGGTACACATAGTGCAGCGGGGCTGCTCCGTGCGCGAAATAGTGAATGTGGCAGCGGTGGCCGCCATGGACGCCCAGATTATCCAATCAAAGAACCAAATGTCATAACTTATGTATGCGTTCCTAAAAGGTGAAATAACCGAATGCAGCCCCACCCATGTGGTGCTACAGGTGCACGGTGTGGGCTATTTCCTCTCCATTTCGCTACATACCTATGAAAAGGTATCGTCACTACGCGAAACCTTGTTATACACCTATTTATGGGTCAAAGAAGACGCGCTTTCCCTCTTTGGCTTTGCCGACAAGGAGGAGAAGGCCATTTTTGAAATGCTGATAACGGTATCTGGCGTGGGCCCCAATACCGCCCGCACCGTGCTATCCACCCTATCACCTGCCGAGGTGGCCGGTGCAATAAGCAAGGCCAACGTGCCGTTACTCCAATCCGTTAAAGGAATCGGTGCAAAAACCGCTCAAAGAATGGTTTTGGAGTTGCAAGACAAAGTAATGAAAACTGCCTCTGGCCCCGTGCATGGCATAGTGGGGCAAGACCACCAACAGCGAGAGGAGGCCCTGGCAGCCCTGGTGATGCTGGGTTTTAACCGCACCGCTGCCGAGAAGGCACTGGCCCAGGTGCTCAAAACCAACCCATCTACAGACCTTACTGTAGAACAACTCATTAAACTTACCTTAAAGGCCATATAGGGACTCATTGCTGTGACATTAGCTAAGCCTTACATCAGGTCGCTGGCCATTTTGGTTTCTTTTTCGGCTTTTGCCCAAGTGGCACAGGTGCATGATTCAATGCCTGGCAACCAGGCCCAGGTGCCTTTCTTCTCAAGCCTGGCCAATGACGATCCTGACACCACAAAGAAAAAGCTCAGGTTTCCCCTAAAGAAAGACCATAAACCGGGTGATGGAAAAGACCACCCGCTAGACCTTGACGATTCCAAGCTCATAACAAAAAGTACGGACTACGATACATCCACGGGGGAGTTTGTGGTGAACAGACGCTTGGGCGACTCCACCGAACTGGGTGGCAACGAACGTTATACCCTGGATGAGTACATGCGCAAGTCAAATGACGAGTACATGAAAAACTACTTCAGGGGCAGGAGCATGGCCCACAATTTCACGGCCAATTCCAATTCCCTGCTCAATTTCAAAATCAAATCGGACGTGCTGAAGGATGTGCTGGGTGAGGAATTTGTGGACATAAAACCTCAGGGAAGTGCCGAGCTCATTTTCATGTATGAAATCAACAAGGTGGAGAACCCAGCCTGGCCCGTGAGGGTGCAGCGGCAGGGCCAATTTAAGTTTGACCAAAAGATACGGCTTAGCGTGGCAGGCAAGATTGGCGACAAGATTAACCTGAACCTCAATTTTGATACGGAAACCAATTTTGAATTTGACAACCAAATCAAACTCAATTTCCAGGGCAAGGAAGACGATATAATCAAGAACCTGGAGGCCGGCAATGTGTCCATGCCGGTAAACGGCTCATTGATCACGGGCAGCACCAACCTCTTTGGCCTAAAGTCCACCCTGCAATTTGGAAGGATGACAGTGACTACCGTGCTATCCAGGCAACAAACAGAGCGCAAGGAGATAACAGTGGACGGTGGGGCACAGAAAACGGCCTTTCGCATTCCGGCCAACGAGTACGATGCCAACAAGCACTTTTTTCTAAGCCAATACTTTAGAAACAACTACAATGACTGGGCCAGCAACTCTCCACTGGTCATGTCGCCGGTACAGATTACCCGTGTGGAAGTGTGGGTAACCAATTTCAACGGCAGGCCGCAAGAAACGCGCAACATGGTGGCGTTTATGGACATGGGCGAAAAGGGCCAAGATGAATATGGCGAATCGAATATGCACTACACCAACGGGGAGGTGTTTGGAGAGAATGTAACCAACCTGTTTGAAGGACCTGCCAATGATGCAAACACCCTATTTGAGGATGTGCTGTATGCCAATGGCAAAGCCGAAAGGGCGCGAAGCCTCACCACGGTAGGCTCCGTATTGTCCGACGAGAGTTTTGCAGATCCTGCCTTTGCCAAAGGGGTGGACTACACCATCATAGCCAATGTGCGCAAACTGGACCCAAGTGAATTTAAGCTGCACGACCGTATGGGCTACATATCACTGCGCTCGCCCCTGCCCGACAATGCTGTGCTGGCAGTGGCCTTTGAATATACGCTCAACGGTGAAACCCGCCAGGTAGGGGAATTTTCACGCGACATACCCTCCAACCCATCTGACCCCAACGTGCTATTTCTCAAAATGCTCAAGTCTGAACAGATACGCACGGACCTGCCCGTGTGGGACCTGATGATGAAAAACGTGTATGCCCTGGGATCAAACAGGATTGAGGAACAAGATTTTAGGCTTGACGTGGTATATGCCCATGACGAGAGCGCGACCGACGTGCCCTACATACCCGAACCCAATGAACCCAAACTGAACGGCAAACAGCTCATTAGGGTCATGGGGGTGGACAAGATCAACCGCCAGCAGCAGCCCTCACCCGATGGGGTATTTGACTTTGTGCCCAACCTGACCATTGACGTGGAAAATGGGTTTGTGTATCTCCCGGTGCTGGAGCCATTTGGCACCCACCTAGAGGCGCAATTTGCCGATAAGGACCTGGCCAAGGATTATGTGTATCGCGCCCTATATGACTCCATCCAACAGATAGCCCTGCAAGACGCTTATTACAACAAGTTTTTCTTGAAGGGCTTTTTCAAGGGTACTTCGGGTGATGAAATTCCACTCAACGCTTTCAATATTCAGCAAGGATCGGTAAAAGTGACTGCGGGAGGCGTGGAATTAGTAGAAAACCAGGACTATAGGGTGGACTACGCCCTGGGTAGGGTGAAGATATTAAATGAATCCATCCTAAGTTCTGGCCAGCAAATCACCGTGTCGCATGAGAGTACCCCCTTTATGGCCATGCAGAAATCGCTTATGGGTACGCGGCTAGACTACAAGATAAGTGAGGATTTTGGCTTGGGAGGCACCTTGCTCCACCTGCGCGAAAGGCCCATGACCCAAAAAGTGAACCTGGGCGATGAACCCATACGAAACACCATATACGGACTTGACGGTCGCTACCGCACCGACTCGCGAATGCTCACCCGCTGGGTAAACCGGCTTCCGTTTATTGATACCAAAGAAAAATCGGAAATCAGCCTGAGTGGTGAATTCGCGCACCTAATACCGGGCTACCCCAAAATATTGGGGCCTACGGGCACCTCATATATTGATGATTTTGAAGGGAGCGAAATACCATATGACCTGCGGTTGGGCGTGATAAACTGGACCTTGGCCTCTACTCCACAAGGCCAGCCTCAAATATTCCCCCAAGCCACTACCCTGGACGCTGACCTGCGCAACAACTATAAAAGGGGCAAACTGACCTGGTATATCCTAGACCCTTTGTTCTATGATGACCGCTCACAAACCCCCGCCCACATAAGCCGTGACATAGCGCAACGCAGCAACCATTATGTGCGCCAGGTGCGTCAAACGGAGGTATTCCCACAGCTCGACCTGCCCATCACGGCCATACCCACCCAGCCCACCTTAGACCTGGCCTATTTCCCCAGGGAGCGCGGCCCCTACAACTATGACCATGCCGCTATGGACGAAAATGGCTTCCTGCGCAACCCACAGGGCAACTGGGCCGGTATCATGCGCAAGATTGAAACCATAAACTTTGAGGCTGCCAACATAGAGTACCTGGAGTTTTGGCTACTGGATCCTTTTATCTATGACCCTAATGCGGCAGGCGGTGATTTCTACCTACACCTGGGCCAAGTATCTGAAGACGTGCTGCAAGACGGGCGCAAGTCATTTGAACAGGGGCTTCCACCGGATGGCACCACCAACAACACCGTGACAAACAGCTACGGACGTACCGCCACCATACCCAATATAAACCATGCTTTTTCTAATGACCCGGCGGCCAGGGAATTTCAGGACCTGGGCCTGGATGGGCTCAACGATGTGGACGAGTCGGGCCAGTTTGACTCAGTGTTCCTGGCAAAGATCAAGGCAGCCCATGGCGAAGGCTCCAGGGCATACAAAAGGGCACTCAAAGACCCATCGGCCGACAACTACCGGTACTTTAGGGGAACGGCCCTGGATGAGGCCGAGATGAGCATACTGGACCGATACAAGGAATTTAGCCATCCACAGGGCAACTCCCCCACGGCTGGCGAGAGTGGCGACTGGCCAGAGGGTTTCCCTACTTCGGCCAAGCTGAGCCCCGACGATGAGGATATTAACAGGGACTTCACGCTCAATACAACAGAAGCCTACTATCAGTACAAGGTGTCACTCAGGCCTGAAGACATGGTGGTGGGCCAGAACTACCTCACCGATATACTTGAGGCCCGCGTGACCCTGCTCAATGGCAAGACAGAAACCGTGAAATGGTACCAATTCAAGGTTCCCATTACCCAGTACCAGCGAAAGGTGGGGCCTATTTCAGGATTTAAATCCATACAGTTTATGCGCATGGCACTCACTGGGTTCCAAGATTCGGTGGTATGCCGGTTTGCCCAGCTCCAGTTGGTTCGGGCTGACTGGCGGCGCTATTTGTTTGACCTTACCCAGCCGGGTGAAGTGGTGACCACCGACCCTTCGAGCAACACGGTATTTGACATATCAACCGTGAACATAGAAGAAAACAGCCGACGGAGCCCCGTGGTCTATACCGTACCCCCAGGCATACTACGTGAACTCACTGCCACCAATATTCAGCAGACCCAAATGAACGAACAGTCACTGGCACTGAGGGTTTGCAACTTGGAGGACGGCGATGCACGGGCAGTGTTTAAGACTACGCAGTTTGACGTGCGGCAGTTCAAGCGCTTGCGCATGTTTGTCCATGCCGAAGGCGAAAACCTGCGCGACAATGAGCTGACCCTGTTTCTACGCCTGGGCACCGACCTCACCGGCCATTACTATGAATATGAATTCCCACTAAAGGTGACACCCTATGGCACAATAGACCCCGAATCTATTTGGCCCCTGGAAAACGAAATCAACCTACTGCTAGAAGAGCTGTACAATGCCAAGATAGCCCGTGACGCAGCGGGACATCCTTTTAATCAGCTATATACCCAGTATGACAGTGAGGGTCGGGGCATCATCACGGTGCTGGGCAACCCCAACCTGAGCAACCTGCGCACCCTAATGATAGGCATACGTAACCCCAGGGCATCAAATAACCCCTTTGACCCGGAGGATGACGGCATGCCCAAATGCGGGGAAGTGTGGGCCAACGAGCTGCGCTTGACCGATTTTGACCAACAAGGTGGATGGGCAGCCAATGCACGAATAAAGGCCACGCTGGCCGATTTTGCACAGGTGGACGTGGTGGGGCACCGCAAGACCATAGGGTTTGGCGGCATAGAGCAAACCCTACTTGAGCGCAGCCAAGAAGATGAACGGGGCATTGACCTGCGTTCCAGTTTTGCACTTGACAAGTTTTTCCCTGATAAATCAGGTATAAAACTGCCCATGTATTTTGACTATTCGCAGAAAAATATCCGGCCACGGTTTAACCCCTTGCAGCCCGACGTGCTCCTGGAGGCCACGCTGGCATCTATGGTGGGCGATGCGCGGCGCGACCTGCTTGACAGGGTGGAAACCGTGGAGATGCGGCGCAGCTTAAATTTTGTGAACGTGCAAAAAAGCCGCACCAACCCCACGTCAAAGCCCATGCCCTGGGACATTTCAAACTTTACCGGTACCTATAAGTTTACCGAGGTGGTAAAACATGATATTTTTACTACCTATGACAGCACCCGGAGCTACACGGGCATCATAGGGTATAGCTATAACTTTAAGCAAAACAACTGGAAACCACTGAAGAAACTGGCAAAATACAAATGGCTACAGTTGGTATCAGACTTTAACCTGAACTACGTCCCTACCAGTTTTTCATTTCAGGGCACCCTCGACCGAAGATATAACACGCTGCTATTCAGAAACAATGACAATATAGAATCACTCATTCCGCCCAACTATAACAAAACGTTCAAATTTGACCGCAACTATAATTTTAGGTATAACCTGACCCAGGGGCTGAAACTTGCCTATACGGCACAGGCACAATCTATAATAGACGAACCTGAAGGGCCACTGAATACCAGGTCAAAACGAGATACGGTTTGGGACAACCTGGCCAGCTTGGGCAGGCCCCAGCAGTTTAGCCAGAGCGTAAACCTGAACTATGCCATACCCATCAACAAACTTCCCTTGATGGATTTCGTAAATGCGTCGGCTGACTACAAGGGTGGATACGCGTGGCGTGCCGCCCCGCCGGTGGCCGATAGTTTGGGCAATACCATTTCAAACTCTGCGGCTTACGGACTCAATACTTCCTTGAATTTTGTTACCCTGTACAACAAGTCGGTGTTTCTGCGCACCATAAATTCTGACCGCAGCAATGCCGAACGGCTGCAGCGCGAGCGGGAGAAAAAACAAAAGGACAAGGATGAGGAAGAAAGCATAGACGTCAATGAGGAAACCGAGGATGAGGACAGCGAAGACGAGTTTCCGCTAGTAAACCAGGGATTGCTCAAGTTGCTGGAAAAATCATTGCGCATTGGCATGATGGCCCGCAGTTTTAACATGAACTACCAGGTGAACGAGGGCACCGAATTGCCGGGTTTTATGCCCAATCCGGGCCCTGGCGGAAATGACCTGGGCCTAAATGCGCCTGGATGGGGTTTTGTATTTGGCTCACAGGCCGATATACGGCCAAAGGCCGCCACAAATGGCTGGATGACCCTGCAAGAAAACCAATTAAATTTCTATAGGAAAACCTACACCGACAACATTACCGGCAATGCGGTGCTGGAGCCATTCAAGGCATTCAGGATCACGGTTGACTTTAACCGCAGGTTTGCCAGTTCGCTGCAAGAGAATTTTAGAAACCAGCCAAATCCTGATGGAACACCCAATTTTCTTGGCCTGGGCACACTGGAAACCGGTAGCCTGAGCATGTCGTTCAACACGATACGGACGGCGTTTGACAAGCCCGAGTTACTGGAAGGCAACACCATGAAGTACGCCAGCCACCCACTCATGGAGCAGTTTGAAGACAATCGATATGCCATTTCGCAGCGGATAGCTCAGGAAAGGGGCATCACCTCGGTGGACGACTCTACGGGATATACCAAAGGGTACGGGCCGTTTTCGCAAGATGTGTTGGTGCCTTCGTTCTTGGCCGCCGTGACCGGAAAAACAGCCGGCGAGGTGCAACTAAGTCCATTTTGGAGCATTCCCATGCCTAACTGGAGGCTCACGTACAGCGGGTTGGCACAGCTTGACTGGGCAAAGAAGTTTCTTCGGTCGGCCAACATAAACCACTCATACCGATCTACCTATGCGGTGTCCAACTACACGTCGTCGCTAGAATATGAGCGCAGCATAGGCACACACCCCGATGCCCTGGAAACCGGCCAGGATTACCTGTCAGAAGTACAGATACAGCAGGTAAGCATCACCGAACAGTTTGCCCCGTTTATAGGAGTGGACGTGACCTGGAAAAACAACTGGAGTACCAAAGTGGAATACCAAAAATCTAGGACCATAGCCTTCAATTTCATCAACTTCCAAATGCAGGAGATGACCCAGAGCAGTTTTGTGATAGGAATAGGCTACCGCACCCGCGAACTGGTGATGCCCGTAAAGTACCAGGGCAAAAAATGGGTGCTCGAAAACGATTTCAACTTTAGGTGTGACATATCCATACGCGATAACCGCCAGTCACTCTGGATGCTGGACAAGGATGTGGAGCAAAGCCCTAACCTACAGGACGAAGAGGAAAACAGCAATGTGACAGTGGCCGGCAACCGCTTGATAAACATAGCGCCGACCATAGATTACGCCATTGATAAAAACCTGAACCTAAGGATATTCTATACACGCAACGTAACGGTGCCCTATATCCTGGATTCGTTTCCCCGAAAAAACACCACTTTTGGGTTTAGCCTGCGCTATACCCTTGGAGGATAGGTACATGTGCCGCCTATGGCTTGTCCTTTTCCTCACGATTTCTGAATTTTAACACCCAAACCGGGCAGGGTTGGCCTCCATAAGGAAATTCGTCAGGTGTAATAATTGTTTCCAATCTATCTGTACGGTATTGTTCTATAATCGCAAATAGAGATGATTGCATCAAGGTTGTAAAATCTCTGCTGCATTTTAACATTTCGCGCACCTTTATCCTGAAATACCGAGAATAGCTCGGCTGTTCGGGATCCGGTCAATTCTTGCCCGGCATATATATTTTTAAGGTGCAGGTCTATGGTATCGCTCTCCTTAACAAACAACTCCCCCCATTTGCTTTTGCGTAAGCCATACGGTTTGCCCGTCCATATACACATCAAGCCGTGCCTGCCCCTCGGGGCTATGGCAGATAATGATTCCACTCAATTGCCTATCTCGTTTTGACCGCTTGTCCCAGGTTTTCCATAGTCAAAGATTGTTGTGCTCTACCTGCCAGTCTTTTTATAAAGTATTCTGGCGTTTCCCTTTAAGTCCATTAACCGTCAGAAATACAACCGAATATAAGGAAGAGCGCCCAGCGGTTTACCACTTACACCCCTCTTGGGCTACTGCTGCCAAAGAAGCTGACGAGTGGCCTTGGATAGGGGCCTTTGGGCCAGTGCCGTTTGGTTTACACATCATGGCAAGGCATAAAACCTTGTTGGGCAACATGCGAAAAACGACCGTAACTTGAAAAATGACAACTAAGGTTTAACTTTACGACCTTTCTAAAAAGCATATGGCAAATAGGTACTTGGACTTTATATCGGACGAACATCTTTTAAGTTGTATCAAAAACCTTCATGACTCCTACGTGAAAGCAAAGGAAAACGTGAGTAAGAAGAAGTTTTACAACAACAAAATCGACACTTTCAAACTGACTTTTGACGCTCATTTCAACAATCTAAGCGAGAAAAGTGTGATTGAGACTGAGATTCTTCGACAGATTGACAAATCCATTAACAACTCAATTGGGACATTTCATGAACAAGTACTAGGCGGAATTAAAGGTTATGAAAGGGGAAACCTAAGTGGCTTTGATATTAAAGCAAAAGACGACACACTTTTTGCCGACATTAAGAATAAGCACAATACAATGAACAGTAGTGCCGCAGAAGCATTGTTTCAAAAACTAGCCCGTTACGCAGACGACTACAAAAAAGCAAAGTGTTATTGGGTGCAAATTTTAGCCAAGGGAAGTTTCAATGAACCTTGGACAGGCGACATAAATGGTAAGGAGTACAGTCATAGCAGAGTTTTCAAAATTTCAGGCGACCAATTTTATTACCTATTAACAGGTAAAGAAACAGCCTTCTTTGAATTGTACCAGGCACTCCCAAATGCCATAAAGGACTTCTTGAGTGAGCAGAAAAAACAGAAAGCAACTGAAAACTCAGCACTATCTGAAATAGAATCACAAATAACAGATAGCGGTCGCTCAATTTTCAATGAAATAACATTTGAAAATTTTAGCTACTACTTAGGCTTTGATAAGCTATAATACTCATTCAGAAATTTCACAACAGAATATCCTAATTCCTGTCCAAGATTGACAGGCACAGCGTTTCCTATTTGCTTGTATTGTTGTGCTGTAGAACCTACAAACTTCCATTCATCAGGAAAGGTTTGTATTCTAGCATATTCCCTAACTGTAAATGGTCTAGTATGGTCAGGGTGACATCTTTCTGTTTGTTTTTGAGCAGGACTGCAAGTAAGAGTTAGTGAAGGTTCGTCCCAACCAATTCTTCTTGCCATTCCAGTTTTTCCTCCTCCGAGATAAAAACTGCCGCCCATGTATTCCTTCTGTACGTCAATTGGTAAATCTCTCCAATAGCCTTTAGGTGGAACCATGTCAAGCACTCTTTTCTTGTATTCAGGATAAGTAGCTCCCTTTGACTTAGGAACATCGCAATCAAATAGCTCACCCTTTTTAAGAGCATCCTTCAGGTTATAAATTTTCTTGTGTGGTTTTGGGTAATTGAAGTCAATATCAACATCCTTTCTAACTCCAACCAAAATCAAACGTTCACGTTTTTGCGGAACTCTGTAATGGATTGCTTTTAAGACTTCCACAGGAACAACTCGGTATCCGATTTCGTCTAAAATGGAAATCATCCCAGCCAAGGTTTTTCCCTTTTCATGACTTAAAAGCCCTCTTACATTTTCACCAATGCAAATAACAGGATTCACTTCTTGGACAACTCGGGCGAACTCGTAAAATAAGGTACCTCTTGCATCATTTAACCCTAGTTTTTTTCCCGCATAACTAAAAGATTGACAAGGAAATCCACCAGTTACAACATCTACTTTGTCTTTATATTCAGTAAATGAGTAATCTTTAATATCGCCTTCTAACACTTTCCAATTTGGACGGTTATAACGAAGAGTTTGACAAGCCCATTTATCAATTTCATTGAGTGCTACACATTTTAGACCTGACTTTTCTAACCCAACAGCAAGGCCTCCTGCGCCTGCAAATAATTCTAGCACACTATATTCATGATTCGGCTCTACACAGTTAGAAATATCATCATCGAAATTCTCGTCAAACAGAGATCCAAGAAGTGTTTGAACATCTTGTTTACGGTAAACTCTATAATTTGAAACAGGCTCTCGAACTGCATTTAAGATGCCTTCTCTATCCCATCTTCTGAGAGTTTCTTTACTTTTACCTACGAGTTCAGAAGTTTCTGACAATGAATAATAGTCGCTCATATAACCAAGTTATCAAACCTTACACAATGGTTACAAATATAACGGACATTTTTGAAAGAAAACAACTCGAAAAAGAAAAAATGCATGATTGCCCAACATTGATTTTGCGTAAAGCAGGTGAAAGTGCTGATATGAAACGAATTGCAGTAAACTAATTTTTCGTTTGGCAGACAGTGAAGTGACATATAATCCCGCACCACGCATAGCCGGGTCCGTTGTTACCCCAATGACAAACCTTGCGACCGAACCGGACGGCCCATAAATAGCGTAGCCTTTTCATCAAACACCGAGGGCTCATCGGTGGTGAAATAGGCACGGTGGCCGTTTTTGGAGCAAATCATATCCATATGAGGGTGGCGGTGCAGGTAGCGGGCCAAGGCTTCGGCTATCAGGGGGCCCTGGGTCACCACCCGCGTTCCTTCCGGAAGGTGTTGGGCTATGGAAGGGGCTAGAAGGGGGTAGTGGGTGCAGGCAAGGAGCACGGCATCTATCATGGGGTCTTGCTCCATGAGCGCCTGGCAGTATTTCTCCACAAAGTAATGTGTACCATCACCTTGCAGTTCACCGGCTTCTACCAGGGGAACCCATAGGGGGCAGGCTTGTTGGCTTAGTTGCACGCCAGGAAAAAACCGGGCAATTTCCAGCGGATAAGACAGGGAGCGCACGGTGCCTTCGGTAGCAAACAAACCCAGATGGCCGCTGCGGGTAAGGCTGCCTGCCTGTTCGGTACTTGGCCGCAGTACGCCCAGTACCCTTCGGTGGCTTGGCCCCATGGGCAAGTCTAGCTGCTGGATACTTCGCAACGCTTTGGCACTGGCTGTGTTGCACGCTAAAATCACGAGATGGCAACCCATATCGAATAGTGCCTCCACACATTGCCTAGTAAAGCGATAAACCGTGGAAAAAGACCGGTTGCCATAGGGCACCCTTGCGTTATCGCCCAGATAAACAAAGTCATAGTTGGGCAGCGTTTGTTCCAGTTCCCTACATACGGTAAGTCCGCCATAGCCAGAATCAAAAACCCCAATGGGGCCGGGTAGGAGGGGGGGCGACATACTTGGGCAAATGTCGCTAGCCAGGTGCAAATGGCCAGTATCACCGCAGGTACTGTACCCAAGTTTAATTGCCTGCCGGCAAAGGAATACCTGGGGGCATAAGGCTGGCTGGCTGAGGCACCGGCCCAGGGCCCTGCTTCCCCGTGACAACAAAAAAGCCCTGTCAAACAGGGCTTTATGATATTTAAATTGGGCTGCTTGGTTAGTACACCATCAGGGGCTGTATTTCGCGGTACCCGTTGTCAAATACCATTTTCAATAGGTAGGTACCCTTCATTATCTCTCGGAGATCTAGTGCGTTGAGCCCTTCTCCAATCCGTACCGAGTAGAGTTCCCTTCCGTTTATGTCCACCAGGGTACAGCTGCCCTGGCCCAGTGCGCCGGAAACTTGCAGGCTGGTAAACGCGCTGCCGGGGTTGGGATACACCAATACCTGATGGTAGGGCCGATCCTGGGAGGCTATGCCGTTGTCCAGCACGTCATATATCACTGTGGTAACCTCACTGCCCATCGTTTTGTCGCTTTGGGTGGCATAGGCCTTATTGGTCACCGCTGCATAGTGCAGCACCTTCACATCGTCCACATACCAGCCCAGCCCGCTAAAAAACCTGTCAGAGGCAAACCTAAACCGCACCAGGATGTCTTTCCCAACAAAAGCTTTTAGGTCTATGTGGCTCTCCACAAACCCGTTGCTGTTGCCACTGAATAATGCCCTCCCGTTGAGTGGCGTGTTGGGGTTATTGCTTATTTCTGCATTGTAGCCATGCCGGGTGAAATAGGGCTCGGCGTCAAACCAGTTGATCCCGTCTTCGGTAAACTCTATTACGCCACCATCTCGATCGGTATTGGTGTTGTAGGCGTGCCAAAAGTGGAGGGAGGCCCCGGGTTCTATCAAGCCTATGTCAAACATCAAACTTTGGTCTGACTGTGCAAACGGATTGGGCACAAACCAGCATGAATCGCCCTGGGACACAAAACCCGATTGGAGTATCCAGCCCTCGGTTCCTATGTCTGACACCGTACTCCAGCGCCCGCCAGGGGCCTCAGCACCGTCTTCCACATATACCGTGGTGTATGGCCCTGGTTTGGGCTTGGCATTGTAGCTACAGGTAACTGTAGCGCCGGGGGCCAATTCCGGTATGTTGAGTACCATGATATTGCCATTTATTGCCCAATCGCAGTCGGCACTGCCTTTCACCAGTTCCAGGGCACTGGGCAGGGTATCTGTTACCACCACTTGCCGGTAGGTTTCCTCCGATCCGTTTTCTATTTCAATTTTATAGGTAATGGTCTCGTCTTCATTGGCTACCGTCACGGCCAATTTGGTTATGCCCACATAACCACGGTACTTGGGTGGCATTTCAAACCCGTTTTTGCCATCTGTGCGGTTGTTTGGGTCTCCACCATCGGCATCCCAGCCCAAACCTCTGTCAGTGAAAGCCTTCCAAATCAACTTTTCATTCTTCCCTCCATTGTTTAGCTTGTCGGCCAGGAGAATAGCGTCACGCGCATCGGTAAACCCTGGATTGCAGGGCTGCAGTTTCATACCGTCGATCACCAGTTGGAGTGCCATGTTGTTGCCACCGGTACCATCATATAAATCAGGGTCATAGCCATAGGTTTCTATAAACGCCCAGTACATATCCCAGAGCATGGCACACCACACGGCGCCCACGCCGTGGGGTATCGATAGGGTAGCAATATTTTCATAGGCGTAGGGGCTCTTTGACGCATCGGTAGAGTAGGGGTAGGGCCTAATGCCACCCCCGGTAATGGGTTGATTTTGTAGAAAGGTACCTATGCCCCTGAGGTCTCCTCCCTTGTCATCAGGTTGTTGGGTCATTACCAGTGCAAAGAAATCGCTCCATCCCTCGCCCATTTGTTCTTGGTTTCGCAAGCAATTGGAGTTCATGGCGCCGCCCGTGAGCCGGGTAGATATGCCGTGGCCATATTCGTGTGATATGACCCCGTTGTCAAAATCAGAATCAAAACCTGAAGAGCCAGATGTGTTGTACAGCGATACCTCAAAGGAACGGTTAGCCAATTCGCCCGCCAGGGTAAGGCCCAGGCTGCGCTGGATCATAATACTTGGTATGGTTATGTCGCCCTGTGTGCCATCGCCGCCCATTTCTATCACGGGCCTATTGTCGCTGTAGATCACCACGGCTATGGCGCCGGCCATCTGGGCGTGGCGCACCTTGCTCACAAACGTGCAGGTACCGCGCTCAATAAGGGCAATTTTTCCCTTTATGTCCTGTGGGTTGAGCAGCGGGGAATCACAGGCCAGGGTGGGGCTTGCCGAACCGTCGCGCACCACTACAAGTTCTGCTTTTATTGGTGTGCTGCCCAGCCTGGGGCCAAAGGCGGCCCCGGAGGCGGTGTACTTGCCCTCGTTGGCCGAGGGGGCGTGTACATCCAGGGTCAAGGCACCGGCCACTCCCCAAAGAAACATCTGCATACGGGGGTTCATACCGTCTTCGGGGGTGGCAAAATTGGCGTTGTTGGTACCTGAACCGTCTTGGGCATCGGCAAAGACAAAATCGCCCGCCCCTTCATTGGCGCGGCCATAGTGGTTGAGCTGAAAATTCCCGCTTTCTTCATCAAAACCATATTGGTACCACACGTCGTGCATAAAGTTGTTCCACACAAAGAGGTTGGTTATGGCGGCGCTTAGGTTGGAATCTGGCCCCGCATCTTGGGCAAAAGGGAAATCGAATTCCAGGTTTGTGCCACCGTCGGGGCTGTAGCCGTCTATGTTGTTGTCGTCGCGGTCTTCGCGGGCCCATACATTATTCCCAAAGGTGATGGCGAGTTCGGCACCGCTCACGCCGTCGGTATCATGCCACCCATAGGGCGATGCAGTGGGGTTGGCCGGGCTCTCAAGCAGTTGGCGTTCGCCGTGGCTGGGGCTTTCTATACCCAGTCCAAATGCCGTATAGCTACCGTCATTGGCTTTTCGCGGCCTACTGCTTGATTTGCCGGGGTGAACCGTGCCTGCATTGTGGGTGGCGGCGTGCCAGTGACCTTCACGGCAGCTTAACATCCAGTCGTTTATGTCAAGCAAATTGCCATTGCGTGCATCTATTACCGCGTAGTACCAGTGGCTCTGGTCGGGCAGCAATATGCTGATTGACCAAGAAGGTACCAAGCCTGTTTGTGCCAAGAAATAGGTTTTTTTGGCCCTGATGCGCTCGGGCGAAAGGCCTGGCCATGAGAGCTCAAAGTGTTGGTCGTTGAGTGTTGTCCATCGCCATTCTGCAGGTTGGCCGGGGTTTGAAAAATGGGCCGATAGCTTGTGTACAAGGTAATCAAGCGCCTGGCCTTGGCCCAAGGAATGGGCTTGAGGTGTAGGAACTAGATAGGCCGGTTCTACAAACTGTTGGTGGAAAGCCACCACCGCCCCGTGCTGGGCATGGGCACTAAATACCGCCCCTTCTATGGGCAATCCTTGGTAGGTTTGGTGTCCGTAGGCATGCCAAACTTGGCTGTGCTTGTCCAGTATCTGTTTGGTAACCATAAAATTGCCGCTGGCAATAACAGGATGGTCTATGGTTTGGATGAGTTCTGGAAATCCTGGAGGAGCGTACTGCGCCCTAAGGCCAGTGAGCATGGCCAGGAGGGCTAAAAAGGTGGTAAGTGTCCGCATATGTGCTTGCTTAATACGGGCAATATTAAGACAGTGTGTAGGGGTATAGGTGAAGGCCTATGCTTAATAAAGCCAACGGATAGATAGGGTGTGCTAGGGGTAAATCAAGCGATAAAAAAACCGGGGGTTTTAGTAGCCCATTTGCCCCGGGACTGGCATTTATTGAGAGTAAGGCTTTATCACCTCATACAGCGCGTCCAACTTTTCAATAATTTCTGCATCTACTTCCTGAGGGAGTAGAAATACAATCAACTCATGAAAATTGGATTTACGCATGGCCAGGGGTTGATGGGTCCGGGCAGAAAACTCCCATAACACGTCCAGCGCCCAATCACCCAGCTTTTCGTCGTTCCACCACGCGTGGTTTGGGTTATTTAGGTAAATTGGAGGAGTAAGTTCCTTTATACAATTTTCCATGATTTGGCCATAATTGGCCGTAAAAAGGGAGTTTTCCTGAGATATGGCCCATCGGGTAAGGACCGTAATGGTACAGAAGTAATTTTCGATTTCCCTTTTTTTCCATTGCAACACGGGCATGGGGGCGTCAACAGGAACGCTGTGGTTTAACCTGTCAAACAAGCAAATACCGGATAAATTGGGTTCGATAAGTTTTAGGGCACTGAAACGAGAAAAAGCCTCGCCCGGAATATTGCCTTCCACGGGGTCGATGTTGGCCTCCTGGAGCAATCCTTGAACGGGGTGCCGTAAAATTTTTGCAAAGGCATCAAGGTTTTCTATATCGCTCCTGCCTTCCACATAGATGCAGTGTTTTTTCAATTTAGCCAAATAGTATTTGTCCCAACCAAAATCCGTGAGTGACTTCCTGAAGTGCTTAATTACCTTAGGGTCATTTAATTTGATTGCCGAATCTTGAAGAATGGCAATGATGTCATTATCCTTGAGGGCGGCTTCCCTAAGCACCACCTCTGAATGGGAAGCCATGACCAACTGTGACCCCAATTTTCGGGCTGTGTCGGCAATTAAGTTGTAGATTTCTTTTTGGCGAAGCACTTCTAAGTGAGCATCAGGTTCGTCCATAAGTATTACCTTGCCCGGATTGGAATATAAAAAACAAAGAAGCAACAAGGTTTGCTGAAATCCCCTTCCGCCATTGGATAAATCGTATTCTATTCCGTTTTCCAAGTAGGCCATATCCAGCAATCCATTGTCAGGGTTGAAATTGGGTGGCATTATCTGAATGCCAAACCTAAACCTAAGGGAATTGACAATATTGGCCCAGCGGTCTTTAATTTCTTTGTCTGGCGGGGCATCTATGGCCCTTTCGGGGTGGAGTAGCTGATAAGCAATGTTTCTGATCACATCGGCCGTTTTACCCTCACCAATCTTTCGGTCTATGGAGCCTGGGGTCAACCTGTCTTCAAATGATGCAAGTCCGCTCATAGGCTGTAAGTATGCTACCCGGGTTTTTAGTGCTTCGGGTGATACGGAAAACCCATCGATGTCGGCATCTTCCATCCGTATTGGCCTACAATAGAATGATTCATCGTTGGCATAGTAAAATTCAAAGGCGGCCATCCAATTGCTGCCGTTGTCATGGCCTTCAACCTTTATTTCAATAAACACATACTTGGTATCCGGTTTTCCGCCGTTGCGGGTTACGATATGTGTGTTTAGGTTATGCCAGAGCATTTTGGCCGAAGGGACAGGCAATGAAATCAAATCTTTCCTATTTATCGAAATCCCTATTCGCTTTCCGGTATTGCCCTTTGCGGCTTTCTGAACTTTATTGGCCGACCATTTTCTCAATGCTATATCCCATAGCGTTAGGGCTTGAAGAATGGAGGTTTTACCACTGTTGTTTGGCCCGATTAGTACTAGCGGCGAGTTTACGTCAAAAGAAATAGACGATATTTTTTTGAAATTATTTATTGTTACCTTGGTAATCATTCCATTGTGGGATTTTCTACAGGATGTTTGATACCATTGGGCGCCCCTACCATCATAAAGCCAGGAGCAAGGGTGAAATAGGACGACATCTTACCTCTTGTAGGGCTCAGGTTTGACTTTATTGCCTGCCGATTGACCTGCCAATTTATCCATTTATTTATCCCATTGGCACATGTAGTATTGTCTCGGATTTTGCCGCTGTAGAGTATATGAGGTGTGACATGCATACAAAACCGGTGGGCCATGAAACGGCAAGGCCCAGCAGGCACAGCAGATAAGGGCGACGGGACTACAAGGGCACTTTGTTTTCTAAATTGTGGCACAAAAACAGAATATCGGCAAAGGTAGGCGGGTTTTCACTACTTGCCTATTTGATGTCCCATTAGCGGCTCACTTGGCGGTCTTCGCGCATATTACCATCGTTTCCAAAAATTGCACATACATGGGTAAACAACCTGGAGGATCATCATTTCCTCTACGGATAAGGAAACCCGGGACAGGCCCTAAGTAAGCACCCAAAACAAGAAACTGGTGAAAAAAAAATGCATGCTCACCTAAGCAAATAAGTCACCCCCCCCTACACCAACATTTCCCTCAATTCACACAGTATCATGGCAGTGGCTCCCCAAACTATCTCATTTTCCAGCAGGTAGCAGGGCGTCTCGGCGTTCATGCCCTGGGCCAGCCGCACCCTTTGCCGGTTGCCATTGCCCTGTTGCAGCAGGTGCGCCAGGGGTGTTTCCAGCAGCTTGGCCACCTCCCTATCATCTTTCACCATGGCCGGGCGCCACTCCATAAATCCCACATAGGGGTGCACATGAAAGTTGGACGGCGGTATGTACAAATCGGTCAGTGGGCCCAGTATCTGCACATCCTGCGGCATCACGCCTATTTCTTCCCATGTTTCCCTTAGGGCAGTAGCCTCCAGGCTAGGGTCGCCAGGGTCGTGGCTGCCGCCCGGCAAACCCACCTGCCCACTGTGTACCCCCGGGTACTGGTGGCGTAGCAAAAGCGGGAAATAGGCCCTGCCTTCAAGTGGATAGAGCAACACCAACACGGCCCCCAACCGGTGCGGCTTGGTGCCAAAAAGCTGCGCATATTCCCGGTTTCTTTGGGAGTGTCCCATAAGCAGTTGCGCATCTCGTCCGGGCAAATCGCCCCGGCCCAGCCGCTGCCCCAACCGGTCTATCACCTCATCAAACTCCATGATACTTGCTCCGTTAAGCTTTGCAAAACTCTTCCCCCTTCGGCTATTCTACCTAAACTTTGCATAAACAGCCCAAACCCCTATGCACCCCATACTGTTCACTTGGCAGCTTCCCGAATGGCTTAGCAACCTGCTTCCCTTTTTGCCCCAGGCCATTAGCCCCCGCAGCTATGGCACCCTTATAGCACTGGGCATTTTAGCATCATGGGCTTACGGCACCCGCGAGGCAAAAAAACTTGGCATTCATAAAGATACCATCACAGATATGTTCCTCTATCTCATATTGGCCGGCTTTGTGGGCGGCAAGGTGCTCTTTTACCTTGAAGACCCTTCCTACTATTTTAGTAACGGCAACTGGTACCGCAACCTGGGCAGCGGATTCGTATTCTATGGCTCTTTCTTGTTTGCCCTGCCCACACTGTGGTGGTTTTTCAGAAAGCATAAGCTGCCCACCCTGCCCATGATTGACATCATAGCCATAGGCGGTGCAATGGTCCATATGTTTGGGCGCATGGGTTGTTTTATGGCCGGTTGCTGCCACGGCATCCCCACCAACTCCTGGCTCGGCGTCACCTTTACCAACCCCGCCTGCAGTGCCAAACCACTGGGTACACCCCTGCACCCCACCCAGTTGTACTCGGTGGGTATGTTGGTCATCATCATTGCCATTCTCTTTATTGTCAAAAAACACAAGAAATTCCCCGGCCAACTTTTCCCCGTTTACCTAGCCCTGTACTCCGCTGGCCGTTTTATCATAGAATTCTTTAGGGGCGACGACGAAAGGGGCTATGTACTTGACGGTGGATGGCTCACCCACTCCCAGCTCATCAGCTTGGTTTTGTTTCCCTTAGCCATGATTTTTTATTTTTGGTTAAAGAGGAAATCCCAATCAAATACGGCTGCCAGCCCCCAATAGGGCATCCTGCCCAGATTGAGGCAGTAGGTAGGCCAAGCTGCCCACTCACCACCTCAGCCATAGGTTATGCGGTGCCAGGCCTATCTCAAAGTTGCTGCCCCGCAGCAACTCCCCGTCCAGGTGGGCCTCTACCGGGTGCGCCGTATGAATCACCACCTTATGGCCAGTGCCGTAGTGCACCTTGTGTAGTCCCAAGTGTTTGCCAGCCATGAGCAGGGGTAGCCGCCATATGCGCCCCGGCACCGTAAGCCGTTCCACCGCGCAAAAGTCCAGTTGGCCATCGTCTATGGCTGCCCTGGGGCATACGGGCACCCCACCGCCAAAAGCTTTGCCATTGCCCACCGTTACCATAAACAGCCTATGTACATCCAGGGCCGTGGAATCATGGCGCATAGTGGCTTCAAAGGGTTGATAGCCAACTATTCCACGGGCTATGGCGCGGTAGTAAGCCCAAACCCCAGGCACTCCCGCTGTCCATAGCTCAGCCGCCCGGTGCGCTACCCAACCGTCAAAACCTATGCCCACCCCATTGGCAAAATACCGCCCATTGCATACCCCCATGTCCACAGGTCGAGGCGGGGCCAGGAGCGCCCGTTCTATCTGTGCCCCTATGCCTAGTTTTTCGCCCATGGCCTTTGAAAAATCGTTGCCCGTGCCGGTCTGCACCACGCCTATGGGTATATCAAACCGGGGCATTCCGTTTAGCGCCTGGTGCAGGGTGCCATCTCCACCCACCACCACCAAATCGCTATAGCCGTGGCATACATGGTCTTTCACCAGGGTTTCCGCTCCATATTTAGATTCTGTGAGCATGATGGTGTGGGGCCAGCCCAGCCCTTCCAGCCGCTTGCGCACCTGGGGTAGGCTGCGTGCCGTAAACCCATGGCCAGCCACCGGGTTGGCTACTACAAGTACATTTTTTTCCAAGTGATCAACTGTTAGGCGGGGCTAAGGTAAATACAAGTACATTTGGCTTATCAAAGCATTGGCATGAGGAGCAAAATCGTCAATCTCACTTGTTTGTCGGTACTTATTATCGGCCTAATGGCGGCCAGCGCTTGCCGCCAGGGCGCTGAGCCTGATGAAGTGCGCCGGATAAGGCAGCGCGGCACCAAGTGCCTGGACCGCAGCTTGGTGGGCGACAACAGTGCCTGCGAAAAAGTGCGCCGCCCCGTTTGCGGCTGCAACGGAAAGACCTATCCCAATGCCTGCTATGCCGAAAAGGCAGGCGTGGCCCATTATGGCGCCGGCACCTGTGAGGAACAGCGGTAAGCCAGATTGCCAGCGGTTTTCTTCTTATTAATTCAGGAGCGTTACCCTGTGTCGGGTATCTGACTTAAGCTCAAAGGCGCATTCATCAAATGCCGGTGCCTTGTACCACGGGCGCACATTGTTGCTAAACGCATAGGGTTCTTTGGGGTAACCTACCAAATTCTTATCCGTGAATTGGTTACCATTAAAATCATGCAGTACCGAATAGGCGTAGCGCCCAGCGGGCAGTGCATCAAATTGTATTACCGTATTGGGAATCTTTGGGTTGGCCAATTTATAGGCATAAATCATCTTGGTATTTTCCGGAAAGCCAGACGCGCTCCCTTCAGCAAACAAGGCCACCAGCAGGTCGCCCTGGCTTTGGGCCACACCCAAAATTTCAACGGTAAGCCGCCAGGTACTTGTTGACTTGGTAGTCCATGAGGTGAGCATGACCCCAAGCAGGAACATAAGCGAAGTTTTCATGGGGCGGTCAACAAAGATGGCGGCAAATGGTTGGCGCCAAACTATCGGGCATAGGGTGGCAGCGGAAGGGTGATGCATACTTCTGTGCCCTGGTTTTCCTTAGAATCTATCCACATCCTTCCACCAAAATTTTTCGTCACCACGGCTGCCTTGGTAAGTCCAAAACCGCCGCCTCTGGTAGCCATGGCACTGGCGTTGCTGGCCCTATAGCCAAATGCTATCACGCTGGGCAACTCCGACCAGGGTATGCCAATACCTGTATCACTTACTGAAATACTAAGATTTTCAGCGTCCTGCGCCACATTTATATCAATCTGTCCTCCTGGCAGTGTGTATTTGCGGGCATTGGCCGCCAGGTCGCGGATAGTATCCTTTACTATTAGGGGCATCCACATGTCCTGTTCGGCATTTCCCCTAAAGTACAGGTTGATTAGGTAGTCGGTTGCCCCTTTTTCAGCTTGGTTAAACACAATACCGTATTTACCCTTTGCATTGCGCAGCACGGCCAGGAAGAATTCTTTCAGGTCGTTTTCTAAAAATCGGCAAGTAAAACGCAGCCACGCATCTGGACACGCACCGCGTTCCACTATTTCTGCCGCCCGCACCTCCAGTACGTCAAGTACGTTGCGTATGTTTTCAAAATCCTGCGCCAGCAGGTTTTCTTTGGCCAACCCGGGCTGCTTTTCCAGCACTTTGCCCAGTAGGGTTTCTATTGTTTGGCGGTCGTGGGCATAGGCCTTTGCCCGGTTTAATGATAAGCTCCTGTCCATCAATTCATTCTTTATTTTATCACAAAGATCTATCGCCGGTTTTAACAGTTCGTGGTCGCCCAGCTCAAGTGAAAGGTAGTAGAGCTCTCCTATGAGCACATTCATGATATTTAAAAAACTATGGTTTTCCACCAGGGCTATTTGGGCTTCGCTTTCTAAGGCCGGCGCCTGCAATTCCAATTTCATACGTATTTGTCTTTTATTACCTGGGCAAATGTGGCAACCTGTTATGTACTATAAGTATGATTGGTCGAAAACAAATAGGCCTTTAGCTTATTCCCGAAGCTACATTTGTATGAAACAATCAAGCATGAACCGTATTATCTTATTTATTTTCTTGTCGATGGGCGCATTAGGCCTTCAATCCTGCCTGCTAGACGCTATTTTACCAAACAAGGACCACGTCAAAGCCAACATAGGCGACGATAAGGTAAAGGTCACCAATGTGTCATACGCACCCGATTCCCTTTGGGTAATAGTGACCGGTGCCGGCAATGAAGGCCTCAATGCCGTAACCCTTACGCTCACTATCACCGAACCTGACCGCGTGGGCACCCATGAACTCGATTCATTCAACATGCGCAACGCGTTCACCTATATGCTGGTAGGGGTTGACGGGGCTAAGTCATACCGTTCGTTTGAAGGGAGCATAGAAGTGACCAAAAGCGATGATGAGGGCATGGAAGGCACTTTTTCTGGCAAGGTTACCAGTGCGCTGATTACCCAAACAGTGGGCGTTGACGACGAGATACTTGAGGTAAAGGACGGGAGTTTTAAGGTATCCTACGAATAGTCCAATTAGGGTTATTCGATTTTATCTTTCAGCAGCGATACTTCAACCGGTATGTCGGGGTTGCAGCTTCCGCTCAATAGCCTCATTTTCTCAAGGTATATGGGGGTTTTTAGGTTTATCAGCGAGTCAAAGCCCAGTTTGTCACAGTACCTGTAATGGGTAGCATCACAAAATTCCGTGGCGGCAAGCACCATTTTTTGGGCTGTGTCCGCTGTAGTAGTATCTAAGCGCTCGGTGAAAGTGAGGCCATATACCGTGTCATCTTCCATATGGTATTGGCTCAAGATGAAAACGCCTTTGGTAGTGTGGTAACTGCATGGCCCCCCATCGGGCTCTTGGATTGGTTTGTTTGGGCAACCCATCAATAATCCGCTGGCTATTAATAGCGTAGCGACAAAGGGATTTATATCCATATAGCGCATTTGATACAAAACACGAAAATAGAAAAACCCGGCGGTCTTCTGCGTATAGCCACTTAATTCTGCGTATTGGGGCGCGGCAATGGCCTTCGCAGCCGCTTGCGGTTGATATAATAGAGCAACTGTGGCAGGAGGAATAAGTCGGCCAGCAGGGCGGTGAAAAGGGTAATGCTCATGAGCACCCCTATGTAGAAAGTGCCGTTGAAATTGGAAAACATAAGGGTTGAAAACGCCACGATCAGGATGAGGGAGGTTAGGATCATGGCCTTGCCGCTGATTTTGGTGGTATCGAGCATGGCCTTGTCCACTGTTTTCCCCTTTTTGCGCTCCAATTTGTAGCGGGTTAAAAAGTGTATGGTATCGTCAACGGCTATGCCGAACGATATGGCAAAAAAAATGGAGGTGATGGATTGTAGCTTGATATTGAGAAAACCCATGGCCGCCGCCGCAAACAATAAAGGAACAATATTGGGTAACATGCTCACAATTACCATTCTATAGTCCCTAAAAATCAGTGCAAAAAGCACCCCCACTATAAGCAGTGCCAATCCCAGGGTCCTAAAAAGGCTTTGTCGTAAGTATTCGTGGTTCCGGTCATAAAGAAGGGTAGTGCCCACCGGGACAAAGGAGACCAAATCGGGGTCAATATGGCTTTTCATCCAACGGTTAAATTTGGCCAATTGCACTTCATTAAGGTCAGACCCTAAATCGGCCATCCTGCCACTTACCCTGCCCATGGTCCCATCTTTATTTTCAAGGTTTTTTACCTGCGCCCTACTGGCCAGGCTACCCATGGCAATGTACCGTTTCACAGAGGGAGTATCGGTGGGAAAGGCATATTGGCTCCTTCCCCGGGTATAGGCGTGGTGTATAAACCGAATAGGAAGGGTAGGTGACACGATATTTTTTACTCCGATACTATCGGTTAAATAGCCCTCTACCTGGGCCACCGAAAAGAGTACGTCTGGATGGCGAAGGGTGTGGCCAGGCGTGGGGAGCACTGCCAATTCAAAGGATCGGACACCGCCAAATACCCTTTCGAAATATTCAAAGTCCAGTTTCAATTTTTCGCGGTTGGGAATATCACCCTTGATGTAGGTGTTGGTATTCACCTGCATGATGCCGCTAATGGAGAGTAGGCACGCGGCCAAAAACAACCCCAATATAAGTTTATGCTTTGATTTATTTGTTTGGTACAGCCACTGCATGGCGGCGGCCCAGCCATCATCCCGATGCTTCACCGTCTCCGTTTTTTTCTTGAAAAACAACAGGAAGGCTACAGAAAAAACCACCGTTACCACAAAGGCAATGACCACGCCTATGGCCGCGTTGATGCCAAACTGCCGGACTGCGGCAATGCGCGAAGTGGAGAGGGTAGCAAAGCCCACTGCCGTGGTAAATGAGGTAAGCAGTAGGGCAAAACCTATTTCGCGCAGCGTGGACTCCATGGCAACAAGTGGATTATTGCCCTTGCCCAATTGGTCAAAATAGTGGGTTTGAAGGTGTACCACATCTGATATGGAGAAAATCAGCATGAGTATGGGAAACAGGGAGCTCATGAGGTCAAGGGTTTGACCGCTCAGCGATAGGTAAGCAAAAAAAATGGAAAAGGTCGCTATCAGGGTAAGCATGGGTACCAACAGGCCCCTGAGGCTGCGGTAAACCACCAATAGAATGATAACCAGTAGAATGCCGGATAGTGCCGTGTAGAAAAATAGTTCGCCGTGTAGCCGCGCCACCGTAACGCTCTGAATAATGGGAAAACCGGCCAGATGGTAGGTGAAACCGCTACGCTCTATCTTAGAGAGGATGGCCGCGTACAGCGCATCGGCTTTTTCTTGGTGGTCTAGCTTAAATGATTTGAGTATGATATTGGTGGCGGTATAGTCACGTGAAACCAAATTGCCCAGTACATAGGGGTTTTCTGCAATCCTTAGGCTGTCGGATTCACGGTTGCGGCTGCCAAATGGGCTTATGAGCCTGGCGGCATATACGCTTGGGCCAGCCTTCTTCAGGTATTGGAAGTTTGTAACCGAAAGGGCCTTGTCCACCAAGGGTATTTCTTCTAGTTGACCAACCAGTTGTTCTATGCGGACCAAATTGGTAGAATCAAGTACGCTGCCATTCAATTCCAGTCCCAGCAAAACAATGATGTCGTCTTGCTCTATTTCATCAAAAAACTTGGTGGTAAGCTCCAGGTCCATATTGTCGGCGGGAAAAAACCGCCTCCGGTCGTGGTCAAACTTAAGGGTACTCGCCAGCCATAACCCCGTGAGGACCAATATGGTAAAAATTCCAGCTACCGGGTATCTATGCCCTATGATGCGTAAGTAGGTCTTCACGTGGTTGCTGGTGCCGCAAATTAAGTACATGCACCGTGTAGGGTAGGCAAGCAACCATGGTAATAGGGCTAATACACCAGGAGTTTTTGAGAAAAGGCGTGGGTTTCAGTGTGGCCAATAAGCAGGTAAAAACCCGGGCCGAGCCAAATGGTTTGGGTGGAGGCGCCAGCAACCCGTACTTGGCCCAAGCGCACCCCCCCTGTGTGGTATATGTCCATAAGTACCGGGCAATCAAATCCATTGCGCAAGACCACCTGGCCAGTAGATGGATTTGGATATGCATCACATACAGGCATTTCCTGGGGCACAGGGCGCAGGCCTACGGGCACGGAGTCCATTTTGTACATTTCAATTCCGCCATTGTGGGTGCCAACCAACAATTCTGGGACACCGTCACCATCTAAGTCGGCCAAATGTGGGCGACAGTATCTGCCCAGGCCTGTTGACAGGTTTTCTTGGAGGTAGCTGTTGTGCCACCATTCCGTGGCCTGATCATAAGGGGCATCTATACCATGGCCTTGGGGATTGGGGTAGAAATAGACCCGGCCCCATGCCGAACCTACCACCAGGTGCCTGGTTTTGCTGGGGCCACTTGTGGCAATGGCCGGATGCGCATTGCCAATGGATAGATACTGGCGTACGCTGTCCACTACCTTGCCATTTTTGTCGCGTACCGGCTGCCAGTAGTAGGTGTTGGTCTTTATTCCGCCCCAAGTATCATCGGCCAATTCAAATTTCAAATTGCCTAATCCGTTGTACAGGTTTAGGTTACCGTTTAATTCCCCAATAATCAAATCCTGTATGCCGTCTAAATTCAGGTCATGGACAGCGGCAGCGGCATTTGACCCAATGTCGGGAATGGAGGCGATCAAAACAGGGGTAGCCCAAGATGGGGGATTTCCCAAGGCGGCCGTGTTTTCGGCCAGCAATAGCCTACCCTCTGGGGTTCCCAGCACCAAGTCCATATCTCCGTCGTTGTCCAAGTCGCCAGCGGCAGGGTTCAGGTGTTCGTAGGCGTTGGCCATTAGGCCCAAGAAATCGGTGTTCCACAGTTTATACGTGGGTTCTTGAGGGGTTCCCGTGTTTTCATACAGCACCAGCCGCGCTATTTGTGGACTAAATATATTGTCGGTTTCGTGGTTTTTCCCACCGATGAGCAAATCGAGGTCCCCATCACCGTCCACATCCAGGGCACAGGGCGAAGCCTCTAGCCCAACATCTATCATCCATTCTTGTAAAAAGTTCTTTGTCTTTAGTTTAAGGGCAAACCCTTTGTTGGCAGTATTTTCATAAAGCCAGATTAGGCCCTCTCCAATGGGCGATTGGGTAGAACCGGCGCAAACAAGGTCCATTCGGCCATCGCGGTTGTAATCTATAAGGCTAATGGCCGGGAAGTAAGGCACGTCCATTGGGTCAGGGTTGGGAAAGTCCTTTCTCAATTCAATTATGCTATCGCGCTGGGAATTAAACTCTACCCTACCGTTTATTAAGAGGTACACCTTGGGGCTTGACAAATCGGACAGCAAGAGGTCCAGGTCATCATCGCCGTCTATGTCTATGGCCACCAGTTTGCTACCTGGATGTGCCTTGCCCTGGCCAAGCTCAATTTCAAAGTTCAATCCTGATTCCTTAAAGTATCCCCAGCGGTCGGTTTCCAGTCCAAAGGCAGCCAAAGAATTGCCAACCTTTATGTTGCGGTAGTACAGCACCCGCTCGCCATTGGCATCAAAAAGGAGTATGTCAGGCTTGCCGTCGCCGTCCACATCGGTTATATAGGGCTGTTCGCCCAATTGAAACCGAAGGCCTATGGTATCGACATCCAGTATTTGCTTACAAACCAATGGCCCAGGCCCAAACGGCTTTCCTTTGGTGCCCGTGTGTAGGTACACCTTGATACGGTCATCGCCGGTAAGCAGGTCTTCAAAACCATCTCCGTTTAAATCAACAAATTGAAAATAACCACCCAAGGGCGGCAACAGCGCTTCAAGGTTTCGGTTGGGTATGGAAATTATCTCATTGGGTGGTAGCAGTTTTCGCTGCATCACCAGGACCCTACCGCCGTAACCGTCTTTTATCACCCAATCTTGTTCGCCATCACCGTCCAGGTCCATATCATCCATCTTGGGGGCATGTAGCCCGCCCGAAAAACCTAACCCTGAAGTATAACCGGCCCCATCTAAGCCATACCCGGCAAATGGAACAAAACGGGGTTTGGGCAACTGGGCAAGGACTATGGTAACCGTGCCCAGTAGGAGGCCCATGAGCGTCAGGCCCATATAAAAGTGGCGCATAATTCCGTCAGGGCAGCACCACAGGTGCGGGATCCAAGCGGAGAAGTTTGTTTTCCAGGGCATTGACAAACCACAGTTTGCCATCAGGCCCCACCTCAAGTCCGGCAATACCCGGTGTTTTGCTGTCATAACTGCCCAATTTTTCATGGGATGATTTATCCAAGCAATGTATGGCGCCGGTGTTAAAATCTGAAACAAAAAGGCGGTTAGCTATCAAGGCTATACCTGATGGGGAATCGAATCCTTGGTCAGAAACTACCTCCCATGTAGCGCCTACCATTTCTTGATAAAGCGCCAAGGGTTCACCATGAAGGAGGTTTACCCCTGGCGTGCCCAGCCGGGCACGGGCAGAGCCTATATCCACTTTTATTACCCGTTTGTTGCCCGTATCACAGATGTATAAAATGCCCGTTTCCTTGTCCAGCACCATATGGCTTGGTATGCTCGTGTTGCCCGACATTTTAACCACCGGCTCGCTGAAGCGCCACACCTTGCCATCGCTATGGTCATAACCACCGGGATAATGCGGTTCGGCAAAATCGTAGCGGCAAAGGGTGGAGTGAAAGCCATCAAAAACCCAATAAATATTGTCAATTTCATGGGCTATGCCCATGCCCATAGGGCTTTGGTGGATCATATCGAGGTGGCTACCATTTACTTGTGAGGTGGGTCTTTCGCCTACCCTGGCGTAAATAGCCATATCTGATGACCAAAGAGAAGGCCCAGTGAAGAACATTCCCATTCTGTTGGCATCCGGTATGCCCTGTGAGGTGGCCCAGTTGCCGTTTTCACCAAAAGCCAGCCCGGTGGACAAAGCCATAAAATGCCAGGCATTGCCGTCACGGCGCCACTCGTAGTTGTCAGGATCGGTCAAGGGGTCAAAGAATGTTACAGTGTGCCCACCGGTTTGATCGCTGCCCGGACAGAGTACCCAGAGTTCATTCTCCCTATCGGCAAAGGGGTGGAATTCAAGATCATTTGGAAAATTTAAGCCGGCGCTTTCATTGGCTATCTCGGTCATTTCTGGCGGTATTTGCCCATAAAGGGATTCTTTGTTGGGTGCGTAGAATTCAGGAATTGCGTCCACCATCCTTTCCTCTACTGTGTCGGGTTTTTTGTCATCTTCGGGTTCTTTACAAGATGAAGCTGCGGTAAGTACAAGAAGGACAATGGAGAAAAGGAATTTACCTGTCATAACACGTATTATTGGGGCAACAATAAGCCCACCGGGACAAGAAAAGTTTGGATTAGGCCCTAAAGAAAACCAAACTTTGCCAAGACAAGACCCCTACCCATGGCCAGCGGCGTACTCCACAAAATGAAGACCCAACATACACAGCCTATAAGCTACGTATTGGAAATGAACGGAGAGGAGTTTGACATGAATGCCCTACTGGGCAAACAACTGTCAATTAAATACCTACAAGAAATCTATTGTGTGGCCTGCGGAAAGCGCACCAAAAAATCCTTTGGCCAAGGCTTTTGCTACCCTTGTTTTCTTACCAGCCCCATGAATGCGGAGTGCATCATACGCCCGGAGTTGTGCCAGGCCCACCTGGGCCAGGGGCGTGATCCAGAGTGGGAGCGGGAGCACCACCTGGGGCCACATGCAGTGTACCTGGCCTTTACCGATGTGGCCAAAGTGGGGGTGACCAGGCTTGAGCAAATACCTACCCGCTGGATAGACCAGGGTGCATCAAAGGCCGTGGTATTGGCCCAAGCGCCTTACCGTCAGATTGCCGGTGAAATAGAGGTGGCCCTAAAGGCCCACTTTGCCGACAAGACAAACTGGCGCCACATGCTTACCGACAAAACAGACAACCAACCCGATCCTTTAGAAGCCAAACAGGCGGCATATGACGTGTTTCCGGAGGAATACGAAGATTTGTTCAGCCATGACAATAAAGTATTTTCCTTTGTGTATCCCGTTCTTCAATACCCGGCCACGGTAAATTCCCTTTCCCTTGATAAACAACCCGTAATAGATGGCAAACTCCTGGGGATTAGAGGGCAATACCTCATGTTTGACAAGGCTAGGGTACTCAACCTGCGGAATCACAGCGGCTATTTGGTAGAACTGAACGGGTAATCAAATGGAAGTAAGGTCAAAGAAACTCCCAAACATCACCGGCAACAACTGGGTGATAGGTGATATACACGGCTATGTAAACACCTTTAAATCACTGGTGCAGAAAATTGCCCCCGGCCCTGATGACAGGGTGATACTGCTCGGCGATTTGGTGGACCGCGGGCCGGATGTGAAGGGGGTGCTGGATGCGATTATACAGTATAGGCAAGAGGGCATAGATATGCCCAGTCTTCGGGGCAACCACGATGACCTTATGTACAAGTCATGGGCCAGTTCAAAGGGGCGAAAGGGTCTGTTTCAGAAGTTGCGGCCAAATGAGGCACACAAGGGTTGGGAGCGCATGGGCGGCAAGAGTACCCTCATGAGTTTTGGGGCAGGGAAGGTTACGCAAATTGGGGAGGAATACTTTCGCTTGATAGAGGAGATGTACCACTACCTGGAAGACGATGATTTTCTGTACGTACACGCCGGATTCGACTTCAAGAGGGAGAATCCTTTTGAGAATGTGGAGGATATGATGTGGATTCGCGACTTTCAAGTAGATTTTGACAAATCGGGCGGGCGAAAGGTGGTACATGGCCATACCCCCCTTGACATAGAGTTTATCCAAGACGTGGTAGCCCACCCCGAACGGGACAGGTTTATTGCCCTGGACAACGGGATATCTTTTGTGAACATGCCCAATAAGGGACGTCTCTTGGCCTATGAAACCAAATCGGGCCGACTCGTGATACAAGGAAAACAGGATCCTGATACGCCCTTTTAGCGGTTTTCTTTTATATGGGCCAGCAATTGTTCTTGAAATTGCAGGGCATATGCCTTGGCGGCACGGTCCAGCACTGCCAGCACGGGGTCGGCATTTGGATCCTCCCTTATCAGCGTAGCCAATTCTTGGTGCGGCAGGTCATAGGAAAAGTGGTCACGAAAGGAAATTGGTTCTCCCTTTTTGTCATAGCTATTGAACCCTCCCATCATCATAAGTTGTATGGCAGGTCCTGGCAATGCGGTGGACATTCCCCCAGGTTCAAGGGGAGGCCGGTTGTCTTGTACATGAATGCCAGCTACTTCCATTTGTATATAAGTCGGTTCCTTGACAGTATTGCCTGCGTTGGTAGGGGAAACTTGTATGCCCAATTGTCCAATTTCAAAAAGCAAGGCTTTTTGAAAGTAGCTGCTAAAGTGTACCGGATCATTGGCCGCTGGGTCAACAATAGGCCCACCCATAACCTGAATGGGCGGAATGGGGCCAATGGTGGCCACTACTTTTTCTAAGTGGCGCAGGGGGCTGCACGATATGCCCAGCGCTATAAAAATGATGAGTCCTTGTTTCATGAATGGTTTATATAGGTTTGAATTGTTCAAAAGTGCCTTCACAATCATTGCAGTAATACACCGCACGGCAAAGGGTAGGGCCAAAAGGGCTTACCAGTAAGGTTTTATCACTATGGCAGGTAGGGCACTTGGCCGTCGGTAATTGGGCCAGGTCAAGCGCTCCGCAGTACCGGCCCGGTGCCGAAAGGCCAATTTTTTCAATGTCCTTCAATCCCTGTTCGGTTATCATGTTGGTGTTCCAAGCTATTTCATTGTCAATCTCCACCCCAACTTTTTGCACTCCCAGGCGTTCAAGCCTCTCGCGCACTTGGTCTTTCATATGGCGCAGGGCTGGGCAGCCGGTAAAGGTGGGCACCATTTTTACCAACAAACCACCACTACTTGGATAGAGGATTTGGGTAATCAAACCCAAGTCCACCAGCGAAACGGTCGGTATTTCAGGATCTTTTACTTCCCGTAGCGCTTCCATTACTTCTTCTGGGCTGGGGTATTGGTCAGTGGGCGGCGGGGTAGGTAATACAGACATGTGGTGTAGTGATAGGTAGTGGTAACCACCGGTGCTATGCGGAGGTTCAAAAGTAGTTTTTACCAATAATGAAACCTTGAGGCGGCAAAACAAGGCTTAGTCCCGGCACATACATTGAGTGGTTCTAAGGGAGTTGGTTTTCAAAAATTTGGGCTGGGGCTGTAGGTACACCTTGATCTGGTCATGGCTAAGTGCCATATTGGGTAATTGGGCAAAAAAAAAGAGTTGCAAATCCTTGCAACTCTTAGTGATAAACCGTGGGCCCAGCAGGGCTCGAACCTGCGACCCCCTGATTATGAGTCAGGTGCTACTAACCGGCTGAGCTATAGGCCCGTCCATAAGGCGTAATACCAAATGGGAGCGCAAAGGTATTCCTCTGACTTTATTTTTTCATGCTCCCCGTGCAAATTTTGGCCTTCAATAGCCAAAGGCCATCTTTGGCACATGGTTCTACACCTGCTATTCGACCTAGGAGGGGTAATTCTCCAAATAGATCCAGGGGCATTCACCCGCCATCTTTCTATTGACCCAGCTTCCACGCACAGTGTGCGGCAAAGGGCGGCATTTCAACAGGTACTGCTGGACTATGAAAGGGGCTATTTTACAGAAAATGAGTTTATTGATAGGATTTCTAAACTTTTGCCCTATGCTATTCAGGAGGGCGAGATAAAGAAAGCTTGGAACAGCATATTACAGATCCCTTTTCCAGATTCAAAGGAGTTTTTGGGGCGCTTGGGCCAAACCTACACACTGGCCCTGCTGAGCAATACCAATGAAACACATAGAAGGAAATTTGATGAGATTTTTGACAATCAATGGGGTAGTCAAAGGTTTTATGATCTGTTTCAACAAGTGTTTTACTCGTATGAACTTAGAATGGCCAAACCGCAAGAAGAGATATTTCAATCCGTGCTGTCAGCCCTGAAATGGAGCCCAGAAAACACCCTATTTATAGATGATAACCAGGAAAATGTGGAGGCGGCAGCACACATGGGCATGAGTACCTGGGAGTTTGCGGGGCCTAAGGATTGGCCAGCCATCATGCAGATGTTGGGTCTATGAAAGTGAATCCTGCCGTACTAATACCGCTATTTTTGGCAAATGGTAATTTATAGCGTCACGGTTTCCATAGACGAGGAGGCCAAGCAGCCTTGGCTAGAATACATGCAGCAACACCACATTCCAGATGTTATGGCAAGCGGTTGTTTTACCGGGTTTAGGTTTACTAGGGTTATAGGTACTTCCGAAGAGCGTGAAAATTCATTTAACATACAATACTATGCCAACTCCATGAAGGACATGCACCGGTATCAGGCGCACTATGCACAAGCCTTGCAAAAGGAACATGCCGAACGGTTTGGCAGCAAGACCGTGGGATTTAGGACCATACTTGAAGACGTGGTATGAAATACGGGTATGTATTGCTACTGGCCCTTGGACTATGGCAGGTTCCCGTACTGGGCAATTACTGGCAACAGCGCGTGGAATACCGAATGGAAGTGAATATGGATGAAGAAAACCATAGGTTTTCGGGGTACCAGCACCTAAGGTATTTCAACTACAGCCCCGACACCCTTTTTAAGGTGTATTACCATTTGTATTTCAATGCATTCATGCCAGGTAGCGCCATGGATATCAGGTCTAGGCAAATGCCCGACCCTGATAGGCGGATAGGCTCACGGATAGCCGCGCTCAAAACCTACGAGCAAGGCTACCAGCGGATAAGGGGCATACGGCAGAATGGCCAGGAAGTGGCCTGGGAGGTAAGGGGTACAATTATGGAGGTCATACTCTTAGAACCACTTTTGCCTGGCATGGCCACTGTGCTGGAAATGGATTTTGAAGCGCAGGTGCCGCTTCAGATTCGCAGATGTGGAAGGTTTAATGCGGAGGGAATAGATTATAGCATGGCACAGTGGTATCCTAAAATGGCTGAATATGATGAGGATGGATGGCATTTGGATCCTTATGTTTCCCGTGAGTTTTATGGTGTTTGGGGGAGTTTTGATGTAAAGATTACCATCGATTCTTCCTATGTGGTGGCTTCTACCGGTTACCTGAAAAACCCCCGGGAAGTGGGCCACGGTTACTGCCAGGCCGACAAATGGAAAAGAAAACCAGGACGGGATATTACCTGGCACTTTGTGGCCGACAGTATCCATGATTTTGCATGGGCTGCAGATCCTGACTATGTACATACGCACATTCAAATGCCAAATGGCCCACTGCTTCGATTTTTTCACGTGGCAAATGACACGTTTACAGATTCATGGGAAAAACTACCCGAGTTGACTGCCAATGGATTCAATTACCTCAGCACCCGTTTTGGCAAATATCCCTATGGCCAGTACTCGGTAGTACAGGCGGGCGATGGCGGAATGGAATATCCCATGGCCACCTTTATTACGGGCCGCCGTTACCTCGGCAGCCTTTTTGGGGTGGTGATGCATGAAGCTGCCCACTCGTGGTACCAGCTCATATTGGGCACCAATGAGGCCAGGCACCACTGGATGGACGAGGGGTTCACCAATTATGCTGGCAATGTGACGTTTCATAAAGTAATGTATCCCAATGGAAAGGGCAATCCTCATGAGCGTTCAATGGCTTCCTACCTACATGCCCAGGCGGAGTTTGACATACTGGAGCCCCTATGCACACACGCCGATCACTTTGTCACCAACGCCGGGTATGGCAACGCCGCCTATTCTAAAGGGGAGTTGTTTCTGGTGCAACTAGAATATGTGGTGGGGGAGGCGGCATTTAATAGAACCATGAAGGATTATTTCAACAAATGGGGATTTCGCCACCCCAGGCCTGAGGATTTCCTGAGAATAGCTGAAAATAGGTCGGGCTTAATACTGGATTGGTTTCTTGAATACTGGATTCATTCTACCAAACATATTGACTATGCGGTGGTTGGGTTAAAACGGACACAGGGAAAAAGCTACGTGGTGCTAGAACGAAAAGGGCCTATGCCCATGCCTGTAGAGGTGGTGGTGCTAAGTAAAACTGGGGACGAGTATAGATACTACGTGCCGCTTGACCTAATGCAAGGCAGCAAGGGAGGTATGGCAGGAACAGCACCCGCTTGGATGTGGGTTGCCCCCAGGTATGAACTAGAAGTAGCCGTGCCAAAGCACAAGATAGCCTCTGTGTACCTGGATTTCAAAGGCAAGGTAGCTGATATAGATCCTGCGAACGATAGATTGGATTAGGTTTAGAATAGCAAATGGCTGGCTATATTTTCAAGTACTTGGCGTACGTGAGGGGCAAAAAATCCTCCTTCAAAAGGGGAAGGCTCCTTAAATAAGACCTTAAAGGGGTATTCTTGGATAATATATTCAAAAACAGGGCATTGAATAGGCGATACGATCCAAACATGGTCCAGAATGGCGGGAAACATCTTATGTGCCAGGACCAATGCGGCTATGGATGACCAACCTTCTACAAAAACCAGTTTTCCTTGTTGGGCCGCAGCGGTGATGGCACCGAAACAAAAGGCAGTGTCATAACCCCCCAGCCGCAACAAATAGTCAAAGGCATGGGTACCTTGTATTTCAATTTGCGATATAAGATCCTTGAATTCAGCATGTTGAGATTTGGGGCTGGCCAATTCAACAAGGGGGTTTCCACTGAGTCTATACACCAGGGATTCAGCCGATAGATCATTGCCGCTGCCTATGTCAGATAAATAGACCACGGGGGAATCAATCAATTCCATTTGTTCCTTACCCAGTGCCATGCCTCGCAACATGCGCGGTGGTTCCAGTGCGTCGCCCGCCAGTAGATCAAGTGTTTTGCCTATTTTTCCATGAGTTACGTGGCCCAATTGCTCAAAATATCGGGACATTCCCACATTGAACACAGAGGCTACCTGGGATGATATGGGCAGCAAACCCTCAGAGGCCCTAATGGCCATAGTCCAGGTGTACTGGTGCGGTTTCCGGCTATACGCGCTTGAGCCAATACCGTGGTCGCAAAGGGTGACCAAGCAAGACATAGGTAGTTTTCTTGATTTGCCAACTAAGTCCCTATTGGCCAGATCACAGGCCACTGAACGCCACGGTTGGGACAGCCCGTTGATAATAGGATATGAGGAGGACAAATCCGCGAAAGTGGGCAAGTGCAGTCGCATTACCGCACCCGAAGCGATACCCCTAGCGCTACACTAGGATTTTCCAATCGGTTGAGAAACATAAGTTCAGCCACAGTGAGTCCATACAGTCGCGAAATGGCAAAAAGGGTTTCGCCTTTTTGTACGGTATGAAAGGCTGCATTCTCCAAGGCATGAGGTTTTTCTTCAAAGGAAGGCTGTTCTTTATCGCCTATATCGCTGTTTGTGGTATCGCTGGGGGTTGATTCCAGGGCTTCGGCCTTCCGGGGTTCTATAAGCAGGATCTGCCCCACGGTTAAGTTGTCTGTGGTCAATCCGTTCTGTTCCTTGATTTCTTCCCATGATTTATTGTATGCCCTGGCAATGGACATGAGCGTTTCTCCTGCGCCCACTTCATGATACAGCCCATCCGGTTTCTCAAGTGTATTTTTTAAAGCTACCGGGGCATTTGGGTCTGTATCGGGTTGATTTGACACGGCTTCATACAAGGCACCTTCATTAAGAATGGTGAAGTACCTAAAAGCCAATGTACCTGTATAGAGGTTAGGCTTTAGCCCCCTTTTGTCTTTAAGGGTGAGTACTTCACCAGGCTTTGCTTCCTCTCCAGGGGCCATTCCGTTGAGTTTATATAACTTCTTGAGCTTTATGCCCCGCAACTGGGATATATACTGCATGGTCTCACTTTCTTGAACAGTATGCGTGGTCAAGTGGCCCTTGGATCTCCTTTTGGGTTTAAGGTACAGGATCATCCCTTTCCTAAGAGGCGTTTTGGGGTCTATGTCGTTGTACTTAAATATTTGCCATTCAGCAGTAAAGTACTTATCCCTAAGCCCGCGGATTGACATGTTGCCGTCATAGGCTATGGCGGGAATATCGTTTATCCTAAAAACTTCATCATTGGATAATCGGTTGTTGGCCAGCATTTTTTTTGATTTTTCCAAGTCGTATTGCTGGAGTCCGTAGCGCTCTATGATGCTTATAAGAAGGTCACCATATTTGGGATTAGTGGCATATCCTGCTTTTTTGAGCCCATGAGCCCATCCTTTATAATCAGATGTGCGCAATTCAAACAAGAAGGCATACCTAGACCGACCGGTAAGGAAATCGGAATGGTCCACATAGGACTCCTCAGCGTTGCGATAGACCCTAAAGCATGACTTTTTCAGCTCCCCGTTTTCATCGTAGTCGTCGTCTTCTATGTAGAAGGCATCGCCTTTCCAGTCGGTGTGGCATTTTATGCCAAAGTGGTTGTTGGCCTTAACGGCCAATTCGCTATTGCCGCAACCAGATTCAAGGTATCCTTGCGCCAGGGTGATACTTGCAGGTATCCCCGCCCTATGCATCTCATCAATGGCAATTTGCTTGTAGGAGGCTATGTACTCTTCTGGGGTAATCTTGCCCAGGGCTACAGAAGCTGACAATACACCCAAGAAAATTAAAAAAGTATTTTGCATGAATACAAGTACCGGTTGTGGGGACAAAATAAGCCCTTACGTGTTCGCTAAAAAGCTGTTACTACTTACATCTTTGTGGATAAGCTCGTGGGTAATCCGCTGCATGATCAACTAAAATCGCTGTGTTAAACAAATTTGATGGCATTTGGAATGCTTAGGTCAGGAAGTTTTTTTTACTTTGTCCCCGAAATTCGACAACCAACAATGAAGAAAGCAGTATTTGTAATGGTATTGTGTGTGACCGTCCTGTCGGCAAATGCCCAGTTTAGGGCTGTCAACAGGCTGTCATTTGAAACCAATATGGGCTTTAGCCTAGTACATGGTGATGTGGCTCCCTCGGCCATAAACGTGGGCATGCAGCTTGGGACAGCCTTTGCCTTTCTCCGAAGCATGAGCCTTTGTGGCGCTGTGAATTATGCAACCCTTTCGTCCACTGGCGACAAGTATGGCCGCTCCTTCTCTGGTTCGGTTGTTGGTTTTCAAGTTGATTATGAGATTAATATCCCACAGCTCCTCACGGATTATCCCCAAACCTTCCCGGTTTCACCATACATCCGTTTTGGCGCAGGATATGACATAGCCCAAATCAATTCCCTCAATTTTGCCGGTATTGGGGCGCCCATTTATCCAGAGTCACCAACGGCAATTATGGCGCAGAGCTACAAGTCTTTGACCATTCCAACTACCATCGGTGCCTTTTTCAGGTTGAATTCTTATGCCGATATTAACTTGAAAATCAACTATGTATATGTTGATTCAGACATGGTGGATGGCCATCAACCCGTAATTATTGGCAACCAATACAATGACAGCTACTCCATGATCCTGGTGGGCGTGCGCATGAAATCTTGGGATAGAAGAAAACCACACATTACCGGAAGGTAAGCCCTGTTTATAGGGTTTCGTATAACTGTAAAATCGTCGTGGCGAGTGATTTCCACGACGATTTTTCTTTTATGGCACCTATGTTATGGGCAAAATCAAGTGGAGGGTGTTTGAAAAATTCGGTTATCCCTTGGACTATTGGCAGTACTTCGGGTCGGTCCACCACTATGCCTGTTTGGTGTGTGGCCACATTTTCTCTCAAACCGCCCACATCGGTAACGATCACTGGCAAATTGTAGTGATAGGATATATTCACTACCCCGCTCTGTGTGGCCGACTTATAGGTGAGCATGGACACGTCGGCGGCAGAGTAAAACAGGGGTACCTCTGGGTCGGTGATGTACCTCACGGCCTCCATAACTTTCTCTTGAACGCCAAGGGATGCTATAAGGGCCTGGTACTTAGCATAGCCTTCATAGGGTTCACCGGCTATTAGCAACAAATATTCTTCAGGCAAATGAGTAAGTGCTTCAATAAGCAGGTCTAACCCTTTGTATGCCCGGATGTATCCAAAGAACAGAAGCACTTTCCTGTCCTTCCCTATACCCAGTTGCTCCCTAGCCTGTTCTTTAGGCATGGGCGGAGGAAAGTGGTCGTATAGGGGGTGTGGTTGATATACTGATTGGGCGGCAGGCTTTAAAGTATGAAGGTCATTCTGAACCTGTTGGCTCATGCATATAAAGCCATCTACCGCATTTAAGAAGTATTTGGTAAACATCCTATCGCCTGGACGTTTCTCATGGGGGATGGCATTATCAAGAATCGCGATTTTTTTGGCTGTGTTTAGCCGCCGCGCCACGGTGCCAAGGGAAGGGCCAAAAAATGGAAGCCAGTACTTGGCAATCCATAAATCAGGGCCATATTGATTGATTTTCTGCGCAGCGGTGAAATAACTTAATGGATTGATAGAGTCAAGTATAGCAAGGGAATCAATGGGTTCTGTTTTGTCCTCTTTGGTAACATATTGTGTTTCACCGGGAAATAAAAATTGGGGATACTGCCTAGTAAAGGTAAAGGCTTTAATCTCATGCTGTTTTTCGAATTCACGGTACAAATCGGCATTGTATTGAGCTATACCACCCCGGAATGGATAGAAAGTTGACAAGTAGGCAATTTTCATTTAATCAACCGATTAATTGATTCGAAAACCGTGTTGACCCCAAGGGAGTTCATGCAGTGCTTATCACGGGTACAGGTATTTCCATAGAAGCAATCGCACCCCAATTCGGGTCCAACTATCTCCCCACGCCCGTACATATAGAATTCATTTGAATTGAATATGTTGTTGAACAGCACCAAAGGCTTTTTTAACCCAATCGCTATGTGCATCATCATGGATACGGCAGTTACCACCAGGTCACAGCCTGAGGTAAGCGCAATAAACTCCTTGAGGGAGTACGTGCCGGGGTAATAAGCGCCGGTGAGCTTTTCATATTCCTTGTTTTGTGCGTCTTCATCCACTCCACCCAATACTACCGGAAAATATCCTGCCTCCTTCAACAAGCCTATAAGTGAGATCCAATTTTCTGTTGGCCAAAGCCTTGTGGGCCATCTTTGTCCACATCCCGTATTTAGGCCTACTATCTTTTTTTGTCCTGAAATTTGTTGGAATTTGCCGGCCCATAAATCCTTAAGCCCTTCATCCACATCCAAAACGTACTCTTCTCCTTGAAAATCAAACCCACAGATTTCAAAAATTTCATCAAGGTAATTTTTTCGGTTTTGAATGGAGTAAGCGTCAAACAAGCCGGTCACCAGTTTGTGAACGGCGCGGTCATCGGCCACGTCTATATGGTGGTCTTTCCATTCAAACCCAAACTTTTTATCGGCCTGAACATCTGCCAGTAAGGCACAAGCCTCAGGTTCTTTGTCCAGGTTTAGTGCTATGTGGTAATGTTGGTGCCTAACTATGTACGTGTTCAAGAAGTCAAATCGATAGATCTCATCAATTTGCTGAGCTGGAAGTATGTCGGGTGAATGGGTGATCCAAGTAATGTGTACCCCGGGATATGTCTTTTTAAACCTTTCAATAAGCGGAGTTGTGCGTATAACATCGCCCAATGCGCCCAGTTTAATTATGAGTATCCGGGTTTCTATTCGGTCATATTCTGGGCATTGGTGGCATATCCGGCCGCGTAGTTTGTTTGGTTTGCAGGGTATCCCTCCCCTAAAGTGGCGACAGTCGAACTTGATTTCGCTTAAATCTATGGTTTTCAATGCAATATAGAAGTGAATGAGCAGCCAAAATTATCGACTCATTCATACATGGGAGAACATTGGGCTAATTTTACCGCGCACTATATGGAAGCACCTGAACTGGCCCAGATCCTAAGGAGTTGTGACAATTACCTTATTACATTTCACCAAAATCCTGATGCCGATGCTGTTGGCTCCGCTTTAGGCCTTCACTTCGCTTTGGCCGATTTGGGACTAAAGGGTGTGGTGATGAGCCCTAATTCACTCGGCGATTTTTTACAAAGTTTGCCCGGATGGGAGTGTATATTGGTTTATGACGCCAATCAAGCCATTGGTAACGAAGAAATTAAAAGGGCAAAAAACATCATATGCCTGGATTTTAATGACCTTAATAGAACAGGATTGATGGAGGGCCCATTAAAGGGATCTACTTCACCCAAGATATTGATAGACCACCACTTGGAGCCCAAGCTATTTGCTGCCCATATGCTCCACGATACATCGGCTCCGGCAACCGCCCTATTGGTTTACAGGGTTTTGGCAAGCCTTCCGGAGTTTACTTTTGGCGTACAGGTAGCCACCAACTTATACGCAGGCATCATGACCGATACCGGGTCATTTAGGTTTCCTTCTACCACGCCCGAAACACATAGGGTCGTGGCCCGCCTGCTTGAAATGGGAGTGAACCACGCAGAGGTACATGAAGCCCTGTTTGACAATAACACCGAAAACCGGTTGCACCTATTGGGCAACTGCTTATTGAACAGGCATGAAGTATTACCTGAGTTGAAAACATCGCTCATGTGGGTAACCAAAGATGACCATAAGAGTTTCAATATCAAAAAGGGCGACACGGAGGGCTTTGTGAACTACAACTTGAGCATCAAGGGAATGGTGCTGGCAGCCTTTTTAAGCGAGGAAGAGGATATGGTCAAATTGTCGTTTCGCTCCAAAGGCGACTTCCCCACCAACCTTTTTGCGTCTAAGTACTTTCAGGGCGGTGGGCATAAGAATGCTTCGGGCGGACGCTCATTTATTTCATTAGAAAAGACTATCAAACGATTTAAAAGAAAACTAAGTGAATTTGTGCAAGAGCACCCTTTCTAAACTTGCCATTCTACTCATAGCCAATGGACTAGGGTCATGCGGGCCCAAGGGGTTGAATGAAGGGAAAACCCTTGAACTAGCCGATGGTTTGCAGATAACTTGCCTTACTGAACCGGGCAATGTTCCTGGAAAACCGGGAGACATTGTTGAATTTGAAGTAATTCAATCGGTTAATGGCAAGGAGTTGGCCAACACTTTCGCCATGCCCGATTATGTGTCTAGGGCAATGCTGGCTGAACCACTTTTTGAAACGGACTACATGAAGGCACTCGCCATGCTCTCAGAGGGGGATAGCGTGCACGTGGAGGTGGACCTGTCAACCATACCCGAGGCTTACTTCCCACCTGGCATAGAAGAGAAAGAAGGTGTGTTAATCTTGATAATCCGTGTTGTGGGGGTTTGGAATGAAGAAGTCTTGATAGACGCTATGGTTGACAAGCTAAGTGATGGTAAAGCTGAAACATGGACAAAGACCTCCAGGGGTTTGCGTGTGTTCTATGACCAGAAAGGTAGCGGCCCGCCCTTGCAGTATGGTGACTCGGTTTGGATACACGTCAGGGGCTTATTTACCAGTGGTACTGAATTTCTCTCTTCTCACGGTAAAGAACCTATAGGGTTTGTTTTGGGCGAAGGCCTTATTTCACCCGTGGCATGGGAGGAAGCCTGCTTGTCGGCCAATGTGGGTGATAAACTCACGGCCATTTCCCCTCATTACCTGGGTTTTGGTACACAAGATAGAAATCCCGTGTTAAAATATTCTACCTTAGTATTTGAAATTGATGTATTGAACTATAAAACAATTGATTAAATCATGAAACCACTGTACCTACATGGCATTACGGCCGGTGTGCTTTTGGGAATGGTTGCCATGGTGGTTTCACCGGGCATGACCCAAGCTTTTGAAATGGAAACCCAAAACCCAGGAGGATTTTGGATTTGGTTGCTGCGCACAGCCATTATTTCTTTCGGTATGTACATGGTCATCAGGTCTAAAAAGCAGAATATCCATTACCTGTCTTTTGGACAGGTGTTTAAATCTGCCTATGCCACGGGTCTGGTGGCCTTGGGTGCCTATATTTTCACCATGGCGGTATATTACTATGCGGTCAATCCCAATTGGTTTCCCTACACGGCCGATCAATTGACTCAAATAATGGAAGAAAAGCTAGATGGAACGGATATGGACATAGACTTGATAGAACCTACCATAGTTTGGATGGTGTCACATATCAATAGCCTTGTGCTGTTTTCTATGGCGTTTCTTAACATTTTTGGCTATGCGGCGCTTTCCGTGGTCTTTGCCACGGCCATGTCAAAGGATGATCCTTCCGACATTAAACTATAGTACGGTTTGTAGCAAGTGACCAAATTCCATTGCCAAGGATATTCCCTTGTCTTGGTTATACCACCTCTGCACTTCTTCTGAAATTTCTTTGTAATCCACAGCACCTTTGGCCTTGAGGGCAGCCACCAATTCCTGTAGTACTTGAGGCCTAGGCCCCCATGTGCCCAGCACACTGTTTTTGCCGTCAAGCACTATCACTTTGGGTATGGATTTCGATCCGTTGGTAAGGAATTGTTCCATCAATTCTGGATACTCATCACGCCAAATGGTGCGCAGCGATAGATAGTCAGTTTGCTTGGCTATGTTATTGATAATAGGCAGGTTCTGGGCAGCATCACCGCACCAGGTTTCGGTTATGGCAAGTAGGGTAAGCGGGGCAGGGCGGTACCTGGGTATGCCAGCTGCGTCCAGGTCTATTTCCTGTTTTTCCAGGCGCTTCATCCTGCTAAAATTGAGCTTGGTGTAGCCCACCAATGACTCCGTTTTATCTGGCCCACTGGTGCCACCTTCTTCGGCCATTTTGCCTGCCAAAGAATAATATACATCATAGCTATGTGAATTACTAATATAGATAGGGTTAAGCATTTGAATAATTTTGGTCGTTCAAACTGGCAGTAATTTGAAAAGGTTCGCTCTACGCGCACTATTTGGTCCAACACATTGTGCCTTTGTGCCCATTTTATTGTTATTGGTACTGGCATATGTGCCGGTCCAAGGACAAATCTATACCACCGCTTCACCCAATTCGGTAGAGCTAACTACCCAAGGGGCATATGTGGTTTCTGAAACACCGGCCATAGCACTTGTCAAGGGAGTAAATCAGGTGCGCATCATGGGCCTTTCTTTTGATGCCCAACTTGACCAGTTGCAGTTTTTCATGGGCCAATCGGCCTGGGTGGTACATGCCGAGTTGATTAGTGACTCATCCACTTTCTTTAATGATCCCATGCTCCGCATAATAAGCCGGGCCCAACATCAAATGGAGGATTCACTTCAAGGAGTGTTGTTTACCGAGTCTCAGATAGGCTATTTAAAGACCATCTTGGACGAAAACATGGGTATTGAGGTAAGCGACAAGAGCATATATACCGATGACCTTGATGAGCTCTTGGGTTTCTATGCCAAAAAGCTACGGAATCTTCAGAAGGATCTAACCACGGCCAAACTCCACAAAAAACGCTTGGTTCACCAAATTGATAGCCTGAAACAGGCAAAACAAAACCGTTTGACCACGCTGGCACCCGCTGTACATGGGGTACAGCTGAACATTGTGGCCGATTTTGACATGGAGCAACCTGTACGCATATCCTTTTTCACACAACTGGCCACTTGGGCGCCTCAATATGGGTTGAAAGCTCAAATGGATAAGGCCGAATTGGATGTAAATGCCATGGTGTCACAGCATACGGGGTTCAACTGGAACAATGTCCAATTGCGCCTGAGCTACGACCAAACCGGCAATAGGAAATCCTTAAAATATGGCAGCCACGCGGTTACATTTCTTTTACCCTACCCAGTTCAATTGGGCAATGGCCAATCCATGTTTGTTCCCAAACTGAGCAACTACCGGGTGGCCGCGCGCCAACTGTTCGTTTGTGATCCGTCCCTGAGCCATTTGTCTCAGCCCATATTGGAAATCAAGGAGCTTAAGGGGATTTTTTTGCCAGAAGGGACCATCACAGTAGGTACAGCCACAAACGGCCAGGTACAAGACAGCTTTATTTCTGGCCTTTTCCAAGACTCCATGACCCTGTCACTACCAATGACACATGAAGTGGTATCCACTAAATATGTAGTCAAAGAAAAACTTAGCAATTCCTTAGTTGGCAATAAGGCAAGCTCAAAGGTGGAATGGGTGGCTACCATTACCAACAGCACCCCCATTGAACAAACGATCATCTTTCGCGATAGGATCCCCTTTGCATCGGCCAACCCAAATGTGCTCATGGAATATAACTTGCCTAAAGGGGCGGTTAAGTATAACGGATACTTTGAATTAACCCTGCTCCTACCGGCCAACGAGCGTATGGAATTGAACTACGGTTTTGAAATAACGGCACCTAAGGGTACCAATCTAAACGAATACATTGAAAAATAACACGATAATGGTAAAACACTTACTCGCTCTATGCGCAATCGGAATAGCTTTTTTGGCCATTCCCCAAAAAGCCATTGGACAATGCTCTGCAGGCACTGTCAATACCTCATCGGCCAGTATTTGCTCCGGAAGTTCTCCAGGAACCATAGACGCTACTGTGGCCACTGGTACTGGGGCCATTATAGTGTACACATGGGTGCAGTCAACCGTCAGTGCAGCAGGCCCTTGGTCTTCGGCTTCGGGAACCAATAGCAACGAAGACTATGTGGTGCCAAACCTCACCACCACCACCTACTATAAGCGTATAGCAACCGACGTGGTTGGTACTTGTGGGGCCCAATCCTCCGCCACGGTCACGTTTACGGTTACCTCAGTCACTACCATCACCTCCCAGCCCTCAGATGTCACAGAATGCAACGGCGACAACACAAGTTTTACCCTAGCAGCCACAGGTTCAGGCCTCACGTACCAATGGCAGGTGGACAACGGCGGCGGCTACGCCAACTTGGCCAATGTTGGCATTTACTCGGGAGCCACTGCAACTACACTTAACCTTACCGGGGTATCAACCGGAAACAATGGTTACTCCTATAGGTGCTTGGTGTCTTCTACCGCCTGCCCCATAGACACCACTGTCGAGGCCGACCTTGCAGTGATGGCTACGCCCACGGTTACCGTTGATCCTGTTTCTATTACTGTCTGTGAAGCGGTTGATTCATCGTTTTCGGTAACGGCAACTGGAACAGCACTTACCTATCGTTGGCAAGTGGATAATGGGGGTGGATTCGCCAACCTCTCCAATGGCGGCGGCTATAGCGGGACTACCTCGGCAACCCTCACGCTTTCCAATATCTCCACAACCTTAGACGGCTATCTGTATCGTTGTGTAGCTAGCAATACCGCTTGCCCATCTGATTTTTCTACATCGGCCACCCTTACAGTGTTTGATCAGCCAACAATAACCGCAGATCCAAGTGATGCTACCGTATGTGTGAATGATGACCCCACTTTTACTGTTACGGCTACTGGAACTTCTATTACCTACCAGTGGCAGGAAGACAATGGAGGCGGTTACACCAACATCTCCAATGGCGGGGTATATAGCGGGGCCACCACGGCCACCCTAACCCTCACCGATGTAGTAGCTGGAATGAATGGCTATGCGTATCGCTGTGTGGTGGACAATGCCCATTGCAATCCAGATATATCAGCCTCTGCCGACCTTACCATCCAATTGGCCCCTACCGTAACTTCAAATCCCAGTGATGTGACCGATTGTGAAGATGAAGATATTTCTTTTTCGGTAACCGCAACTGGAACAGCCCTTACCTATCAGTGGCAAGAGGACAACGGTGGAGGTTTCGCCAATTTGGCAAATGGGGGAAGCTATAGTGGTGTTAACACGGCCACCCTATCCATTACATCCATTTCATCAAGTTTGGACGGGTATGACTATCGAGTGGTGATTGACAATGCCGGTTGCGTGAGCACCAACTCAAATACGGCCAATCTTGACGTAGTAGTTAAGCCCACGGTTACTGCAGACCCTTCAAATGTGACCGTATGCGAAAACGATGACCCTAGTTTTACAATAGTGGCCACAGGCGATGCACTTACCTATCAATGGCAAGAAGATGACGGCGGTGGCTATGCCAATATATCAAATGGAGGGGTATATAGCGGGGCGACCACGGCTACCCTTACCCTTACCAATATCACCGCTGGCATGGACGGTTATCTGTTCCGTTGCGTGGTGGACAATGCCAATTGTGACCCGGATATGAGCGCTGCTGCATCGGCTACCGTTAGAATTCTGCCTGTTGTAACTGCCGACCCCTCGGATTTTTCAATCTGTGACGGGGATGACGCGGGCTTTAAGGTTACCGCTACTGGAACATCATTAACCTACCAGTGGCAAGAAGACAATGGTGGCGGCTACGCCAATTTGGCAAATGGCGTGGTGTATAGTGGGGTCACAACAGATGAACTTACCCTCACCGACCCAAGCACAGGAAGGGATGCCTATACCTATCGATGTGTGGTAAGTGGTGTTTGCGCCCCATCAGCCACATCAAATGAGGGCCTCCTTACGGTTCAAGTACCACCCAGCATTTCTGTCCAAGCCGGTGACCAAACCATTTGTGAGGACGGCAATGCCTCCTTTTCGGTTACTGCCGGGGGTTCTTCCATCACATACCAATGGCAGGAAGATGATGGCAGCGGGTATTCCAATATTGCGGATGGCGGGGTTTATGGTGGGGCTACCACGGCCAACCTTACCCTTACCGCAGCACCAAGTACTATGAATGGGTATGACTACCGGGTTGTGGTGGACAATTCGGAGTGCCCTTCTGTAACCGGCAATGCCGTTTCACTCACCACCAATCTTAAACCATCTATTTCTGCATCACCATCTAACGCTACCGTATGCGTGGATGATGACCCGACTTTTACCGTTACTGCTACGGGAACGGGAATTACCTACCAATGGCAAGAAGACAATGGAGGTGGATTTGCCAACTTGACCAATAATGGAACCTATTCTGGGGTTACCATTGCCACGCTGACTATTACCGATGCCAGCGCGGGCATGAGCGGTTATGACTACCGCTGTGTGGTATCAGGCACATGCACCCCTTCGGCTACATCTTCCAGTGCCGACCTCACGGTACAAACCCCGCCCACCGTCACTACTGATCCTTCAGATGCCACGGTATGTGAAGATGCCGACCCAACATTTACGGTAGTGGCTTCAGGTACTTCACTTACGTACCAGTGGCAGGAAGATGATGGTACTGGCTATGCCAACCTTTCCGATGGTGGCATATATAGTGGAACCAACACCGCCATGCTGACCCTAACTGACGTAACTAACGCCAATGACGGATATACATACCGCTGTTTGGTGGACAATAGTGCTTGCGCCAGCGACATTTCAGGGGAGGCAGACATCATCGTAAATACGGCACCGGCCATTACCGCAAGCCCAAGCAACGCAACCGTCTGTGCCACTGGCGACCCAACTTACACCATAACCGCTACGGGTACAAGCCTTACCTATCAATGGCAAGAAGACAACGGAGGTGGATTTGCCAACCTGGCCAATAATGGAACCTATTCAGGGGTTACCACCACCACGCTGACCATTACGGATGCCACGGCGGGCATGGACGGCTATGATTACCGTTGTGTGGTATCAGGCACATGCACCCCTTCGGCTACTTCGTCATCAGCTTCGTTAACAGTACAAACCGCACCCAATGTTACAGCAGACCCTTCAGATGCAACCGTTTGCGTAAATGATGATCCATCATTTACCGTTACCGCCACGGGCTCTTCGCTCACTTACCAATGGCAGGTGGATAATGGTGGCGGTTTTGCCAATATTGCCAATGGCGGGGTATATAGCGGTGCAACTACCCTTACCCTAACGCTCACGGATGTAACGGCAGGCATGGATGGTTATGACTACCGCTGTGTGGTTTCAGGGGCATGCATACCAAGTGATTTTTCGGCAAGTGCTTCCCTCGCCGTGCATACCGTACCAACATTTACCGTAAACCCTTCAAGCACCAACTACTGCACGGGTGACGACATTGTATTTACAACCACCGTTTCTGGTAGTAGTTTGGGCTATCAATGGCAGGAAGACAATGGGGGAGGTTTTTCCAACCTCAGCAACAATGCTACATACAGCGGGGTAAATACCACAAGTCTTACCATTTCTTCGGCTGGTGCCGGTCTTGATGGATATGATTACCGTTTGGTTGCCACCAATACGGGTTGCGGAAGCACCAATTCTTCATCGGCAACCATATCAAACTCGGCTTCTCCTTCAGTTACCATAAGCCCTAGCGATGCTACAGTATGCGTCAATGGAGATCCCACATTTTCTATAACTGCTTCAGGGGCGAGCCTTACCTATCAATGGCAAGAAGATAACGGTGCCGGGTTCACCAACTTGGCCAATGGCGGGGTTTACTCTACCGTGACCACCGCAATGCTTACCATAACCGACGCTACGGCTGCTATGAACGGCTATGATTACCGATGCGTGGTATCTAGCGGCACTTGCCCTTCGGCAACTTCGGCCTCAGCCAACCTCACCGTGAACAGTCCGCCGTCCATATCTACAAATCCGGCCAACACCGCAGCTTGTATCGGCGACAACATCACTTTTTCTGTGGTTGCTACTGGCACAGGTTTAACTTATCAATGGCAAGAAGACCAAGGCAGTGGTTTTTCAAATTTGGCCAATGGCGGAAGCTATAGCAATGTCACAACCGCCGATTTGGATATTTCAGGCATAACCGCTGGTTTTGACGGATTCATGTATAGGGTTTTGATTTCAGGAACCTGCACCCCTACCGCTACGTCCTCTTCAGCCACACTTTCTACCATAAGCAATGTGAGTATCAGCGCGCAGCCATCGGCCGTGACCACCTGTGTGGACGGTGATCCCACTTTTACGGTGGCAGCCAGTGGCGGCACCATTTCTTACCAATGGCAAGAAGACGACGGAAGCGGATACGCCAACTTGGCAAATGGCGGAATCTATAGCGGGGTTACTACCTTTACCCTCACCCTTACGGATGTTACCGCATCCATGGACGACTATACGTATAGGTGCAGGGTATCGAGCACTTGCGGCAGTGATGTTACATCAAATGATGCACAGCTTGACGTGGATATAGCCCCTGTGGTTACCGCAAATCCCAGTGACGCAACCAAATGTGCTTCAGATGCAGCAAGTTTTACAGTTACGGCGGCAATAGGCACCAATCTCACCTACCAATGGCAGGAAGATGATGGTAGTGGATTTTCCAACTTATCAAATGGAGGAATTTATAGCGGCGCATTAACTGCCACTCTATCACTTTCCAGCGTATCAGCCGGGATGAATGGCTATGACTATCGCTGTGTGGTAACCAATACGGGATGTGGAAGTGCTACGAGTGCTTCAGCAAATCTGGCAGTGAATAGCCCACCGGCCATTACCACTCAACCCACGGATATAACCGTGTGTGAAGGCAGCAATACAGGCTTTAGCGTAACAGCTACTGGCGCGGGACTGACCTATCAATGGCAAGAAAATAAAGGTTCTGGTTTTTCCGCAATTTCAAATGGTGGGGTTTATGGTGGGGCCACATCGGCTAACCTGACCTTTACTGGGGTCACCAGCAGCATGACTGGGTATGTATATCGCTGTGTGGTAACGGGTACATGCAATCCATCGGTTACGAGTGATGAAATTGACTTAACAGTACAAACCATACCTTCGGTAACGGTTGACCCCGTGGACGATGCGGTATGCGCGGGCGGGAACGGCGGCTTTACGGTGACCGCCACGGGCAGCAGCCTTACCTACCAATGGCAGGAGGATGATGGCGGCGGGTACGCCGACCTGTCGAACGGGGGCATATACAGCGGTGCGACCACCGCCTCACTGGCGCTTACCGGCGCCACGGCGGGCATGGACGGCTATACCTACCGCTGCGTGGTGGACAACAGCGAGTGCAGCGCGGACCTATCGGGCAACGGGGAACTTACCGTACAGGTAAGCCCTGCGGTAACGGTTGACCCCGTGGACGATGCGGTATGCGCGGGCGGGAACGGCGGCTTTACGGTGACCGCCACGGGCAGCAGCCTTACCTACCAATGGCAGGAGGACGACGGC
>JACPUW010000040.1 GCA_016192035.1 Bacteroidota bacterium
CTGGCAGCCGGTTCCTACCTTATCCAACTGCGCATTGACAACCAAACCCATGCCTTTGCTTTTGTTAAAAACTAAAGCCCAAAGCCCCGCCCCCTGCGGCGGGGCTTTGTTTCTTTGCCTGGCCCTGGCGCTCTGGCTGCCCGGCAGCGCCGCCCTGGCACAAAACCTGGTAAGAAACCCCTCCTTTAAGAAATACACCGGTGAAGGGCTGCCCTGCAATGGCTATAGGGAACCTCATACTTACTATTGGCCATCCAAGCAATTTCTTTAATAACTCAAAAACAATAACTTGGATTAAGAAAGCCCTTTGCAGGAGATGCCGTACTAAACATGTTTCTTAGGGCAAGGTGAGCCTACACACCAGCAGTTGGCCAGTACAATCTGGCCGTTTTCCATTATTGGGTTACCATGAGACACGACCTATAACCCTGTATGCAACCATTAAATTAAAAAAGGGCACCCTCAGCAGGCACCCTTTCGTTTTCGGTCGGGATGACTGGATTCGAACCAGCGACCCCACGCCCCCCAGACGTGTACTCTAAACCGGACTGAGCTACATCCCGAAAATGGGCGGCAAAGGTATCGACCTTTATCGGATTGCCGGCAATTAAGTCGCAATAATCAAAGCATCATTATCAAACCATTGAATTTCAAGTTATTTTGACATGATTGGCAGTACATAGGGCGGCATGGAATAGTCGGGGTTTCCCCGAGGTTTACTTCTGTTGTGTCCTAAGGCTATGGGTGCTCCCTTTTGGGTTACATCAATCCGCTTACCCCCAGGCCAAACAAGGCATAGTCGTACTTCACGGGGTCGGAGGGATCAAACCGCCGCAATTCCGCAGTAAGCTCTTCCACCGCCATCCAGTCCATTTGTTTTCTGCGCAACAGGCCCAACTTAGCCCCAACCCGCGCCACGTGTACATCGAGTGGGCACATCAAGTCGGCGGGTCTTATTTGCTTCCAAATACCAAAATCCACCCCACAAGGGTCAGTCCTAACCATCCACCTCAAATACATATTGAGCCTCTTGCATGTGGCATTTCGGGCAGGCGTGGGCAGGTGTTTGGCCGTACGCTGCACAAATCCATCGCCACTTACAAATTGGTGCACAAACTGTTGCAGGCGACCCGCCGCATCATGGCCGTGCAAAAACAAGGATTCCAAACTTTCATGACTGCGGTAGTGGGTGCCCAGACGGGAAATGAAATAGTCCAAGTCCAGCGCATTAAACGTTCGGTGTACAAACCCGTTTAGGCGTTCGCGATCCGTGGCCGTGCACTGCACCACAAACTGGTAGGGAGCCATATCCATCCGTTTGAGGAGTTCCTTGCACTTGTCTATGATTGTTTTGCGCCTACCCCAGGCCAGGGTCGCTGCAAAAAAACCCGCTATCTCTATATCCCTTTTCGTAGAAAAGAGATGGGGTATGCTTACCGGGTCTTGGGGTATAAAGTCCCAGCGATTATACTCTATATACTTGTTTTCTAGTAATTTATGAATTTCATTCCGCTCCATCCCCACTATTAGCCCAATAGCCCTTTGCCCAATGTACGTATTACCGTGTCACCTTGTGCCAGCACTGTCCCGGGAGACACTTGCCCCGGAATGGTATTGACGCAGAGCTTGTAATGGTGATCAAACAAATGGGCAGCCAGCAGGGGCGCCCCTGCTGTGCGGGCAGCAATAAACCGGTCCTTGAATCCGGCATAAACCTCTCCGGTACCTGGGTCCCTGGTAGGCACCACACAGCGGTTGCAGGGCTTGGCCATATAAAAAGTACTCCCGCCTGTACGGAGTGTGTCACCCACCAGCAGATCATCGTCAAAGGGAGCAAGCCCCTCAAGCAAGATATTCGGCCTAAACCGCCCGACCATTTGGTCAAGGGAAAGCCCAAGCGCATCGCCCAATGCTTGAAGGGTAGCCGCGGCCACTATGGTAGGCCCTGGACGCTCGCTGTCGTCGGGCAGGCCGGTGCTTTCATGGCTGCGCAATACCACGGGTTCACCCAGGGCTTGGGTAAGCATCTTGCCCCAGTCAAGCACATCAATTGGGCCTATGGTGCCCTGGGCCTTAGGCAGGATGTCCATGAGTTCCTTCAAGGCAGGTTGCTGTACCTTGTTTGTCCGCTTACCATTGATTATTTGTCCGTTAGGGCTCTCCATAGCCCATTGGCGGTCAAAAGCCAACGAGCCATTTCGCCGCAAGGGCCACTGGTTTACCCGAATTCCCGGTAACCCCTTAATAGGGTAAATCCAAATGGAATGTATCCTCATGTCTTTGGTAGTATTAATGAACTATCACCGTAGCTCAAGAACCGATAGCCATGGGCCAGGGCCTCTTGGTATATCCTTCTCCAATCAGGGCCTACCAAAGCGGCTACCAGTGCCAGCAGGGTACTTTTTGGCTGGTGAAAATTGGTAATAAGGCCATGACAGCACTGAGGGGTATAGCCCGGCAGCACAAAAAGTCTTGTATCCAGGTTCAGTTTCTCGATAGCTTGACGGTCCATGTGAGCCAGTAGGGCATCAATCGTGTCAATTGGGTTTTCCGGGTGATGGGCCAAATAGGGATACCCGCTTTCCAGCACTTGGGGCAATTGCCCGGTAGTGAGCAGTGCATGTCCCAGCCAATATACCGATTCCAGGCACCTAAAACTGGTGGTGCCCACGGCAATTACCGGTAGCACTCCCTTGAGCCAGGACAAAAAGCCTCGCGTCACCGCCATTTTTTCCGCGTGCATGTGGTGTTTAGACAAGTCTGTGGCTTTTACGGGCTGAAAGGTGCCCGCGCCTACGTGCAGGGTGGTATATCCTATTTCTATCCCATTGGATTTGAGCAGATCAATGTGCATCGGTGTGAAATGCAGGCCAGCGGTTGGGGCAGCCACTGCACCCTGCTGTTTGGCATATACGGTTTGGTAGCGCGCTTTGTCGCTGGGTTGGGGCAAACGGTGCAGGTATGGAGGTAGCGGCACCATTCCCGCCTCATCGAGCACTTGGGCAAAAGGCAAGCCTCCTTCCCAATGGAACCGGATAAGGGCAAGTTCATTGCCCAGTTGCATCACCGTGGCCCACAGCCTGCCCCAAGTCTTGTTCATTTCTAGGGTTTCGCCCAATTTAAGCCGCTTTTTGTTGCCAACCATGCATTCCCACGAGGCCCATTGCCTGGACTGGAGGGATTTTTCAAGGGGCATTCTATAAGGCTGGAGACAGAACAATTCGATTCGGGCACCACTGGTCTTATTAAAAACCAGCCTAGCTGCCAATACCTGGGTATTGTTCATTACCAGCGCGCAAGGTCTGGGCAGGTAGCGGGCCAGATCAGCGAACACAGCATGGGAAATTTGGCCCTGTCCATACACCAATAGCCGGGAAGCGCCCCTGTCATCCAGTGGGTAGCGGGCTATTTGCCCTTCGGGCAATGCATAGTCGAAATCAGCCAGGGGCTGGCTTGGCAAAGGCATGGGCCGACAAAGGTAAATGGGCCATGGTGGAGGCCTGGGGACCCCTTGTTTGCCCGTTGCCTTGTGCTACCTTTGCTACTTATAGCCCTATGATATTTTCCAGGCCCAAACAGGTAAAACCCCGCAGCTTTAGCTACACCCCCAGGCACAGCCCAGAGCCCGTGGAAGAGCGCACCATACGGTTTCGTGAATCGCCGGGAGTATTCCTCTCCCGGGGCACAGAGGCGGGCCATGGCATGCGGAGGAACCATTTTGCCAAGCGAAGCCCTAACCGGGTGGTAAACAAGTTCACCAAATACATGCTCATAGTGGCGCTCATGGCAGTGGTGTATTTTATGTATTCAGATCAATTTGTTGTTTCTGAATCATTTGGCGGTGAACTGGCCAAAGTCTTGGCGGGTTTTGCCATGTTGTTTTTTTTCCTTTTTGTTTTCGTTAAAAAATCCAATACCGCCATTTAATGGCCGATATAATCAAACTGCTGCCTGACTCCATAGCCAACCAGATAGCGGCAGGCGAGGTGGTGCAGCGGCCTGCCTCGGTGGTGAAGGAACTGCTGGAAAATGCCGTGGACGCCAAGGCTACCGACATACAAACCATGATTTGGAATGCAGGAAAAACCGGCATACAGATAGTGGACAATGGGGTGGGTATGAGCGAGACCGATGCCCGGATGTGCTTTGAAAGGCACGCCACCTCAAAAATCCGGGATGTGCATGACCTTTTCAACATAGGCACATTTGGGTTTAGGGGAGAGGCCATGGCCTCCATAGCCGCCGTGGCAAGGGTAGAGCTCAAAACCCGAAGGGAAGAAAACCCCTTGGGCACGGAATTGATAGTGGAAGACAGCCGCTTGCTAGGCCAACAACCGGTGGCTACCGCAAAGGGTACCAGCATCTCGGTCAAGAACCTTTTTTTCAACGTGCCTGCCCGAAAAAATTTCTTGAAGTCTGACCGGATAGAAAACCGCCACATTACCGACGAATTTATCAGGGCTGCCCTGGCCATGCCACAAATCGGTTTTAAATTGTTTATTGACAACGATTTATTATACGATCTTAGACCGGGCAACCTCAAAAAAAGGATTATCCAGCTTTTTGGAAAGGCCTATGAAGAAAACCTGGTAGAATTACGGGAACAATCTGACATAGTGACGATAGGGGGGTATGTAGCCGGCCCATCCATGGCCAGAAAGTCAAGGGGCGACCAATACTTTATTACCAACGGCAGGTACATACGCAGTGCATATTTTAACCACTGCGTGCAAGGTGCCTTTGATGGTCTCGTGGCGGCCGACAGTTATCCTGCCTTTTTCATATCCCTACAAGTACCGCCCAACCGCATAGACGTGAATGTGCACCCTACCAAAACGGAGGTAAAGTTTGAGGACGAAAGGGCCATTTATGCCATGCTGAATGCCGCTATCCGAAAGTCCATCAATGAATACCACCTGGCGCCCGTGCTCAATTTTGACCAAGACCGGGCCACCATAGAATCATGGGCCAGGCCTTTGGGAAACAGTAAATTCCAATTTGCGGGTGGGGATAACAGCCGGGCATCAACCGGAAACCATACTAGCTGGGCCCCTCCCACAGGCACCCGGCAATCACAGGCCCAACACAGCAATTGGAAGGATTTATTTGATATACCACCCAACCATGACACGGCAACCCCGGCACAGCAACCGGCCTGGAAAGCAGATATATCACAGGTACTCCGCCAGCCCCTTCAAGTAGGCCTGAAGTACCTGGTCATCCCCATCAAATCGGGCTTGGCCGTGGTACACCAAGCCAGGGCCCACCAGCGGGTGTTGTTTGAGCAGTTTTGCCACAAACTGGACAAAGGGAAACTCGCCAGTCAGAAAAAACTGTTTCCGGAGGTAGTACAGCTTGGTGCGGTACAATTTAAAAACCTGCACACCTACTTCGCGCAGCTCAAAGGTATGGGTATAGACCTTGATGTTTTTGGCAACAATGCCTTGATAGTGAATGGTATGCCTGAAGAATTGGTAGAAGCCAACGTGGAAGAAGTACTCACACAAATGGCCCAAGACTTAAGTAATGACCTGTCACACGACAGCTTGTCAGTAAGCCATATGCTGGCAAGGAGTTTGGCCTTGGGCGCGGCCATTAAAACCGGTAAAACCATGCAGAGTGAAGAGGCTGCCTCCTTGATAGATCAGTTGTTTGCCTGCAAGGAACCCTATTTTGGCCTGGATGGCAAGCCTACCATTGTGGTGTTGCCCATAGACGAACTCGACAATAAATTCTAGCCCCTATGAATACGAGAATCACAGAGGTAGTAAAAAACCTGCTCATCATAAATGGCCTTTTCTTTTTGGCTACCATGTTCTATGAGGACTTTATGTTAGAAAAGTTCTCCCTGTTCTTGCCCGGCTCGTCCATGTTCATGCCCCACCAATTGGTAACCCATATGTTCATGCATGGCGGTATTGGCCACATACTGGGCAACATGTTCGCCCTGTTTATGTTTGGGCCGGCACTGGAAATGAGGCTGGGTGCCAAGCGGTTTGTGTATTATTATATGGCTACGGGATTGGGCGCCGCCGCCCTGCACTTGGGCGTTAAGTATTTAGAGATATGGCCCTACTTCAACTCTTTGGATCCCGCCCTGGTAAGTGAGGTAATGGATGAAGGATACCGCATACTGAAAGAGGGAAAAAACTATATCCAGCCAGATGCGGCCACATTCAACCAACTGGTGAACATGCCAACGGTGGGCGCTTCAGGTGCCGTATTTGGCATATTGCTGGCTTTCGGCATGTTGTTTCCCAACATTACCATCTACCTCTATTTCGCGCTGCCCATCAAGGCCAAACACTTTGTGATGCTCTATGGGGCCATGGAATTGTACCTAGGCCTGCAAAACAATCCAGGTGACAATGTGGCCCACTTTGCCCACCTGGGAGGCATGTTGTTTGGCTTTTTGCTGCTGAGGCATTGGCAAAAAGAAACGTATTACTAGCAAAGCACCTACTTTCGAGATTCTAAACGGCCGCAGGTATGAGCAATATCTTTGAAATTGACGGTGATATAGAGGACAACGAAGAGGAGGGAAAGGAGGGCCCAAAGGATAGCGAAAGCAAAGGGGCACCCCTGGAGGGTTCACCGGAACCTGTTTCATTTGATTTGGAAGGAAAGCCAGAGGAAGACCCAACCACTGGGCCTGGCGATGGCCAACCAATGGAACAAGAAGCTGAAAATTCCCCCTGGTATGAAAAATACTTGGATGAAAGTGCGGAAGGCACACCAAGTGGCACCGCCAAGCAGGAGCCGGCTATAGATAATATTGACAATGAAGAACCTAATGCGGTGAACACCGACCTAGACCTTACAGTGCCCATGGAAAGCCACGGGCAAGAGACTGATAGCGTAGAAGACACACTGGAAGATTCACGCCAGTACATTCCCCAGGTGGACGAAATAACCGATGCGGAGATTGAAGAAGTACTGGCAGAGTTGGAAACCGCCAACCTGGAATTGGCATCACAACAAATGGATGACACGGGAGAAGAAAACCAAGACGGGGATGGCCAAGTAGGAAAAGCCGAAACCTTTGATGATATTTTTCCGCCGGCAAGGGGCCGGCAAATGGGCGTAACGGCTTGGGTGATTGTGGTACTTTTCCTTATTTCACTTACCGCACTTTTTTATTACCAGTTTTATGATGGGCACCAAGTGCATTTTACCTTAACCCACAAGAGCAAGGCGGGCATGAACCGCATAGACTCCATAAGCAATCAATACGCGGAAAAACTGGCCGAACTGGAAAACCAACAACGGATAATCACAGAATTAAGGGAAAAAATCAAAGAGTTGCATGAGCGCAACCATGAATTGCTGAGCGACAGCACCCGGCTCACCAACCAGCCGGTGGTGCCCAGTGGCGAGGGGCCTGCACCCACTCCCATAGATTTTGGCAAAGGCACCTATTACCAGGTTCAAGTGATTGCACTCCAGGAATACCACCCCGATTTTGGAGAAACCGAGTTTAGCTTCTATGTAGATAGGGAAGAAGGATTTAGCAAAATGCTCATCGGCGCCATCCGCGATGAAAACCAAGCAAAGCTTCTCTATGATAAGGTGCGCAAGTCAGGTTTTTCTGATGCCTTTATAGTTAAAAAGGTTAACGGCAAGCGAGTGGAATACAACCCGTTCGCAAAGTAGCTACTGCGGGTGCTTACCTTTGCCCACCCTTTTTATTAGCCCTACATGTCCCAGCAACGGGCGGGCACCCAGCCTTTTTTCCACGTTTATCAACTTTTTATTAGCCCTACATGTCCCAGCAACCCCGTGTTTCGTTTACGCCCATTTCCCAATTGGGCGAATTCAAACTGATAGAACACCTAACTGCAGCCTTTCCCACACTCCATCCCAGTTCGCTCAAATTGGTGGGCGACGATTGCGCTCATATGGCATTTGGCCCTGGCCATCACCCTGTGGTAAGCACCGACATGTTCGTGCAAGGGGTACATTTTGACCTAGATTACTTTCCGCTGCAGCACTTGGGCCACAAGGTGGTTGTGGCGGCTATTTCCGATGTGTTCGCCATGAATGCACGGCCCAGCCACATATTGGTTTCCTTAGCGATTTCTAGCCACTTTTCGGTGGAAATGTTGGAGTTGTTCTATGAAGGAATAGCCTCGGCATGCAGTGAATACCAAATAGATCTGGCCGGGGGCGATACCACCACCATACAGCGGGGTTTTGTCATTAACGTGACGGCCATGGGCTCGGCTGATCCTAACCAAATGGCGTACAGAAGTGGGGCCAAAGAAAATGACCTGATCTGCGTAACGGGCGACCTAGGAGCAGCCTACCTGGGCCTTCAACTATTGGAAAGGGAAAAGAAGGTTTTCCGGGCCAACCCCCATGCCCAGCCCGAGCTCAGGGAAGAAAACCACTATCTATATCAGCGCTTCTTGCGCCCCGATTGCCGCGACGATGTGTGGAAATTTTTGTCAGATAGGCAAATAAAACCCACATCAATGATCGACATATCTGACGGGCTATCATCAGAATTGATCCACCTGGGCCAGCAGTCCAAGGTAGGGATTAGGATCTATGAAGATAAGGTGCCCATACATCCGGCAGCCGTGGAGGTGGCCAAGGAATTTCATTTGGAGCCCCTTACTTGCGCGCTGAATGGCGGGGAGGACTACGAGCTTCTATTCACCATAGCACAAGCAGATTACCCAACCGTGGCTGCCAACCGGGATGTGAGTGTGATAGGCCACGTGACCGCTGCCGCCGGACGCTATGAACTGGTGAGCAATGGAGGAAATACGTATCCCTTGGTGGCCCAAGGATGGCAGGCATTTAGAAACGAAGAAACTTAAGGTACCGGCACCTGGGTATTGTGGCATGGGCACGCCAATTCTCTTAGAATAAAAATACCTTTGCACCAAAATTCACCTAAGCTACTGTATATGAGCAATACCACTTTCACCATGATCAAACCCGATGCTTTTGCCGATGGACATACCGGTAAAATATTGGATATGATATTATCGGCTGGGTTTTCCATTAAAGCCATGAAAACGGTGCACCTGACCCAAGGACAGGCCGGAGCTTTCTATGCCGTGCACCGCGAGCGGCCATTCTATGCCGACCTGTGCCGGTACATGTCATCAGGCCCCATAGTAGCAGCCGTATTGGAAAAGGAACATGCGGTAACCGCATTCAGGGAGCTCATTGGGGCCACCAACCCCGCGCAAGCCGCTGAAGGCACCATACGCAAGCGATTCGCCAAATCCATAGAAGCCAACGCGGTACATGGATCCGATTCTGACGAAAATGCACAGTTAGAAACCACTTTCTTTTTTTGTCAACTTGAGCGTGTATAATTGTACCGTTTTAAGTTGGCCAATTCTGATAATCACATATTATGAGCACTGAAGAGTACAATGAGAACGAAGAGTTGCAGAAAGAACCCGGCAACTCGGCATATGAAGAAGAAGAAAAACCCCGCAAAGGCTCGCGGGTAGTCTTGATCGTGGCCGTGCTGGTGCTGGTAGGCTTGAATGTTTTTCTTGGCATCAATATCTACAACCAAACCGAGGAGCTCAAGGCAAAGGAAAAGGAAATTGCCATGCTCGATTCCCAGCGTACCGTGCTTTTGGCCCGGGTTGACAGCCTTACCACCTCGCTCACCAGCCTGAATAGTGACCTTGCCAAAAAAGACAGCGGCATAACCCAGCTTATTCAGGAACTGGATGTGCTTAAAAAGGAACTGTCTGACAAGAAAAGTGAAGTGAATACCCTGTTGGGGTATAGGCAAAAATACCAAGATTACCTGAAATATAAGTCATTAGCAGAGGAGAAGGAGGCGCAGGTGGACTCGCTCAAAGCCCAGTTGGCCGCTGAACGCCGCCGGGCCGATGAAGCCAAAGTAGCCAATGATACCCTTACCCAACGCTTGAACGAACTCAAGGACCAAGCCGCGAAACTCAACAACAAGGTGAGCCTGGGGGCCAAACTGACGGGAAAAATCACAGAAATAGTGAGCCTAAGCGAAAAGAAAGGAAAAGCCAAGCCCACCGATAAGGCATCACAGGTCAACAAGGTATCTATCAAATACATGATTGCTGCCAACCCCATAGCCCCTAAAGAAAACAAAACGGTGTACATAGTGGTCAAATCTGGCAGTAAGACCATAACCCAAGAGGGCTTTCAGGTCACCTTTTCCAAGGCGAAAAACACCTTGGACTATACCCATAAGGACGAATTGAAATATGCAGGCCAGGAAACCACTTCCACGCCCAGCTTTAACCTGCCACCTGATTTGGCAGCAGGCAAATATTCTGTTGAGATTTACATAGATGAAGTGCTGTTTACTACATCGGATTTTACCCTTCGGTAAGCCGGTACATTTTTTAACAGTATTGAGCCCTACATCCCATTCCACCTATCATTTGACAACTTAATCCACCCATGGCAACTATTGGTAAATTGCGAGAGCGCTCAGGCGCCGTTATCTTCATTATTGGTGCAGCAATGGTGCTGTTTATTGTGAGCGATAGCCTCAACAGCAACCAAGCACTATTTAATGGCGGGCCGGAAACTTCGGTCGGAGAAATTGATGGCAAGGAGGTAGATGCCAAATACTTTGATGCAATTAACGAGCGGTTTCTCAACAATGCCAAGCAGCAGCGCAATACCGCCGAACTCAGCGCGGTGGAGCGCATTCAAGTAAACAATCAGACCTGGGAAACCATAGTGGAATCACAACTCCTGGAAGCCGAATTTGAACATTTGGGCATGCGGATTTCAGAAGATGAGATGAACGATATGGCCTATGGCCCTGAGCCTCATTCCTATCTTACACAGATTCCCGCATTTATGGACGACAACCAGAAGTATGACCCAAATAAGCTGCGCGAGTTTATAAACAACTTTGACAATGTGCCGGCCGAAAGCCAAACCAACTGGGCCGATTTGATAGACGAAGTAAAGAGCGACCGGCTTAGGAACAAGTATTTCGCCATGATTTCCAAAGGGATATACATGACCGACCTAGAAGCCCAGGACGACTACATAGGCAATAACAAACAGTACAACATCAAGTATGCGCGCCTCAAATCGGCTGATCTCCCTGATGAAAATTATGAAGTGAGCGAAGCCGAAATGCAAGCCTATGCAAAGGAAAACGACCTGCGCTACAAGGAAGACGAAAGGGGATTTCAGTACGTGAGCTTTGCCGTGGAGCCCAGCGCTGCCGATACGGCCAATACCCGCAATCAAATCGCGGATTTGGCGGCTGAATTTGCCACCACTACCAACGAAGCGGCTTTTGCCCGCCTACACAGTGATGGCGCACTGGCCGAAGACAAGTTTTACTCCATAGCCGATCTTTCGGAAGCCAATCTATTGGATGCCGCACTCATGGACCAAGTTTTTGAAGTTCCTGTTGGCCACGTGTTTGAACCCACGTTTGAACTGGGCACCTTTAGACTGGTAAAAATAGTGGCCGAAGAACCCCAAACTACCGTAGAGGGGGAAGATGGAAAATCTGCCGAGAATTTCAAGACCTGCTTTAGGGCCTCACACATCCTTATAAAGCCCGAAGGTGACAACGACACCGCAAAGGCAATGGAAGAAGCTAAAAAACTGATGGATAGGGTAAAGAAAGGTGAGAAATTTGCTGAACTGGCACTGGAATTTGGCACTGATGGCACCAAGGACAAAGGCGGCGACCTGGGATGGTGGGAAGATGGAAAAATGGTGAAGGCATTCCAGAACGGAGTAAACACCATGAAGAATGGAGAACTCAAGGTGGTAAAATCCCGATTTGGTGCCCACCTGATCCAGCTTACAGCCGAGCCGCTACGTGTACGACGCAAAATTGCCATTATTGAAAAAACGGTAACCCCCTCAGAACAAACCGAGTCAGACGTGTATGCCAAGGCTGCCGAATTTTTTGACCGCGCACGCACGGCCCAAGCGTTCGTAGATGCCACACTGGAGATGGACCTAAACGTGGGGTTGGCTGAAAACGTAAAAGCCATGGACGCCACCATCACCGGATTCACCGACGGACGCGAGTTGGTTAAATGGGCGTTTAGGCAAGAAGAAGTTGATATGGTTTCTGATATAATAAATATTGACAATTCATATGTAATTGCCATGCTCACAGAGATTAAAGTGAAAGATGACTTAGAAATCCTGGGCAAGGAAACCGAAATAAAGACCGCGATAGTAAAGGAAAAGAAACTCGATGAGCTAGAGGCCAAAATGAAGGCCTCCTACACCAATGATATCAATGCATTGGCCGAAGCACTCCAGGTGGAAGTGGAAAGCGCAACTGCGGTAAATTTTGCCACCCCGGTTATAGCCAACCTGGGTAATGAACCCGCCGTGATAGGTGCAGTAGCTGCCCTGGGCGATGGTATCCTATCGCAGGTGATAAGGGGAAATGAAGGGGTTTATGTGGTGCTGGTGGAAGGCGGTTCCGAGGTTACCATGCCGCCTTCGTTTGCCGATTACAAGGTGAAACAGATCAAGAGCAAGGCCACGGGGGCAAGGTTTGAAATTAGCCCCGCCCTCAAGAAAACCGTTACCCTGATAGACACGCGGTACAACTTCTATTAACAGCCACTATGGGCCAAGACGGTATAATAAACCGGGTGGCAAACAGCGATTTGGTGAATGTGGACCCTGGGGACTTCTATCCCAGGTTCCCCGTGGTAGAACTTGATATAGCACCCTGGCTATACCAAGGGCTTATACTAAAGGAAAAAGACTTTAGGCACTCCGTTCAGCACCATGATTGGCAGCCCTATGCGGGCAAGCATGTAGGCGTGCACTGCTCTGCCGATGCCATAGTACCTCCCTGGGCGTATATGTTGGTAGCCAGCCATCTGGCTGCTCAAGGCGCACAGTGTTTCTTGGGCAATAAAGAGCAGTATGCCATTTACCTGCTACACCAGGCCATTGAGCAATACAATTTCGATTCCTATATAGGCAAGAAGGTAATCGTAAACGGATGTGGTGAATTCCCCATTCCAGACAGTGCCTACCTGCTCCTGGCCCATATGCTCTCTTCCCGTGCCAAAAGCCTTATGTATGGTGAAGCTTGTTCCACCGTTCCTATTTATAAAACTGAAAATCAATTAAATCATGGAGTATAGAATAGAAAAAGACAGTTTAGGTGAAGTACGGGTGCCCGCCGATAAATATTGGGGCGCCCAAACCCAACGCTCCCTTGAAAATTTCAAGATTGGAGGCATACCCATGCCCATTGAAATCATCAAGGCATTTGCCGTTCTTAAAAAAGCTGCGGCCATTACCAACTTAGGCTTGGCAGGTTTCCCTAAAGAAAAAGCAGACCTGATAGGCAGGGTGGCCGACGAGATTATTTCCGGTGCCCTTGATGACCAATTCCCCCTGGTAGTGTTTCAAACCGGATCGGGCACACAGTCCAATATGAACGTGAATGAGGTTATTGCCAACCGTGCCCATGTGTTGGCAGGGGGTTCACTTGGCGATTCCAAAAAAATGCTCCACCCCAACGATGACGTGAACAAATCACAGTCATCAAATGACACCTACCCCACTGCCATGCATATAGCTCTCTATACCAGTGTAGTAGATATATGTCTGCCGGGAATACGTACCCTGCGCCACACCCTACATGAAAAAGCCAACGAGTTTATGGATGTGGTAAAAATTGGCCGCACCCACTTTATGGATGCTACCCCCCTAACCCTGGGACAAGAGTTTAGCGGCTATGTGTCACAGCTTGACCACAGCATCAAAGCCATAGAGAATTCCTTGGCCCACTTGGCAGAGTTGGCACTCGGCGGCACCGCAGTTGGCACCGGCCTCAACACGCCTGATGGTTACGCTGAAAGGGTTGCGAAGGAAATAGCCGGGTTGACCGGTTTCCCTTTTGTTACCGCCCCCAACAAGTTTGAAGCCCTGGCAGCACATGATGCGGTGGTAGAAACCGCCGGCGCGCTTAAACGCGCGGCAATAAGCCTTATGAAGATTGGCAACGATATACGCATGTTGGCCTCAGGCCCGCGCTGTGCCATAGGCGAAATCAATATCCCATCAAACGAGCCGGGGTCTTCTATCATGCCCGGAAAAGTTAATCCTACTCAATCAGAAGCCCTTACCATGGTCTGTGCCCAAGTTATTGGCTGTGAGGCAGCGGTGGCGGTGGGCGGATTGTCGGGGCATTTTGAATTGAATGTGTTTAAACCCGTCATGGCCTACAACGCCCTATTGGCCTCCCGACTTCTTGGTGAGGCTTGTTTGTCATTTAATGAGCACTGTGCCCTGGGCATAGAGCCCAATCGCGACCGCATTGCCATGCACCTGAACAATAGTTTTATGCTGGTGACCGCCCTAAACACCAAAATTGGGTATGACAACGCAGCCAAAATTGCCAAAAAGGCCCATGCCGAAAACAAGACCCTAAAACAGGCGGCAGCCGAGCTAGGCTTGGTAAGCGAAACCGATTTTGACCAGTGGGTAAGGCCCGAACAAATGGTAGGCAAGATCCTACCTCTGAGCTAAACATACCTTCCAATCCGGTTGTTTGAAACCAACCGGTAATCCAAGCACCATGTCCTACGATATCCATAAACTGAAAGAATGTCTCTCGCGCGTAATAGACCCTGATTTTCAGAATGATATTATTTCACTTTCTATGGTGGAGAACCTTCGTGTAGCACATTCCACGTGCTATCTGACCTTGGTACTTACCACACCGGCGTGCCCGCTAAAAGAAGGTTTCAAAACCGATATAGTAAGGGAAATTACCAACGTGTATCCCGAATTGGCTGTGGAAATAGCGTTTACCTCCAGGGTCACTACGCAGCGTTCGCTTAACCAGGCCACCCTTGGAAATATCAAAAACATCGTGCTGGTATCTTCAGGCAAAGGGGGCGTGGGAAAATCTACCATAGCCTGTAACCTGGCCGTGGGCCTGGCACAGAAAGGGGCCTCGGTGGGCCTTCTCGATGCCGACATACACGGCCCCTCGGTGCCCTCGCTTATGGGGTTGGAAGATGCCAAACCCGCCATGATCCAAGAAGGGGCCAAATACAAAATGGTTCCCGTGGAACGCTTTGGGGTAAACGTGTTGAGCATGGGCATGTTGGTTGACCCCAAACAGCCCGTGGTATTCCGCGGGCCCATGCAGGCATCCGCCCTTAAGCAGTTGCTGCTTGATGTGGAGTGGGGCAATTTGGACTACCTATTTATAGACCTTCCACCCGGGACCGGCGACATACACCTTTCCCTTGCACAGCAGTTTCCGGTAACCGGCGCAGTTGTGGTTACCACGCCGCAAAAAATTTCGGTGGCCGATACCCGAAAGAGCATAGAAATGTTCTTAAATCCGCAGACGGCCATACACTTATTGGGTATCATAGAAAACATGAGTTGGTTCACGCCCCAGGAGCACCCAGATGAGCGCTACTACCTCTTTGGCAGTGGTGGGGGCGAGGAATTGGCTGCGGAATACCACTTGCCCCTGCTGGCCCAGGTACCGCTCATAGCCGGTATGCCCCAGCGAGCCGATACAGGAACCCCCGCCGTGCTCAACCGACTGCCCTCTATGAGCGGGCCCTTTGTGGAAATGGTGGAGCGCGTGGCGCAGCGCATAGCCATAGCCAATGCCCAGGTTCAGGCAGAAGTGAAACAATAGGCGGTAATATTGAACCCACAACACATGAATACAGCAATAAACCCCAGCACCCAGGCCTTGGTGGAACAGGCGTTGGAGAGCATAAGGCCTTTTCTGCAAAAGGACGGGGGAGACGTGGAGCTAATTGACATACTACATGATACTGAAGTCCATATACGGCTTCATGGGAGCTGCGCCAATTGCCTCATGAGCAACATGACCTTGAAAAACGGAATAGAAGAAAGCGTTAGGAGATTGGCCCCCCACATTTCCAAAATCGTGGAAGTAAAAGCCGGCTAGGTCTTTACCCCTACCCCCTTTAGGTAAACTACCGTAATTCTTGGCCCTATGGCCTGTGCCAATACTCACGCCAAAGTAGGCGCGTTACCTTTCGCTCACCCAAACCTGTTACCCTCAACAATGCGCAAAACCATGTGGAAAGCCCTCGTAATCTGTTGCCTAATTCCCATAGCCCTAATGGGACAGGATGCCTCCTTGGAGCTAAGCCTCACCCTGCGTGACCTGAAAGGAGCGCCCATGCCCTCGGTAGAAATTGTTCTGGTAGAAACAAGCACCAAGGACGAAATGAAAGGAATGACCAACGCTAAAGGGGTGGTGAAGTTTAGCATAAAAGAAGGCCATCAGTGGGCCATCAATTTTCTGGATGTGAAAGAGTATGCCTTGGTAGAACTGCCTCCCGGCGGTGTGCGGACACAGGAACGCACCATGACCTATGTGCCGCCCCAACTCCTGGAAAAAGAAGAGCCATTTGACCGTACCGGCGTGGTTTTTACCGAGGCCAGGCAGTATGCCAACTCAAAAACACAAGCATCAAAAACACACGATTTCTTGGTTATCAGGGTGGTGGACAGACAAAAAAAGCCTCAGAAAGCGGTGAAAATTGAGCTGGTGAGTGTGGAGCAACGGAAGAAATACACCGCCCAAACGGATGTGACGGGCTTTGCCTATTTCCTCCTACCGGCTGGATATGAGTACGAAATAGACCTTCCTGGCCTTGAAGCCCATAAAAAAGTAGAAATGCCCATTGGTGGCTATGTCACCACCGAATTGGAGCTGCTATACGTGCCCACACAAGTGGATGAAACGGCTGCCAATGACACCATAACCCAGCGGGTACCCCTATCGGGCACTGCAACCAGCGAACGCGCCTTCATGAAGGTAAGGGTGGTTGATTTTGACCAAAACGGACTGGCAAACGAGCCCGTGTATTGGGATGACGAATTGACGGACAACGTGTACACCGCATTAACTGATGACAATGGCTACGCCTGTTTTTTACTCCCCAAAAAAAGCCGTTACAGCCTGCACCTCACCTATGAAAGGGAAATCAGGGTATTTGACCTAAGCGACAAACATGCGGCACTCACCAATGCCATGATACAGATAACCTATAGGGGCTCTGACGTGATAGAGACTTTCTATAACACTACCAAGCGAAGCCCCGAAGGTTTTGTAATGGAGTTTATGAGCACCCCCATACAGCCCGGCACGGTCACCAACACATACTTGCAAAAACTTGCCGATGGATTTACCCTCAATTTTGAAACAGGGGATCCACTATATACCCCATTGGTAACAAACGGAAAAATCTATACAAGCCACGGGTTCTACAGCAACTCCTTTAGTTGTTTCCACGCCGAAACCGGTGACATGATATGGACGGTGGCCCTGGGGGAGGGCGGGGCATCGCCCGCCGCGTTTTTTGAGGGCTATATTTTGCTGATCACCGAGTCGTGTACCCTATACCTTATTGATGGCCAAACCGGGGAATTGGCTTGGTCCAAGTGGTTGTCGCCCTATTTGCTCAGCAGCCCAACCGTAGCCAACGGAAAGGTGTACACCGTATATAAAAACGACATTACAGAAGCCCAAAACACCGAAAAGGAATTTGTGCTGGCTTGCTTTGACTTGAAAACGGGCAACATACTCTGGCAAAAATGGGTGAATGGCGAAGGGCTTTCTTCCCCGGTTGTGTATGGAGGTTCGGTGTTTTTGTCCACCCAAAAAGGTAGCCTGTACCAATTTGAGTCTTCACAGGGCACATTGATCAAAGAATTGCCCATAGATGCGGTCTCTGCCCCCACCATAGACCCTACCGGTATATATATCTCCATAAGGCACCAACAAACAGGCCAGCGGGTTTGCCGCCTTGATGACTCTTGGAAGATGACCATGGTTGCCGAATCGGGGTCATGGCTGCCGCCCGCATTTGATAGAATGGAAAGTATGCTTCCCCTAATGGCCTATGAAGGAAGCCGATGCCTGGTAGGGGCCGACCATATTTACTTCACTATTGATAATGAAGTATATTGCTATGGAAAAGGCGGTAAACTGGCGTGGAAAAAAACCTTGGCTGCCCTGCCCGATACCCTGCAATACGGGTTGCTCACCATGCCCATACTGTCAGGATCCAAGCTGGTGGTTGGTTCTAAGGAAGGCAAACTCTTTACCTTGGATGCCAAGACCGGCAACACCCTTTCTGCCCACTCCCTTGAGGTTCCCATTGGCGCTCAGCCCGCTTTGGTGGGCGGAAGGATGTATGTGCCCGGGGTGGGCCAGCTACGGGTGTGGGATACCAAAGACCAGGCCCTGAGCAACTGGCCTATGTGGAACGGAAATCCCGGCCATAACCCCGTAATAAATTGAAGGAAGGGCCAGAATAGCCGTAACCGCTTAGATTCGCCGCAACAATGAATGACCCGTGGCCTAAGCGATTGTTTCGTACCCTGTTGTATCAAACCAGTAGGTGCCTGCCCTCCCGTTATTTGTTTTCCATTTTTCAGGTGCCGGTAGTACCCTTGCTTTGGCATGTAGTAGGCCACTCCCGCATTCCCCACCTGCGCCACCTATATGGTTACCCCAAGCCTGATGAATTTGCCCAAGATTTGGATTTTTTATTGGGCCAGTTTTACCCAATAGGGCTACATGAACTTGACCAGGCAATTGACATTGCCATGGCTAAGAAAAAGCCATGTGTCCTGCTTACTTTTGATGATGGCCTCAGGCAGTGTAAGGATACGGTGGCCCCCATTTTGGTGGAAAAGGGCATTCCTGCGGTTTTTTTTGTCAATCCCTCGTTTGTTGACAACAAAGACTTGATGTTCAGGTATAAATCTAGCCTTATACTTGATAAGTTGCCCCTGGAACCACAGGAAAGTAGGGTTAAAATTGCTTCACTACTCGGTTGTGATCCAGACATTATTGAGAAAAAAATCCTGGAAATCACCTATGTGGATAGACCACTCCTTAATGCCGTGGCGGGGCATATGCAATTAGATTTTAGCACGTATCTCGCCAATGAAAAACCGTACATGACCGTAGCAGACCTCAAGGCCCTGGCCAACCATGGGTTTGATATAGGGGCACATAGCTTAGACCATCCGCTATTTGCCCAATTGCCACTGTACGAACAGCACAGACAGGCAAGGGAAAGCATCCAGTGGGTGAAATCGGAGTTGCCGGGGCAAGGCCACGGTTTCGCATTTCCGTTTACCGACCACGGAGTGACACAGGAAACCATAGAAGCCATACAGGGCTTATGTCAATGGACATTTGGTTGCGCCGGCCTGGCCAAGGAAAGCAACCCACGGCACCTGCAAAGGCTGCCCTTAGAGGTGAGTGCATACCGCGCCCGTGAAATAGTGAAGGGTGAAATGCTCTACCAAGCGTCAAAATGGATAATCGGTCGCCAAAAAATGAACAGGGCATGATGGAAATCAAGCAACTGCGCATGGATGATGTGTTGGCCATGGTAAATGCCCCACACTACTTGCGCCAAGCCCGGATTCCCATTGGCCGGCAGCGCGCACGCGCCCAGGCCCAGAACCCTTGCTTGCAGGCCCAGGATGTGGTGCTCCTGATAGCGGAAATTGATGGGCAAATGGCGGGCTACCTGGGCTTGGTACCCGACGAATGGGCCCTAGGCAATGGCACATGCCGATTGGCGTGGATGAGCTGTATAGAGGTGGGGGCCGCTTGGCAGGGCCGTGGCATTGCCAAAAAATTGTTGGCCTCGGCTATGGAAGCCTGGGATAATCAGATCATTGCTACTGAGTTTACCCCACTGGCCCTTGACATTTATCTGCGCAGTGGTTTTTTTACCCTTATCTCACCAAATGAAGGCATAAGGAGTTACCTAAGGATGTGTCTTTCCACTATCCTACCGGCTAAAAATCCGCTTTGGGGGCGGTTGAAACCCTTGCTCAGATGGGCAGACCAAGCGGCCAATGCGGTGTGGGGGGCATGGAACAGCTTGCATCCGCCCAGTGCCCCCGTTGGCATGGAGTGGGAAATTGTTGCCCATCTGGACGATGAATGTGCCGCTTGGCTTGAAAATTATCAGCATCCCTCCCCGGCGCGCAAGTCTATCCACGGGTGGAACTGGATGCTGCGCCATCCATGGGTCATTCAGTCGCCCATAGGTGATATGGGAACCTCAAAATATGGGTTTACAGCCCTGTCGCCATCGTTTGGTTACCTGGCATGCAAACTATACGCGCCGGGAGGTTCCATGCAGGGGCTATTGCTGGTGATGGTGCGCAATGGGCACGTGAAAACCCCACTGGTAGCGGTGGCCCCTGCCCTGGCTTCAAAAGCTACCCAACTGCTTTTATACTTAGCCTATACCTCAAGGGCTGGGTACATCACCACCTACCAGCCATTGATCACCGAGCACCTGCCCCCCTTTAAGCGTTGGAGTATAGCCCAGAAAAAACAATATAGGAAGTATGTGGTTGCCAAGCCGCTATGGGAAAAACTGGGCAAACCTGACAGGCTACCCCTCCACGATGGTGACGGCGATGCGGGGTTCACCTAACGTTTGCCAATTACTCCTTGACCCCCGCGGCAGCACCGGGAATCAACTTCTGTGAAATTGTTTCATTAAATACAAAGATTGCCCCGGGGTTTTGGGTAGAAGTAATCACTTGTTCCCCTTCATATTCAAACAGGGAAAGGGTGACATTTTCCTTATCGGTGCCCACTTCCCAAACCATGACCGGATTTTCCAATTGGCTGGGGGTCAACTGGTCCACAAAATCAGAGGATGATATGGATACAAGCCCGTCAAAATAGGCTTGAGCCGACAGGGAATCCAGCTCGGCACCCTCCACCGCCCAGGAACCGGTCTCTTGTTTCAACACAGAAAAAGGTGAGCGGCCAGTGGCAATCACCTTGACTATACCTGCCCCGTCCGTACGCAGCAGCGTTTTGTTCCTCCAGTCGCTTGCCTTCTTGTTCCAGTCAAACCCCAAAGGCGCATCGGCCAAATAGACATCGTCCTTGCCCTTGACCCTCACAAAATTGTACATGGTGCGCATCTGCTGATTAAAATCCATTTTGCCTATGACGACCCCTCCCAGCTCTTTTTCGCCTGAATAACAGGTTAGCGAGGTGCCTTTTTCATCGGTAACCTCATACCCATCATGAGTCTCTTGTTTGCGCGTAATCACCTTGAGCGGCTTACAGCCAAATAGGGTGGATAGGGCGTTTAAGAGCATCTTTTCCTCTATGGGCACCAGGGCGCCCGTTTCCAGGGCAAGTTTCCACTCTCCCTGGTCTTTGAGCAAGGTATAGGCACCGTTGCCAGGTGATGCCAAGACCAGTTTGTCAATAGCGGCAGTGTCTATCAACAACAATTCCTTGGGCAGGGTGCCTACCGGTTTTTGTCGTTGGTAGTAAGTGGAAATTACCACGGCCAGTGCCAATACCGCAATGGCAATAAGTAGGGTACGGGGTGAAAGTTTGCTGAGCACGATGTATTTTATTCTTTGGTTATCAATGTATAATAAGTAAGGGACTGGTGGATTTGAACAGACAGGATATACTGGCCCCTGGGCAATGCATCCACGTTCACCAAGGTTGAGGGGCCATGTATTTTCCCCATTGCCCACAGCCTACCCTCTATGCCAATTATTTGGTAAGCGCCCTCTTTCCATTCTTCCAAACCCACTATGGTCATGGTGGCGCTACTTGGATTGGGATACACCGCAATAGGGTTCTTGCCTTGGTTTTGAATGCCTTTTGGTATAAACGAATACACATCTGACTGTGCGGTACAGAGGCTGTCGGAGGTAAACACCACGTAATAGTCCCCTTTGGTGCTGGGCCGTAGGGAGTCGCTTGACTCACCTTGCACCTGCCCTTGTGGGCCAAACCAAGTGATGCTATAAACTCCCTTGGGCCCCGCCTTGAGGGTTTGGCCCTTTTGGGTGATGGTGGGTTTGCTGGGCGAGGCGTTTATCCAAACCGTACGTACTTGGCTGGCCGTGCAGCCCCACTGGTTGGTAAGCCGGTAAGACAGCACAAAGCTGCCCACGCCAAGGGCTGATGGATCTATGGTTTCAGTTATAGCCCCATCCAAGTAGTAATTGCCTCCCAGAGGACTACCCCCGCTCAGAACGGTTTCACCTTGCGAGGTACATAAAGGCCCAGGGGCAGACAAATCCACTTCCGGTACCTCCAATATTCTTATTTGATGGGAATCAACCGCTTGACAACCATTGCCATCGGTGAAAGCATACCACAACCAATACCTCCCAGGCAATAAGCCGGCAGTTTGAAACTCGGCACCCTTAACCCCTGCCCCAGTGTGTACGCCTCCCTTTGGCTTGGTTGACTCCAGGGACACCGGATTGGTGTTGGCGCAATAGGTACTGTCAAGGAAAAAGGTGGCCTTCTTTTTATCAAGCACCTGTACCGTGAATGCGGTGGCGCTTATGCAGCCCGTAGGTGCGGTGTATCTATACCGTATGATGTGCGTTCCGGGCCCGGCAATGGCAGGATTAAATTGGTTATTTGTCACACCATTGCCCTCGTATATTCCACCGGTTGGGCTTACCGGGTCCAGGTTGCTGGCCGGTGACAAGGGACAGAAATCAGGTAATGCCGAAACAACCAGATTGGCTGTGTCGTGTACCACCAAGCTGGACGAAACTGTATCGGTACAGCCATAGGCGTTTGTAAATAGGTACGCCACTACATGGTTTCCGGCTCCTGCCAATTGTGGGTCAAACACATTGGAAACTAAGCCCGGCCCCTGATATACACCCCCTTTAGGCCTGGCCGAGCGCAGCAACAGGGTGTCATTGTTAAGGCAGACGCTGGGCAAACCTGACATGCTGGCTTGGGTGTAGGCCATCACTACGGCCGTGTCACTGGCCGTGGTTACGCAGCCGTTTAAGTTGGTAAACGAGAATCCGATCACGTGGCTACCGGCACCGGCTATGGATGGGTAAAAATCGCGGCCCTTTACCCCAGTGCCGGTATAGATCCCTTGGTTGGGGTTCACTTTTATGCGCACGGGCTGGTCATTGCTGCAGAGCGTATCAAATGGGCTAAAGCTTATTGGTGTAGAAAAGACCAATTCTAGGGTCGATTTTTCGGTGGCCGCGCATCCGTTGGTATCCGTGTATTGGTAGGCATAGTCGTATTTGCCGAGTTTCCTTCCTACCGAGTCAGGATAAAACACATTGGAAAATATGCCTTTACCCTGGTAGGTTCCGCCTTTGGGCGTGCCCAAATCCAAGGTGGCCGAGTCTATGTTGTCACAGAACAGTGCTCCCGGTTTCAGTTTTACGCTGGGCAATTTCCATACATCAATATAGGCCGAAGCACTGCTCATGCATCCCACGGCATTCTTAACCGAATAGGTAATCAAGTACTTGCCAGCCCCTACTCCAGATGGCAAAAAGAGTGAATCGCGGGTGATGCCAGTACCTGAATACACGCCTCCACGAGGCCTGGCCTGGTTGAGCAACACCGTATCTATGCTCACGCACACCCCTCCAGGAGCGGGGAAGCTTACATTGAATTTTTTGTAAGACGTGATGGTAATGGGGTAGGTAGTGACCGAACAAGCACTGTCCTGTTTAATGACACAGTGGTACTTACCTCCTGCAATTGCGGGATAACTCAATCCTGTTGCGCCGGTAATGGCCTTGCCGTCCAGGTACCACTGAAAGGAGAATGAAGATTTGCCGGAGGCAAAAAGGTGTAAGGTATCGCCAAGGCAAAGCGCACTGTCACCCGAAGATGTCCTGATGTGCTTATCACCGTATAAACCAAAAATATACTCACCCCAGGTGGAAGAACTGTCTATGGTAATGGAGTCGCCTGTAGGATGGATCTTGGTAGTGTCCATTTGCCACTGCCACAGGGGAAGCCTGCTTCGCGAAAAAAGGTCTGCAAAACATTCATTGCTAGCAGTTACCGACGATAGGGCGGCATATTCGTATTTCAGGGCCAATTTTATATAGAACGGATCGGCTATGAAGACACCCCACGAATTGTGGGTGCTGAGTTGCGCTTTGGCTCCCTTGATATCGGCAATTTGGCTTTTGCCCTTGAGCTGGTAGAGGTGTACCCCTTGGGCCCATCCCCGGGTAATACGGGAGGTAAACACGTCGCCGCTGTCACCGGTCATGGATAGTAAGTAACCAGCCCAGCCATAGCCATACACCGAGGTATCGCCTATGGAAGCTCCCGAGTTATACCACAGCGCACCTGAAATACTGCCGTTGTTCTTATTGGTTGAATGGTCGGCCACCGCACTGCCAGTGCCCGCATCAAGCGTGTAGTATGCTGCCAAGCTGCTGTAGTGGGGGTGTGTAGAAGTTACACTCCTGCACATCCACTGGCGTAGGGTAGTGGTATCCATGGCTTTGCCCCATACCCGTACCTCGTCTATCTCCCCGTCAAAATTTCTGTCGGTGCCATAGGCCAGCTCTCCAATCTTGGCCACTAGGCCGGTAGAGGGTGTCATTTGCCCTGAGTAGGAGGTAGAACCTACCTTGATTCCATTGACATAAAGGGTTACGGCCTTGCCGTCAAAAACTCCTGCCACATGGCTCCATTGGCCTGAGCGCAAGGCCCACGATGGCGAAATCACCTCTACCCATGAACCGCTGGAAGAAGCTATGTTGAACGATGCCTTGCCCGTGGACCCGCACCGCAGCACATAGCCACTGTTGCCCTTGGCCCAGCCATGCTTACAGAAGATGCTGTTTCCCCATGAATCCTTGGCGAACGTATCGGGCTTTATCCAGGCCTCTACCGTGATTTCTTTGGTAGGGTTTAGGCTAGAGTGGTCTTTGATGGTCACATCATTGGAGCGTCCGTCAAAATTGAGCGCATAGCGGCTGCCGGTTTGGGCAAGTAGCTGGCCCACAAACACGGCACATACTAGGGGAAGCAGAAAAAATCGATACATGGCAAGTGATTTTTTCCAAAAGTATGGTTTACAGCACCATTTCTTTCCACTTGTTGCGCTTGCGGCTGGCTGCTTGGTAGCGCATGACACGGTAGCCCAACAAGAGTAAAATGGGCAAAAGGAAATTGGCGTAACGGTACAACCGCACCTGTGATTCTTCCAGTTTTTTAATGGGCACACTGGTGTAGCCCTTGCCCCTAAGCTCCACCAATGAAGTGTTTCCGGCCAGCCAATCGAGTGAATTCACAAAGAAATTGACATTGTCAGGGTTGATTTGTTGCTGCTGCTGTCCTTCCCCGTTCAGGAAGAAATCGCCGTTGCCCACCACTACCAGGCGTTTTTCACCTTCTTCAAGGGCAGCCGCCATTACCAGTCCATTCTCCTTGAAATCACCTTCGGTCCACTGTCGATCCAAGTTTATGTAAACCGGCAGCGGCTCTTTGCCAGATTGTTGGCTTGATAATATCAAGGGGGTAAATACCCCTTGGCCACTATAATTCACAGGGGCTATAAACTGAAAAATCATGCCTTTGAGATCGGCCGTGATGGGATGCTGGGCAAAACGCTCAGAAATAGGAAAATAGTGAAAACGCATAGGGATCTGGAAAAATCCCTGTGGTATCATGATCTCGCCGGCCATGGCATCGGTTATTACATTCGATTCAAAGCCAATACCTTTCTGTGAAAGCCATGTTTCCAGTGCGTGGTTTCGGGCTTCAATAGTGGGCATGCCTTGGCCTCCTTGATTGAGTGCCGCCTTTGAATAGGCCACAAAGACCTTTCCGCCATTTTCATAGTAGCTGTCTATGGCCTTGATATCGGCAGCCGACATGGAATCGGTGGGATTGATTACTGCAAGTACCGCGCAGTTGGCCAGAGGGATGCTTGTGGAATCGCTATTGAGCGACACTTCCTGTAACTGGTAATTGATGAGCACTTCTTGGTTGGCCTGCGGTATAGATTTGATGGACGGGGAGCCATAACCCGACAACAATCCCACCACGGGTTTATTGGGAAAGGCAATCTTTTTGATAGCCTTGGTGATAGGATACTCAATGGGTTGGTTGGGCTGGAGCACCTGAATTACCTCCTTTTGGTCAGCGTATTCTAGCACCATTCCAAAGTAGGCTACTTGCAGTTCTAGTTTATCGCGCCCCTGAGAACCGGTTTGGAAAGGCGGGATACCGGCTTCCTGCGCCGAATTGGCCAGTTCTTCGCTCTCGCTGGGGTTAATTACCTCTATTTCCACATTGCCACCGGCCAGCTCTCGGTATTCTTGTAGCAGGTTGAGCACCTCCCGTCTGTGGTTTTCAAATTCGGCATTTAACCCCTCAGAGAAATAAGCCTTTACGGTAAGAGGGTCTTCCAGGCCTACCAGCACTTCTTTGGTACCCTCGCTCAGGGTATAGCGTTTGTCGCTGGTAAAGTCTAGCCTAAGGTTGAACATACCCGCTGCGATATAGACCAACAGCAGGAATAGCAAAAACAAACCTGCTTTGGTAGTGGAATTCATTTGTGTATTCGTACTCATATTCCCGATTAGATTATGCTTCGTGCCTTTTGGTGAGTGCCGCCTCCGTAAGCACCAGTGCGCCCAGGCACAGTGCCACAAAGTAGGCTATGTCACGGGTGTCAATAACACCTCGTACCATACTGCTAAAGTGGTTGTAGGTGCTTAGTTGATAGAACACATCAGAAGGCAAACCCGATAGCTCGCCCGCCACCATGCCAAACATGAGGTGAAACAAAATGCCTATAACCAGCGCCAACAGAAATGCCGTGATCTGATTGTTTGACAAGCTGCTAGTCCAAATGCCAATGGCGGCATAGGCCGCGCTCATGAGCATAAGGGCAAGGTATCCGCACCATATGGTGCCATGGTCCACCCCATCGCCCAGGTAAGTTATGGAAATATAGTAAGGGATTGAGAGCGAAAGTGCAATAGCAATGAGCATGAGTACGGAAAGGAACTTACCCAGGACCACCTGCCAGTCGCTCACAGCTTTGGTTAGCAAGAGTTCTAAGGTACCAGAGCGCTTTTCTTCGGCAAACATTTTCATGGTAATGGCGGGAATAAAGAAAAAAAGGCTCCAGTAGGCCACGTTAAAGAACGGTATGAGTGAGGCTTGGCCAGATGAAAAGACATCAGAAATCATGATCCAGGTAAAGAAACCCGTGAGGCCCAAGAAAAGGGTGAGCATGATGTAGGCAATCTGCGAATCAAAAAAGGTCTTCAACTCCCTTTTGGCTATGATCCAAATTTTATCCATGTTACACGGTTGTTTATGTGGTTAATAGCCTGAAAACATCTTCCAGGCTGGTTTCTTGTTGATGTAATTCGGTAAGCACATAGCCCTTTTCCTTGCAGAACCCGTAAATCTCCCGCTTAGAACTGGCTCCTTGCTTGCTTTGGACCGTAAAAGAGCACGGCCTTTCCTTGTGTACGTCCACCATTTCAACCGTATCTATGGATTGAAGCTCCTTCCAAAGCCGGTTGCTATCTGGCGCATCTTCTATTGTCACGGTGAGCAGCTCTTTGCCCTGTGTCTTTCGCTTAATGTCGGCGGTGGTGCCCTCTTCCTTGAGCTTCCCTTGGTGTATGATCATAACCCGGTCACAGGTGGCTTCTACCTCAGGCAGGATATGGGTGGAGAAGATCACGGTTTTCTCCTTGCCTATATTGCGGATAAGGGTTCGGATTTCAGCTTGCTGGTTGGGATCCAATCCGGTGGTTGGCTCATCCAGGATCAGGATCTTGGGGTCATGTATGAGTGCCTGTGCCAGTCCCACCCGTTGGCGGTAGCCCTTTGAGAGTTCGGCTATGTCCTTGTGTTTTTCAGAGTTGAGCCCACATACCGAAATCATCTTTTTCACCGCATCCGGTATTTTGCCGGTGGGCACCCCCTGTAGGGCCGCTGCAAAAGACAGATAGTCATACACCGGCATATCAAGGTACAGTGGGTTGTGCTCAGGCAGGTAGCCTATCTTGCGCTTTACCTCGTTGGGGTTGTCGAGTACCGAGACCCCATCTACCCAGGCATTGCCTCCACTGGGTTTTATGAAGCAGGTAAGGATTTTCATGGTGGTGGTCTTGCCCGCACCATTGGGGCCCAAGAAACCTAGAATTTCGCCGGTGTTCACCTTAAAGCTGATCTGGTCCACCGCCTTCTGCGTGCCATAGTGCTTGCTTAGGTTCTCCACAGTGATTGACATAGAATAAGTCGTTTTGTGGTTTAGGGGCGCAAATAACGATAATTTATACCATAAGGGGTTTTATTTGGCGCTGGGGCGCATGAAAAAACCAAATGGTGTTACCTACGCTATGTGGCGGCATTTTATATTTGCACCCCCTTTTTATAGATTAAGTCAAGCGTGGGCCTAGTATAAGATTTGCGCTCCATGAAGCCCAGGTGCTGAAACTGGTAGACAGGCATGTTTGAGGGGCATGTGTCCGCAAGGACGTGCGGGTTCAAGTCCCGCTCTGGGCACCAACTAAATACCAAACCCTGTAAAGCAAGCCTTTACAGGGTTTTTTATTTTAATCAAGTATTTATATCCCAAGGGGTTTATTAAAACAATAAGGGTGAGTGGCGGACCATATTGCAGCCAGGCCACTCCAGTACTTGCTAACCGGAGTTGTGGGCAATAATGAGCCTGGGCTATTATTTGATTGGCGTCCACCCGGCCCATAGCCCAATAGTCCATAATGAACAATCCCGCAGTTGGGCACTGCGGGATTGACAACAAAGTGTTTGTAGGACTATGACAAAAATTAAAACAAAGAACTCGGGGCTTAAAACCCTATTGAATGGCAAAAGGTTTTGGCCCTGGGAAAAAACTACTTAGATTTTTATCGAACACAAGGTATTTCTAGCTTCTATAAAGCTTTCCCACAATTGTTTAACAATTTCAGCAGCGGGTAAAATTTCTTTTATTCCTGCAGCTACCTGTCCTATTTCCAGCTCACCCTCTTCCATGTCACCTTCAAACATGCCTTTCTTGGCCCTACCCTTGCCCAGCATTTGCGCCAGGGCTTCCTTATCAGCCCCGGCCAATTCTGCTTCCTTGGCGTTTCGCCAGAAAGTGTTCTTGATAAGCCTTACCGGTGTTAGTTGCTTTAGCGACAGTTCGGTGCCGCCTTCGTCGGTTTGTATCACGGCTTGTTTGAAATTGGGGTGGGCAGATGATTCCTCACTGGCTACAAACCTGCTTCCTACCTGTACGGCTTGGGCCCCCAGGGCAAATGCAGCCAACATGGCCGCGCCATCGGCTATGCCACCGGCCGCTATCATGGGAATCTGTATGCGCTTGGCTACCTGTGGCCATAGCACCAGCGAGGTGGTTTCTTCCCGTCCGTTATGCCCGCCCGCCTCAAATCCCTCGGCCACCACGGCATCTACACCTGCCTCCTGGCTCTTGTGGGCAAATAGGCTGCTTGATACCACGTGGACTACCTTAATGCCATGTGACTTAAGGATCGGTGTCCAGGTTTTGGGGCTGCCAGCGGAGGTAAACACTATGGGAACCTCATATTTAATGATGGTTTCTACGTGCTTGTCTATATCAGGGTAGAGTAGGGGCAGGTTTACCCCAAATGGGCGTTTGGTAGCTTCCTTGGCCTTAGCCACGTGTTCTTCAAGTACCTGCGGGTACATAGAACCCGAGCCGATAAGGCCGAGTCCACCGGCATTGCTTACGGCGGAGGCCAATTGCCAGTTGCTGCACCAAATCATGCCGGCTTGCACTATGGGGAGCTCTATGCCAAACAATTGTGTTATCCTGTTGTCCATGTTGACCTATTGAGAGTTGATGTGTTTTTCAGTATTGGCCTGAAGCCAGCAATACCAGGGTACAAGCCTTTTCAAAAGTGATTTGATATGTGGTGAGCATGGATTCCAATTCGGGATTTTCAGCTCCTGGATTGAATACCACCCTTTTGGCGGCTGAATGAATAATCTTCTGGTAGTATGGTGCTTGATTTTTTGGGCTCAAGTATATGGTAATGGTATGTATAGGCCAGTTGGTGGGCCACTCTGTATGTATGGCATGTGGGCCTATGAAACCTTCACTCCTGCCCAGGGGATAGATGGGGTGTCCTTGTGCCGCCAGCCTTTCGGTTGCCTTAAAGGAGTATCGCCAATCTTGTGGGCTTGCACCCAGTATCAAGGTGTTTTTGGGTTCACTTTGGCTCATAATTGAACGGTTATGCGCAGGCTAAAACGCCGTGAAGTTAAGTAGCTTGGCACGGCATATTCCCTGTTCTCCACGTCTTTGACCCATAGGTACGAGATGGTATTTCGAATACCGAAGGCGTTGAAAATCTCCGCGCTGAGCTCAATATACTGGGTAAGCCGAAGGATCTTTGACGGCGACAGGGAGGTGGCTCGTTGGTACAGCATTTTAGAAAACCCTATATCTACCCGACGGTAGGGAGGAATGCGGATGGCGTTTCTAAACTGGGGGTAATTGGGTGGGCCAAAAGGCAATCCATGTGCAAAGGCCAGGTTAAGGTGTATCCTGTAGGTTTCGTTTTTCTTAAGGAAATCCTGAAAAAGAATATTGACCGAATACCGCTGGTCGGTAGGCCTGGGTAGCCAGCCCACTTGTGCCACTTGGCCCATGGAGTCCAGGTACGTGTCGCCGAGTATGTTTTCCCTGGTTTTCATGAGCGAAAAACTAAACCAAGAAGGGAGGTCGGGAATAAATTCCCCATTCACATGGAAATCGGCACCATAGGCATATCCCACGGCGGTATATTGGGGCAAATAGCGAATCCGCACGTTCTCGATTTCATACGGCACCAGGTTCCATAAATATTTGTAATAGAGTTCGGCACTGAACTTAAAGGGTCTTTTTCTATTCCACAACTCAAAATTCCAATCGGTGCCAGTGACTACATGCAGGGACTGCTGGGGTTTAACCCCTGGCAAGAGTTCACCCCATTTGGTGCGCAGTTCACGGTAAAAAGGCTGCTGCTGGTATAACCCAGCCGAAAGTTTAAACCGTAGGTTTCTTTTGAGCATGGCTGGGTTACCGCCTTGTCGGAGTATCCGGGCATTGTGGCCCCGGTTGGGTTCGGTACTAATGGAAACGCGGGGTGCCACAAGCCATATTCCGTTGTAATTCAAATAATTTGTCCTTACACCTATGTTCAATTTCGTATTGCTGGGGGCTGAGAGGATCGTTTCGTTCATCACATAGGCCGTGGCCGATTGAGTTTCCAGGTTCAGGTTGGCCTGTACCAGCTCTGACATTTCCAGGTCAGGAGATGTCCTGGGCACGGAATAACCGGCCGAGTCCAGGTATCGCCACTCTTTCAAATTATCCTCTACCCGCATGGTTTGGTAACTCCCGCCCCATGACAGGGTACCCAGCTGGGTAGATACATTGCCCCTGTGCTGTACATTGACAATATGCGCCAACAAGAAATTTCGCCCATGGCTTAGGTAAGAGCCCACGCCAAGGAGGTATTTGGGGTCTCCAAATGTTTTGGAACCAATTTCATTATCCAATTGGCTCATAAAATACTGGCCCAGCACATCAAACTGTTCGCTTTCATTGGCCCGGTAGTGGGTAATGGAAAATTGCAGCAAGGCACTGTCATGCGGCACAAATTCAAGTTGAACCGCATTCAGGATGGTTTGGTATTGAATAAGTTCCTGGCCCCGGTAATACACATCAAGCTGTCGGGCATCCTTTACGGTGCCAAACTTGGTGGACTGTGATTCGGGCACGCTTAAGTATCGGTTGCTTCCAAAGTATCCCAACCAGTTGAGTGAAAATTTAAGGCCCAACCTGTAGGTAACAAAGCTTTGGATATCGGCAAAAACAGGATTGTAGTCACCCTGCACATCTAAGGAATTGAGCAAGTACCGATTGGTGCGGTATCGGGGGGCAATGATGTAGCCCAATCTATAGTTGGAAGAACGGCCTTCTACCTGAGCTTGTGCGCCAAGAAAATCGGCCTGAACCAGGTATGCGCTTTTGTCGGGCCGTTTATAGGTTATGTCCAGCACCGACGACATTTTATCGCCGTAATAGGCGGAAAAGCCACCCGCTGAAAATGCCAATGAAGAAACCATGTGGGAATTGACTATGGAAAGGCCTTCTGCCTGCCCGCTTCGGTTAAGGAATGGTCTATAAATCTCAATTCCATTTATATAGACCAAATTTTCATCAAAGTTTCCTCCCCTCACCGAGTATTGGTTGCTCAACTCGTTTGACGAGTTGACCCCCGCCAGGGTTTTGAGGTAGGTGCTTATGTCGCCCGATGGGTTAGGCGTGGAGAGTTTAGCGGGTTCAATTACGATAAAAGTACTGCCCTTTGTACCCCTGGTAGCCTCAAAATCAATGGGTGCCAAGTGTAGCCCCCTATCCATAACGATAGTTATGCTGCGTTCTTGGTTTGGCTGAAGGGCAGGTATGGGTTCCCTGTGTGGCCCTTGAATTTCTATGTGGGTGATTTCAAGCACAAAAGCACTGCCGCTGGGTACCCTACATTCAAAAGAGCCATCAGCCCCAGTAACTGCGGCCACGTTGGTACCCAGTACTTTCACGTGTGCCATCTCAAACGGGAGGTTATCCGAATCTACCAGTAGCCCTTTAATAAGTGCCGTTTCCCGCTGTGCATGTACCTGCCATGGATAGGTTAACAGGAACATAAATAGAAGCCAGAGGCGCAATACGCTGTTTTTAAAGTGCAATGTTAACCCACCTTGCTGTCAATTATTGCCCGCATGGCATCGGCATAATTTGCGTTGCTTTGCCCTCCATACAACTCGCCCATTGGTCAGGCTTTTTCACCATAATCACCCTACTGTATATCTAGGCCTGCTGCTATTGGGCAGCGCCTGCCTATGGCCCCTGGCCATGGTACCGGCCGTTTGGCCCATGCACTCGTTGCATGTGGTGCAACAGCTGGTGGCCGGCATTCAGTCGCAGCCCATTTTACACTACTCCATAGGTGTTGTCCTTCTATTTATCAACTCATTACTGCTGCAATCATTGGTGTCAAACACGGGCATCCAGCCCAGGATTACCCACCTTTCAGCAGCCGTGTACATGTTGGCCTCTGGCTGGGTATTGGCCCCCAATATGGTACTGCCCAATCTGTTGGGCACCCTATTTTGCCTTTTTGCGGTGCATTCGCTTCATAGGTTGGAAATGTCTGCAAACGAGGCATCACCGGCATTTTTTAGTGGTTTCTTGCTTTCTATCTCCCTCCTTTTTCAGCCCCTACTTCTTGTTTTCTTTGTTTTTTTTCTATACAAGTCCTTGTCTTTTAGGTGGTCAATTGGAAAAATTCTATACCTCATGCTTTTGGGAATGTGTATGCCCCTATACTTTATCTGGACCCTATACTTTATGTGGGACAAGGGATACCTGCTTTTTACAGAGATAAGGAACTTGTTTATGATTGGTATAAAGTACGAAATGTCAAAAAGTTACCTTCTTGTCCTCGTGTCGCCTTTTATCGCCTTAGTGGGTTTAGCCGGCTGGTCAGTCATGGCTTCAGATGCTTGGAAAAACGTAGCTCCCCGGTCATGGTTAAACTTCTGGTGGGCATCGTCCATCATTTTGGTGTTGCTGGGAAGGGCTACCTTAGGATTGAATGAAGGGCTTTACTTTTTAAGCCTTCCATTTGGTGCCAGTATGCCCTTCTTTCTCTTGGCTCCTAATCGAAAAAAACTAAGGAGAACGGTTTTTACTTTAATGTTCTTACTAGTGCAGCTTCATTTACTGTACCTAACCGGGATCATTGTTCCTTTCTAGGCTTGGTACGTTCCCTCAGGTTGTTCTCAGTTTGCCCCAATCGGCTGTTGAGCGATTTGACCATGCGGTGAAATTCGTCTCGCCCTATTATGGAGATATTCCCCTGTGTGGGGAACGGATCATACAGATTGTTGCCCTTATGGTCAATAAAGTGGTAGCCACTGCGGCTCACCGTATTGGGTATGGCGAATATGTCGCCAGGCATGAATATAGCAAACGGTTTATCGGCCAATTCACTCATCATTTGTTCGTTACCATTATTATCGAGCACTTTTATACCATCCAGGTTACCAGAAAACACACGATATAAGTCGTTTTCGTCAATAAAGTATGTGGTACAAAAAGAAAAATGTGCCTTAAACGCCATTATCAAAGCATTGTGTACCAAAGGGGTCTCTCTGGCAATTCTTTGGGCCGTGGCCGTATCCCTGGCCTCCATAAAGTACTCCACGGCTTGGTCCCTTGGGTCAAGTGCCACCAACACATATCCATGGTCTGCTAGATCAAGGAAAAAATCGTTGCGCCTTTTTTGTGCAGTAATGACTTTTTCTATGGCACCTACGGGTTGAGCTAGTGAAAATGAAATTTGCAACCTATGGTGAAGGAAATGCAGCGAGGGGTAGGCTGTACTGGTAACAAGTGAATAACCCGAAAGCAATGACAGTGAAGTGCGAGGCGAGAGCGATACCTGAACCTGTGCCAGGGCTGATAGATCATAAGGATTGGGTGCATAGGTAAAGGGATTTACCTCAAGCGGGGTGCGGACGCCCTGTATGCGTGCCGCATGATTGAGCAAAATGGAAGGTTGTATTCCCAAAGCCACATGAAAGCCCTGGCCCAGGCGCATATTGGCTAGAACAGGAAAGTCAAGATAACCAAATGTTTGGTAGGTATTTTCAGTAAATGAACGCCCCCCCCTAGTACCCAAGGCAATACCCGGTTCAAGGTGCCACTTTTTATTGGCCCTCAATCTATAGAATACACCGAAAGACAGGCTGCTCAGGTCCAGGTCATATATAGGGTCGGCCTTCATGGTACTTAAGGCCCCACCAAAACATATATATGAATTGTTGAGAAACACAGAATTAACCAGTTGTCCATAGCTGTGGGCGGCTACCAACAAGATGCATATAACTATTGAAGATTTCGTGATGTGCTGCCTTGACATTTGTTAGATATAAGCAATGGGTAAACAGCCGTCAAAAATCAACATCTTAAGCAAATTAGGCAATGGGTCAATACATAACCGGGGCTTGGTTTGGCTTCTTTTGGGTTTTTCCATCATACACCTTTCCATCATTACAACTGGGCACAATCCTGACATATATAACATATATACAAGGGATTCCATGGCCCAAGTGTTGCTGGGCAACATGGATATAGACGAAAAGCTGGGACAGCTTTTCATGGTGCCCGTGTATAGCGATAGCGGGGCGGCGCACATGCGGGGCGTAGAAAAGCACATAAAGAAATACCACATAGGCGGGGTGATTTTTATGAAGGGACACCCCTTTGCCCAATATCGTTTTACGGAAAAACTCCAATCGCAGGAAGGGTTACCACTTTTTATAGCCATGGATGCCGAATGGGGGCTTTCCATGCGGCTCGACAGCACGGTGAATTACCCCAAGCAAATGACCATGGGAGCTTTACAAGACAACGGATTGATAAAAAATTTCGCTGCCAATGTGGCCCAACAAATGCAAGAGCTGGGTGTGAATGTATCCTTTAGCCCAGTGGTCGATATCAATTCAAATCCCGAAAATCCGGTGATCCATATGCGCTCATTTGGTGAGGACAAGTACCTGGTGGCCGAGAAAGCCAAGCAATACCTGGCGGGACTTCAAGAAAACGGCATTCTTGCCGTGGCCAAACATTTTCCTGGGCATGGCAACACCCACATTGATTCACACTACGATTTACCCGTGGTAGATATATCGCGCATGCGATTGTTCAACAACGAAATCTATCCTTTTGAAGCACTCATGGACTGGGGTGTGGGTGGGGTAATGACCGCCCACCTGCGGGTGCCATCACTCACCGGTAAAGACGATAGGCCCACTTCCTTGTCGCCCAAGATTGGCCATAAGCTCATAAAAAGAAAAATGGGCTTTAGGGGCGTGGTATTTTCTGATGCCCTTAACATGAAAGGAGCCACCCTGTGGGGAGATGGCAAAAACATTGAGCTTCAAGCATTCAAAGCGGGCAATGATGTGCTTCTTTTCCCAGGCCAGGTAGGGGCCGCGGTAAAAGCCATAAAAGAAGAGTTGGCCAGGGGCCGGATAAAAATGGATGAGATAGATGAAAGCGTGCTCCGAATAATAAAGGCCAAACTATGGATAGCGAGTACGTCAACTGTCAAGGAAAAGCATACGCCCAAAACACTGCACAAGTCACTACACAAACCTGCTTACTCCTTGGTGAATGCGCAAATAGCCGAAAGCGCCATTACTGTACTGGCCGACCAGGAGCCCACCCTTTTTGGCACACTACACGACAGTTTGCTGCTCATACAATTTGGTGATGTGCTTGACAATGCGCTCGCTCAGACCTTGGCCAAATACAGCCCCGTGCGGCAAATCCATTTTTCGTCAAAAAATGACATACGCCTGGGCAGCAAGGTTCCGGGACTGCTAACGCGATTTGTGAAAGTGGTAATTTCTACCCACGGGGTGAACCCATATGACATGGGTAACCGATTTGGTTACAGCGAGAAGGCCATTGGCGCCATAGATAAATGCCTGGAATACGCACCAAAAGGGATACTGATGAATTTTGGGAGCCCGTATTTCCTAAGGTTACTGGCTGCTGGCGGCCATACCGTGTTACAGTGCTATGAAAACACAACATACCTTCAACAAGCTGCTGCTCAAGTAGTATATGGCGCCTTGCCTGGACTTGGAAAGTTGCCCGTGACCTCGGTTTTCAATTTTCAGTCGGGCTGGGATTTAGATGCAAAGGGGCTCTTACAGTACGGCCTACCAGAGCAGGTAGGGCTTAGCAGTGCAAACCTCAAAAGGATAGACAGGTTGGCCCGCATGGCCATAACCAATGGGGCTACACCGGGCTGCCAGGTGTTGGTGGCCAAGGATGGAAAAGTAATCTATGAGAAAAGTTTTGGGCACTTCACTTATGACAGCCTCACCCGGGTTCAGGGCACACATATCTACGACTTGGCCTCTATGACCAAGGTGATGGCCAGCACCCTAATGACTATGCGATTCTATGAGTTGGGATTGATGGACCTAGATAAAACCCTGGGAGACTACCTGGGCGAAGAAGTGGACAGCAATAAAAGAGACCTGGTGCTGCGCGAAATACTCACCCACCAATCAGGGCTTGCCGCATGGATACCTTTCTATAAATACACCTTAACCGAGGGTGGCCTATGTGACAGCAATTATTGCTACGCACCCAACAGTTTCTTTGAACTGCCCGTGGCTGACAACCTGTATGTGCATGCAGGTATCGCCGATTCTATTTATCAGATTATCAATAAATCTCCCCTCCAGGTAAGGGGCAAATACCTGTATAGCGACCTGGGGTACTTTTATATATTAAAAATACTTAGGGGGCTAAACGACGGGGAGTTTGACACCTATCTTCAATCCAATTTCTACAGCCCACTTGGCATGGACAAAACCCTGTTCAACCCATTGCAGCGATTTTCAAAAGAAGTGATAGCCCCTACGGAAGATGACAAATACTTTAGGCACCAATTGGTTCATGGATACGTACATGACCCTGCCGCTGCCATGCTGGGCGGCATAGCGGGCCATGCCGGACTTTTTTCTACGGCAGGTGATGTGGCCAAGCTGTTCGAAATGTTCCTAAGACAGGGCAATTACAATGGAGTGAATTACTTAGAACCAGAAACCATAGCCCTTTTTACGCAAACACAGTACCCGGGCAACCGCAAAGGGCTTGGATTTGACAAACCGGAAACCCGTGCAGGAATACCAAGCCCGCTAAATAAGGATGCAAGCCCTGAAACATACGGACATACGGGATTTACCGGTACCTGTGTATGGGCCGACCCCAAGCACCACCTGCTGTATGTTTTTCTGTCAAACCGGGTATATCCATCGGGAGAAAACTGGAAATTGCTGTCTATGAACACACGTACAGATATATTGCAGGTGGTGTACGATGATTTGCTCGGCAAAATCAAGTAAATGAGCCTAACCCGATACCAAAAGCTGGCTATAGGGGTTGCCGCCTTGTTGGTATGGCTGGGGCTTTTTGGTGGCTACACGGGGGGGTTGCTATATAAGGCTGAAAATGTGGTGGTGCGCTGGTCATTTGAACAGCGGCTGCGCCGCGAAACCAACCTTGCCCTGGAAGTACTTGAAAAACTCTCACATGATCATAAAGATAGCGGCAATACCTGGCTTGGCCCCAACTTAGAACTTTCCACCTACCGCCATATATCATTCTATGTATATCAAGGGGATACCATGGTGGACTGGACAGGGGAAGCCAAATCACCACCTCATTACTTTAGGGAGTTTTACCGTCCTACCGTGCAAGCCTGGCGGGGCGGGCTCGACCTATGGTTGGTGAAAAGTGCAGGCGACCGGTGGTTTGTGGCCAATATACCCTTGATGCGGGACTATGCCATTGAAAATGCATACCTACAAAGAGAAACCCCTTTGATTCGAACACTTGGTGAAAGATTTACCATAGACAAACCCAGTGTTCAGCCCATAAGGATAAGCCTAGGCTCTGGCCAGGAAATATGCTCCCTAATGGCCCTGCCACCCCCTACTCGATATTCGGTTCTGGGCTATGCCTGTTTTGCGGTCATAATAGCCTCATTGTTATTCTATAAACTGGCACCAGGGCGCATCCGTTGGTTTACGGCAATTTTAGGCTACTATGTGTCCCTACGCCTCGGGGGCAGCTCCCTAGTGTTGAATCAAAGCGATTTATACAACCCAGAGATTTATGCAGGCTTGGTTCCCCATGTGGCCCTGGGTGATATACTGATCCTGGCCGTGGTGATTGGCAAAATGCTGCCTTTGACCCGGACATGGCGACTGAATGCCTTTCTGCACATATTCCTTGCCCTGGCACTGGGTATAGTGGCACAAGACGTGGTGGCGAACTCTATCATCCCAATAGATACTACTAGGATACATGAATTTGGCCCATGGAGCCTCCTTACCTTTCTTAGTCTGGGTATATGGCTCAAAACCAGCATGGTAAACTTCGATTTGCCCAGCCCTCTCCGCCTTGCCATGTCCACCGGAGCGGTACTACTGTTGGGCATGTTGGGTTGGTATTACTTATCCATCCCCATATATGGTTTCGTTATGGTATTGGCCTTCATCCTGGCCCATTGGCTTGTCAAGGTTTACGTATCAAGCCGTTTTATAAAACTCTTGGTTTTGTACCTGTTTTCAATAGGCAGCCTGTATGTGCCTGTCCATGCCCAAACATTGGCCAACGAACAGTCTAAGTGGCTATTGTCCATGAAGAAATTAGGTGAAGCCCGAGACTATACGGCCGAGTTTCTTCTCAAAAACACCATAGCACAAATGGCGTTAGATCCTGTTATTAAGAGTTATTTTACCAATCCACTATTGCCCAGCACCATAGTAAATGAAAGGATTGACAAAATATATCTCAGGGGGTATCTCAACCGCTTTGGTCATGAGGTGCTGTATATGTCACAGAAGCCCAAATTGCTCAGTACGTGGAACAACGCACTGGCCGAACGGATAGAAAATGTTAAGCGCTACGGAAGCAGCCAGGTATCACCTGGGCTTTATGCCTTTACCAACGAGCGGTTTAGGCCTACGTTTATTGCAGAGGTGATGGTGGTGTCAGGCGGCGATACACTGGGTAGCTTGCAGCTACTACTTGAAGAAAAAGCAGTGTATGACAGGAGTATATACCCCCATTTGCTATTAGGCCCAGCCCAACAGGCACCCAATTATGATATCATGTATGCACTATATAAAGATGGAAATCTGGTGCTAGGCCATGGTGATTTGCCCTATCCGCGTGCTGTTTCATCCCCTGCTACCCTGGTGCAGTCCTTGCCACAGGGATTTGATTATGAAGTGTTAAACCCCGGAAATGGGCTAGTGTTGCTTGGAGCGGCCCCAGCCAAAGGGATTATGGGCATACTGGGAGGAATAGGCGTGTTCTTTTTTCTGATAGGCTCTGTGGGCCAACTCGGGCATTTGTTAAGAAACCTATATATGGCCCTGCGCCGGCCTAAGGCGTACTGGAACGGACTTTCACTCCAGAACCGGATATCACTGGTAACCACAAGTTCGGTGTTTATTATGTTTTTATTACTGGCTTACGTGAACCTACACTACTTCAAATTCAAGGCTGGTGATATGTTTTCTAAGGAATTGATGGAAAAGACAGAAAAAGCGCAGGCTGCCATCTCGAATTTGCTGGGCAGCCAAGGCCTGGAGGCCATAGACCGGGACTTGCTATATGATGAATTGCTTCAATTCTCTGAAATTCACCAAGTAGATGTGGATTTTTTTCACGTGGACGGCAACTTGTTGGGCTCCTCACAAAGGGTACTTTATGAAAATGGCATACTTGAACCCAGAATGGACGGCGGCGCAAGGCATAGACTCTTGGGGCAGGGATCCATGCTGCATTTGCAGACAGAGCGTATAGGCAAGCTACAATACCTGTCGGCCTATGGCCCGGTGTATGGTGCCGACCAAATGCTGGGGGTGGTGAGGCTGCCATACTTTACCCGAAATATGGACGTGAAGGAAGAACAATCTACCGTACTGGTGGCCTTGCTCAATTTTTATGTGATCATACTCTTGGTCTTGGTGCTCATAAGTGCGTTTATAGCCAGGGGTTTAGCCCGTCCTCTTAAGACAGTTGCCCTGCAAATGCGGGCAACCAGCCTAACCCGTAAAAACGAAAAAATATCCTGGGCGCACGACGACGAAATAGGCCAATTGGTAAAAGGATATAATGACATGGTGGATGAACTTGAAAGGAGTGCCAAACAATTGGCCCTAAGCAAAAAAGCAGAGGCATGGCAAGAAATGGCCAAACAAGTGGCCCATGAGATTAAGAATCCCCTTACCCCTATGAAACTCAATATTCAAAGACTCATGCGGGCATCAAAAGAAAGCCACCCTGATTTTGAAAAGATTTTAGAAAAAGTAGGTGGCGTGATTGTGGACCAGATAGACCAGTTATCAAAAATAGCCAGTGAGTTTTCCACATATGCACAAATGCCTATGCCCAAGAAGGATAACACGGATATGGAAGTACTGGTGGGGCAAATAGCCAACCTGTACAACACCGACCATACGGTGGTGTATTTCAATATCGCGCCAGGGCCAATTACACTTTGCGCTGATAGGGACCAACTCTTTAGGGCACTGAACAATTTGGTAAAAAACGGCATCCAGTCGGTGCCACAATCGCGCCTGCCCAGGATAGATATAGTTATGGAGAGAATAGTAGGCCCAGGCTTAAGATTATCCGTATGCGACAATGGAACGGGAATAAGTGAAGTATTGGCCGATAAGATTTTTTTCCCCAACTTTAGTACAAAGACTTCGGGCATGGGTATGGGTTTATCTATTGTAAAACAAATAGTTGAAAACCATAACGGAACCATTTGGCATGAACCCAATCCACAAGGAGGCACCATTTTTATTATAGAATTTCAAGCAGTATAAAATACCTGTTACCGCTATTTATATATTTGCCCTAACTAAATCCCAATCAATCATGGAAAATGGAGCCAGGATTCGGATAAACCGTGAAAACGGTGAAATAGAAATATCCGGATCGGAAAAGTTTGTAAGTGACCATATCTCACTGGTACGTAGTGTACTGGGGCTTGATGTGGCAACAGAGGCGCCTGCAAAGGCAAGAGAAAAAAAATCTGTACCCACAGAATTACCTAAACCAAAGGAGGAGGCGGTAGCAACACCTGTTGACTTCCCTGCTGCTCCCCCCACAGCTGAAGAGCCCGTGCGCACCAAGCGGAAGTACACCAAATCAGCCGACAAAAAAGCTGGCCGCCCCTCAAAGAAATCGGCGGTAACAACTGAAGCCGAGCCCGGTGCAGAACCAAAAAAGCGTGGACGGCCAAAGAAAGTACAAGTAGAGGTGGCCGAAGAAGTGGAAGAATACGTGGAAAGGCCACTTGACCCAGACGATTCTACAGAGCCATTAGATAGGGACGCCGCCTTTAAACCCGTGGAAACGGTAGCCCAGTCGGTAGATCCCAGTGAATTGGAAAAAAAGGACAACGTGAGGGTTAAGCCGCCAAGAAGGAAGGCTTCCTCCACTGAGACATCCGTTCCCAATTCGTTTGGCGCTTTTATGAATTCCTTTAGGAGGAAACTTAAAAAAGGTGACTACATCCTGGCCGCAGGCTATTACTTCACTACCAGCACAAATTCAGAGACCTTTAGCACGTTCAACACATCAAAACTGCTAAAAGCACAAGGAATTGGCTTGGCCAACCCATCACAGTACATGAAAAACAATACCATGTCAGGAAGGGTAGAGCAGATAGACAAACGCAACTATAAGGTGACCGACGAGGGTGTAAAACACCTAAGCAAACTCATGGGAAAATAGCCCCGGCGTTTCTCAAAAAAACTCTTTAGAAAGTGGAGTTATCTTGCCCAAGGTAACTCCACTTTTTTTTTGTCGTACCGCCCATTCATACCCCTGTTAGTGGCTATTTCCCTTGGGATTATCCCTTCCCTATCATTGGCACAAGGCCCTATTGTGCCGGTAAGCAAGTACCTATTTCCGCCCTATGGATACCATGATTTAGACAGTCTATCCATTATACCGGGCTCATTCAAGCTCATTGCCCAGGGCGACACCTTGCCAGATTCATGCTATTTATTGGATTGGGCCCGGGCTTCCATACAATTTCTTAAGGGGCCAAACACCGATTCCGTGCTTGTAGAGTACTTCCATCTACCGTATAAACCCATGAATACATATCAGTTGCGCAATACCAGAATAATAACCAATGAAACTGAAATACTATATAGTGAATCCCTTGATACGCGATTAAAAGAAGACAATGCCGCCTACACGGGTTCTGAGCTGCACAAAGTGGGGAGCATTTCGCGTGGGGTGAATGTGGGCAATAACCAAAATCTAAGTGTAAACTCCAACCTTGACCTGCAGATTTCAGGTAAGCTTACCGACAATTACACCTTGTCTGCCGCCCTAACCGACCAAAACATTCCCATACAACCAGAGGGTACCACGGCCAATGTGCAGGAATTTGACCAAGTATTTATTCAGTTGCAGGGCAAAGGCAATACACTGAGCCTGGGCGATTTTTTTGTACAAAACAACCCTGACGATTACTTTTTTAAAACATTCAAGCGCAGCCAGGGCCTTAGCTTTCAAAAAGATGTGGGCTTGGCCTCGGGCGGGCAACTCAATGTAGGGGGTAGCCTGGGGGTAACTCGGGGAAGGTTTTCGCGAAACACTTTTAATGGGCAAGAGGGCAACCAGGGCCCATACAGGTTGGTGGGTGAAGATGGCAGGTTGTTTATAATAATAATAGCAGGTACCGAGCGGGTATTTGTGAACGGGAAACTACTGGAGAGAGGTGAACAAGGGCACTATACCATAGACTATAACATTGGGGAAATAAGCTTTACCCCCAACCAGTTGATTACCTCCTTTGACCGGATAGTGGTTGAATTTCAATATGCCGACAATTCGTTTGAACGGAACCTAGCCCACACATATATTGGCGGAAAAAAAAATGAAACTACTTGGCGTTTAAATTATTATACAGAATGGGACAACCAAAACAAACCCTTCTACACCACTTTTACACCTCAAGACATCATTACGCTCTCCCAAGCAGGCGATAATGCCAACCTGGCCTTCAAGCTCGCCGAAGATTCTACCAATCTAAGCGAAGGCACCATTAGGTATAGAAAAATAGATACTTTGGCCAACGGCATCACATATTCAGATATTTATGTACAAACCAACAGTAAAAAAACCGGATTGTACCGGGTGACCTTTTCTCCGGTAGGGCAAGGAAATGGCGACTACAGAGAAAGTCCCTCAAACCTCAACGGCAAGATATATACGTGGTTTCCTCCTGTCAATGGCATACCGCAAGGAAATTTCGCGCCCATTGTAAAACTCATTGCCCCAAACCGCACCCAGCTACTTTCTGCTCAATTGGCCACCAACCTTTCCAAACGCGTACAGTTTCGCACCGACTTGGCCTTGTCTTCCTTTGACATGAACACTTTTTCAATACTTGACCAAGCCGACAACAAAGGTTTGGCTAGCAAAACCACTGTTGAATATAAAGATAGTGTATTTTCAAACAGGTATTTGCTTGAAATAGGCCTACACAATGAGTTGTCATCCAAACACTTTATGGGCATAGAACGGTTTAGGAGTGTGGAATTTGACCGGACATGGGCAAGGGAACTGCAGAACGGAGGCCAAATAAGCAACCTTGGAGAAATGCTCCTCAATGGCGTAACACTGGGAGTGTCTGGTAATAGGCTATCAATGAAACATGTATCGAACATGCTGCAAGCCGGCAATACGCTCAGGGGCAGCCAGCACATGCAACAATTTCATGTGAAACTGGGCAAATTCAATGGGAGCATGGCTAGCGATCTTACCAAAACAAGCCAACAAGCCGAGGGTATCAGCCCTTTACTCTTGGGTCGCTTTAGCCAACAAACCGTTAGCCTAGGGTTTGACCATGCCGGCTTTGTGGCCCTATCCACTGCCACCATAGAGCAGAACACCTACCGCTGGCAGGGCAGCGACACCCTGTTGCCCAACAGTTTTGGCCTGGTCCAATATGGCCTTAGCCTGTCACTGGCCGATACCCTAGCCCTGCCCATAAGTATTGGAATTACCCAGCGTATAAACGAAAGTCCCGTGGGCACCTATCTGAGCCCCCAAAACCGGGGAACCGATGTGACTACTAAACTGCACTTGGGCAAAAGCGCTAAATTTCAACTAGATATCCATAGCACCTATAGAAAATTGACCTACCTTGATGGGCGCAGCGATTCGGCAAGGGAAAACACCCTGCTCAACCGACTGGAATACCGCCTAAACTGGGCCAAAGGCGCGGTAACATCCAACGCCTATTATCAGATAAGTACGGGTAGGGAGCGGCAATATGAAATAGTGTACCTGTTCATAGGCAAGGGATTAGGTGAGTACGTATGGTCAGATTTGGACAACAACGGAAAACAAGACTTAGGGGAGTTTAGGCCGCAAGAATATCAAGGCCAAGGAAGTTATGCACGTGCCATAGTAAACAGCAACCAATATGTACGGGCATTGGGTACCGAGTACTACCAAGCCATAAACCTACAACCCGCTGCCGCCTGGCACGGCCAGAAGGGGGTTAAAGGTTTTGCCGCCAAACTATCCAATCAAGCAAGCGGAACAATAAACAACAAAACGGCCCATGATTCGCCTAACTGGCAATCATTCAATCCATTCGCACTCAATTTAGAATCCGATAGGCTTATCAGCACCAGCTCTAATCTCCGCAATTCACTATACTTTAATAGAATGCAGACCAACTTTAACCTTGAGTACACCTATCTGCAATTTTTAAACAAAACACTCTATGTGTATGGATATGAAGGCCAGAAACGGCAGGAACAACTCCTGCAGGCCCGACTGGCACTGGGAGCCAGCCTTGCGCTATTTCCTCTTTACACCTTTGGGCGGGTAACCAGCCAGTCGGAGGCTTTTTCCCTAAAGAACTATCAATTTGCCTTTGACGATAGGCGATTAAAGCTCCAATGGCAGAGAGATGCCAGCATGAGGTTGGCTGTCAACGCACAATTTTACACTGCACATGAAGGATTGGGAAAGAGTGCATCGGTGGCACGCAGCCTTATAGGCCTGGAAGCCGTGTATAGCAAGTCTTTAAAAGGGCTCGTGTCCATGCGGTTTGATTATATACAGGTGGGATTTTTAGGTGAAAAAAACACGCCCATTGGGTTTGCCCTGCTCAATGGACTACAACCCGGCACCAACTATACCTGGGGCCTAAGCGCCAATTACCAAGTCTCCGCCCAAGCGCAAATAGGCGTTAACTATGAAGGCCGTTATTCTGAAACCAACAACACCCTGCATACCGGCTCGGTAAATGCCCGGTGGCTCTTCTAATTTCGCTGGCAGAAAAATCCAATTCCATACAGATGAAGGCGCTATTAGCCATTTCCTTGCTAGTGATGAACCCTGCCTGGCTTGGAGCTGAAGAACAGTACCTCACCAAGGTGAGGACCTATGAACTGCTGGTAGCTGAGGCCATGAAACACCTAGGAACCAAATATAGGCTAGGAGGTTGTGCCCCAGGTGGTTTTGATTGCTCTGGTTTTGTGTCATTTTTGTTTGGCAAATTCGGTGTGGAGCTCCCCCGCATTTCGCACGAACAGGCCGGCGAAGGCAAAAGGGTGGGCTTGAGAAAAGTTAAAAAAGGTGATCTTCTGTTCTTTAGGGGCAGCAATATAAAAGATAGGACCATTGGGCATGTGGGTATAGTAGTGAGCGACAAAGGAGAACCCGTGAGATTTATTCATGCCAGCACATCAAAAGGGGTGGTTATTTCCGAACTCTCAACGGCTTATTACAAGGACCGGTTTAGAAAAGCGCGTTGCTTTAGGGAACTGAAACGAAAAGTCAAAATATAACCATGTCATTAATCCGTGTACCTGAGGCCGAATTACTTATTGCACAGCATCTTCCTGACTGGGGAAACGAAAAGGTACTGCTTGCTGACACCATGGGGCGGATACTGGCACAAGATATAGTTGCCGACAGGCCACAGCCACCTTTTCATAGGGTGGCCATGGATGGTTTTGCCGTTTCGCACCAACACATGGGCCAAATCCTACCTATACAAGCGCAACAATTGGCTGGCCAACCGCCACTGACCCTTCTGGAGGGCCATGCCATAGAAATCATGACCGGTGCTTCACTGCCTCTCTACGCCGACTGTGTAGTGCCCTACGAACGCTGTACCAGGGTAGAAGGCCCTGAAAAGGAGCACGTACAACTACCTACAACCGATATAGTGCCCGGTATGAACGTGCATGGCCTGGGTGCCGACGCCAGCCAAGGCGGGGTGGTGCTCACGAAGGGTACGGCCATAGATGGGGCCAAACTGGCGGTGCTTGCCAGTGTGGGAACCCAGTATGCCCTTGTTAAAAAATTGCCCCGGGCAATTTGTATTTCTACTGGTAATGAACTGGTTAGTCCAGATTCAACACCGCTGCCCCATCAAATCCGCGCATCTAACACCTATATGCTACAAGGCTATCTGCGGCAGAAAGGCATCAAAGCCCAGGTGGAGCACTTGCCCGATTCAATGGCCATACTGGAGCAAGGCATTGAAAAAGCCATTGACAATCATGACATAGTCATACTAAGTGGTGGTGTTTCCAAGGGTAAGGTTGATTTCGTGCCCTCCGTGTTGCAAAAACTGGGGGTTAGGCAGGTCTTTCACTCCATAGCACAGCGACCAGGCAAACCCATGTGGTTTGGCGCGAAGGGCAGAACCCTGGTGTTTGGGCTCCCTGGAAATCCCGTATCATCCCTACACTGCTACCTGCGCTATATACAGCCCATATTGCCCGTGGCCCGCCCACCCATATTGCGCTTGGAGCTGGGCCAATCGATACAAGTGAAAGCAAACCTCACACTTTTTGCCCCGGTGGTAGTTACAGAAGTGGGATATAAATCCCTGCTTTTTGCGCATGCCACCAATGGATCAGGCGACTTTGTTCAAACTGCGCAATGTCATGGTTTTGTAGAACTTCCCCAAGGCGAAGGCCCATTCATGCCCGGCAACTCATACCGCTTTTATCCCATAGGGTAAGCCCGCTTGGTCAATAATCTTCCTAGTGGCCCTGTACTAGGAATTGTGGGGAATAGATTTGCGCCAATTTTTCAAAACATGAATAAGAAATCTTTGGTAATAGGGGCTGGAGGACAGGTAGGCAGCGAATTGGTGGATGAATTGAGGCGCCTTTATGGTGGCAGTCAGGTAGTAGCATCCGACATTAAGCCATCCACCAACAAGGAGTTGGCAGAATCGGGGCCTTTTGAGGTGCTTGACGTGCTAGACCGCGACTCCCTGCTACGAATAGTGAAAAAACACCACGTGGGCACGGTATATAACCTGGCCGCCTTGCTTTCGGCCACGGCTGAAAAAAATCCAGAATTTGGCTGGAAACTGAATATGGAAGGCCATTTCAATGTGCTGGACTTGGCGCGTGAAGGACACATTTCCCGTATTTTCTGGCCCAGCTCCATAGCGGTGTTTGGGCCTGGCACCCCAAAAGTGGGCACACCGCAAGACTGCGTGATGGATCCCAGCACTGTGTATGGCATAAGCAAGCTGGCGGGCGAGCGATGGAGTGCCTATTACCACCAACGGTGGGGGGTGGATGTGCGCAGCGTGCGCTATCCAGGCCTCATAAGCTATAAAACCCTGCCCGGCGGAGGCACCACCGACTACGCGGTAGATATTTTCTATAAGGCCATAAGCCAGCGCAAATACACCTGCTTTTTAAAGGCCGATACCAATCTGCCCATGCTCTATATGCCCGACGCCATTAAGGCCACCATAGACATCACGGAAGCCCCATCTCAAGACATAAAGATTAGGTCGAGCTACAACCTGGCGGGTTTTTCATTTACCCCGAATGAATTGGCCCAACTCATAGCAAAGCGCGTATCGGGTTTTGAAATAAGCTACGATATAGATTTTAGGCAACAAATAGCCGAAAGTTGGCCAGGATCCATAGACGACAGTGAAGCCAGAAAGCACTGGGGATGGAACAATTCTTACTCCATAAACGATATGGTGGACGACATGCTCACCAATCTAAGCAAGCAGTAGAAATCATATGGACAAAAAACTCAGCATAGGCATAGTTTGCTATCCCACATTTGGTGGTAGCGGCGTGGTAGCCACCGAATTGGGAATGGCCCTGGCTGCCAAGGGGCACAATATCCACTTTATCAGCTACCGCCACCCAGAGCGCTTGTCGGGCCAGTTTCAGGCCAACATTTCCGTGCACGAAGTGAGGCCCCAGCACTATCCCTTGTTTGAATTTCCACCCTATGAACTAACCCTTATAGGCAAAATACTGGAGGTGGCCCGGTTTGAAAAACTTGATGTGCTCCACGTGCATTATGCCATACCACACGCTTTTTCGGGTTACAATGCCCGGCAAATCCTGGCTTCGGAGGGCATTTCACTCCCGGTTATCACCACGCTCCACGGCACCGATGTTACCCTTGTGGGCAAAGACCGTTCGGTGGCCCCGGTAGTGAAATACAGCATGGAACAATCGGATTACCTCACGGCAGTATCTCATTTCCTGAAAGAAGAAACCTATAGCTACTTCAACATTTCCAAAGAGATACATGTCATTCACAACTTTATTGACTTTGGGAAATTTTCAAAAAAGGAATTTGGGCATTTCAAAACTTCTATTGCGCCCAACGGGGAAAAACTCTTGGTGCATGTGTCCAATTTTAGAAAAGTAAAGCGGGTACAAGATGTGATCCGTTCATTTGAAATAGTCAGCAAGGCCCTGCCTTCCAAACTCCTGCTAGTAGGCGATGGGCCAGAACGCTCTAAAATGGAATCCCTTTGCCGGGAATTGAAACTGTGTGATCAAATTAGGTTTATAGGCAAACTCTCGGCAGTAGAAGACATACTCAGCATATCTGATTTGTTCTTGTTGCCCAGTGAAACAGAAAGTTTTGGCTTGGCTGCCTTAGAAGCAATGGCTTGCGAATGCCCTGTAATAAGCACGAACATAGGCGGTTTGCCAGAAATAAATATACATGGAGTAACTGGATACCTCACCGACGTAGGTGACGTGGAAGCCATGGCCAAACACGCAATTGACCTACTTAAGAATCCGGTACTGCACGCAGAATTTAGAAAGAACGCCTATGGCCGTGCACAGGAATTTAGCCTTGACAAAATTCTGCCATTCTATGAAGCACTGTATATAAAGGCGGTACAGGAGGTGGCGGTTTAGTCAAGCACCAATTGGTTTCCCTGCTGTTCCCAGCCTGCCATCACCTGATAAGGCCCAAATTTGTATCGTTGCTCTGGTTGAACCAAAGCAACAAAATCAGCTGGATCCCATATGCCATTTCCGTTGTCGTCCACGTATAGTTCAAGGCTGTACTCCCCTTCTGGCAATTTGTTGAAACCAAAGGTGTTTTGTTTCACCAGGTATTTTCTCCGTACCACAGTGCCGGTTTTATCCTTTAAGGCCACACCCAGGTTTATATCCCCCACAGGGTAAACCACTTGAAATGAAATGCCCTGTAGCGGGTTTATCGTTGGTGCAACAATGGCACCTGTGGCATAGGCTCCCAGGGCAACACCGTCGGCAAAAACACCTGCCGAGTCAAGCATTACAACCACTTCTTTTCCAATAATATGAGTGGGCGGATAGACCATGACTGTATTTCTAATGGTGAGCACTACAGAGTCTGGCATTATAGTATCCGCTCCGGCCAGGAGTTTTATTGCAGATAGAACTAAGGAATCCAAATGGCTGCCTTCCTTGGCCTTAAGCACAATGGCCCCATTCTGTTTGGTTTCTGCCAGCAGAGGCGTGGCAACCTGGGTAGCGGTGGCCCCCCTTGCGGCCGGTGAGGAAAATTTAATGGTATCAGGTAAAAATCCAGGTACCTGAAGAACCAAGTATTGGCCATGAGGTTTATGCTTAATATACAGCGTATCACGTGTGTCATTCATCACTACTTGTAGGTTCTTGCCGGTGGCAGTATAGGCCGTGGGCTTGGGTATGGGTTTACTGGCAGCTACCACTACATATGGCCTGCCCTGCCTGGTCACGGTGTAGGTGGGTATGATGCCGCTATGGGCACTCAACTCCAAGCTCAGTGAATCTATATTACCCGCAATGGATACATTATCAGAAAGAAAGCCCATTCTTTCGGAAAGCTGTAGTTTAAAATCTCGGTTAATATCTTCATATGCCACAACAAAATATCTCCCATGTTTAACATAATGTAGGGCGAAATTTCCTTCTTTGTCGGCATGGCATACATAATAGGGCTTGGCCGAATCCACCAGGTTATTTCTGTTTTTATAGAGGCCCACCACCACCTTATTCTCGCCCAAATCAGCACCTGACAGGTCAATTTTTCCCGAAAGGGATGCGGTATCAATATCACTTCCCGTAGAAAAAACATAGGTGAATCCACTCAATGGGTTCCGCTCATTTAGATCAACAATGGAATTGGCAAATGAAATGGAATAGGTAGTGGAATCCTGGAGAGCCTGTGGATCCAATTCCACCACCAGGTTCCTACCGTTGGCGGAGTACTTGGGCGCAACATTCATGGAGGGCGAAATCATGATATCCATGGTTTGGTCCAATTGGATAAACTCATTGAACAGAAAGGAAATTTTGGCCGGGCGAACCCCGGTAGTCATGGATGGTGGATTGGCTTGCAGCATTACCGGCGCTTGGGTATCCTTGCTCCCTCCTGTGAGCGCCACCTTATTGGCGCAGGCAACGGATAACCAACACAAAAGACTGACTAATAAAAACTTATATAGATCCATTTACCGGCCAAGATACACCATTAGCACAGACACATCAGCGGGGCTAACACCACTTATTCGCGATGCTTGGCCTAGGTTTCCCGGTTTCATCCTTGTCAATTTTTCCCTTGCTTCTGACGAAAGCCCCTTTATTGATTCATAGGAGAAACCTGGCTGTATCCTCACCTTTTCAAGCGCCCCCAGTTTCTTGGCAAACTCCCTTTCTTTTAGTATGTAGCCGGCATATTTCAGTTGTATCTCGGCTTCTTCCAGCACATTGGCGGTGAACTGCCCCAAGTGTTCATTTAGGCTGGGCAAGCCGTGGAAACAGGCCTGCAGGGTGAGTTCGGGACGGGAAAGCAGGGATGCGAACTTCACCTTCTGCGAGAGGGGCGACGAACCTTCATGAGCCAGAAAAGCATTGTATTCCAATGGGTCACAGCTTATTTCTTGCATCATGGATAGCACTTTCATTACGCGTTCTTCCTTTATATCAAGTGTTTTTACCCTTTGCTCCGATGCAAGTCCCACCCTATGCCCTATACGCGTGAGCCGCGAATCGGCATTGTCCTGGCGCAATAGTATTCTGTATTCGGCCCTGGAAGTAAACATCCTATAGGGTTCTTCGGTGCCCTTGGTTACCAGGTCATCAATCAAGACTCCGATATAGGCCTCGTCCCTGCCCAATACCAGGCCTTCCTCTTCCTTTACTTTTCTGGCCGCATTGATTCCTGCCATTAAGCCCTGGGCTGCGGCCTCTTCATATCCTGTGGTGCCGTTTATTTGGCCCGCAAAGAATAAGCCACCCACGAGATGGGTTTCTAGGGTAAGTGCCAATTGAACGGGTGGAAAGTAATCGTATTCAATGGCATAACCAGGCCTGAACAGCTTGGCGTTTTCAAATCCAGGTACCAATCGCAGGGCTTTGAATTGTATGTCGTCAGGCAGGGATGTAGAAAATCCGTTCACATACACTTCAATGGTATTCCGCCCTTCAGGCTCAATAAAAATTTGGTGCCTATCTCGTTCGGCAAACCGATTGATCTTATCCTCTATAGAAGGGCAGTATCGGGGTCCAAGTCCCTGGATACGACCGTTGAACATAGGTGATTTATCAAACCCTTCCTTTAGTACATCGTGTACCTTTTGGTTTGTATAGGTTATGTGGCAGCTCCTTTGGTCCGTGAGCAGGGGGGTATCTGTAAAAGAGAAGCGTCCGGGGTTTGCATCCCCCTTTTGTTCTTCAGTAGCTGCGTAATTGATGGTCCGTCCGTCCACGCGGGGAGGGGTGCCGGTTTTCATCCTTCCCGATTCAAAACCTAAAGCTTCAAGCTGGGCAGTGAGGCCTGTTGATGCGCGTTCACCCATTCGGCCCCCGCCAAACTGTTTTTCACCCACGTGAATAATGCCATTGAGAAAGGTACCGCTAGTGATAATAACCGTTTTAGAATAAAATTGAATACCAAGTTGGGTACTCACCCCTTCTACCCTATTGTCGTTCACCAACAAGCCAACTGCCATATCTTGGAAAAAATCCACATGGCCATTTTGCTCCAATGACCACCGCCACTCTTCGGCAAACCTCATTCGGTCGCTTTGAGCCCTTGGGCTCCACATGGCTGGCCCTTTGCTTTGGTTGAGCATCCTAAATTGTATCATGGTCTTGTCGGTTACTATTCCCGACATACCACCCAACGCATCGATTTCACGCACAATCTGGCCTTTGGCCACCCCGCCCATGGCAGGGTTGCACGACATTTGGGCTATCACACCCATGTTCATGGTGAGCAGTAGGGTTTTACAACCCATGGTACCGGCGGCGTGCGCGGCTTCACAACCTGCATGGCCTCCGCCCACCACTATCACATCATACTTTTCGTACATACAATTTCAATTGTTCCACGTGGAACATGTTGCTTGGTTATTATTTCTATTTGCTAATTTGTCTTGGCGTTATAGTCCGGCGGCATCTTCCAATGCATGAATGTCAAGCTTAGACATTTTGAGCATTGCACTCATTACATTATTGGCACACAGTGGGTTATTCAAAAGTCTGGGCAATATAACGGGTACTACTTGCCAAGATACACCAAACTGGTCTTTGAGCCAACCGCATCTTCCTTCTTGTCCTCCATTCTCAGTGAGCTTGAGCCAGTAATAATCCATTTCGGTTTGAGTTTCACAATCTATCACCAAAGAAATTGCCTCTGTGAATGCTTTGTTGGGCCCACTATTGAGGGCCATAAACTTCCTCCCATCCAGTGTAAATGAAACCACCATTGAGTTTTTCCCGGTAATGAAAGAATCCTTAAAAACGCTGCAATAAAATATGGCAGCTTCATAGGCACATTGATTAAACCATAAACATGGGTAAATGGGGTTGATCATTACAAATTACGCTTAGGGAACAAATTGTTTTGACTGCAAAGCTACGAGAAGCGGTACACGGTTAATCCGCATTAATGAAAGCCCGGCAGGGTTATTCCAAACCGGTACCAATACACAATACAGGCCTGCCCATTCTTCTTTTGGGGTATTGGCCATGTTATGTTGGGTTCGCTTGTGATCCTTTGTTCCGAGATACCACAACCTTTACCAAACACCACGCCCCTATGAAAGAGCAATGCCCCAACTAAGGCCCATGCAAGTTTCACTTACTGCTATTGAATTGAAATATCAGCCAGGATAAAACCAGTGTGATACCAAACACCACTTTTAATAACAGGAAGTGGGAAAGCAAATTATATCAAATCACTCCAGGCATCTCCTAAAACAAAAACCAGAAAGTAATAGCAATGGCGATTGGCAATCGTTCAACCGGCCCTGTCCTAATCTTTCATTGTTCCACGTGGAACACTTGACAACGCAGTACCCAAAACCGGTAAATCATAGCAATGGCGATTGGCAATCGTTCAACCGGCCCTGTCCTAATCTTTCATTGTTCCACGTGGAACACTTGACAACGCAGTACCCAAAACCGGTAAATCATAGCAAGGGCGATTGGTATGGGTTCAGCCCGCCCTTTCCCTATCTTTCATTGTTCCA
>JACPUW010000013.1 GCA_016192035.1 Bacteroidota bacterium
AAGGTAGAGAACGATTGGTACAAAAAAAAACTTCAGTGATACCGCAAGAGGCAAGAAGAAGGATGGTTGACCCCAACGATAAGGTTATGAGCGTAAAGCGACAGTGCGCCCTACTGGCCCTAAACCGCACGGCCCTTTACTGCCAGCCCCTGCGGCCAAGCCACGAAGCCTTCACAAAACGGAACCTGATACATGGGCTTGATACTATAGGTATTTGGTCAGTCCCACATTGCCGGTTCTGGGCTTGTGTGGGTGGCGCGCCGCTTTGGGCCTTGCCCTTCTGGCCCTCCGCTAGCGCAAATCACACAGCATAAACATCATTCAGCTCTTAAACAACCGATTAGGTGATCCGTATCGGGGTTTGTCGGCCATGAAGAGATGGCTCGCAAGCAGTATTCTTCCTTGTTTGCCAATTTAAAATCCCTGCGCATACATTTGCCTTTGCTTCAAGTAAACACATACATTATTAGCCACATAGCACATACAAGCCATTCCTGGGTGCACCTAAAAGCGCGTCGGGGTCATGGGCGTATGGGAGTGGTGGGGTGTTTGTGAGTCAGGGGCACAACCCTAGAATAACAAAATAGACGAGCCTCTTGAAGCAACCTGAACATAAACACATTCTATTTTCCTAGATATTTCAAAACAAACCCTACCTTTGCAGTCATTTAATCAAAAACAGACACCAAAATGCTTCTGCAATTTTCAATTAAAAACTTTAGGACATTTAAGGACAAAGCGACTTTGAGCCTTATTGCTTCTAACTATGACAAAGACACCAGAGAGCACGAAAACATCGTAATCAATGACAACTTTGGACTGAGACTTCTCAAAAGTGCAGTTATTTATGGCCCAAATGCGAGCGGCAAAAGCAAATTGCTTGACGCATTTGCATTTATGCGATATTTCGTTATCAATAGTTCAAAAGAAGGCCAAGATGGTGAGAATATTGAAGTTGAGCCCTTTAAACTAAGCACTCTGACAGAAAACGAACCATCTGAATTTGAAATCATTTTCGTTCACAAAAATGTGCTATACCGCTACGGCTTTGAAGCTACAACCGAAAGAATTGTATCTGAATGGCTTTATCATAAACCAAAAACAAAAGAAGTTGAACTCTTTTACAGAGAAGGAAGCAACTTCAATACTCACGAACGAAGTTTCACCAAAGGCAATACTGTTGTTAAGGAAGGACTTGTTAGAGATAATGCTTTATTAATTTCTGTAGCTGCTCAATTCAATGAGAAGACTGCAATCAATGTGTTAGATTGGTTCAAAAGACTTAAAACCCTATCGGGATTAAAAGAATCAGGCTACCAAGGCTTTACAATGGGCAGAACAGAAGACCCTGACCACAAAATCAAAATTCTTGAATTATTGAAAGCCGCTGACTTAGGAATTGAAGATATCGAACTACAAAAACTTGACATTGAAAGCCTTCCAAATAGAATACCCAAAGAACTCAAGGATAAGTTAATTAGAGAAGTGAGGGAAGAAAAAAAAGAATATGTATCTGACGTGTTGACAAAACATAAAAAATATAACGAAGACTTTAAAGCAGTAGGAAATATTAGCTTTTCATTAGAAGATGATGAATCGTCAGGAACTAGAAAGTTTTTCGCCCTTACAGGCCCTATTCTCGATGTGATTGAGAACGGTTACACTCTAGTAGTTGATGAGTTAGACTCAAAACTTCATCCAAATTTGGTTTTTAAAATCGTTTCGCTTTTTAACTCTATAGAGTTTAACAAGAAGAATGCACAATTGATTTTCAATACGCACGACACAAACTTGTTAAGTTCAGGACTATTCAGAAGAGACCAAATTTGGTTCACAAACAAGAATAAATATGGAGAAGCCAAACTCTATTCCCTTGCCGACTTTAAATCAGATGAAGTGAGAAAAACAGAGCCTTTTGAAGATAACTATATCAGGGGGAAATATGGTGCTGTCCCATTCCTTGGCTATTTTGATAACTTAAAATTTCTCCTGACTCAAAATGAAAATGAAGAACAAAAAAGCTGACCAAAAAGCAGCCAAACAGAAACACCTTGAACAGCTAAAGGCCCAAAGAAGAAAAGGAACGACCCTAGTAAGACCTGCCCCAGTATTGACAGAAAAACCCTCTATTCTTATTGTTTGTGAAGGAGAGAATACAGAGCCCTCCTATTTCAATCACTTCAGAATTACTTCGGCAAGAGTTACATCTGTTGGCGAAGGATATAATACCGTTTCTTTAGTGAATAGGGCACTTGCATTAGCCCCGGAAGGATTGTACGATCAGGTTTGGTGTGTTTTTGACAAAGACGATTTTAACGACAATGATTTCAACTCTGCAATTCAAATAGCAGAAGCCAATAACTTTGGAGTCGCTTATTCAAATCAATCGTTTGAATATTGGCTCATATTACACTTCATTGACCATCAGGGCGGTGGAATGCATAGAGATACCTACAATGATAAAATCAACCAACACCTTAAACCTTTCAAAGTACGCTTTGACGGTAACGGAACCAAATTAATAGAAGAAGATTTTTCTGAACTCCTTGACGGAATAGATGGCAAATCCAAGAGAAAAAGGGTTGACCTGGCAGTGGAAAGGGCAAAAAGGAATTACCATTCTTTTAACCATGCAAATCCTGCTAAAGAAGAATCTTCAACAACTGTTTTCAAGCTAGTTAGTGAACTTTTGAAATATGTGCAATGAAAAACTGCCAGCCCCTGCGGCCTAGCCATGAAGCCTTCGCAAAACGGAACCTGATACATGGGCTTGATCCTTTAGGTATTTGGTCAGTGCAGGCACTTTATACCATCTAGCCGCTTAGGCTGATGGCCAAGTACGCCTTGGGAGGCCGCACCCATATCCCGGCCCTCCTTTCCCTCTCCCCTCCCTATTCCTTCCATTGGTATATTTGCCCCTGTAATTCAGCAATACAATGACATTCTTATTTGGTATGCCCGGTGGTTGGGAGTGGATCTTGATCCTGCTTGCCGTAATCCTACTTTTTGGTGGCAAAAAAATTCCCGAACTCATGCGCGGCATAGGCAAGGGCATACGTGAATTCAACGATGCCAAAGGAAAGGTGAAAGAGGGCATTGAAGAAGGAATGCGCGAAGACAAAAAGTAATTGCCAAGCCAAACCAGCTTCAACAGTTGCCCCACTACCGCTCGCTTAAAGACATACAGGCCCATTTGGCCTCTGGTACCATCACCGTGACCCAGCTGGTGCAGGGCTACCTGCACAGCATAGACCGCCAGCGCCACCTCAATGCCTTCTTGGAAGTGTTTGGTGACGAAGCCCTTGCCAAGGCCAGTGAGCTTGACCAAAAACGGCGCGATGGCAGGGCCGGTGCCCTGGCCGGTATGGTGCTGGCCATCAAGGACAACATTTGTTACCAAGGCCACCAGGTTACCGCATCTTCTAAAATCCTGAAAGGTTTTACCTCTCTATACACGGCCACGGCCCTACAGCGGCTCTTAGATCAAGATGCCATAGTGATAGGCCGCACCAACTGCGACGAGTTTGCCATGGGCGCCTCTACCGAAAACTCAGCATTCGGCCCAACCCTAAATGCTGCCGACCCCACCAGGGTGCCCGGCGGCAGCTCCGGCGGTTCGGCCGTGGCCGTTCAGGCCCATATGTGCCTGGCCGCACTGGGGTCCGATACCGGTGGTTCCATCAGGCAGCCCGCCGCTTTTACCGGCACGGTGGGCCTCAGGCCTACCTATGGCCATGTTTCTAGGTATGGCCTTCTTGCCTATGCATCTAGTTTTGACCAAATTGGCACCATCACACAGTGCCCCGAAGATGCCATGCTCATCATGGCAACCATGGCTGGCCACGACCCCATGGACGCTACCTCCGCTACCCACCAAGCTCCCTATAACCAAGCATTTGACTCCAATAAAAAACTGAAAATAGGACTCCTGCGCGAATGCGTGGAGCACCCAAACCTGCACCCCGAGGTGCGCGGGCGCCTGCTAGCCCTGGCAGCTAAACTTGGCGACATGGGCCATGAAGTGCAGCATGTAAGCTTTCCCTACACCGACTATGTGGTGCCCAATTACTATGTCCTCACCACCGCCGAAGCCTCATCCAACCTGTCGCGGTTTGCCGGTATGATCTATGGGTACCGCAGCCCTCATGCCACCGATTTTGCCTCTACCATTTCCAAATCGCGCAGTGAAGGTTTTGGGCCTGAAGTGCAGCGGCGAATCATGCTGGGAACCTTTGTATTGAGTGCCGGGTACTACGATGCTTACTACGCCCGTGCCCAGAAAACCCGCCGATTGGTAAAAGATTGCACCGACCAAATGCTGGAGCAATTTGACTTCCTGCTCTTGCCCACCGCCCCTCACCCGGCTTTTGCGCTGGGTGCCAACCCTGAGCCCATTGCCATGTACCTAGAGGATATTTTCTGTATGCAGGCTTCCCTGGCCGGTGTCCCGGCCATCTCGGTGCCGGTTCAGCCCAGCCTTTCCGGATTGCCCATAGGTGCCCAGTTGATAGGCCCTGCCTTTAGCGAACCCCGGCTCCTGCATTTCGCCGGCCAAGTGGCCCAACTCGGCAAAAACCTATCCTAAACCCGCCCTTTAACATTTTGATAATGCGCGAGTAGCAAATATTGGGTGATTGTGCGCTTACTTTGCCCAAATGAAGCGGACTGCTGTATCCATACTAATCCTAGGCCTGGCATTTACCACCTTTGGCCAAGGGCCCTATGCAACCGACCGCCTTCCCAAACCTTCTGTGGCACAAGTGGAAGACCAACTGGACAGTTTGTTGCTCAATTACTTTGTGAAGAAAACCGAAGAGCGGCAGCGCAGGGTAGGCCAAATTGATTCCCTTTTTATCCCCCATTTCAGCGATTCGGTCATACAAGGACGCCTTGCCGCCATCCCATCACTTATCCCATTGGATTTCAACGATAAATCAAGGGCTTTTATTGACATGTACACCCGCCAAAAACGGGAATTGGTGCCCTATATCCTTGCCCTATCCGATTACTACTTTCCCATTTTTGAAATGGAACTCGACCGCCAAGGCCTGCCAATGGAGCTCAAGTACCTGCCTGTCATAGAATCGGCGCTAAAAACCCGCGCGGTTTCCAAAGCAGGCGCCGTGGGCCTCTGGCAGTTTATGTACCCCACCGCGCGCATGATGGGGCTCACCATTACCAGCTATGTGGACGAACGCCGTGACCCCATTCGCTCCACCGAGGCCGCTTGCCGCTACCTGGGCGACCTCTACCGCATGTTTGGCGACTGGCAACTGGCCATAGCCGCCTACAACTGCGGCCCTGGCAACGTGAACAAAGCCATAAGAAGATCAGGCGGCAAAACCAATTTTTGGCAGATATACAATTACTTGCCACGTGAAACCAGGGGATATGTACCGGCATTTATTGCCGCCGTCTATTTTTTTCACTACCATGAGTCACACAACATAGGTATTGCCCAACTGGAACTGCCCTTATTGGTTGATACCATTTTGGTGGACGACTACGTGCACCTATCAGATGTGGCCAAACAGCTTGGCCAGCCCTTGGAATTGATAAGGGAACTAAACCCACAGTTCAAAGTAGATGTGGTGCCCGCCTCTAAAACCCAGCCCTATCTCTTGGTGCTGCCCCTTAAGGAGTGTCTCACCTACTGCACCCACGCCGATACCATACACACCTTGTACAGGGAGCGCACCAGTGGAAGGGCTTCATCCCCGTCAACTGCTTCAAGCACCTACACATCAGCCCCGTCAAACTTTAGCACCAACGGAAAGGCCCTGGTTTACTACACGGTAAAAAGTGGCGACAACTTGGGCTACATAGCCGATTGGTTCGATACCTATATTTCTAGTATCAAGTCATGGAACAACCTGTATAGCAGCAATATAAAGGTAGGCCAGAAACTCAAGGTCTATGTGCCCGCCGATAAGGTGGCGCAGTATTCGGCCATAGACGGCATGGGCTTGGACGAAAAAAGGACGCTCTCAAGCCCGGGCACTCCTGCCAGCGGCAGCAACCAGCCGTATGTTTATCACACATTTAAGCCCGGCGACAGCCTATGGGGCCTTTGCCAAAAATACCCAGGCAACACCGTGAATGAGATTATGCGCCTTAACAATATACAAGATGCCCGCAACATCAAATCGGGCCAGACAATCAAATTAAAGGGGAACTAAGCTCCCTTAAATTGGGGCTTTCGCTTTTGGATAAACGCATCTACCCCTTCCTTAAAATCTTTTGTGCCAAAGCAATTGGCAAATGCCTCAATTTCCATTTCAAAACCATCTTCCCTTTTGTCCCAACAGGCTTTGGCCAAATGGACCATGCTTGCCACGGTAAGCGGTGATTTGTTGCCAATCTTTTGCAGGAGTTTCTCGCACGCCGGCATAAGCTCTTCTTGTTTTACCACCCTGTTTACCAAGCCTATGCGGTAGGCCTCTGAGGCGTCAATCATATCGCCGGTAAGGAGCAGTTCGGTGGCACGCCCAAGGCCCACCAGCTGCACCAGGCGCTGGGTGCCGCCATAGCCCGGTATGAGGCCCAGGTTTACCTCGGGCTGTCCAAAACGCGCATTTTCTGATGCTATGCGCATGGTGCAGGCCATGGCCAGTTCGCAGCCACCCCCCAGGGCAAACCCGTTAACGGCGGCCACCACTGGCTTGCCCGAGTTGGCCAGGGCATTGAACACATCATGCCCAGCCGCCGACATGTCTGCCGCCTCCTCCACCGAAAAATCGGAAAATTCCTTGATATCTGCCCCGGCCACAAATGCCTTTTCGCCGGCGCCTGTTATGACCACACCGCGCACCTCAGGGTCGTTTAGTGCTTGTGCATGGCCCAGGCCTATCTCTTGTATGGTTTCTATGGTAAGCGCATTCATTTGCCCCTCCCTATTTATGGTAATGGTGGCTATTCCCTGATTTACACTATATAATATGTGCTCAAACATGCGTGGGTATTTTTGGCAAAAGTAGGAAGCACACGGCGCGCGCCGGCCTACCCGGTATTAGCGCTTGGCAAACCTGACATACTGCCTTGCTTGCCCAAGTTCTATCCTGATCAAATAGGCCCCTGGTGTGAGCCCCTGCGTGGGTACCGCAGTGCCCGTTCCCCTTATGAGTTCCCGCCCATCAGCCCCGAGTATGGCCCATAGGGGCACCCCATCTACACCGGTCAGAATGAGCGTTTCAGCGCAAGGGTTGGGGTATGGCCGCCAAACTCCGCTTGCCTGACCCGGTAAGCCATTTGGCAAGTCTATCACTATCAACGAGTCAGTAATCGATTGACAGCCGTTGGCGTTCATGGCCACCAAGCGTACGTGATAAGGACGGTTCCAACTCAGGGTGCGCACCACGCCAGGAACCACTAGGGTTAGTGGCCCCTCCCCGTTGTCCAGTTCCCATGTATAGCTGCTTGCCAGTAGGTCATTGGCCGTAAAGGTAACCTCCTTGGATGGCGTATCTATCTGCAACCAAAAACCCTTGGCAGGTGCTTCAAACACCCCGAAACCTGTAAAAATGGCGCTGTCGCTACATCCGTTGTTGGATACGGTCCGTGCAAACAATTGGTGAATGCTGCCTGGGCGGTACACGGCAGCCCATCCCGTGTCTTGGCTTATCACCTTCATTCCCAAGCCAAACCATTTAACATCAGCGAGCAAATTGCGCTCAAATGCCTCTGTTATGCGCATGGTATCCCCTTCACAGCCATCAGGCAATGAAAATACTGCCCGCACCACTGGTTTGGGGGTAATGGTTTGCTCCACGCTATCCACGCAGCCCGCTGCGGTTTGGACTTTTAGTTTCACCACCAGTGGCGACTCACTTACCTTACTGGCCCACACGCTGCTGCTGCCCATATACTTGCCATCAAAGTACCATTTGTTTGACAACCAGGCATCATTGATTCCCTTCTCTGATGAGTCGCGAAGGGTGACATACTGATTGGCGCAGGCCGCAGAGGCCACCATGCTGGCCCTTGCCTTTGACGCCACTATGATGGGTTTCTCCAAGGTATCGGTACATCCCAACGAATTGGCCACTATAAGGCCAATGGTGTATTTGCCAGGGCTTTTGTAGGTATGGGTGGCGGTTTCCTTGGTATATGACTTGCCGTCGCCCGTGGTCCACCGGCGCTGAACTATGGCGCCCTGCCCGGCAGCTGATTGGTCCACAAGGTTTATGGGGGTGCCAAAGCACACATTGCCCACATCAAAAGACATCACCGGTTTGCTGCCCACCGTTAGGGAGGCGCTATGGGTGCCCGTACAGCCGTTGGACGTGGTAACGGTGAGCCTGGCGCTAAAACTTCCTGCCGAAACATAGGTATGGGCCATGCCCGGGTAGCTTACCTTTTTCTTTTGCCCATCACCAAACTCCCAGGCATAGCTTACGATATCGCCGCCGCTCGACGCATCAAAAAACAAGGCTTCGTCGCCAGCGCAGGCATTGTAGGCAGAAAACTTGGCCACGGGTTTTTTGGTTACCTGTACGGTAGTGGCCACCGAATCGGCACATCCTTGGTCAGTTACCACCCAGAGGGCCACCTGAGTGGTATCCTGTGTGGCGGCAAACCTTGTAAACTGTTTCTTTGAGGAAAACCATATTCCGTCCAAATACCACTTATGGGCAGTGATAACTCCGGTCGCCAAGGTTGAGGTATTGTCAATCCTTACTGTATCGCCCTGGCAGGCACTTACCAAGCCCATGCTTGCCACAGGGCCTGCAGCCACAAATACCGTATCGCTAAGGCTATCTTTATCATCCATGCCGTTCACTGCCAACACCTTGTAAACATATTGCCCAGCGGCAGCATATGTTTTGTTTACCGATTGTCCGGTGCCTGTGTTGCCATCGCCCCAATCCCAGCTTACCGTCAGCGGGCCAAATTCGCTATGGGCCAAACTTATGGTTGATGGCTGGTTTTCACATAAGTACAGGTTGGCCATAACCAATGATAGCTTTAGGGGCTTAATCACGAAGATGGTAAAACTATCGGTGGCCGAACCGGCCAGGTTTTTTGCATTGATCACTACCCTATGGCTGCCTACTTGGGTGCTGCCAGGGGTAAAGGTCAGGTTGCCACTTGCCTCATCAATTGACATGCCCACCGGCGCTTTGAGCAAGGCGTATTGGGCAGTGGTGGACGGTTTTACGGCATAGCTGCGCTCAAACAGGCTGTCCACGTACACGTACCGGTCCTTTAGGCCGCCAAACTTAGGCGGATTGAGCGGGGGGGTACCCTTGGCCGCAAAGTTGTTTGTGCTGCCCGAGCCCGATAAGCTATGGTTTCCAAATTTGGTGGAGCTGGAATAATAACCCCCCAGATAGTAATACCCCAGGGAGTCCATGCCCAGGCCCACCGCCATATCGTTGTTATTTCCACCCCCTTGGTTCCACCACCCAAATGCCCCATTCTTATTGAACATCAACACAAAAGCATCATATCCCCCCTTGGGCGTATAGGTAGTGGTGCTTACTTTCATGCTAGAGGTAAACCTTCCGCCAACGTACATGTTCCCTTTGGCATCACCATAAATACCGGTGGGGTTTATATTCTGTGAAAAACCCGAACTGGTCATGTTTTGGATATAGCTTACCGAACCATTGGCCTCTACCCGGGCGGCATAGCAATCATACCATCCACCCGATATGGACTTGCCACCCATGGCAAATGCCTGTAGGTAAAAACCCGTTATAAGCACACTGCCGTCTTTGGAAGCGTGGAGGGCTCCCACCCCGTCAATGCTAGATCCGCCGCCTTTCATAAGCCAGCTAAGGCTAAGTGCGGTATCCAAGCGGGCCAGATACACATCATAACTCCCACTGGTAGAGATGGTTTTGCTGCCTATCTTAAAATTGCTGCTGGTAAATGTGCCTGTGACATACACCCATTTCTTGTGCACGGACAGTTGAAAGGCCTGGTCCAGGCTATTGCCCCCATAGGCGCCCACCCTTATGGGTTTGCCGTCGAGGTTGAGTTTGGCCAGATATACATCATAGCTACTGCCTGCCGCCGAAATGGATGTACCTGCCACGTCCGAACTGCCCAGGTAGTCGCCAAACCAATACACATATCCTGACTTATCGGTAGCTACCCCCTTGCCTATCTGTATATTGGTACCGGTAGCCACCACTGTCCACTGCACCTGGCCCACCGCATTGATTTTGGTGAGGAACCCATCATATGACCCTCCATTGCTAAACGTTTTGCGGCCATCATTATAGGCCCCCAAAAAAGACCCGGTCACATATACGTTTTGCGAGTCGTCTATCGCTATTCTATACGCCTGTTCGGCATTGGTTCCCCCTAGTTTTATGGCCCATTCCACCTTGCCCGTATCGCCTACCATGGCCACATATACATCTTGGTTACTGGCCGATAGTGTATAGGTACCTATATCTACGCTTCCTGTAAAATTGCCTACAAAGTAGTTGTTGCCCATAGGGTCAACCGTAAAATCAACAGTGGTGGCGTTGTTGTCTATGGCTATCTGCCAGGCATCTGCCCAAATAGGGCTCTGGGCCTTGGTCAAATGGGCAACAACCAATAATGCCAGAACGGGGAGGAAACGCATTATGGAAGGATTAATTGGGTAAATGGGTAAGGTTGGTTGGCACTTGTAAAGTCCAAGCTTAATGGATACAAACTTAACATATTAAGTTGCATAAGGCAACAGCTAAGCGACGGGATTGTTTTAAAAAAGGCAACAGAACCAATCTAAGGAGCCTTTGCACCCAGTGCCTATGATTGGGCTGGAAGTAGGCCCAGCAGTTCGCGTGCAGCACCAAAAGGATCACGCTGCCCTTTGGCTACCAATTCCTTGAGCACAGTAAGCATGTCGGTGTACCTGGGTTGGCCCTTAAACCAACTGAGTAGGCCTTGCTCCACATATTGCAGCATCCAACGCACGGCCTGCTCCCTCCTGTTCTCATGCCATGCCCCATTTGACTCGGCTTGCACCCTATATGCCTGCATGGCTTCCAGTATTTCGTCAACCCCTGAGCCCAATAGGGCAGATGCGGTAATGGCCCGAGGCTTCCAGCCTGCACCATCACCGGGAAACAGCGACAAGGCACGGGCGTACTCCAACCGGGCCGCCTTAGCCTGTTGCAAGTGGTCACCATCGGCCTTGTTTATCACTATTAGGTTGGCCATTTCCACTATTCCCCGTTTCATGCCCTGCAGCTCATCGCCGCCCAGGGGCACCAACACCAATAAAAAAAAGTCCACCAAATCCTTTACCTCTATTTCCGACTGGCCTACCCCTACCGTTTCTACGAGGATATGGTCATACCCTGCGGCCTCACACAGCACCAGGGCCTCACGGGTAGCCGCCGCCACGCCCCCCAAGTGCCCCCCCGAAGCCGATGGCCGGATAAAGGCCTGTGGATGCCTGGAGAGTTTTTCCATGCGTGTTTTGTCGCCCAGGATACTGCCTTTGCGCAGGCGGCTCGACGGATCTATGGCCAGTACGGCTACCCGGTGTCCTTGTCCTACCAGTAGCAGGCCCAGGGTTTCTATAAGCGAGCTTTTGCCCGCGCCAGGCACTCCGGTAATGCCCAGTCTATACCCAGTCTTGCCCTGGCTTACTGCCCAGTCGAGCAGGCGCGACCGGCGTTCTTGATGTTGTGGCAGTTTACTCTCTACCAGCGTAATGGCTTGTGACAATGCCTTTCTGTCGCCACGCACTATGCCTTCCTGAAGGACTTTTTCATCGAGGTTGGCCTCCGGTAGCGCTTGGATGTGCGGGTTGATATGGCTCATTCCAGGGATTGGCTTATGGCCAGTAGGGACAGATTATGCCTTAGGCCAATGGTAACCATAGCTTTGAGTTTTTCCAGCAAGACTTTTGTGCGTTCGTCATCACGTTCCACAAAAAGGGATTCTTCGCCATCACGCTCCAGAATAGCCACTTCTTTGGCAATCATTTCGGCCATCATGCCCAACTCTTCGGAGTCAAAAACACAGCTTTCGCCTAGGTCTATGAGCTTGCCTGTGGCTTCTTCCAATTTCTCAAAGAATGGCAGTAGCAGCCAATAATCGGGCAATTCAGCTTCTAAAACCATGTACGGAATGGCTTCCAGCCCATATAGCTTATAGTCAAAAGGGCTTAGGGTAAGGGTGAGTGACACTATGCTGACATTGAAGGGCCCAAAGTTGCACAATACCATACAACCGCGACCCTAACAGGACATCGCGCTATTCGGCCAATATGGCATTCACTTCATGGATCACCTTATCCAGCTCCTCGGCCGAGCGTTCCAGCATTTCGAGCATTTCAGGGTTATGTTCTAGCCTAAGTAGCTGTATGATGCCCAAAATATTGCTCAATGGTGCACGCACCTTATGTGAGTTCATAAAGGAGTACTCACTAAGGCGCTTTTTATTGCTCATCAATTGGCTTTCTGTATTTTGAAGGGATTTTCGCAGGTTCATGTTGTCACTTATATCCTGTATGGAACCCGTGATCTTTACCAATTTGTTTCGGAAAAACACCCCCTTGAGCCTTAGGTTAAATGTGATTTCCCGTCCGTCATCTGCCCGGTAGCGGTACACGGTTTTTTGAAGCGCGTTTGAAGCCGTGGCCTGATCTATGACCCTTAGCAGTTTACGCCCATCTTCCTCATCTACCTGGCGCAGGTAGTGTCGAAGGCTGGGCATTTTGCCCTGTGGTATGCCGTGTAGGTCGTAGGTGTTGTCACTCCAATGCATGCGCCCTGCCTCCACCTCATATTCAAAACTGCCCAAACCGGCCAGCCTATGGGCCTGGTCCAGTTGTTCATTGGTATGCTGCATGCGCCTTTCGGCTGATTTTGCGGAGGTTATATCCAATAACACGCCCGTGGCCGACCGTGGGATACCGTCCTTAAAAAGTATCCTGCCCTTTATTCGGTGAAATTGGATTTTCCCAAAGGGCCTATCGAGCTCCATTTCTATATTGAACTGGGCTTTGCCGGCATGGGCTATGGGGTCAAGCATTTTTATCAATCCAAGCCTGTCCGCTTTTCGGTAGTGCATGGCCCAGTTTACCCCGGTGGCCTTTACCCCAATCTGGTTGTCAAAGAGTACCAGGCATTGGTCGTCAAACCGCACAAGCCTGGTTTCAAAATCGTATTCCCATATCCCAATTTCACCAGCCCCATTTGCCAAGTTGAGCCGCTCCAATAGGCTAATGGAATATTGTTCCACCTTTTTTTCTTCAGTCACGTCGGTCACGGTAAAATTTACGGCATTTACCTTGCCCTGGGCTGACCATACCGGTATAAACTTGAAATGCAGCCATATATCCTTAGATCCGTTGCGCAGCACCGGTTTGATATATTTAGAGAATACCTGCCCACCAAGGGCCCTCTTATATCCCTCCTGATATACGGGATCATGGAAAAGGGGTTTTATTTCGGCCATGTGGGCACCCTCTGTCAAGGAGCGGTTGAAATAATTGAGACATAAAATTTTTGCCATATCGTTGGTGCTCAACAGCACTCCTTCCTCATTAATGAGTAGTATGGCGTAATTGGCCGAATTGATAATGGCCAGGGCGTTTTCCTTGGACTGCTGTAATGCCAGTTCCTGAAGCTTGCTTTGGTTTATGTCCCGGTTGATGGCCTGAATATGGGTTACCTCCCCGTTGTCGTCGTAGATGGGTATCATCTTTATGTTGATCCACACCAAGCCCTCGCCTTTTTTTATAAACCTGAAGTCATATCCCTCGGGGCGGGTCTTGCCTATGGTTACCTCCTTGGCATAGGCTATATAACCGGGCTTATCCTCTTCAAATATGCCAAAATAGCTCGGTTTGGCCATAATCTCTTGGGGTTCATATCCCAGTATGTTTTTTGACATGGGTGAGACGTATATGGGTTTGCCGTCCCGCCGATATAGGGTGCTCACCAGGGGCGCATGTTCGGCTATGATCTTGAGTTGTTCCAGCAGGTGCCCATCGCCTTCCCCCTCCCCCGATTGGCCCGTGGCCACATCATCTTCGGTTGCTATAAGAAATGCACCGTTTCCTTGGGCCATCTGTACCGGGTTTACCCCTATCCGCAGCACACCACGGCCGCCTTTGGTTGGTATTTGCCAGTGGGTGCTCTCTACAAGCTGTGAATCGATCTGCAAGGCCCGAATGCGATCGCCAAGGATGCCGTCGGCGTGGCGAAGGGCTTGTTTCCAAGAGGCGGTTTGGCCAAGCAGGCCTCCATCATGGTTAAAGATAGCTGCCTTAAGGTGCCCGAATGGCTGAAGAAAAGGGTGTAGCTCGGTCATATTTGGCCGGTAAAAGTAGAATTGGGCCAAAACCACTGCCCGGTCAAAGCCTCATCCTTCGATGGATTTAAGACGAACTGGTCTGAAATGACAATTTGGCCAGTGGCCAGGTGTGGCATGGAATTGACCAAAACGCGGGCTTATTGATTGACACATACCCATGACGAACAAAAAGAAAGCGCGGGCCAACTCCTGGGCGAGTATCTATAAGAACATTGTGTATCCCAGGAGAAAAAACGGGTCACGTAAAATTTCTGGGGATTTAGGTACTTTGCATTATAAATAAACATAATGCAGGATAGGTTTTTAGAAGTGGTATTGCCCTCGGATTTGCTCAAGTATTTTGACATCACCGGTTGGTCATGGGAGGAGCGCGTTG
>JACPUW010000042.1 GCA_016192035.1 Bacteroidota bacterium
CGCCTATGGAGATATGGACAATGACGGGGACCTGGATTTGGTATTGAACAATGAGAACCAGGAGAGTTTTGTGTATCGCAATAACAGCCGTGAGCAGGGGGGTAATAACTATGTAGGTGTGATACTGAAGGGGCGTAAGGGGAATGAGTTTGGGATTGGGACAAAGATCAAAGTGTATGGAGGTGGCCAGGTATTTTACCGGGAGCAGGTACCGAGCCGTGGATTTCAGTCGAGTGTGGATTATAAGCAGGTGATCGGGGTGGGTCAGTTAAAAAAGATCGATTCGGTGGAACTGATCTGGGCGGACCGGAGCTATACGCGGTATTATGATGTAAAACTGAATGAAGTGCGGGAGTATAAGCAGCCGTCAACACCGGGTTTACCGGCTTATGTCCATGAAGTAAAAATGCCGCCCCTGCTGGTGGCGGACAGTACGGATATGGAAGCACACCAGGAGGATGATTATATTGATTTTTACTATGAACGTAATCTGCCGGAACTGTTATCGCGGGAGGGACCTGCGATGTCGGTGGGAGACGTGAACGGGGATGGGCTGGAGGATGTGTTTATGGGAGGCGGCAAGGGACAGGGTGGCCGGTTATATGAGCAGACGGCGGAAGGCAAACTGGTAAAGAAGGAGGAGCAGGGTTTTAAGGGTTATGCGGACTTTGAGGATGTGGTATCGCTGTTCTTTGATGCGGATGGGGATGGGGACCTGGATTTGTATGTGGGAGCGGGAGGTAATAATATGCCAGCGGGTAGCCGGGAGTCACAGCACCGGTTGTATAAGAATGACGGGAAGGGGAACTTCAGTATAGACATCAGTGCTTTTCCGAATAATGACATGAATACGGGTGTGGTGGCGAACTATGATTATGACGGGGATGGTGACGAGGACCTGTATGTGGGTAGCCGGAGTGTGCCATATCACTACGGGAGTTCGCCGCAGAGTTATGTATATAATAATGACGGGAAGGGCCGGTTCCGGGATGTGACGGAGGAGTTGAACAGGGGTCTTGCAAGGAAGGGGATGATCACGGGAGCGGGGTGGTCGGATGTGACGGGAGACGGGCGGAAGGAACTGGTGATTGTGGGAGAGTGGATGTCGCCGGTGATCTACGCGTACAACAAAACAGGCAACAGGCTGGAAGAGCTGAAGCATACAGGCCTGGAGGAACTGTATGGGTGGTGGCAGACGGTGAAGGCGGGAGACCTGAACGGGGACGGGAGAGAAGACCTGGTGCTGGGGAATATAGGGGAGAATTTTTACCTGAGACCGGATAAGGATCACCCGGTGAAGTTGTGGTTAAATGATTTTGACCGGACGGGGACAGTGGATCATTTTTTAACAAGGAGTGTGGGAGGTCGTGATGTGCCGGTGTTTTTGAAGCGGGAGATTACGGACCAGTTCCCGATGCTGAAGAAGGAGAACCTGCTGCACCGGGAGTATGCGAAGAAGGATGTGGAGGGATTGTTTGGCAGGGAGCTGGTGAAGGGATCGGAGCAGAAGTTGTTTACGTATTGCAAATCGGTGGTGGCATACAATGAGGGAGGAGGCAGGTTCCGGGTGGAAGCGCTGCCGCTGTGGGTTCAGTTGTCGAGTGTGAATGCGGTGGAGCTGAAGGACCTGAACGGGGACAGGCAGCTGGACCTGGTGCTGGGGGGCAATAAGTTTGTATTTCCGCCGCAGTTTGGGAGACTGGACGGGAGTTATGGTCATGTGTTGCTGAATGCGGGAGGCGGGAAACTGAAGTATATAGAGAACCGGGAGACGGGGCTAAGGGTAAGAGGAGAGGTGAAGGGGATCGGGGTAATCCGGATGAAGGACCGGACCTGCCTGCTGTTTGCCGTCAACAGTGAAAAACCCGCCTTTTATAC
>JACPUW010000043.1 GCA_016192035.1 Bacteroidota bacterium
CGTTGTTTTGAACATATAATATTCGCGTTTGCTTTGATGGTGTAAAAGTAGTCAAGTGAGCTCTTAAAATGTTCCACGTGGAACACATGTTATTAACATTCTGTGACTTGTGCGGGGCACGGACTTTTCGGAGTGGACTCTTTCTTTATGAGGTAAGGCAGTGCGTGGCTGAGCAATTTGGGGGTACACATAGGGTAGTGGCAGAGATAGCCGCCATGCAGGGCAGCAAGCACCTGTACATGGAACTCATAGAGAAGCAGGGCGGCGAGACAAAGGCCAAAGTGCGCGCCAACTTATGGGCCTATAACCGGTACCGCGTGCTGGGCCACTTTGAGCATGTAACCCGGGAAAGCCTCAAGCCTGGCATGAAGGTGCTGCTGGAGGTAGAAGTAGAATTTCACCTACAGTACGGGTTCAGCTTCACGGTGGTGAACATAGACCCTGCCTATACCCTGGGTGAATTTGAGCGGCAGAAACAACAGGCCATAGCGCGGCTACGTGAAGAAGGATGGCTTGAAGCAAACAAACACTTGCCCCTGCCCCGTGTGATAAAAAGGGTGGCCGTGCTCACCTCGGCCACCGCTGCGGGTTACCAGGATTTTCAACGGCAGATAGCGGAGAACGCTGCAGGCTATGCCTTTGATTTGGTGCTTTTTTCATGTCCGGTACAGGGCGAAAAGGCTCCCCAGGGCATCATGGAAGCCCTTGACCTCATGGAGCGCGACAGCGCGGGCTTTGATGTGGTGGTGCTCATTCGGGGCGGGGGCTCGGTCATAGACCTGAGCTGTTTTGACAACTATGCCCTCAACCGCGCCATGGCCCAGAGCAGCTATCCCGTGATAACGGGCATAGGCCACGACCGCGACCAATGTGTGGCCGACCTGGTGGCACACACCGCACTTAAAACCCCAACGGCGGTAGCTGAAATGATCATAGGGCACAACGCGCTTTTTGAGCGCGACATGCTGGAGCTGGGAAATGAAATTGCCGCTAGGGCCACGGATATGCTGGGGGAAGAAATGATTGGTTTGCAGCACATGGCACTTAAAATAAAACCTGTGGTACAGGGGCTTGCGCACACCCGGCACATGCTGCTCCAGGGCCAGGGCGGCAAGGTGAAACAGTGGGCCATGGCCTTGCTGGCGGCACAAGGACACCGTGTGGACAAAGCGGCGCACCGCATTCGCCATGTGGTGGCCCTTGGGCTGCAATCTGAACGTGAAAAACTGGAGCGGCGGCAAATACAGCTCCAAGCACTGGAGCCCAGCCGCTGGTTGTCAAGGGGATATACCATAAGTATGGTAAACAACCTGCCCATAGGCAGCCAGGCCCTGGCCCTGGGCGACGAATTGACCACCATAAGCCAACACTACCGCATAACAAGTAAGATAACCCACATAGAATGAGTAAGAAAGCATTTAGCTACGAGAAAGCGGAGCGCGAACTGCAAGACATACTGGCAGAACTGGAAGAAGGCACCATAGACATTGATCTATTGTCAAAAAAGGTGCAACGGGCATCGGAGCTCATAGCCCTCTGCCGTGACTACCTCCGCAAAACCCAAGAGGAGGTGGACATACTGCTTAATGAACTGGATGACAATTAACAAACCTGGGGCTACTCCAGCACTTTATGGCCCCTGGCCTCAGAAACCCGCACCCGGCGGGCTTTCCAGGCATTGGCAGTGGGCGGGCCTCCCTGAGGCTGGTACTCATTGGTATTGTCAGCCTGGCGGTGCAGGGTCTTGCCCCTGTACTCCACCGCAGTGAGATTATGCGCCACACAGTGTACACTGTCGGCCATTAGCCACACGGTAGCCCTCTGCGCATCGGTGGCCCAGTGGCCAAACCACATAGATCCAGACGCGTAGGTATATCGGGGGCGTGGCCAGTCACGTGCTACTTCGGCGTCCAGATCCACCTTATGGGCCAGGATTATGGTATCACCCTGGTTGGTTATGACCTGTACTGCCACACAGTTGGGGCCAGATTTCACCATGGCCACCGCTGCTGCGCGCTCGGCAGCCAATGCGTGAGCTTCAAGGGGAATAAGCACTGACACCAACACGGCGGGCTGGCCGGTCTTGGCGGGCCACTGGGCCATGTAGGCCAGGCTGCGCTCCCACTGCCTGTGGCGCACCATGCCACCGGCATGTACCACCGCATTGGGCTGGGGAAAAACCAGTAAGGCGCGGTGTGTTCCCGGATTATCCCATTTTTCTACCTGGTTATAGCGCATGGCCCAGTATCCGCTGCCGCTGTCCACCACCTGCTGGCCATGCCAGAGGGCGGCTGCCGTGGTAGGTTGGCCTTGGGCGGGCGGCCATACCAAGTCTATCACCACTATTTCACCGGTTTTTTTCAGGAAATCCACTATGCGGTGATGCACCATGCCCAGCTGTCCATGTATGGCCATCCGCAGGTGGTCCACGCAGGTGTTGTGGCCAAAGTCCACCATCTCGGTGCGCTGTGCTTGGTATAGGCCGTTGTTGGCCAGTGCTTTGAAAAAGGGCTGGGCCTGGGGCAGGTGGCCCGGGCGGGCTACCAGCCGGTTGTGAAAACGGTCAGCCCTAAACCGTCCGTGTTTTCCGCTGGGCAGTTGGTCGCGGTAACCGGCATCGTGCAGGAGCAGGCTGCCCTGGTGCAGCCAGCAGACCAGGCTTCCTTCGTCATTGTGGCCGTGGTGCGGTTTTTCATGTTCCACGCTTAGGGTACGGCTTATGTAGTTGGCAAAGTGCCCATTGTGTGCATCGGCATCCCTAAAATTGACCAGCGCGTAAGAAGACAAACTGTCCCAGCCGTTTCTAAACACCATTTTCTTCCCAACTGCCCCATCCAGTACCGGTCGGCTGCCGCCCGAAAGCTTGGTCAAGGGCAGGCAGGCATCAGCCCATAGGGCGGCTTCGCTCAGTTTCATGGCCAGGTCTATGTGGTGGCTGCCTTTTTTTCTGTTTCTCTCATATGCATCCCTGGCCACGGTGCGCATGGCAGGTGCTTGACAAGCCCGCGCCCCGGTCTCCATTATGGCAGGCAGCACCTGCCACCAGGCTTGCCACCAGCTATCGCCATAGTCGGGTATAAAGGAGGCCGGACTGTATAATTCCTTGAAATAATGAAAGTAATAACTGATTTTTGGGTCAAGGGTGGCAATGGGTTGGCCCGAATAATTGGCGTACCCGCAGAGGGAATAGAGCCATATAGAGGCGTACATGCCGGCATCCTCCATGTTCCAGTTGGTGAGGTTGTCGTGTAGAATGGCCTGTCCCTGGCGGCGCCACTGGGGGGCATTGGGGTGCCCAGGTATGGCCCGGGCAGTGAGCAGGAGCCCCTCAGCCCTAAGCATGGCCCGGTTCATGGGGCCAAATTCTTGGGTAGCCAGGGTAAAATTGGCGCTGCTGGCCAGTGATGCGGTTATGGCCTGCCGTTCTGCACGGGTGCAGGGGGCATGGGCCAGCACTACCTCTGCTGCTCGCGCATATTTGGGCAGGGTAAAAAAATTGGGCACCACGGGCATGCCATGGGCATATTCTACCCTTTGGGCACTGTCATGCGGCAGGTATTCGCGGTAGCGCACCAGGATAGTTTTGGCCACTTCCAGGTATTTATTGCCTTGGCCCATAGCGTACAAGTTGGCACATAGGGCCGCCAGATATACCTCCGAAACACCTGGGGTATAGCTTCCATCTAGCGCTGTCACAGGTGCTTGTCGCCATTTGGCCAGAAAGTGGTCCAGTGAGTCCGCGTAGTGGTTGGCCGTGCGCAGGGCGTAGCCCATATAAGCTTCGCTCCCGTGGGTACAAGTATGGGGAGTTTTTTGACATGAATAGGCCATTACCAATAGGAATAAGGGCCAAGCCCCAAGACGTACATGCGCAATCATGGGGGCCAACATACAATTTATTTGGCAAAAAGAATTGTACAATAAGGCTTTAGGAATGGGGCGCCTGCTCAGAGGGCTTGCCAATAGGCCCCTGGCGAAAAGGTGCACACTTCAGGCAGGCCCGGCATACAGTTAAGTTCAAATCCCCCACGGTCATGGAGTGCCAAACGGTAGCCCAAGTCCAGGCCGTGCCACACAAACTTGGTTTGCCACTGGCGGGTATTTCCTTTCAGTTCAAAGAGCCCATCATCGCGGTACTGGGGCAGGGCTGTCCACGCATGTCGGTAGAACCAAACGGGCCCCAGGGTAGCGCCCACATACTGCCGGCTGTGGTCAAATGACTGCCATAGGCTTAGGCCCAATTGGGTTACGCCAAGGAATTTTCCGGCACAGTCGCTGGGTATGAGCGCTTGGTTGAGCCGTATGGCCAAGAGTGGGTTTACCTTGAATTCCAATCCGATGACCAATCCCTGTGTCAGGGCCAGGTATCCGTTTTTGTCCAACTTTTGCCTGTATAGGTGCACGTTTTGTCCCCGCTTGAGGTGGGCAGCCAGCCCCATCCATTTGATGCCAATATGCAAGTGTCCTGGGGTTTGACACTGGCCTTGCGGGCTGGTCAAATGCAATAAAATCAATAGTATGCCACATAGCCTTACAGCGAAACCTACACCAATCATGGGGCTAACTTAGCATATACCCAGGCAGAAATTGCGATGCAAGACAACAGCCCAGGCCAACCCACATCCAGCCCAGGCACACTGCATGTGCCAAGCATTGAGGAAGGAAGGTAGGCCTGGGCTGGGACGGCAAGGGTGCGGGTTCGGTTATTCGAACTTCAACTTATAGAACCATAGGTTTTTACCCTTTTTATCGGAACCAAAGTAGAAATACACATTGTCTTCCAAATGGTGCACGGGGAAGTTGTCGTCCAAAAAGTAATCGCGGTCACCGGCCTCAAGGAATTCGCCCATGGCAAGTCCGTCGTTTGACATGCGTGAGATGCGCGGGTAATAAAGGATCCTGCTGGTTTCGCCCCGTTTTTTGGCGCCGGCCACCTCATATACCGTCCAATAGACCCCGTTATTGGAGGGTGAGTCAAAGAAATTGTGTTCGGTAGGGCTAAACTCGTTGTAGTCATTCTTGTCGCGTTTGGCAGTGGCGTAGTTGGCAATGAGCTTACCCTGGTTGTTGAATACCAGGCTCACTATGTCGCCATACCCTTTTTTGGTGTCGTATTTCTGCCCTGCTACCAGCAGGTTGCCGTTGCTTGCCACGTGGAATCCCTGTATTTTCAGGTTGCCCGATGTATAAGGCTTTCCTTTCTTTTCGCCGGCTATGGTCTTGTATGAGGCTTTGAATTCGTCCATATTGGTCCGCGATACCCATTCTATCTTATTGTTGTTCAATTTCATGATTTGGTATCCCGTGGGTTTTGAAGCATATGCCGAGAAATTGATGCCCTGCACGTACATGGCCAGGCCCACAATGCTTTTTTCGGTGATTTTGTATTTGGTAGAAAGGCCCTGGATGTAGATGTCATCGTCCACCTCCACTATGTCGTCTATAAGCCAGGCATACTCATCGGGCGCGTCAAAGGTGGTACGGGTGGTCACATTGGTGCTGTAGTCCACCTCCAGGTATTCATACTTTTGGTCGGCACGGTGAAACACATAGGCCATGTTTCCGCTGAGCAGGGGTTTTTTCATTATGGGCACGGCCACCACGGGGAAATCCAGTTTGGTTTCTTGGAGAAGTTCAATTGATTCTGCGCTAAACTTTTGTATCACATAGTGTTTGCCGGTTTCTGCATCGGGGCGGTTTTTTTCGCTCAACATGCCCATGATCACCACGTCGCCATTGTTGCCGTCTATCAATTTGCGGGCATTGGCGCTCAGGTTTTGGCCGTATTCGGTATAGCCAAAGTGGGCCTGCGAATAGGATTTTAGCCGACGGTATTCCAGCATATCGTTTTTTGACCAGAAATTCACCAACTTGATTTTTTCCCCTGCTTCGCCTTTGGGCCTCACCCGGTCTTCTATTTTAAACTTGTTGTCGCAGTAGCCGGTATTTAAATTGGTGTACCAAATAATTTGGCCCTTTTTAAACACTACCTGTCCGGTGGCCCAGTTAGGCTCTACGGTGAGCAGGGGCTCGCTGTTTTCATTGCAGTCACTGCCAAATAACGATAGCTTGATTTTGTACTTGGTCTTTACCTTATCTATTTCTTCTTCAATATTTTCTGATTTTATAAAATTGAAATCATAGTCAAAATAAGCCACTTCGCCCTTCACCTTTTTTCCTGTTGATTTGGTTAGGAAAAACAAAATGATTTGCTTGTTTTCCTGGTCCACGGTCATTTCGGCCAGGTTGGCTATGTTGGCCTTGCCCGAAGGGTCAAATGTGGCCTCCTTTAGGAGTTCTTGCCCGGATAAGGGGCTCACCCATATGCATGATAACAATGTCACTGCCAGTGCGCTGAATGTTTGTAATATGCGTTTCATGTTCTACACTTTTAGGTTATGGGTACAAATGTATTTTTGGCCCCGGGCGGCAGGGCCAAATACGCCCCAAATGGCTATTTATGGGAAACATTTACGGTTAAATACGTAAGGAAAAGGCTGGCGGGATAGGATACTTGCTATACCGCACGCAGTTTCCACCTGCCCCGCCTAAAGAGGGCCACGCTCACCACGGCGTGTATGCTGTGGCAAAGGGAAATACACACCAACACGCCCAGAAGTCCCATGTGGAAATACTCCATGAGCAAAAAAGCAAGGGGAACCTGCAGCCCCCAGAACACCACCAAATTGATTATGGTGGGGGTATAGGTATCACCTGCTCCGTTAAAGGCCTGCTGCACCACCATGCCAAAGGCAAAAAAGAGGTAGCCCAGGCAAACGGTGCGCAGGGTAAGGGAGGCCAGACGGACCACCTCTGGCTCATTGGTGAAAAAAGTTTGGACGATATAGTTTGAAGCCAAGTAGAACATCACGCTTACAATGACAAGAAAGCCAGCGTTGTAATAAGCTGACCGCCATACGCTGGCCTGAGCGCGTTCGGGCTGTTTGGCGCCAAGGTTTTGGCCCACCAAGGCAGCGGCAGCCTGTGCCAGGCCCCAAGAAGGCAATAAGGTAAAAGCAATGATGCGAAACCCAATGGTATAGCCCGCCACACTCTGCGTGCCCAGGGCGGAAATAAATCGGATAAGCACCAGCCAGCTGGCCGACTCAATTAGGAACTGACCAATGCCACCCAGTGATATCTTTAGTAGGTTCAGCACGGTTTCTACATGCAATCTGGCCTGTTTAATTCCAATTTGCAATGTCCCTTTGCCCAAGAAAAGGTAATAAAACTGCACTAATACGGCTATGCCCCGTCCCGTGGTGGTGGCTATGGCTGCCCCTTTCACCCCCAAGGCCGGTATGGGGCCCAGGCCAAAAATTAATATCGGGTCCAGCACTATGTTGAGGCCGTTGGCCAGTAGAAGCACCCGCATGGCGATGGCCGAATCACCTGCCCCGCGAAAGGCACCATTGATGATAAACAACAACATAATGACCACATTGCTGCCAAATATCCATTGGGTATATCCCAATCCCTCTTCAATCACGCCAACTTCGGCGTCCATAAGCGCCAAGACCTGCCTGGCGAAAAGGATGCCGACACCACCCAATACCAGCCCTACCACCACGCCCACCCATATGGCCTGAAAGGCGGCCCTGCTTGCGGCGGCCTTGTCTTTTTCGCCCACGCGCCGCGACACCACGGCCGTGGCGGCCATAGAAATACCTATGGCTATGGAATACACAATGAACATCACGCTCTCGGTGAGCCCCACCGTGGCTATGGCATTGGAACCCAGTTTGCTCACATACATCATATCCACTACCGCAAAGAGCCCTTCGCCCATCATTTCTATAACCACTGGAAGGGAAAGCATAAAAATGGCCTTGTCAATGCTGCCGGTGGTGTATTCCTTTTCTTGGGCTGATAGGGCTTCTTTAATATGTCCTATCCATTTTCGCAATTGTCGGGCTATGCGTTCTGCCATATATCTTGGGCTGGTTATGTGGGGAATGTGTTCGACAAAAGGGGAGGTTGGTTTGCCTGTGCCTTACAATATGCTGCGCGTGAAGGGGCGCAATATTAGTTTATCAACTTGATATTGAGTATGAAAAAAAAGAAAAATTATTGAGTGATTGGGGCAAGGGGTTACGCCTAACCCACACCGATGTACCCGTGAGGTTCGCTTGGGCTCAAACCATGGCCTTTGTAATCATGCTCCTTGTGAAGTAAGGTATGAGGGCTTGTTTTGGTGCGCCCAACAGGGATACTGATGGCAGTGGGACAAATGAATTTACACGGAATCCAGTCCTGAAATGGAGAATAAACCCATTAGTGTTCAATGTAATAAGTTTTATTTGAATTCGGCATAGCCTATGGGCTAAAGTGAACTATAAACAAGTATTGCCCATATTGCCACGCAAAGCGTGACGCATGCACCACAAACAGCAAATGGAATTGATCGGATCCCTGTTTCCACGGTTGATTCACGGAACCGCGAGAGTGGAGAAAATAAAGGTAAATACTTTGCTACCTGCTGCTGCCTACTGGTACAAGCTGCGAAATCCCTGGACCATGTTGTGGCGGGGAGCCATGCAAGAGTTGGTGAAAAAATTGCCTCCCTGTGGGCTAAAAAACTCCCTTTATAGGTTCATGGGCATTACCATGGGCAAAAACGTAGTGATTTTTCCCAATGCCGATCTGAGCGTATCGCTGGGCGAGTTGGTTACCATAGGCAACCATGTGGTGATAGGCATGCATGCCGCGCTGGTGGTAGAGGCGCTCACCACCGATAGCATCAAACTGGGAAAGATACATATAGGCGACAGGGCAGTGGTAGGAGGCAGGTCATACGTGGGCCCCGGGGTGATTGTGGGTCCCGGGGCAATCATAGCCAATGGGGCCAGGGTGGTAAAAGACGTGCCAGCGGGCCAGGTGGTAGGGGGTGTGCCAGCAAGACGAATCACAGACACTCTTGCGCCGCCCGCAATGGGCACATGACAAGGCCAATCCATTGTGATACAGGGTGTATTTTTGACAATAAATAAAAAAGCAATGAGCCATACAGGTATCCTGTTAGTTATCATGTGTGCCATAGTATCAAGTGCCTCACCTTCCATTCCAATAAAAGATAAACCCATAGCGGTGTACCATGTAGGTATGAGCCGGGTAGTGGTATGGGAAAACTTGGGGCCTAATGGGCCCTGGAAGAATTTTGAAATAGAAAAGGCCTATCAAAAGGATGGGGAATGGAGAACGGCCCATTCCTTTTCGGCCAGCGAATTGCTGGACTTGAGGGCTGCCCTTGATGAGGCCATTCGCCAAGAATTGGTGCGGGTGGAGCACCCTGAGTAAATGGGCAAAGGAGCTCCACGTGTGTCCATGATCTCCGCTTCAATTGCCCCTTGCACAGCCCCACTCCACACCTCCACATTCCCTAAAGGGGCCGGGAATCAATTGTTTAAAAATCTGGATGTTCGGCGCTGCCCATAGTAGTTTGAAAGTCAAGCCTGATACTCACTGGGTGGCGCGGTAAGGGCATGCACTACCTCAGCTATTGACCGTATGCCGTGCACGTGTGCTATACTGGGGCCGGCACACCATACTGTTTTATATGTAGCCGAAAAGGCCGCCTTTTCTAGGGCTTTCATCCCCTTGTAGAAGGTGAGCGCCTTGGCCCATTTTTTTAGTGACTTGTGCCTGTGTAGCAGGCGCTCCAGTGGCGTTTGCCCTGTGCCTATTTCTTCTACATAGGGCGTGTTGATCACCGTGCAGGGGGTGCCGCTAAGCTTGGTGGTCATTACGATATCCTTTGCGCCATAAGTCACGCAGGCCTGCTTATACTCTTCTGAAACAGGGCTTTCATGCGTGGCTATAAACACGGTACCCACCGAAACCCCCGCTGCCCCTAGGGCCAGCGACTCCTGCAACAGGCCATAGGTGGCTACCCCGCCTGCCGAAATAATGGGTATTTGGCATTTGGCGCGTAGCTGGGCCAGGAGCACTTCACGCGGCAATGGCCCGGCATGTCCACCTGCTTCTCGGTTCACGGCTATCACGGCATCGGCTCCAAGTGCCTGCACCTTAAGTGCATGGTCCAGGTTGGTCACATCACAAAACACCCGTATGCCCCGCGCATGCGCCCGGCTTATGGTCTCGGCCGGGTTGCCCAAGGAAGTGATGATATAGCCCACCCGGTGGCCACACACAATTTCCAGTTGATCATGGAACTTGGGGTTTGATTTGTTAACTATCAAATTGACCCCAAATGGTGAGGAACATGCCGAAACCAAATTGCCCAATCCCTTGTCAAGTAGTTCGTTGCTCCGCCAATTAAGTGCTGGAATGGCACCCGATATTCCTGCCCGGTCGGCAGCTACCAGCATGGTTTCATCACTCACCAAAAACATGGGGGCCATGATTATGGGGTGCCTAATTCCCAAAAGGCTGCTGAGTGATTCGGTTGGCATGAAAAGTTGATTGTAGTCTTGACAAAACTAGGCCCTTTATGCCCCTCTCCCTACTTACCCTTGCCCAGGGCTATGGTAAGCACCGTATAGAGAAAAATCTTGAAATCCATAGCCAACGACATGTTTTCCAGATAGATAAGATCGTATTTCATGCGGGCTATCATTTGGCCCACGTTCTGTGCGTAGCCATATTTCACCATGCCCCATGAGGTGATGCCGGGGCGCACCTTGAGCAAATAGCGGTATTCGGGTGCCTGTAGTACTATTTGGTCTATAAAGTACTGGCGCTCTGGGCGTGGGCCTACCAGCGACATGTCACCCACCAACACGTTGAAAAACTGAGGCAGCTCGTCTAGCCTATACTTGCGCAGTAGGCGGCCCACCGGTGTTATGCGCGGATCGTTTGCCCGGCTCAGCATGGGGATTCCTTGTTCCGCCTCTACTATCATGGTCCTGAACTTAATGATGTGGAAGGGTTTGCCCAAGTGCCCAACCCGTTCTTGTAGGTACCATATAGGCCCCTTGCTACTCGTTTTTACCCATAGTCCTATGAGGATATATACCGGGAGCAAGCTAATGAGCACCAGGGCCGACAGCCCAATATCAAGCATTCGCTTGACATTGGACTGGAATGGAGGCATAAGCTCCGGGAAAATCTCAATGAGCGCAGTGCCAAACACGTTTTTCATTTTTACCCTACCTGCCAGTATATCCGCCGTATTGGGTATCATCTTCACGGCCAGAGATTGACCTTCCATTTGCCGCACTATGCCTGAGGCCAGGCCCGTTTCATCGGGTTCCAGGGCTATGAGCACTTCTTCTATGTTCTTTTCGCCCAGTATGCGCTGTAGGTCAGGCAGCCCTCCCAGGTGGGGCAATACATCCTGCCGCAGCGCCCCCGGCATACCTATGCCCACGAAGCCCCTAATGAGGTAGCCCTGCGAAAAAACATCATTCTCCAGTTCTTCATATAGCGCCTTGGCCCGTTGTCCGCTGCCTATCAGCAAGGTGCTAAAACCAATTTTGCGCTGGCCTATTCTGTGTTTGATATAGGTGAGTACCAAAAACCTGGGAATAAACCGCAACAGGAAAAACAGGGAGAATAGGGCAATAAAGGAATCCCTAAAAACCGCTGGCGCTTTCACAAAGTCGTCGAGCACCAGGGCAAAAAAAAGCAGTACAGAGCCCAGAAAGGAGGCTGTAAGGGTCTGTGCCAGATCTTGAAGGCGCGATTTGCGATATACCCTGCGGTAGCTGCCCATGAGGTAGTACACCAATAGCCAAAAGGCAGGAATGAAAATGATTCCCAGGTAAAAACTTTCGTTGAAGGTCAGCGGGATATCACCAAAAACAGGGGGCTCTAAATAGATTTTTCTGTAGGTATAAAACAATGCCCAGGCCAGCGAAAGGCTAATGGCATCCATGGCCACAAACACCCTCCAGAGTCGGTTCTTATTCAAATGTGAGCAGTTTTATATTGTCTATAAACACATTGGCCCCCAGCGTGTCGGCTGGGAGGGTAGCGGCAAGATAGACCTTAAATCCAGCTTCATCGTCCAGGGTTGACACCTGGTCGGTCAGGTTCACATACACCTTTTTCCACACGCCACCACTGGGTTTCAAGTATAGCAATGGATTGGTTTGCTGCACTATGTTGTCCCTTGACTTGAGTATCAGGCCAATCATAAGGGTGGCTTCATTCCGGTAGTGGAGTTCCACATATACCGGGCTGCCTGTTTGCAGTTGGCTGCCGTAGTAGTAATTAAATGATTGTAGCGCCACATAGTCACGTGAGGGGCTTAGGCCGGCATAGAGTGAGGCATTTCCCTCAAACACGTCATCGTTATCCTTGATCAATTTGGGGTTTGCCCCTGACTGGTCCATTGCTTCAAGTGAGTAGGTATCACTTTCAAAGTCTTCCAGCCACAAAAAACGCACATTGTCCTTGTAGGAAAAAAGTACCTCGCCGGCGGGTATGCCATATACTTTGCCCGGCTCAAAGTCCAGGTGCAGGCTTACCGGGTCAAAAAATGGGTAAATCACCCTATTGGTGCTTGTGGCATTGTCTTTTATTCCAGGATAGAGCAGCACCTCATGGCCGTTTGACTGGAGTATGGGCAGGGTAAACGGTATAGGCACTGCAGCCACTATGTTGCCGTCATGTACCGCCCATAGGTCGTGCACCTGCTGGCGGTCGGTGCCTTGTAGGGCGGGGTTGGTTTGCACGGTATAGCCATCTACCCGTATGTAGCTGGGTATGGGTTCATCACTGTCTAGCAGGCTACACGTGGCCAATGATATTGAAAAAATAGTGAAAAACAGCGTGTTGTAACTAAAACTTGGCATTTGCCTGTTCAATTTTTTGTAGAATCTCATGGGCCACGCGCAGGGATTGATAGCCTTCTTCAAGGCTAACTGCCGGGGCAAGGTTGCCTTGTATGGACTTGGCAAAAAGCTCCAGTTCATATTTGATGGCATTGATGGGCGCCACAGCCGGCGATTCATAGCTCAGGGTTTTCTTGTGGCCATCATTAAGTGGGTCTATTTCAAATTGGAAGGGGCTATTTGACAGGTCTCCATCGCTGAGCCTTATGGCTTCCACTTTTTTGTCGAGAAAATCAACGGAAAGGTATCCGTCACGCTGAAAAAAACGGGCCTTGCGCATTTTCTTGAGCGACACCCGGCTCGCGGTGAGGTTGGCCACCGCACCATTGTCAAACTCTATGCGGGCATTGGCTATGTCGGGGGTGGTGCTAATCACGGGTACCCCGCTGGCATGTATGCTGCGCACCCCAGACTTTACCACGCTCAGCACTATGTCTATGTCGTGTATCATCAGGTCAAGCACCACCGGCACATCAGTGCCGCGCGGATTGAACTGTGCCAGTCGGTGCACTTCCATAAACTTGGGTTTGTCCACATATTTTAATGCCGCCAGAAAAGCGGGGTTAAACCTTTCCACATGGCCCACTTGTCCTATTACCTGGGCTTCGGCAGCCAATGACAATAGGGCTTCGGCCTCAGACACGGTATTGGTAAGGGGTTTTTCTATAAAAACATGCCGCGACCTCCGGATAGATTTCACCGCACAATCAAAATGCGAAAGGGTAGGGGTAACTATGTCCACGGCCTCACAAGCCTCAATGAGGGCCTCTACTGATTCAAACGCTTTAATGCCAAAACGATGGGTGGCAATTTCACATTTTTCGGGATCGGGATCGTAAAACCCGACCAATGCAAATTCCCCAATTTCGGCTATTTGTTGTAGGTGTATGCTCCCCAAGTGTCCAGCCCCAAGCACGCCGATTCGTGTCTTCACTCGTTCATTGTTCAGTGTGGCTGGCGAAAGTACGTGGGCACCACAGCCTGTATTCCCAAAACTATCCACCAATTCAGGCTATTTCACCCATTCATAGGCTCCTGCATCAGGGCGTTGGGTATCCCTTGTTTGTCCCAGCTTATCGGTGGTCACCCCGGCCACCGGTATGCCCATTTCCAAAGCGGCGCTGCCTTCCATCAGCGCATATTTCAGTTTTGTGGTATTTTCAAATTTCGGGTCTTGGTTTACCTTGTTTCCATTCAAGTCCAGGCCATCCATCTTGCTCCTTATCAGGGTATGGGCTATGCTGGCGGTTATCGCGCCTTTGCCTGATTGGTTAAAACCCAATTCGTCTTCTTGCGATCCGTAAATGATACAATTTAGTATATTGAATTCCAGTGGATTAATATAAATATTGCCATCAGTATCGGTATAATCTGCATTGCTCAGGTAAACGGAGGGGTCGGTGCGGGCGCAGGCCACCTGGTAGTTTCCAAAAGTGCAATAGGCAAATTGATAGGCCCCCCCCAACTCGCCCACGGCCAAAAAACCACATGAGTTGTTAAAATCACAATTGGTGGCCACCAAGCTTGCCGTATAGCCCAGCAGGCATACCTGCGTCATGGTGGTGATGGTAGTGTTTTCAAGAAACAGGTTGGGGCTTCGGTCCGCGCGCATGGAATCTACCTCTATGCCGCGCAACCCATTTTTTATAATGGCTTGATTCACTATGCATTCACCCGCCCCAGGGAGTAGCCTTATGCCTATCCATTGGCCGGGTTCTTCCTTAAACCTTTCTTCCAGCCTGTCGCCTTCAAACACCACTGGGCATTCGGCGGTGCCTTCCACCATCAATGAGCTGCCCCGGCCTATGTTGAGCCGCGACAGGGCATGGGCCCGCACCGTGGCGCAGGCCAATATGCGCAGGGTAGCGCCCTTGGCCACCAGCACCTCCCCAAACAGTATGTGGGGCTTGTCGCTATTCCAGGTTTGGTCTTCGGCTATGGTGGTGTTGTAGTGAAAATAGGCGTTTTGCCCCCACGATACCAATTTTATATCCTTGGCCGCACCATCTTGACTGAATAGGATAGAATCTGTTACCACAAAGGGGTTCGCTTCTGAGTTGGGGTCTATGGTCACATCGGCAAAACAAAAAAGGCTATCGCCGGCAGGTATTTTCACATTCTTGAACACATATCCCGGAACCCCGTCAATGTTCAGCCTATAAGGGGACGTTTGCCCTTCGGCAAGGGTTATTTCATCAAAGTACTGGTCATATTTCGCCCGGTTGTATATGATAAACACCTCTGTGGCCGAACCTATACTGGTAAATACGGTGTCAAATACTACCGAGTCGTTTTCAAATTCAATAAGGTCAAGGGAGAATACGGGATCCAAATCTTTCTTGCACGATACCACAAAATTTGAAGCAACAAATAGAATAACAGCGAGTAACGTTTGAACGGCTGATTTGTACATATGGGATTGCATCAACGGGCTTGCACTGCAAATATTACCAATGTCCCATTGCTGTGGCCCGGGCTTGAAACTAAGAAGCCATGGCCAGGGAGGCCACATGCACCGTACAGTTGGGGTTGGCTTTTATAATGGCCAGTATGGCCGATTCCAGTGTGGCCCCGGTGGTTACCACATCATCCACCAGCAGAACGTGTTCATGGGCCATGGCCCCGCATTCAAAGGCGTCCTTCACGTTTTCCTGTCGCTCATATCGGTCCATTTTGGTTTGGGTGAGGGTATATTTTGTTCGCCTTAGTGTTTGGAAATCATAGGGTATGCCCATCGATTTTGACAGCCCCATAGAGAGCAGCCCACTTTGGTTATAGCCCCGTTTCTTCAGTTTTTTGGGGTGTAGCGGCACAGGTAGGATACACCCCACCTTATCCGCCCAGGGTTTGCGCAAGAGGCTATACCCAAACCAAATACCCAATATTACGCCCAGTTCTTTTTGCCCCTTGTATTTTAAATGGTGAAGCAGGCGCTGCACCACAGAGTGTTTTTTAAAGTATAAAAAAGCGGTACTAGGGCCTATTGGCACCCTACCCAACAGGGTCTTTTCAAGTTCATTGGTCAGGTGGTCAGGCCAATTGGTCAAGGGCAAGCCCAGGCGGCAGGTGGCGCATACACAACGCTCCTGGGCCAGGAGCCCTGTGCCGCAACCGCAGCACGACCGCGGCAGCAGGATGTCAACAAAGGCAGGCCAAATGGCACCAAGCCCCGCGTACCTTTTCATCGTAACTCGAAATTTTGGCCCTAATCTAGCAATTAATTGGAAACGTTCCGCTTTGCAGTAACGGAGTTGGAGAGCACTCACTCCACCAATGATTATCTCAAATCCATGGACTTGGCTTCCCTGCCCGCTGGATTTTGTGTGGTGGCGCACTACCAAACTGCAGGGCGTGGGCAGCGGCAAAAGCAGTGGCTGTCGCTTCCTGGACAAAACCTTACCTGTTCCTTTCTCCTTAAGGGATTGGGCCTGAAGCCCACCCAACAAATAGCCCTATTGAAGGCGGTAAGCCTTTCTGTGAAGCACTGCGTGGCCGACCTAACCGGTGCCACTGTGCGCATTAAATGGCCAAACGACATCATGGTAGGTAGGGAAAAGATAGCGGGATTGCTCATAGAGAACTTCATACAGGCCGGCGATTTGGTTTCTGTAGTAGGGCTGGGCCTCAATGTGAACCAGGCCCGGTTTCCAGCTTTTTGTCCACAGGCTACCAGCTTGTGTAGGGTTAGCGGGCACCATCATCCATTGCCCCAGGTCTTGCTGGCCGTGGAGTACCAACTGGCCCATAGCCTGGCCATCATGAAATCGAGCCGGCACATCCTTGACCAAATGTTTGCTTCAGGCCTGTATGCCATGGGGCAAACCCATGAATTTGAATCCCCTGGGCAGGGTTTGTTCTCGGCAGTGGTGGTGGGGGTTGATGCATTGGGCCGCCTGCTGCTCCAGCAGGGGGAGCAAATCAGGGCGTATCTCAACGGCGAAATTCAATGGGTTTTTTAAAAGGGCGACTTAAAATCCTTTACGCTGGGCTGATGGCTGTCCTTTTCTGATACAGTGGGAGTTTCTATGCCCCAATCAATGCCCAGTTGCGGATCATCCCAGGCAAGGCCTCCTTCACTCTCGCGGTGGTAATAGGTGCTGCATTTGTAGGCAAACACCGTGTCGGGCTCAAGGGTAAGAAAACCATGCGCAAATCCTTCAGGTATATAGAGTTGTTGTAAATCTTGGGCGTTTAGCACCACTTTTACGTGTTTCAGGTACGTGGGCGATTCCTTTCTTATGTCCACTGCCACGTCAAGCACCGAACCCCTGATTACCCTCACCAGCTTGGCCTGAGCATGGGGCGGCGACTGGAAGTGCAGGCCCCGGAGCACCCCTTGGGCTGACATGCTTTGGTTTTCCTGCAAAAACATGCATGACATTCCCAAGGCCGTGAGCGCATCCATCCTAAAGGTTTCCGCAAAATATCCCCTGGGATCCCTGATGATCTGAGGTGCAACAAGCAGGACATCGGGCAGGCTGGTGGGTTTGATTTCCATGTGGGCGGTATCGGGAGCCAAAGGTAATTGATGGAGGCAAGGGCTAAAAAATACCAAATTCACACAACGATTGGGCGCATTTGGTTTTTGCGGAGTAATATTGACTGTTAATAAAACGTAAAGCACTTAGAATGAGGAAATCATTACTCTTGGGATGCTTCATCCCTGTTCTTGGATTTGGCCAAGGATTGGTCACCAACAACAACTTACAGACCGAACGGCCCAATGGAATGGCCGATGTCATAGCTGAAAGGCCGACCGGCGTGGACGGCTGGGACCGCCCTACCGGCGGCAGCAATGGCAATCTGGAATGGCTGTACAAAATGGAAACCATTGGCGAAACCCAATATGACTTGCAGGTCAACGGTTCGCTGGCCAACCGGGTCATGGTGTATCCCGATGGAAAAATTTCTTGCGTCTTTACCATGGCCACCGATGGAAGCCCATTCAACACCAGGGGTACTGGGTATGCCCACTTTGATGGCACATCTTGGTCTGATATGCCACTAACCCGTTTGGAATCAGGTCGCGCAGGCTGGCCCAATATTGGTGTGGTAGAAGTAGATGGCAACCCCGTGGAATTCGTGGTATCACACTATGCCCCTACCGATCCAGATGCCAAATCTGGTGGATTGTACATCATGCTCAACGATGGTATTGGCTCTACCAATTTTACCGAGGTATTTCAAATTAGGGTAGCCAACAACGGCCCCTTATGGCCCAGGGCAGTGGGCGTGGGCAGCTCCATACACATCTATGCAGCGTCTAACAACAACATAGCCAAGCCATTTATGGGAATCCGCAGGCCTAACGTGTACTACAGGTACGATGCCAACGGCGACAGCCTGGCCACTGACCGCATGCTCCTACCGGGCTATGATGCTTCAAGGATATCCTTTGGCTGGTCAGATGCCTATCAAATGGACCAAGATGGCGAAAACATTGCCATTGTATCAGGTGGTTCGGGCCAAGACCTACTTCTGTACATGTCATCTGACAACGGTGTTTCCTGGACAACCACCAAGGTGGATAGTTTTCCCATTGCTGCCTTTGACGGCAACACCAGTACCAACGGCGACACGCTTGAAACCAATAGCGGTAGCGTGGAGGTATTGATAGACAACAACGGCAAGGCACACGTGTGGTGGAACTACAACAGGATCATAGACGATACCGATGGGGATTCATCATGGAGTTTTTTTCCGGGTTCAAATGGCATTATCTACTGGAACGAATACACCAAAAACGCAACCAGGATTGCCGGTATGCTGGATTTAAATGGAAATAACGCCCTTGATTTGTTCAATGACCAAACGGCTACCAACCCAGGCGCCCGGTACTCTAACAACACCCTGGCTTGTTTCCCCGATGCGGGTATTGATGAGGATGGCAACATCTATTTGGTTTACTCAGCGCCAAATGAAGAAGCCACCTCGGCCGAAGGCCCTCTGTACCGGGATATATATGTGATGTATAGCGAGGATAACGGCGACACCTGGAGCAGCCCCCAACCCATAGTGGAAGGCTATGAAACCGAAGATGTGTTCTGCCATTTGGGCCGTACGGTAGATGGTTCCCTGCACATTATGTGGCAGCGCGATGACTTTACCGGCACCTCCCTTATCAACGGGCACATGGCCACCCTTAGCAAAATCATGTATGCCAAAGTAGAAAAAACATTGGTAATCAATGAATCGCTTGAGTTTAGGCGTACTAGTTCATCCATTCACGATGTAAATAATGAATTTGAGGTAGCCACCGCCTACCCCAACCCCACCAGTGGCAATGCCCTGCTGCCCATTACGCTGCAAGCCCCCACAGCGGTTCGGGTGCAGGTAACCGATATGCTGGGCCGCGAGGTGCACAGCGCCGACCTGGGCCTGTTGCCCGCCGGCACGGCCAATGTGGAGCTAAAAACCAGCGGACTGAACAGCGGCATGTACCTATATAAGGTATTTGTGGGCAAGGGATACCTAAGCGGTAACCTGATGGTGGAGTAGGACAGAAGGCATTTTACAATGATTTAGGCACAATGCCCACCGTAGTACCACGGTGGGCATTGTGGTTTTTGGCCAGTTATATAAATTATATCCATAATCCCCAGAAGGGTGTACCCAAACCAAAGTCGGTTGTAAACTGCCGACCAAAAAGGGTAAAAATTACTAAAATGCCCCAAGGGTGGTGAAGGTCAAGAATACCCTAGGGGGTGTTTGGATTTTTTAATGCTAATCTTCAGGCTATCTTTTTTGTATTGAATAGGGTAATGACTAATATTGGGCTACAATGTTTGAATTCCCCGGCTGATGACTATACTATTTGTTTTCTATCCATCAACACCCATAAAAAAATTATTAAGCAATGATAAATATAGTCTTATGGCTAGTCTTACTGCTGTTTACCTTTTGGGGGCTGTCTTGCCACCGGCCCGAACCGCCCGAGGGGTTCGACTGGTACCAGGCCCTGGTGAAACGGGAAATATCCTATGGCGAACTGGAAGAACCCGCCTGCTATGACAAGGAGTGGCAGGTGGGAATGATAATCTATCCCAATTATTTCGCTTTTAAGTACGACACCGCAAACCTATGCCCCATATATATGTCGGTTCAAGACAGCCCCACTGCCTGGGTGGCCTACTGCAGGTGGGATTGGCGCGAGGGCGAGAAAGAGTTTGGACTCTATTCAGATTTGCTCCATGCCTATGTCTATAACCTGAAAACCCGGGAGTTGGTGGACCTGGGCCTAATAAATTATGGCCGCAATCTTGACTTAGGGGGCAACAAGGTGATATACTCCTATATGGACCAAGGGATACTGTTCGATTTAGAAACCCGTGGCTTCACCCCCATTGGTATTGCTACCATTTATAATGACATTAGCCCTAAGGGGGCCAAGGTGTTCTTTAGGGCTGCTGCCACCAATGGGCCCTTTGAGCGGTCCAAGGCCTACATATGCCGCACCAATGACCTGGGGGTGCTGCACGAGTTTGAACCGGCGGATATGGGTCAGGCCAATTGGCTCAATGATTCGGTCATGCTGTTCGTAATTGGCCAATCGTCGGTGATGCAGTATTTTAACGTGCGCACCGGAGAGACGGGCGAGTATGGGCGCACCACGGCCAATCATTTTATGGACTTTATGGCCGTATCGCCCGAGGGCCGCTTTGTGTATGGCAACAATGCCTACTGGATAGACCTGGCCAGGGGAACCATTTCATCGTTTGATGACCTGCACCCGCCCTGCCACGACAGGAGCTATGTGTTTGACTGCGTGCTGCCCAATGGACAGTTGGTGGTGCCCCGGCAGTACTACCTGCTTGATAGCGTGGCCCGCACCTGCACCTACCAGGCCTACATTCATATGTTTAACCCCGATGGCACCCAGGAGCGCAGGGTGGAGCTTAGGCTCCCATAAGTAATAAATGCCCTTGAAAACCATGCGTACATTATTGAATCTTTGCGTGTTGACCAGTGGCAATGACCAGCTTTGCGCCAATTCTGCCCACAAGTGGTTCTTTTCAGCATTTCTGGGCCTTATGATTTGCCATAGCGGTAGGGCCAGCGGCCAGGCGGGCTTGCTGGACCCCAGCTTTGAGGTAGGGTTTACCGGAAGAAATCAGGCCATATTGGATATCCACGTGCTACCTAACGAAAAAATACTGGCCACCGGCCTGTTTACCGAGTATAACGGCCAGGCGTTTAAGCGGATCGTGCGTTTGCAGCCCGATGGCCAAATAGACTCATCGTTTGACCCCGGCAAGGGGGCGAACGGCAGCATTTGGGACCTTGCCGTGCAGGCCGATGGCAAAGTGGTGGTGGCAGGTGATTTTAGCAAATTTGACGGCCGCGCCCGCCCGGGTATCGCCCGTCTCCATGCCGACGGTAGCCTGGATACTGCTTTTCATCCTGATTTTGGGCCAAATACCTTCATTTATGCCATGGCCGTTCAAGCGGATAATAAAATAGTGATTGGCGGATACATGGAAGACTTGGATGATATAGAAATGCCATATTTAATCAGGTTACAGCCAGATGGCAGTATAGACATGTTGTTCGATCCATTTTTAATTAATCGTCCACCAAATTTTATGGTCATTCAGAAAGATGGGAAATTCTTGCTTGGTGGTAGCCTTTCTATGCTAAATATTTCGGATAATGCGTACTTAATCAGGCTCAATTCGGACGGCAGTTTAGACAGTTTGTATAAAATAGGTAGAGGGTTAAATTATCGGGTAACTTCTGCCGCCACACTCAAAAGTGGAAAAATACTTGCCGGAGGCTGGTTCACCAAAGTCCAAGGAGCCAGCAGGAATTTTATAGTGCAATTGAATGCCGATGGCAGCTTGGATACGCTTTTTAACCCAATCCTTGGGCCCAATGACATTGTGAATGGATTGGCCGTGCAGGAAGACGGTAAAATACTGGTGGTTGGTGATTTTACTGAGTACGATGGTGTTTCGCGCCGCTTTATAGCCAGGTTGCATCCTGATGGCAGCTTGGATCCTTCCTTTCACCACAAGGATGTGGGCTTGGTGGGCCTTTTGATAGCCGTTGGCCTGCAGCAGGATGGCAAGATGGTGGTAGGAGGGGATTATAATGATTTGGATAATAATGAGTTGAATCTTGTTCGCCTGCACAATGACCATACGGGTATAGTGGAATCATGGGTACCACTGGCAGAGATGCATGCCTACCCCAACCCCACCAGTGGCAATGCCCTGCTGCCCATTACGCTGCAAGCCCCCGCAGCGGTTCGGGTGCAGGTAACCGATATGCTGGGCCGCGAGGTGCATAGCGCCGACCTGGGCCTGTTGCCCGCCGGCACGGCCAATGTGGAGCTAAAAACCAGCGGACTGAACAGCGGCATGTACCTATATAAGGTATTTGTGGGCAAGGGATACCTAAGCGGTAACCTGATGGTGGAGTAGGTTAGCCCTTAAAGCACTAAAAATAAAAAGGCCCGGTCGGTATGATCGGGCCTTTTTGATTTTATATGATTGGTTTTGGAGTGAACTAGAATCCATCAAGCAGGCGTATGCCCACTTGAAAAGTATAGAGTTCTGGGCCTTTGTCCTTTTCAAAAAATTGGGTAAGCGGGTAATTGGCAAAAAAGGTAAAGTTTCGGTAGCCCAGCCTTGCTATTATATCTGCTCGCCAGGGGTTTATGTTGTAGTGGTCCCTGATTTTGCTGTCGTAGGAATCGCTGTTGAGCACGTATTCCTGTTTGGCCTTACTGTATAGCCTAAACCCACCCTGTGCACCAAAAGCCAGGCTTAGGCCCTTTTTCTTTAGGGGTGATGTATGTAACTCAAGCATAAGGGGAAGGGTGAGGTATCCCGCGTTCAATTTGTTTTTTTCAAATTTCCGGTCATCTGTCAGGGTAGCCCAGGTCCCATTTTGGTCAAAATCTAGGGTAATGGGGTTTCTCCAAGCAAAGTGGTTGAATGTGACCCCCATGCCGGTTACTATGGCTGCATGTCCCTTGGCAAATCCTATGGCCTGCTCAAAAAAGTTGAAATTAAATACCAGTGATTTTGAGTAGTCCAGATCAAAATTTGGGTCTTCGCGGGCCAACCGGTTGTTGCTGTTGATAAACCAATTGGTTCCCAGTTCTAGGCCATCCCAGTGGGCCTTGGCTTTGTCCTCCTTGTCCCATTCTATGGTTTTGGTTTCGTTTCTGCCCCTGTCATCTTTATTTCTCTCCTCCTTCATTTCTTTGGCCTCCCGTTCTATCCGTCTGCGCAGTTCCTCAGCTTCCAGCCGTATGCGTTCGGCCTCTTTGTGCAGGGAGTCCACGTAGCGGCTGCGCTCCAGCGAATCGGGAAAATCAATGGGGGGTATCTCTATCAGGATTTCTTCTTCCAGTATTTCAATTTGTTCAAGGGAATCCAACATATCATCAATATTGATTTCATTGTTTCCCTTAGATACTTTAGGGTTGGTAATGATGATAATGGTTTTGCCACCGGCTATGATACGGGTGGTGTCTTGGGCCCAGGCGCTGCCATAGAGTGCCGCGCTGATCATGATTAGGCTAAGTGTTCGCATCGGTATTGTTATCTTGGTTTTGTGCCCTTTCTACGCGGCAGTGGTTCCATAGGTTACAAGTGGTGCCATATTTTTTGGCTGCACCATTCACGGGCACCAGGGGTGTGTACATTTTTGCTGGGTGGGAATGAGGCGAGCAGTGGCCAAATACTTAGTGCTAAGTTGTGGGTATTTCGCAGTAAAAGAATAGGATAGGTTAAGCAATGCCGTGAGCGGGCTGCACCGGCCATGCCTGCGCCGTGGCCACTAGGGGTCTTGTGTTCATTGGGGAGTTTCGCCCTAATAGAGCCGGTTTATTTGGCCCGGGCTGAACGCTCTATGCCAAAATTGCCAATGTGGAAACCATAAAAAACCCGCCCATTGCGGTTTTCCTCGCGGTAGTCCACCTTGTCAGGTAGTACTTCGTTAATTCCCAGCGCCATGGCTTTCATGTAGTCGTTTTCCCTCAACCGGCCATCTTCCACCTGGTCTTGGTCCAGCACATTGCGTTTTATCACCATGCCGGCGTAGTCCCAAATGCCTATGGCTTGGTCGCCCATATACTCAGGTTCGGTTTTTGGCTTTTCCATGTGGGTATTGATACCTGCGTCTGTTTGCGCAAAAGCCCAGAAATCGCTGGTCCACTGACCGTTCCATAGTTCCTGTATAAAAAGGCTATCCGTAGCCGGGAGTTCTGGCCACACTTGGTCCATTTGATGGTGCGTGGGGGGGTATGCGTGCTCCGTGGCTCCCTTGCCATCAGGCATTGGATTATTTTGTCTGTTGTCTGCCGTCATGCCTACCGGTAGGTCTGTGTCCACAACGCTTGGCAATTGGCCCGGACTGGATGCTAGGCCTTGAAATGTGGCGTCCTGCCCCTTGTCATTCGTTTGTTTGGGGCTGGCGGTTTCTTCTGCCAAATGGGTATTTGTGGTATGGGCAGGTTGGCGGAGTATATAGCCTATTCCCAAAAGCAGTAGTAGGCTGGCGGCCACGGCCATCCACGGCCATAGTGACACCGTGGCTGGCTGCTTTTTCAACCTGCCTTTATTGGGCATATATATGGCGGGAGCTTGTAGATATGCCCTGCCATACAGGTCATGGGCTTTCTTCAAGGCAGGGTCTTTCTTTAGCCTTTTGGCCAGTAGTTCAGACCTCTTGCCATCCAGCAGGCCTTCATGTTTGGCTATGAGTAGGTCATCGGCAGCCGAACCACTCAGGCTACCGGCGTCCTTTTTTAGCGTAGCGGGGTTGGGGTACGCCACCATGCCCACACGCAGGGTAGGCACTTGGGCCATACCATCCAGTTCGTTTTTCACCTGGGGATTAACTTGAAGATAAGTCAATAAATCGGCAACCTGCCCCGGGCTGAGCTTGCCTTCTAGGTAGTCTAGCAGCCACGCCTGATAATTGTCTTGATCTATGTTCATGCCACCATTTCTATTTTGCCTATGAATTCCTTGAGTGCCTTGCGGGCCCTGAAAATGTACACCTTTACTTGGCTCTCGTTCAGGTTGGTTATTTGTCCTATTTCGTCATAGCTATACCCTTCATAGTCCCTAAGCATCACCACGGTTTTCTGTATGGTAGGTAGCTGGTTGAGTGCATGTTCCAATACTTCCTGTATGTCAAAGTTGCCCTCATTGCCCAGGTGCCAGGGTTCATCGGCCAGGTCTAGCCCCACGCTCATTTTGTTTCGGCGCAGGTGGTCAATCATGGTGCGGTAACCCACTGAAAATAAATAGGATTTTGCGGTATCATATTGCACATCGTCCACGTGTCTCCATATCTTTTCAAACGTATCCTGCACCACGTCTTGCGCCGAATCGGCGTTGCGCATGCTTTTCACCACAAACCTGTATAGGCTGTCGGCGTACAAATCAACCGTTTTGTTGTACTCGGCGGTGGTCATGCTTCCTTATGGGCGTGTTACGCGCCACGGCTACAAAGGTTACAACCGGGCAAAAAAAAATTGCACAAGCGTTAAGCGGCTAATCCTGAAGCCGATCTAAGGCCTGGTGGGCATCCATTACCCACTGGCGCAGATAGACGGGCAGGGCACTGGTATCATTGTCCATCATATAGAAGAACTTTTTGTTGTCTTTTTCAACCCCCAGGTATATGCCACCCTGGTCGGCACAGTCTGGGCAACCCAGCACATGTTCCGTTTCATCCCACAATTCTGAGGGAATGTTGGCCACTAATTGCAAGGCCAAATCGGTATCCACAGTGTTGATTTTCTTGAAATTACCTTGATAATGCGCTTCCTGGCTGGGGTAACTTGGGTTGGCATCCTGTTTCATCTGCCCACTGCGGTCCAGGCGGTACATGGCCAGGCAGTCACTGCCTCCACAAAAACCATAGAACCTTCCAAAGGTTACCTTTCGGTAGGGCAAGTGTATGTCTGTGCTGTCAGGGGTGCGGCATCCCGCGAGAAGTAGTACAAGTATCAGGATGCCAAATGCTTGACAAATGGGTTTAGCGGCACTAAATGAATTTCTAAATGGCATTTTTTTTTGGATAAAATTGCCGGTGTCAATGCCAATGCATCAAGGCTGGTTGCACCCAGCCTAAAGGAGAGCCCGCATTATTTTGATAACCTGGGAAACACGTGCCTTTCGCTGTGGTAACTTGACCGCACCATGGGGCCTGACTCCACATACTCTATGCCCATGCCTTCGCCTACTTCCTTGTAGTGCGCAAATACATCGGGATGTACGTACTCCGCTACCTCCAGGTGCAGGTAGGTGGGCTGCAGGTATTGGCCTATGGTCACCACGTCGCACCCATGTTCCATCAGGTCTTTCATTATGGTGTAAACCTCCTCTTTTGTTTCGCCCAACCCCACCATAAATCCTGATTTTGTGCGCATTCCAGATTTTTTTGTGCGCTGGATTTGATCAAGGCTCCGTTGATAATTGGCCTGGGGGCGCACTTTTCTATAGAGACGTTCCACGGTTTCCATATTGTGGGAAATCACTTCAGGTTTAGCTTCTATCACAAGCTGTAAAGAGTCCCATTTGCCCTTAAAATCTGGAATCAATACCTCAAGTGTGGTATGTGGACTTAACCGTTTTACCTCCCGTATGGTCCTGGCCCAGATGGATGCTCCGCCATCGGGCAGTTCATCCCTGTTCACAGAGGTGATTACGCAGTGCTTTACCTCCATCATTTTCACCGCATTGGCTACCCTTTCAGGTTCTTCTTCATCCAGTACGGTGGGCCTACCCGTAGCCACCGCGCAAAAATTGCAGGAGCGGGTACAGACGTTGCCCAGTATCATAAAGGTAGCCGTACCTGCATTCCAGCATTCGCCCAGGTTGGGGCAGTGCCCATCTTGGCATATGGTATGCAGGCTGTTATCATCAACCAGTCTCTTTACATGTTTATATTTCTGCCCCAGTGGCAATTCCACGCTCAGCCACTTCGGTTTTCTCTTGAGTTGACGTTCTTCTATTACAGGTAGTTCTATCACGGGTTTCTTGTAGTTAAAGCATCACCACCGGTTGCCTATCATCAACACGGCATATAGGTTCACAAACAAAAAATCATTTTGAGCAAAGGCCATTATAGGTACCCTTTGGCCAAAGAAATCCAACATAACCCCGGTTTCCAATGACTTGAACTGATGGTCGCGGCTACCCCACTCAAAACTTAAAGCGGCCTTGCCACTAATGCCAGGCCTAAACTCCAGTTCATTGATTCCTTTGTTCCACCGAGCCTCGCCATAAAATTGGGTGGCGTAGAAGTGTTGGTCTGGATCAAAACGCACCTCCACGGTCTTGTTGTCCACTGGGTCGCTCACCAAGTAGTAAATCGGCTTGAGCAATCCCAGGTTTATGCCTGCACTGTAGTGAAAATTAACCCTCACGCTCATGGAGTTGATATAGTCGGCCAGTATGCGCTGCCTACCGTACATGGCCCTTAACACCCCCATAGAGAACTGCTTGCCAAACACAAAGGACCTGGCTCCGGTGTTTCGGTACTTAAATTCCCTGTCGTGTTTCATACTGGCCACAAAATCTACCTCGTACTGTTTTTTCACATAATAGGTCTTGTTGCGCGTGAGCTTGGCGCCAAGGGTGGTACCTAAGGTATGTAAGCCCAAACCAAACTGAAAATCATTGTTGTATATCCTACTGCTTCCGTCAGGATTGTACTGTGCCACAGCACTGTGGGCCAGTAAGCCAAACAGTAGTGCGATAACCGGTGCAGGGCGTGTTAGGGGCATGTGCTAAGGCAAATTTATTCCATTTACATTTACGGCATGGACAACACTAAGCTCACATCAAAGGTTGGTTACTTAGGAAATCTTAGGACTGAAATGGTGCATTTGGCATCGGAATCTAGGGTATGCACCGATGCGCCGCCAGACAACCACGGGCTGGGCCAGGCATTTTCGCCCACCGATTTGGTAGCCACGGCATTGGCTTCGTGTATGATGACCGTTATGGGCATTAGGGCGCGCGACATGGGCTTGAATATGGAAGGGAGCCTGGCTTATGTTAGAAAGGAAATGTATGCCAACCCCAGAAGGATAGGAGAAATCCATATAGTACTGGAAATACGCGGCATAGATGATGAAAGGAGCCAAAAAGTGCTAAGGCAGATAGGCTTGTCGTGCCCAGTGGCCAAAAGCCTACACCCTGAACTACAGCAGGTAATTGATTTTCAATTTGTATAATACAAGCCCAAGCTACCGTGGCGGCTGGTTGAGCTGCTTTATTTCATCCCTGTTAAACGTATCGGTAGGGCATTTTACCCTGTTGCAGGCTGTAAATGATGCACTTAATACTATCAAGAGTGCAATGGCTTTAACTACTTTCATATCAGATTGGGTTGATTGGCCAAAAGTATTACATCCTATATAAACAAGCATATTAATATTTCAAACACCCCATGGGCCTCCTGTGCCATAGCGGCAAGGGGTTTAATTTTGCCGATGTGACAATTGCCGAAGAGAACTACCTTAAAGCCATATTCAAGTTGTCAGACGGCGCACTGGGCAATATTTCAACCAATAGCATAGCCATGGAAATGAGTACCAGTGCCGCAAGCGTTACTGATATGCTTAAGCGATTGGCTGACAAGGATATGGTGGACTATGAGCGGTATAAGGGTGCCAGTTTGACCAACAATGGACTGGACATGGCCAAACGCTTGGTAAGGAAACACCGGCTATGGGAAGTGTTCCTTACCGAAAAACTCGGTTTTGCCTGGGACGAAATCCATGAAATAGCCGAAGAGTTGGAACATATTGGATCCAATGCACTTACCGAAAGATTGGACAGGTACCTGGGATATCCCCGCTTTGACCCCCACGGCGACCCCATTCCTGATGCGGCTGGTGCCATTGTACACCGCTCTTGTGAACAGCTGTCCATGGTTAAGCCGGGCCAATCTGGCCAAGTGGTTGGCGTGGGCAATAGCAATAGTTCTTTCTTGCAGTTTCTCAATAAGTTGTCAATAGGTATTGGCAGCCATATACGGGTAGATGACTGCTTTGAATTTGATGGGAGCCTAAAGGTAACCGTTAACCATGGTGCGCAACACACCTTGTCAGACCGGGCTGCCGCCAACCTTTTTATTAGCCTGAATGCGTAACCTGTTTCAAGCGGGCGATACCAAAGAGTATGCGCATGTGGTGCAGGAGGCTGATCTGGCCGCTTTTCCCAGCGGGGCTGTCCATCCGGTATATGCCACCTTTGCCCTGGGCCGCGACGCTGAATGGTGCTGCCGCTTGTTTGTCCTTGATATGAAAGAAGATGGGGAAGAAGGAATCGGCACATCGCTCACAATCCAACACGTGTCGCCAGCCTTGGTGGGACAGCAAGTTTGCTTTACCGCAAGTTTGGTGTCAATCAATGGCAACGATATCCAGTGCAAGTATGAAGCCCGGGTGGGCAATAGGCTGGTTGCTCAAGGTATGCAGGGTCAAAAAATATTGTTAGTGAGTAAGTTAAAGCAAATTTTTTCTAATCTGTAGGAATGCCCAAAGAAATTACCATAGCATCAAATAGAAAAGCATCCTTTGAATACGAACTCGTAGAGCGGTTAGTGGCGGGTATGTCGCTGTTGGGCACAGAGGTAAAATCCCTGCGTTCGGGCAACGTGAGTTTTGCCGACGCCTACTGCACCATAGACCACCGGGGTTTGTTGCTGCGAAACCTAAACATACCCATATATAAGGAGGGCACTATATACAACCATGAACCCCTTCGTGTACGGTCCTTGTTGGTTACTAAATTGGAATTGAAAAAGTTGGAACGAAAGGTCAAAGAGAAGGGACTGACCATAGTGCCCACCCGGTTGTTCTTTGGCGAAAGGGGATTTGCCAAGATAGAAATTGCCCTGGCACGTGGAAAAAAATCATTTGATAAGCGGGAAACGATCAAACAGAAGGATTTACAAAAACAGATTAACAGAAACGAATACTGATGCGGGGATACCTGTCCATTTGGGCATTTATGCTCACCCTATCGGCTGGTGCCTGGGCACAATCCGGACTTATACCCTACAAGGAAGCGGGCAAGTACGGATACAAGGATTTGACAGGCAAGATGGTAGTGCCTGCGCGGTTTGACCGCACATTTCCACACAAGGACGGAATGGGCAGGTTTAGCCACCAAGGCAAGTTTGGATACCTTGATGTGGCCGGTAAACTGGTTATAGCCAACGTGTTTACCGAAGCATATGATTTTCAGGAAGGCATGGCCCGCACCAAGGATGGCCCTGTATGGGGTTTTATTGACAAAAGGGGCAAAACGCTGTTTACTGTTGCGGGCGAACAGGTTTCTGACTTTGTGAACGGTATGGCCGTGTTCTCGCGCAACGGGTTCTTTGGCTATATCAATCAGAAAGGGGAGGAGGTGTTTCCACCCATCCTTACCCAAGCCGATCAATTTATAAACGGTGTGGGCCGAATAGCCGTGGGCCAGTACTATGGCTTGATCAACGCGCAGGGTACCATGATACTGGAACCCAAGTACGATTACGTGGGCATACCTCAAGATACCGTGATAAGGGTGAAATCGGGTGGGTACTGGTATATATATAACCTGAAGGGACAGAAGCGTGTACAGGCCAAGGAATCCCTATCGGCTGAATTTTCGGAGGGTCTATGTGTGGTGCGCGTGCTAGACCCCTCCATGATTATCTGGCGCAACTACATGGATTACAAGGGGGATGTGGTGATTGATGAAAATTTTATATGGGCAGGAAATTTTTCGGGTGGCCTGGCAGTGGTCAAAGCGGAGTACAATGGCCTAGAGCGATATGGGGTGATCAACAAGGAAGGGCGATACCTGGTCAACCCGACTTATACCAAAACCCTGGGCCTTTATTCCGAAGGCTTGCTGGGTGTAGAAAAAGGGGGCAAATGGGGCTACATAGATTCCCGTGGCATAGAAGTGATTGGGTTTGGATTTACCCAAGTGGATCCGTTTAAAAATGGGTACGCCATGGCCAGCAAGGGCGAACACAGATGGGGCTTGATCAATAAACAAGGGGAAACCATCATTCCCTTCAAGTACGATTTGGTGATAGAGGGTGCCTATTTCTTCTTTGCCTCGCTGGGCCACTATCATTCCTTTTATTCTAAATCGGGTACCCTGATATGGGAAGAGCAACCCGAAACCGAATGAACCCTTGACCCTACCAAAGCATAGCACGGTATCCGAATACTGTTCCACTTACAACTGGCTGCAAAGGGATGTGCGCCAGCTTTTTCCATCGGTTTTAGATTGGTTTCGTTGGTTGCGCCTACAGCATTTGTCCGGCCAGGTGGCCATTATGCACCAGGCAATGGGCATAAGGGGCCATCAGGCAATTCACTTGACCGCCGGGCTATTAAAACCACAAGTCAATTTTGACAAAATCCAGGCCCTGGCTTGGGATGAAGGCTTATTCAGCAAAGAACAACGCCCTAACCATCCGGTGGCCCGTTACTGGAACCAGCTTACCGGCAGGCCGAGCCTGGTATATGATGAAGTATTTTGGGCCCCTGAGGTAAAATGGCGCCACCACGACCAGCGTTCAGATGTATGGTCGGCAGGCATGGTACTGGCTGCCCTGTTTTCTGATTTTGACCCCACCGATGCGCGCATATACAAGGCGCTTTGCCAGGGCCAAGTAGATGTTTGTGCTTGGCGTTTGCCAAATTTGGCCCCGGTTGTAGCTACATGCCTGTCAATTGATCCGGATAAAAGGATTCACCTTCATGAGCTGATTGTACTGCTGTCACAGGAGGCAGCAAACGCCAGTGAATTAGTGGGTTTGCCCTCATCCCTATATGAAGGGCATATCCATGGGCTCAAGCTTGCCGTGCTTGATTTTACCAATCGCAACCCGCTGTTTCACTTTGGTTTGACCAATGGTTTTGTGGCCTTGCAAATGGAATTGGCCGACTTTTTGGCCACAGGAAAGAAATGGGTATTCGAGCAATCAAATGACCCTTTGCTCTCTGCGCTTAACCAAGTGAGGCTAAAGCGCATGCAGGCACTGCGTGACAAAGGGGAAGATAACCTTTGGTGCGTAAGCCATTGGTTATATTGGCAGTATGAAGGGCAGACAAAAAAAACGCCCTTGCTTATGGTGCAGGTCAATCTGGATCTGGTCAAGTCACTGGCCCTAGAGTACCAGCTGCAGCCCAGCTCCAGCAAAGTGCTTGTGAATGAAGTGCTCAGGATTTTCCTCGCCGATAGGCTACACCTTGGGCTACCGTCAAACTTGACGTTTGACGAGGCCTCGCTTACTGCCTTTTTTAACCGGTTAACCCAAGATTTGGAGGCGCTGGGTGGCGGGCCGGTGCGGGTAGAACAATACCCGCTGGTAGGCAACCTGAGCTACCGGCACTATACCATAGGCGCCAACTATACAGAGATGCTCAGACAGGCTCCTAATTCCATATGTTTGGAATTGATGGGCTTAGAAAGCCGTGAAAGCCAACAAGCCCTACCCTTTGCCCCAACTTTTCCTTGGTCCAATATGCGGGTACTGCCGTCCGACCCATCACAAGATAAGGCGTTGGGCGCAGCGTCCACCGCTTCTTTGGTAATAGAAGGGCCGCCAGGTACAGGAAAATCGCAAACCATTGTAAACCTTATAGCACAGGCCTTGGCGGCAGGTGAACGCGTGCTTTTTGTGTCAGAAAAACGTGCGGCCCTGGAGGTAGTGTACCGCCGCTTGGAGCAGGCAGGCTTGGATCCCTTGGCCCTGCTGGTGCACGACACCCTTCGCGACCGAAAGTCCATTATTGATTCCATAAGGACGAGTTACTCCAAGCTCATGTGCCCCTTGGAGCGCGATGCCAAACTAGGCGCACAACTGGCGGCTTGGCGCTTAGAAGAAGCAGTAAACGAATTAGATACCTATTGGACAGCGGTGCGTGACCGCACACATGGTTTTTCACTCAACGAGCTCTTTCTCCATAGGCCCAAAGGACTGTGCGTGACCCCCGAGCATCTGGTGCCCGGCTATGATAGTTGGCTGAAAAACATCCATTTGCTGAATAAAATTCGGGATGGTTTGTTGCACCTTGAAGGACATGAAATATGGAACCACTCTCCGCTCTCCCGGCTCCACCCATGGGCCATAGCCACCAGCAATGATCCTATTGGCTATTGGGCCAATTCCAAAAAGGCGTTGCAAGAATTATGGCCTGCGTTAGAAGGGCTTATTCGGCAGACCGGGCTACCGGCCACCATGACCATAGGCCAAGTAATGCAATTGGCTTCACTGGCCCGGAGCTGCGCCAAGTTGTTGCAGCGCAATCTGTTTCGCTTGCTCATGGACGACACCCAGGCCAGGCGCGATTATGATTCATTGAAGGCGCGGTACCTCACCAAGAAGACCATGCTCCATAAAATAGGAGGGGCGCTGGGGCCCATGGGCAACCTGGATATCGGACAAATAGCATCCATCTGGGCCATGGCTAAACTGGAGCCAAATTCACCTGAAGTACAGGTATTTATAGAAACAAGCCTGAACTTGAAAGGCGGGGATTTTGGGGATCGGGGAAAAGACCTGTTGGAACTTGCCATGAGGCATGCAAAGGCCTCCTGGCAAATGCATGAACTAGAAGGGCTTTTTATGGCCCGGTATGGAAGCCAGGACCCAATGGCCTTTATCCAGGAAATGGATTTGTTGCAGGACTTGGTGCAACGCACCCAACTCCATATGCCCCAAGTTTTTGGCTATCTACATACCCTGCGGAAACCCGATGAGGTGTTGCGGGCTTTTTTGGAATGTCAAGGGGAGCTCTCCAGGGTAGAAACGGCCATAAACATACTTGACCACCGTTTTAGGAACCTCACGCCCACAGCCGGACTGGGGTATATCCATTCCATGGATACCGTGTTTTTTGGTGATTCGGAAGTAGCCATACTCTTGTGGTATAATTCCCTAAGTCCCGATGTAAAATTCTGTCTGTCTGAAGCAGAAACTTCCATTGCCCAGCTAGGGCTTGATGCCCAGATAAAGGAACTGTCCAGGGCTTATGTGGCGCGCCCCAATCTGGAGCAGTATCACTCTCCCAAGATAAACCAATGCCTAAACGCCATAGATGCAGGCTACGAGGACTTACTATCGTGGAACAGCGCCAAGCTACTGGATGCCCAAGCAGCCTATTTTCAGCAAAAAGTAGCCGCTGCACAAACCCCTGCCGAGCGGCTGGGCAAAGAAGCCAAAATAGGCCGTACACAGTTCAAAAAGGGCTTGCGTTTACTCCATCGTGAAATGGATAAACAACGAAAATTTAAATCATTAAGAAGCATACTGTTAGATGGTCAGAATACGGCACTCATGGCGCTGAAGCCTGTTTTTATGCTGTCGCCGGTGGCCGTGGCCGAAATATTCCCATGCGTGGCCCAACTCTTTGACCTGGTAGTTTTTGATGAAGCCGGTCAGCTTAGGTTGGAAGAAGTCCTTCCCATCTGCCACCGCGCCAAGCGCGTGGTGGTGGTGGGCGATAGCCAGCAATTGCCGCCAAGTACTTTTTTTAGGAATAAAATTGACCAAGAGATTGATGGCAACGTATTGAAATTTAATTCATTGTTCTCAGCGGCAAAGACGGCTTTCCCTACGCATTCCCTTTGCTGGCACTACCGCTCATCACACCAAGACCTCATTGCGTTTAACAATGTGGCGTTTTACCAGGGCCAACTCTCGGCGTTTCCTTCCTTTGGTGGCCTTCAAGCCCCCTTGGTTTTTCAAAACGTGCCCCATGGCCTGTATCACCATCGGCAGAATCATGTAGAAGCCCAAGCACTGGTAGAGTCGCTGGCCAGAGAAATGAACTTGAGGCCTACCCTCAGCTACGCCGTGATAGCATTCTCAGAGGCGCAACAAGAGGCAGTGGAACTGGCTTTGGAAAGGCACAAACTGCATGACCTAACTTTTGCCCGGATATTGGATCGGGAGGAAACACGGTATGATTCAGGGGTGTTTTCGGGATTGTTGATTAAAAACCTGGAAAACATGCAGGGGGAGGAGCGCGATGTGGTAATGGTCACAGTGGGTTATGGTCCTGATGAGTCTGGAAAGCTGGCCCAGCACTTTGGCCCTATCATGCATGAAGGGGGCGACAGGCGCATCAATGTGCTCAGTTCCAGGGCTAGGCTGCAGATACAGGTGTTCTGTTCATTTGACCCTGACCGGCTACAACCAAAAGAAAATGGTGGGGTTTGGGTTTTACAGCAGTGGCTCAGGTATGTGCGCGCTCACAGTGGAGGTAAGCGGGGTGAGGCCGAAGCCATATTGCGCGTGGTGCATGGAGGTGCTGGCCCAGGGGTATCAGGGGATACTTTGGTTGAAAATGTTAAAAAACAAGGGATTGAAGAATGGATATTGTCCCATGGCCATGAAAATGGTACTCAATTGCGCCCGCTGTTTACTGGATCTGGCGAGAGAGAAGCCTATTTTTATTCTGTATGGCAGCAGGGGAAGGAAACAGGGCAACTGATTGAAACAGAGCCAACCTGGATAAATACTTGGAAAGAATTTTTTGTGTCCAGGAGGGTAATGGCCCGCAGGGGATACCAGGTGCAAAAGCTTAGTACACAGTTTATCCAAAAGGAATTTAGGTCTTTGACTACATAGAATGCTGGCGCCAAAGCCTGCCATAATATCACACATGATAGCCCGCTTTTTCCAGTGAGTCCTTAATGTCCGCCCAATTGGTGATAACTTCATTTGGATTGATGGGCATGATTTTTTTGATGCGTGGGGGTACAAAGACCGGATCAAGGCCCAATTTCTTGTGTATATGGTGTACTGTCCTGGCCAAATCATCAGGATACTGAATATCCTGTTCATAGCAAATGGAAGTAAATCCTAGATGTTCTGCTTGTTGCATCTGTATTGATAAGCTATCGGCATTGTTGCCCACCGTTTTTAAGAGCAGTGCTGGGTCTAACCAAACCTTTTCTATGGGCCTACCTCCTGCCGACTGGAACACGCCCGTAGATTTTGCCATGACCAAGGAGATAGCCTGGTTTACCAAATTGTGCCTATACAGGTGTATGCCAATGTATTCCCTTGGCCGCAGGGCATGAATTAATTGTGCCAAGTCCATCTGTAGGGGGTTCAAATGCATGGGCTTTACCTTTACTAGATACCAGGCATATGGATGCTTGGCAGCATGGCCCATCAAAAAGGTGCGCGGATGCCACACCCGTCTTCTCAGTACTTCCTCTTCATAGACTATACCGGCATGGCTTGCCAGGGCTTGGGCCAGTACCGTGCTGCCGGTTCTGCCACTGCAATATACCACCAGGTATTTTCCATTCACCGGCATAGCAGTGAATCTCAAAAAGAAATAAAACTGCCTTATCCAATTGAAATAGTATATGTTACGCCATATCCTATAGGCCGTTAACCTAAACCTTCTTAGGTAAGCTTTTAATGCCATGCTGGGGCAAAGTACGCAAGCCTCATATGCTTCAACCATCATGTCTTCTTGGCTCCGCCATGCCGCACCCGTGTGGATAGGGCGGCATGGCCTATGGCTACATTTGCCACCTCATTTATATCCATGCCATACCACGTAGTAATAGTAGGAGGGGGAATAGTTGGCCTAGCCACTGCCTACCAGTCACTTAAGGCCAATCCTAATTTGAAATTGCTGCTCCTTGAGAAGGAAAACCAACTGGCCAAACATCAGACAGGAAACAATAGTGGTGTAATACACAGTGGTTTGTACTATAAGCCTGGTGGCTTAAAAGCCACCAATTGCATAAGGGGGTACCACATGCTCCTTGATTTTTTGCAAAAAGAGCAGATACCCTATGAACTCTGTGGTAAACTGGTGGTAGCCACCCAAGGGCAAGAGTTGCCTATGCTGGATACCTTGTTTAATCGCGGCATAGAGAATGGGCTCCAAGGGCTAGAAAAGCTGAGCCCCAATCAAATACGGGAGATAGAACCACACTGCGCCGGTATTTCGGGAATTAAGGTGCCTCAAACAGGGATTGTAGATTACAAGGCTGTTTGTGAAAAACTGGCATTGAGAATACGGGAAATGGGCGGTGAGATAGCACTGGGTGAGAAGGTGCACGCCATAAGGAGCCAAGCCCAGGGGCTAATGGTTGAAACCGTGACTGCCACGCATGAAACAAAATTTTTGGTAAACTGTGCCGGGCTTTATTCTGACAAGGTAGCGGGAATGACCCAGCGCCCAGAAGCCAAAATTATCCCCTTTAGGGGTGAATATTATGAGCTAAAGCATGATAAATCGCACTTGGTCAAGCACTTGATTTACCCTGTGCCCGACCCGAATTTTCCGTTTTTGGGCGTACACTTCACCCGGATGATAGGTGGAGGGGTAGAGGCGGGCCCTAATGCCGTACTCGCTTTTGCACGGGAGGGATATTCCAAAAGCAAGATCGACCTATCCGAGTTGCTAGAAACCCTCACGTACCCTGGATTTTTGCGCGTAGCGGCCAAATACTGGCAAACGGGTTTTGGCGAGATGTATCGCAGCTTTTCCAAGTCGGCCTTTACCAAGGCATTGCAACGGCTCATACCGGAGATACAAGAAAGCGATTTAATGCCTGGCGGGGCGGGTGTTCGCGCCCAAGCCTGCGACCCACAGGGTGGTTTGCTTGATGACTTCAAGATCCAAGAAACCGAGCGGGTTATCAATGTGATCAACGCTCCTTCACCGGCAGCCACCAGTTCTTTGTCCATTGGTGCCACCATATCTTCCATGTTGGCTCACAAGCAGTAAAATATGAAGTTATTTAGCATAAACACGGGTTATTTCAAACTAGATGGTGGGGCCATGCATGGGGTAGTTCCCAAATCGCTCTGGCAGCGGTATAATCCTGCCGACGGCAACAACCTGTGCAATTGGGCCATGCGCTGTCTCTTGATTGACACAGGGTCGCGCAGGGTACTCATAGATAACGGAATGGGGGATAAACAGGATGCCAAGTTTCTGTCGCACTACTATTTAAACGGCAATGATTCCCTCTTGGCTTCCCTGGCCAAGGTAGGTTATGGTCCGGGCGACATAACCGACAATTGGCTAACCCATTTGCACTTTGACCACTGTGGCGGAGGTATTGCATGGAACCGCGACCACACGGGATATGAACCTTTATTTCCCAATGCTACCTACCATGTACATGCCAAACAATGGGACTGGGCCATGCACCCCAATGCGCGAGAGAAAGCCAGTTTTTTGAAAGACAACCTACTGCCCATGCAAACCAGCGGGCATATGGCATTTATGGAAGACCCTAAGACACTGGATATGGGGTTTGACATGGAACTGGTATTTGGCCATACCGAGGCCATGATGCTGCCAAAAATTACCTATGGTGGCAAAACCATGTTATATATGGCTGATTTGTGCCCTTCGGTAGCCCACCTGAGGATAGCATGGGTTATGGGATATGATATACGCCCGCTTGAAACCATGAAAGAGCGTGCCCGGATCTTGGAGATGGCTGCCGACTTGGGCTATATCCTTTTTTTTGAGCATGATGAAAAAGTGGAGTGCTGCTCGGTACAGCGCACCGACAGCGGAGTGGCCATTGACCAAGTATTTGCATTGGCCGAGGCGGGATTTTAACCCTTTTCTTTGATTCAAACAAGGATATGGGCCAGGTTGCTTGTGCATGATGGGAATACCTTTGCACCACTTATTTTATCAATTCAATAAATTTCAATAATGAGCGAAACTGTTCAACTGAGCGTATCAGCCAAAGTGGACGAAGCTTTGAACGTCTGGCACGCCAAAGAAAAGTGTGCCCTACAGCTAATTGGAATCGTAGGCGACCTATGGTATGAGCATTCCATTGAGCTGGTACTTTTTAGGGAAACCCTGGTTGACAAGGGGGTTGGCGAATTGCTAAACCTGCACTTGCGGGCCCGCGAGGTGGTGAAATGTGATTTGGTGGTGGACGTTACCCTCAAATTGGCCAAGGCCATACAGGATGCCAAGCTTGCCCCTGCCAAAATTGACCTGGGACGACTGGGTGCCGAATGGCTGAAATTGGGCACTTCCGCTATGGGCCCTACCGAATTTATCAATGATAAGCTGAAGGATTTTAAGGGTGATGGCTATGAGCTGGCGCCAAAAGACGTGGTACTCTTTGGTTTTGGCCGCATAGGCAGGATCGCTGCCCGATTGCTGATCAACCAAACCGGCAAGGGCCAACAGCTCCGGCTCAAGGGTATAGTGGTGCGCAAAGCCGAGCTAAAAAAGCGGGCCGAACTGCTGCGAAATGACTCGGTGCATGGGCCTTTTAAAGGGGTGATCATAGAAAACTATGATACCAATGAATTGATTGTGAACGGACAGACCATTAAGTTCATAGAAGGGGTGGATCCAGCGGCCATAGACTATACCACTTATGGCATTCATGATGCGCTGTTGATAGACAACACGGGTGCTTTCCGCGACCGCGAGGGGCTATCCAAACACCTATTGGCCAAAGGCGTATCACAAGTGTTGCTAACCGCTCCCGGCAAAGGGGATTTGCCCAATATAGTACATGCTGTGAACCAACATATTATTACTGATGAGGATGTGGTTATCTCAGCAGCGTCATGCACCACCAATGCCATAGTACCCACCCTAAAAGTAGTGAACGACGCCATAGGCATAGAGAGCGGCCACATAGAGACGGTGCACTCTTACACCAATGACCAAAACCTGCTTGACAACATACATAAAAGCCAACGAAGGGGAAGGAGCGCTGCGCTAAACTTGGTAATAACCGAAACCGGGGCTGGGAAGGCGGCAGCCAAGGCACTGCCTGAATTGGCAGGAAAGCTCACGGGCAATGCCGTTCGGGTACCTACTCCGAATGTTTCCTTGGCCATTCTCAAGCTAAATCTGGCAAAACCAGTAACCAAGGAATCAATTAATCAATTGATTAAGGACGCCAGTCTCTCCGGCAATCTCGTGGAGCAATTGCAGTTTTCTGAAAACGACGAGCTGGTGTCGAGCGACGTGATTGGGTCTATCCACGCCGGGGTGGTTGACGGGCCATCAACCATAGTAGGTACCGACGGCAAGAGCGTGGTACTCTATGTGTGGTATGACAATGAGTACGGCTATACCTGCCAAGTACTGCGGCTGTCCAAGCATTTTGCCAAGGTGAGAAGGCCTACCTATTACTAGTGCAATAGATTTGAAATCAATAAAAAAAGGCGGCTTAAGGCCGCCTTTTTTGTTGTCCTTGATATGCTTAAATGTAGCCTAGGTAGTCTAGGATCACCTCTATTTCTTGTTCTTCCTTGGCGTTGTACCCTTCTCTAAGGTCCATGCCAAATATTCCGGCTATGCCGTTCCAAAAAAAGGCCGAACGGCTGCTCTTATACAGTTTGATCAATTCATAGGAATTCGCCCCACATTGACGGTCAATGAGTTTGATCAATAATTTGCCCTGGGTAAACGACATTTTCCGCAAATCGTCTTCATATTCCTTTTTCAGCTCTTTCTCCGCATAATTGAGGTACTTTTCCTTTTCCCTAACGGTGGAAAGGGTGGCCATGTGGTTGTTGATTTCAGTAATCTTGGCTGCACAAGCCTGGGCATAGGGCATCACTTTTTGAATATTGTATAAGAGCCTATGGTTTTCGCGAATGATCCTATAGCGCTCACTTTCTGACAGGCGGCCATAAATATCCACTCCTTGAAGTTTGATGTAGGGAATGGTATCGCCGTTTTCAACCACGGCCGTTACCCAAGTTTGCCCCCAAGCTAATGCCCCAAGGGCAGTAAAAAGCGCCGTAGCGCCCAATGTTCTGAAAGCCTTCATATGTTGGTTTTGCCTGCGCAAACTCAAATATAGTGCCTTATAGTATGTACCGCCCTGTGCTAAAACACAAACTTGCCTCCAATCTGTATATGCAGGCCTTGGACCGGAAAACCGTTCCATAGCATGTACTTTTTGTTTAAAACGTTGTTAATGTTCAGGTAGAGAGACATTTTTTCATTAAACTGATACGCCCCGCCCAGGCACAAGTCTATGAGTGCTGGCAACACATACATAGAGTCGCCAAGTGCGGTGCCACCCTGGCGCTGCCCTATGGCCACGGCCTGTACATGGGCTAGTATCTTGTTCTGCAGATTGTATTTGGCATTCAGCCGAATGTCATAAGAGGGTAGGTGGAGTGCAGGCCTGTTTACCAGTACATACTGGTAATAATTGCCCTGCAGGTCTATTTCCAAGCGTTCCAATTGCTTGTAGTTCAACTGGGCACTGGCCGTAAACATGGTGGAATTGGTGCCAGTGTACAAGGGGGTAAAGTAATTCAGGGCCGAGTCCACATTGGCGTAAAGCAGCATTTGGTTCAAATTGGCATACCGAACCCAGGCGTGGTAACCCAATTCCCGGGTGATGGAACCTTTCATGCCGCCCTCTAATCTAATCCTTTCTATTGTGTTCTTTAACTGAAGGTTGGAGCCAATAAATGGGTTATTGTGGCTCAATGAGCGCATGGAGTTTTTATGCAGTCCGCCGTGTATGCCCAAGTAGGGCAGGTGTTTGCCATTGGCCAATGAATAGCGCACCAATATGTCGGGGAAAATGTACAGGTTGTTTACCGATGAGGCGCTATCGCCGGGAGGCCAGGTATTATCAGCGGCTGTTTTAAACCCTGCCTGAATGTTGAGCTGGTCTTTGGTAAGCAGGTATTTGGCCCCTACCCTTACTATGTTTCGGTTCCAGGTGCCGGTCAAACTGTGGTAGGCGTTGTAGTCATACTCTAGGTCAAAGGCTAATTCACCCATTTTGAGCGGCTCACGCAGGCTTCCGCCTGCCATGGCTGCCCATTCGGTTTCACCAGCCCTACTCGCCCAGTAATAGGGTTGGAAGTGGGAGCTAAACAGGTGCTTTTGTTTTCTGCTCAGGCTATTGTTAAAATTGCCAAGGGCTGTAGCCAAGAAGTAATCAGATCGGAAATCCTTTGGATCCACGGCCTCACTGCTGGGCGTTAGGGGGCGGTAACCGTAGTGGTGTACCCTTTGGTGGGATACGGTGGTCCTAAGTTTCAATTGGTGGTTTGGATACAACTTATCCAGGCCAAATTGGGCAGACGTGAGGCCAAAATTTGACCAGTTGGCCGGGGCTTTCCCTGACCTATGGCTAAGGGATAGGTCCACACGGGTGCCCCTATTGCGCTTGCTGCCGTAGAAAAAATCGCCCCAGAGGTTGCGGTAATTGCCCATGGACAGGTCCAAGTACTTCTTCTTGATGTCGGGCATTTTTACATCGCCAAGCGTAATGGGCTGTATGCGTTCGCGATGATATGGGTTTAGCACAAACAAAACCGGGACAATATCATAGGTATATTCGGGTTCCTTTACCGTTATCTTTTCAATTTGTATGGGTACACCAAGCTTTTTGGCTTCCTGTATAAAAATGGTCCTAGATATATCTATTTCTTTGGTTCCCAGCGGGTTGTTATCGTTGTTTTGGCCTTGGGCCAAAACGGTCATCAAGCATAACAGTATGGCTATTCTACTTTTCATCGTATTCTAGGGTTGTTTCCTGTTCGTGTTTCAGGGCATCTTCTTCCATTTTCTTCTCCCCTTCCAGGATTTCTATTTCGGCCAATTTCCCCAATGCTATGTCCACCAAGTCTTTTCCCGCATAGTTTTGGGCTATACTGTTGAGTATAACCTTAGCATTGAACAAATCTTCTTTCTTTACGTAAATGTCGGCAAGCAGGATAAAACTCTTGGCCAAGAAATAATCCTGTGAAGGGAAGTTGTTCTTTACCTGCAATATGGCAATTTTGGCCGAGTCGAAGTCTTCTTGGGTATAGTGCAGATAGCCCACCAAGTATTGGCATTCGGCACCAAGCCGGTTTGGGTTGTCATTGGCTATGTCTTGAAACACGGAAATAGCCTTGGCATGATTGCCCTTTGCCATGGCGCAGCGGGCCAGGGTGTAGTCGGCCTGTTGTATCACTTCTCTTTCGGCATTGTCAAAAGCCTTGATTTTCTTCAAGTACTTTTCGGCCTCCACACAGTTATCCAGTTCTAGGTGGCACCTAGCCAGGGCTTCATATACCAAAAGCAGGTCGGTGTTGTTGTTTGTTACCTGGGTACGCAACTCAAGGTAGGGTACGGCAAGGGCAAAGGAATCACGTTCATAACATAGTGCGGCAGCCTTTTCTACCGCCGTTCCAGAATAGTCGTTGGGCGCTTTGTCTATGATTTGGTCCAGCGCCTGCAATGTGCCGGTAAAATTGTCCAGTTCATAGAGGCAATCGGCGGTGTAGTACCAGGCATCAAGTGAGTAAATGCCCTGTGGAAACTGTTCGAGATACTTGCCCAAAGTGGTTACGGTGTTTTGGCAATCGCCATTTTTTAGGTAGCTCAGGCCTGACTGAAACAGCGCGCTATCCCTTTCGCTTTCCCGTATATTGTACTTGCCCCCAAGGCCTTGCAGCCAGGTAAAATATTCATCGGCCTTGCCCCAATCGGTGTATATGTCCTTGAGTATGCGCAGGGATTCTTTCGATTCGTTGGTGGAGGGAAACTCTTCCACTATGCCCTTAAATATGGCAATGGATTTTTCGGGTTGGTCCAACTGGTAGTAGATAAGCCCGATTTTTTGTAGGGCCTTTTTGTGATATACGTTGTTGGGGAAATCAAGGTTTAGGTATTCAAATTCACTCAATGCCTGGGTCTTGTTGCCCATGATAAACTTCTCGTTGGCCTTTTCGAACAGTGCGTCGTCGGTATAGGCCGATTTTGGATATTGGGACACCATTTGGTCCAGCCACTTGATTTTGTCCGCCACGTTGCCTTGGAGCCCGCGTATCACCCCTATCTGAAACATGGCATAATCGGTTTCGCTATACTTTCTGTTCACCGCTTGCTGGTAGTTCTCTATGGCTTTGTCATATACCCTTAATTCATAGTAGCAGTCGGCCATGCGCAGGTGGGCATCGGCATCAAATTGCGATTTAAATATGGTGTTGTTGCCCCCCAAATACAGGCCTAAATGGTATAGGGCTTCTTGGTAGGCAGCTTCTTTTATGTGGCAATATGCCAAATTGTAGTGCGCAATGGAGGTAAGCGCAATTTCTTTTGATTCAGGTACCAATAAATAGTTGCCATAACTGGTTTTGGCTTCTGCATACCGCGATTCCAAGTACAGCGACTCGCCGATCCAAAAATGGGCAAGGGCCTTGTAATCAGGTAGGACTGGTTTTCCCAACGATAGGTTTAGGTATTCCCTTGCCTTGGTTGCATTATTAATGTCCAGGTATTCTAGGCCTACATTAAACGCCAACCGCTGGTATGCTTCATCTATTTTTTTTGATGGGCTTGGTATTTCAGCTATGCGCTCCAGGGCTTCCAGGTAGTTGTTAGAACTGAGCAACAAGCGGGTATAATTCACCTTTACATCTTCTACATGGCGTGATTTGGGGTATGTTTCAATAAAGGAATGGAATGCATCAATGGCCGCCTTGGCAAATGATAGCTCATGAGAAAGTTTGGCATATTGATAATGGGCATCTTCTTGTATCTGTGTATTAAAGGATAGGGATGACGCAAACTGAAATGCATTGCGCGCTTCCATTTTCTTTCCTGTCTGTACATAGGCATCGCCCAGCAAGTAGCTCACATTTTGTCCAAGGGAATCTGCTTCTTTGGTAAAAGACTCAAATTGGCCTATGGCTTCAGCGTAATCGTTTTCAGCCAAACAGGCATATCCATACTGGTAGCAATCTGCTGTTCCCAGTTTTCGCAGCTTGGAATAGGATTGGTAAAAGCTGCGCGACTTTTGGTAATTCCCCAACTTAAAGTGCGCCTGGGCCATGAGCAATTCTACCACATGCTTCATTTGCAGGTCTTTATTGGCCAAAATGGAATCGCCGTAGCTCAGAACCTTATCATATTGGCGGTTAAAGGCAAATACCTCGGTTATATAAATGGGCACGAAATCCTTGAATTCCGCTTGTTTTTCTATCCGCCGAAACCCTTTCAGTGCCTTGTCATATTCCCTGTTCTCAAATGACACATACGCGTGAAAATAATTGGCAAGGTGATAGTATTCATTCTGATAATCAATTATTTCGTTGAAATAAGCCCTTGATTCGCTAAGGTTGCCTTCCACGAAATGGCAGTAGCCGGTCATAAAGTAATATGCCTCTGATTCATGTAGGTCAAGGCCCAGCAATGGTTCTATTTCTATAAATTCATACAGGGCGTTTCGGTACTGTTTCACCCTGAAATAGTATGCGCCCAATTTGTAGTGCGAGGCATCTGTGAGGGCTCCTTTACGTGCGTTGGCCCTAAAGTCGTGTGCCAATAAAGGGGTATTTGCCAGCAGCAATTCACCGGCACAAACTCCTCTATAATGAATGGCTTCGTCGCGGAGTAGGCCGTTGTCGGCTGTGGCGGCATAATCTTCAAACCGTGCGTAGGCCGCGGCATACTGGCCTTTTTGGTATAGATCGTGGGCTCGGTGATAGGTGCGGTTGAGCGGTGATTCATTGGCCGTGGTCTGGGCTAAAGCCATAGAGGCTGCCAAACAGAGGGCCGCGCTCACCAAGTAGCGCAAAGTAAGGCGCAAGGGTAGAGGCGTATCCATTGATACGGCGAATTTAGGCGGCTTGATTAGGGGCCTACACCGTATTTGTTCACATAGTGTTTGGCCGTTTCCAAGCACCGCTTACGGAAGCCCGCTGTTTGCTTACACATCTCCCAATTGTGGGGAACACGGGCCGGGCTGTCCGTGGTATGCCGGTCGCAGCAAGTACTAAAGTGGGCCGGTTATTCGGATTTAAGCTATATTGGTAAATACGGCCTGTACGTCGTCATCGTCTTCCAATTTGTCGAGTAGCTTCTCTATATCGCCCAACTGGGCCTCGGTAAACTCCACCGGTGAAAGGGCTATGCGTTTGAGTGCGGCGTTCTTGCAGGGTATATTCAGTGATTCGAGCGATGACTGCATGCTGCCAAAATCGGTATAATCGGCGTACGCATAGTACATGCACTCATTTTCCTCCAGTTCTTCCAATCCCGCATCAATCAACTCCATCTCCAATTCTTCTTGATTGCGCCCTTGTGGCATTTCAAATTCAAATACGGCCTGACGTTTGAACATAAAGTCCAGTGAACCAGATGGTACAAGCCCACCGCCAGATTTGTTGAAATACGATTTTACGTTGGCCACTGTGCGGGTGCCATTGTCGGTGGCGCACTCCACAAAAATGAGTACCCCATGAGGGCCTTTGCCCTCGTATGTAATTTCGGTATAGTCCGCAGCATCATTGCCCAGGGCCCGCTTTAGGGCATTTTCTATGTTGTCTTTGGGCATGTTTTGTGCCCGGGCATTTTGTATGGCCGTACGCAGTTTTGAGTTGGTATCGGGGTCTGCGCCACCTTCTTTGGCCGACACGGTAATGGCCTTGGCCAGTTTTGGAAATACTCTCGACATCTGACCCCATCGTTTTTCCTTGGCAGCCCGGCGGTATTCAAACGCTCGTCCCATATTGAATTGAAACTTTTTTGGGCAAACTTACGCACCCAGGGCGGCCTAAGGTGATAGGGCTACGTGCTTATCACCCCTGGGGACTATCCTGATTGGGAGGTAATTTAACACCGTGAATAGGAAAGTTGGAAGGAGTAAATGGCTGGTTGTGGCCTTGTTGGTCATTTCAGGGGTAGTGGGTATAGTATTGTTGGCCTTTTCGGTCAAGTCGAGGGAAAAGAAGGATAAAGGCCTAGAAAAACTTGCCCACAAGGGTGTGGTGGCCCAAGTGGAATACTTGCCATACCAAAATGGGCAAGTGAAATGGGTGGCCGTGGGCGACCCCGCCAAACCAAAACTGCTTTTTATACACGGTTCTCCCGGCGACTGGGCTGGATGGGCTGATTTTATGTCGGATACTGATTTGCTTGGTACATACTATATGGTGGCCTATGACCGCATGGGCTACGGCGGTACCACCATACCCGCCGAAGGAGATTTGGCCAAACATGGAGCACTGGCCTTTGGGCTAATGAAGTTTATTTCCCCTGTGGATAGATGGTTGGTAGTGGGCCATTCTTATGGCGGCGCGGTAGTGGCACATCTCATGGCCACACACCCTGAAATATTGGACAAGGCCGTATTGATAGCCCCGGCGGTGTCTCCCAATTTGCAAGAGCCAAAATGGTACAATAAAATTGCCCGGAACGGATTGGTAAATAAGTTGATAGGAAAAGATTGGCGCGCCAGCAACGTGGAGATGCTGGGCTTAAGCGGATCCCTGCGCCACATAGAGCCACGGTTCCAGTACTTGGAAATGAAACAAGTGTTTATTCACGGCCAACGGGATATGATTGTGCCTTTTGAAACCGTAGCCTATTGGCAGGAGCAGCACATGGCAGACGTGAGCTATGTCACCGACAAAAAAATGAACCATTTTGTGCCCTGGTCACATCCTTGGTATGTTAAAGATGCCATACTTGACTAGGATATTCCAGCTAGGTGCAGCAGGCTCGCCACCTTTTTAGCTGTGTTGTTTTCTTGGTCTAGCAGTGGGTTTATTTCAGTGATTTCCAGTAACCTGCATCTATTGTCATGGTATAGGGCCGACAGGATGACCGAAGCTTGGTCCAGGCTCAGCCCGTTGGCTACCGGGGTTCCCGTTCCCTTGGAAATGCTGGGGTCTAGGCTGTCCACATCAAACGAAACGTAGATCACATCCTTGTCAGCTAGCAGTTCGATGGTTTTGCCAGCCAATGCCTCCATTCCCATCTGGTCTATGTGGGCCGGGGTGAAATGTGGAATTTGGTGTTGGTGTACCAAGTCCCATTCGGCAGGCTCCAAATCTCGGATTCCTATGAAAACAATGTCGTTAAGCCCAATTTTTGGCTGGTCACTTGGCCCACCCAAACCAATCATTTGGTTCCACAACCTTACCCGGTCTTCAAGGGCATGGGTGGTTGGTGCTTGTTTTATGCCGGTAAGGGCCGCCAATGGCATGCCATGCATGTTGAGAGAGGGGCTGGTAAAAGGGTTGTGAAGGTCGGCGTGGGCATCAATCCAAACCACGCCTATACGCGACTGTGGAAATGCACGCCTAAGACCGGAAATGGTACCTATGGCATTGGAGTGGTCGCCGGTGCAGCAGATTAGCTTTTCCGTATGGGGAAAAGATGCGGCCACGGCTGCGCACACTTGTTGGTTAAAACCAAGTATTTTCTCTTGATATTCAATGGCATACTTATTGGAATTTAGGTACACCCTGTAATCATTTTCCAATACCTCCATTGTTTTGTCGAGTAACAATGGGAGCCCCAACTCTTCACAGGCTATGAGAAGGGCAAAAGGTCCCAATTCAGCGCCTTTGGTACCGGCACCCAGGCCGGAGGAACAAATCAATAGTTTGGTTGCGCTCATAATACTTTTGCCGCCTTCAAAGAAGCGTTCGAAAGTAAGACACCTCCTCAAAAGAGCCCCTATTAGATGAAAAACCGCTACATCGACTTAATTGTCCAAACCTTTGACTGGCCAGTATTTGACCTATCGCTGGACAAGGACGAGTTGTTGGTTTATGGGATCAAGGTTTCAGACATTGTGGAACGGTTCGGTTCACCCCTAAAGGTGTTTTACTTGCCCAAGATCCGCGGGCAGATTGACATGGCAAGGACCCTGTTTGCCTATGCCATGAACAAGCTCGATTACAAAGGCACTTATACCTTTTGCTACTGTACCAAGAGTTCCCATTTTTCATTTGTACTAGACCAGGTGCTGGCCATGGAGGGCCATTTGGAAACCTCGTCGGCATTTGATATGTATTTGATCAAATCGCTGTTTGACAACAAGAAACTACCGAAAGATCGATTTATTCTCTGCAACGGGTACAAGGTAGAGGAATACAAAAAGATGATCTCGGATTTCTTGAATGCCGGGTTTGACAATGTGGTACCCATCTTGGACAATATGGACGAGATAGATTACTACAATGCCCATGTGGAGCAATCATTTACCCTTGGCCTGCGCATAGCCGCCGAAGAAGAGCCCAATTTCAGCTTCTACACCAGCAGGTTGGGCATAAGGTATAAAGATTTGAAGAGCTTCTACTTGCAGAAGATAAGGCCCAACAAAAAGGCGAACCTTAAAATGCTTCACTTCTTTATAAACACCGGCATACGGGACACGGCGTACTACTGGAACGAACTCAATAAGTGTATCCAAGTGTACTGCGACCTATGGGAGGTGTGTGAAACCCTTGATTCCCTTGATATTGGTGGTGGTTTTCCCGTGGCCAACTCCCTGAACTTTGAGTTTGATTACGAATACATGGTGTATGAAATCCTCTCAGTGATCAAGGCGCGGTGCGATGATAGGGGCGTACCGGTACCCAATATTTTTACGGAGTTTGGGAGTTATACGGTGGCCGAGAGCGCATTCAACATATTCACCGTGCTTGGCGAAAAGGATCAGAACGATGCCGAGCGGTGGTATATGGTAAACGGGTCGTTTATCAACTCCATGCCTGACGTGTGGGCCATAGACCAACGGTATATTCTCTTGGCGGCCAACAACTGGGAGAATGAATACCAAAGGGTGAACCTGGGTGGACTTACCTGTGACAGCATGGACTACTATAATTCAGAGGCGCATCTCAACCAGATATTCCTTCCCAAACTGTCCAGGGGCAAAAACCTGCACCTTATTTTCCTCAACACCGGCGCCTATCAAGAGTCTTTGAGTGGCTATGGCGGTATAAAACACTGCCTTATACCCGCTTCCAAAATTTTGTTGATAGACCAAGTGGATGGGGATTATTCGTATCAAGTTTTTCGGGAGGCCCAGCGCCCTCAAGGTATGTTGGAAATTTTGGGGTACTAAACCACCCATCCAGCCATCTGGTATTGCATATACGGTGTACATTTGCACCCTTAAAAAATTCAGCTAGAGTCATGCCCAAGAAAGCATCAAAAAGAGAAATGGTACGGCTGGAGCGCACCGTGAAGCGTGCAACCCTGCTAAAGAAGACCACCAAGAAATCGTACATAAGGCCAGAGGCTTACCGTAAAGACGATCAGGCCCTCCAAGCCGAGTAATCGTTTTAGGTACCAATAACTCAAGACCGCCTCCTTTTGGGAGTGCGGTTTTTTTTGCGCCCTTTTGGGTGATGGATAGTGCCATTTGCACCTGATGGCAAACTGGGTTTGTCACCGCCTTTAGAAATAGGTGTAGTTTCGTTGAATTTATTTAATTGCCCGATAAACGCTAGTTCTTTCGTGCCAAAGTTTTAAACGCACGTCATGAAACTCAAGCAACGGATGCAACTCGCTCAGTGGCGGGTATGGGTAGAAATGGGTTCCGCCATATTGGTCATTGCCTTGCTGTTGCTGGCCAATTTTTGGCACTCAAAAAAAGGAAAGGCAGAATCGGACCTGCGGTCATACTGGGTGGGCGGAATCCAGGGCACTTGGGACGACCCCAACAACTGGTCGTTGGGGCGGGTACCCGATAAGGCCACCATGGTGACGCTCCAAGGAGGTGTATCGGTGGTAATTGACAGCGCATTCGGTGCCGAGGCCTCGGATATGGTAATATCAGAGGCCTCGGCATTGGTGCTAAAGGGAAACCTTGATTTGGCTGGCGATATCTATGTACTGCACAAGGGAAGCCTGGCCTTGGTCCAGGGCAATATGGCGGTAGATGGCCATGTTTATGTGATGCAGGGCGCCACCCTGCAAATTCCATCATCCGGTGGGGTACAAGTGGTGGGCGACCTAGTGTTGGAGCAAAGCCGTGCACAGATAAAGGGTACCATTGAAATTGGGCAAGACATGGAATTGCGCCGGGGCGCAAGCCTGGTTGCCATAGATTCGGGTGACTGCCAAGTGGGCAGGGACATGGTGCTTTACGCTGCAGATGGCTTGGCAAACCAGTGCAACCTGCTGCGGGGCAATCTTAATGTTGCGGGCAATGTGGCATTTGTGGCCAACGACACACGGGAGCCGGTAGCCCCACTCCTGCGGGTAGATGGTGGCAAATGCACACTGGGCGGGGTGGTGCGCAATGAGAACCATGAATTTAAGGAAGGCACCAATATAAAAATGACGGTGAACGGCGGTGAGTTGGTGTGCAGGTCTTCCCTCGTGTTCGATACATTTTCCACCGCTGTTCCCCTTATGGGCCAGGGAGTGGCTCCATGGATGGCAGATAAGCCATATGGGAGAAAGGATGAAAACCACATGGTGGAAGTGACACATGAAGGCAAGGTGTATTTTCTCTCCGATAACAAATGGAATTCAAAGGGGAATGAGCCTGGGGTATCGGCTGACTGGATAGAAAGGGGTGAGGCAGATGGGGATGATTTTTCAAAAGATTGCACCCTAGTGCCCACTTGGAGCGCTGTGCAAGCCTATTCGGCTGAAAAGGACAAGGACATTTTTGTAGAGCACAAAGGATTCATATACAGGATGAACAAAACATGCGCCTTCTCAAAGGGCAACGAACCTGGGCTGCACGGCTGGGCTTGGATCGCCTGGCACAGGTGCCCGCCTGGCAGGGTGTACCGCGACATACTGGAGGCCAATGGGGGAAAGGTGGTGTTTCATGAGGGATGGATACGGAAGCCGGGAATTGTGTTGGGCGCCGCATCTACCTTGGTTATAGCACCCGGGACCAGCCCGTTTACCTTTCAAACAGGTGATGTGATAGGAAGCCTACAACTGGAGCCCGGGGCTGAAGTAACGCTGTTGGGCGATTTGCGCGTAATGGGCAACCTATTGAACCACTCAAGCCACCCCATGAAAGGCAGTGGACTACTGGTGCTTACGGGGGGCAATATCCAAAATATAGCGGGAAAATCGGCCATAATGTTGTCTAAGTTGATGGTTGACAAAGATTCCGGGGAGGTGCGTCTGTACCAGGACCTGCATATAACAGATAGTTTGGTGCTGGTAAATAAGGCCCCAGTACTGTCTATAGCCCAGGGGCCTTCAGCCACATCAGGTGGGCCCGGGCTACATTTTGGGCCATTGGCCGGATTTAGGGGCCAGGGATGGTTTACCGGCATGGTCAGCCGCCAAGGCGCTTCGGCCTTTGTTATGCCCACGGGTAGCCGGGCTGGGCCTGCCTATTTTGGAATTGGCCCTACGGCCAAAACCGCGATGCACCAGGTGAGGTACTATGAGGGCACGCCCATAAAGTACCTGGAGCCGCCACAAGGGGTAGCACAGGTTTCTACCAAAGAATACTGGGCAGTAAGCACTGGTGGACAGGGCAGCCCGGCCATAGCCACGGCATATTCAGGGTGTGCGGTTGAGCTAGGCCTGGATGACCCGGATAATCTGGTATTGTTGGGGTATAATGGCAGCGAATGGCATTCGTTGGGCAACGGGGCCGCTATTTCAGCCGCCCTGCCGGGGGGCATTACCGCGCTTGATAAACTGGGCAGTTCGGTATTGGTGACCCTGGGCAACCTGGACGAGAACGACCTGTGGGGCCAAGACAACAACCCTTTTGGGCTAGATGGGGCCAATGGCAACAACCTGGAACTCACATGGACTGACCTGCCCACGGGTATAGGTGCCCTGCGCGTAGAACAGGCGGGAGGACAGGCTAATTGGGAGCCCATAATAATAGAAAGCCCCGGAACCTACGGCCGCTATGCACTGCAAGGAAAAGCGGCGGACGTGGGCCTTCACATAGTGGCCTTATCCAATGGTGAGGTAACCAAGACATACTACGCCGAGGTAACGGGCCACCTGATTGGCAATACGGTGGGGCCGGCACTGTCGGTGTTTCCTAACCCCTTTATTGACCGGTTTACCATGCAGGCCCAGTGGGCTGCGGGAGGGGAGGCTTGGTGGCAATTGGCCAACACTTCAGGTACCGTGCTTTTTTGTGATAGGGTGGACTTGAGTGCCGGCACGCAAACCTGGACCTATGAGGCAGGCATGTCATTGCCGCCGGGCACATATATAGTAGGCCTTACGGCCAGTGGTCACCGGGTAAGCAAGGTGATAGTAAAGAAATAAGCCTGGTAAAAGTGCATTGCCAATTGCTCAGTGCCCGCCCACATATAGGCGGGTACTGTTTTTTTGGGCCCAGGACTAATGATTTGGGACTACCGATCCATGATGGAAAGCATGGTGCAAATACCAAGCGTTACACGCTTTGCCGCAGGGGGCGGCTACATGGCCGAATCGGAAAAAATTAGGTCTTCAGTTTCTATCTTATCGTTGTCAGAAATAATGATGGCCCTCTCTACCACCGATTTGAGCTCGCGGACATTACCCGGCCAGGTATGCTGCATAAGGATGCGGGCTGCCTCACCGGTGAGGGCCAGCTCAGGCTGGCGGGTGTTTTTGGCGTATTGTGACTTGAAATAGTTGGCAAGGATGATGATGTCGTTGCCCCGCTCGCGCAGCGGCGGCATCTTGATTAGGAAGCCTTGTAGGCGATAGTATAGGTCTTCCCTAAACTTGCCTTCTTTCACGCTGTCGGCCAGTATTTTATTCGTGGCCGCTATGATACGGATATCGAGGTTGATGGTCTTGGAGCCACCCACGCGCTGAATGCTTTTTTCCTGTAGCACCCTGAGGAGTTTGGCCTGCAGCGACATGTCCATTTCGGCTATTTCATCCAGGAAAATGGTGCCGCCGTCGGCCTCTTCAAACCTGCCTATGCGCTTGGATGAAGCTCCGGTAAACGACCCGCGTTCATGGCCAAATAGTTCGCTTTCCACCAGGTCTATGGGGATGGCCCCCATGTTCACCGCTACGAAAGGCTTCCGTTTTCGGTTGGAATTATAGTGCAGGGCATTGGCTATCACTTCTTTGCCTGTTCCGCTTTCGCCTGTTATGAGCACGGTAAGGTCGGTATTGGCCACTTTTTCCATGAGCCGTATCACCTTATGCATGGCCGGGCTCTCACCAATTATAGAACTGTATTTTCCATACTCTATGGCCTTGTCCCTCAGTTCTTCTATCTCCCTTTTCAACCGGAGGTTCTCCGCTATGTTTTCCAGTGACTTCTGTAAAAGGAGCACGGCATTCTCCTCTTTCATGATATAGTCTTTGGCGCCGTCTTTATATGCCTGTACCACCACTTGTATTTCATCTTGGCCTGACATATAGATGGGTACTATGTTGGGGTCATACTCGCGGACTTTCCTAAGTATTTCTATTCCCGACATATCGGGCAGGTTGTGGTCTATGGTAATAATGTCGGGCTTTTCATATAGATGTTGAATTGCATCCGTGCCATTGCCAAACACCCTCACGTCATATCGGTCCACCTTGTCAAGGGTGCTTTTGAGGAGCTTGGAGTAAAACATGTCGTCCTCTATAATGAAAATCTTAATGGCACTGTCGGTCATGCTTGGGGCTTTGCTTTCACTGTTGCGCAAATGTATTCAATTAAGTGTTTGCTAAGGGGCAGCGGGCAGCGTGTCCTAATTCATCCGTTTCAATTGGTGTTCTGGGCGTATTGTCGCTGAAATCAATAAATACATCGATTAAATAGGTTTAATGCCAGATAAAGGTGGGATAGCCCTGTTTTATTCGACGAATTATGGGCTTGAACGAAAAGTTTGAAAATAAATCGACGATAATGAATAGTTCATCGTAGTAAAAGGTAAGTTTGTCTATGTATTGACACGGTTAAACCTTTTGACAGATGAAAACGAACCTACCCATTTCACTCGCGCTACTGATGGTGTTTGCCTTGGTCAGCACCAGTGGCTTTGCCCAGGTTGACAAGAAACAAGGATGCGCCATGCTGGAGCGCCCTCTTACCGCAATGGGTAGTTGCCTTGGCGATTCCGTGTGGTTTGATGCCGGTTCGTTTAGGGGAGCCACTTACTCTTGGGACTTTGACGGCGACGGAAACATGGACTTGCAGCACGCTGACAGGGGCCAAGTAAAACATAAGTATGCCAGCTCAGGCATCTATACTCCTTATGTATTGATATTCAATGATTCATGTACTGTCGGCAATAGAAACGATTTGATGGACAAGCTGGATATAGCCCCAGTAGCTACACCTGCCTTTAAAATAGAGGATATGGTATGTGAGCAGGTACATGCACGACAAATTGCCCTCCCAGGCCAGAAGGTAGATAGCTTGGTGTGGAAACTGAGCGATGGCACGGTTTACAGGGATAAGTCATTGATCCACCGCTTTTCAAGCGATATGGGTACGCAGTTTGAAATTACCCTGTTGGCGTATTTGGGCGCATGTGTGGCTGCCAGCACCAAGACTGTGGCTTTCCAGCCTGTAGAAGCAAAACCCAACGTGTATGCCAGCTCTGCCTGTGCCCCGGCTAGGGTAACACTCTCTCAGCCTATTGATACCCATTTGCTCTCATACACTTGGTATCTGGACGGCCTTCCGGTATCTGGTGCAGCCAGCCATGTCATGGATTTTTCAGCAGGCACTACGCATGACGTGGCCTTGGTGGTGAAAGGACAGGATGGATGCATGGACAGTACCTACATGGGCCAGGCCATTCAGGTGGCTGCGCCTGTGGTGGCCCAGGCCAGGGCAAGCGACACGGCGGTGTGCGTGGGCCAGCCCATAGAGTTGATGCCTACCCATACCGGCCATACCGGCCAAGCCATTTACTGGGGAGATGGCGCCTTGGATACCGTGCTCAATACCCGTTCACACGCTTTTTCCAAACCAGGTTTGTACCAAGTCAAAGTGTTGGCTACCAACTCAATATTCAATTGCGCGGACACCCAGGTGCTTCAGGTAAAGGCCTTTGGCATACCGCAGGCAGAATTCTCAATTAAAACGGAGGGCGCCTGTGTGCCACAAATGGTGGAAATGGACAACCGCAGTAAGGGAAAGTTTACCTCTATGGTGCTGATCATGGACCAGTACGATACCCTTTCGTTTGACGATGCCCTGCTGCTGCGCGACCCAGGCACCTATGAGTTTCGCCTAAGTTTGGCCAATGGGCTACCTACCTGTAAGTCGGAGTATGTGGCTACCTTGGATCTTGTGTCGCCCTTGTCAGCCGAACAACAGGTTACTATTTCACAGATTTCATCACAAAATGGGGCCTTTCACCTACAGTGGAAAGGAGTGGATAAGATGACCACCTACGAGATAAACCTGGTGCAAGCGGAAGGTTTTACACCACTGGCTGTGGTGGAAGATACCCAGTACCAATGGGTTCCACTGCCGGGACTTGACTCTTTTCCCGCGTTTTCGGTGCGTGGAATGGACGCTTGTGGGGCTTTTTCAAACTATAGCCACCCCGCAGGCGCAATAGCCCTGAGCGGTCATTACCAAACCGATAGCCTACCCACCCTGAGCTGGACTCCTTTTACTGCATGGGGCGAATCACTGGCCTATTATGAAATCCAGAAAGACCTGGGCGACGGATGGATACCCGTGGGAATATCAGGTCAACCACACTATATTGACAGGGACTTTAACAAACAAGAAACAATGGAAGCCCGGTACAGGGTAGTGGCCATACATGTTAACGGCACTTGGAACAGTGCCAGCACCGAATATTCCTTTGATTATGTATCTGATATATTTATACCCACCGCTTTTAGTCCTAACTATGACAATGTGAACGATATATACGAAATAGTGGGCACCGGGATGGGCAAGTTGCAGGTGCAGATTTTCAACCGGTGGGGACAAAAGGTATATGACAATGAAGGGGAAAAACCCCAATGGGACGGCAAGTTCCAGGGCAATCTGGCAGAAGCTGGCACCTATATATGTGTGGTGGATATGGAGAGCCCCAATGGGCGCAGCTTCAACTACCAAAAAGCCATTACCTTGATTCGCTGATTACTGTTGTTTTTGTTGTTGCACTTAACCGCCTTTGTCATTCAGGGGCGGTTTTTTTATTGCCCGTGACTGGGGCCGGTACTTTTTCCTTACTCCATCCAGGTCATTGCCTAAACCTTCATTTGGTGCCCAAAGGCAGGGCTACCCTGTACATTTGCCCGTTTTTTAACCCATTATATGTTTATCCATGAGCCGCCATGCCCTTGTATTGATCATTCTTTTGGCCCTGGGCCAATCTTGTAAAGAAACAACTCCCGAAGAAGGTACCATGCAGTATCCCCAAACCCGCACCGAGCAAGTAGTTGACAACTATTTTGGCACCGAAGTAGCCGACCCATACCGGTGGCTGGAGGATGACAACGCCGAGGAAACCAAAAACTGGGTAAAGGCACAGAATGAGGTAACCCGGGCCTATCTCAACGGAATTTCCTTTTTGCCGGCCATCAAGCAGCGGTTAACCCAGTTGTGGGACTATCCCAAAGTGTCGGCCCCCTTTAAAAAAGGGCCCAGGTACTACGAATTCAGAAACACGGGATTGCAAGCGCAATCTGTGCTGTACGGCATGGACAGCCTGGGCACCGATGGGGAGGTAGTGCTTGACCCCAACGGGTTTTCAGAGGATGGCACCGTATCACTGGCCGGTATGGCCTTCTCTAAAGACCACAAGTACCTGGCATACGGCATAAGCCGGGGCGGGAGCGACTGGAACGAATGGTTCGTAATGGATGTGGAAACCAAAGAGCTGCTTGATGATAAGATAGAATGGGTGAAATTTGGCGGAGCTTCCTGGTATGGAAGCCACGGTTTTTTCTACACCCGGTTTCCTGCACCAGGCCCAGGCGAGGCCCTTAGCGGTGCCAACACAAACGGCAAAGTATATTTCCACCGACTGGGCAGCCCGCAGTCTAGCGACTTGCTTATTTGGGAAGACCCTGCAAATCCCACCTACTATAATTTTGGTGGCACCACCCACGACGACCGTTTTTTTGTGCTAAACCAAAGCCAGGGCACACACGGGCAAAACCTATTTGTGCTGCCGCTTACCGGCCCTGACCTACTGGTGGAAAAACCTGCCTTTGTGCCTGTGGTCACTGATTTTGACAACGACCACCAACTAGTGGACAATGACGGCGATGCGCTCTATATACTTACCAATTACCAGGCACCAAATTATAGGCTGGTCAAGACCGGCATAGCCGCTCCCGGCAAAGAAAATTGGGTGAATGTGTTGCCAGAATCCAATGACGTGCTGCAATCGGCATCACTGGTGGGCGGCAAGTGGTTTTCTACCTACCTCAAAGATGCCAGCAGCAGGGTCTATGCGCATGAAAAAGAAGGAAAACAACTGGGCGAAATAAACCTGCCCACCATAGGCACCGTGTCAGGATTTGGGGGCAACAAGGAAGACGAAGAAATTTTTTACACTTTTACCTCCTTTACCTACCCATCTACCGTGTTTAGATATGAGGTGGCCACGGGCCACACCACCCTGTACCGGCAAAGCGAGGTAACATTCAATCCCGCCGACTATGAAACCAAGGAGGTGTTTTACCCAAGCGCCGACGGAGAGAAAATCCATATGTTCATAACGCACAAAAAAGGATTGGCCATGGATGGCCAGAGGCCCACCCTTTTATATGGTTATGGGGGGTTTAACATTAGCCTAAGCCCCAGTTTTTCAGTAGCCAACGTAGTATTGCTGGAGAATGGCGGCGTATATTGTGTGGCCAACCTGCGCGGTGGTGGGGAGTATGGCGAACGGTGGCACCAGGCCGGTATGCTCCTGAAAAAGCAACATGTTTTTGATGACTTTATAGCCGCCGGCGAATACCTCATTTCAGAGGGTTATACCAGCAAGGACCGATTGGCCATTCGTGGCGGATCAAACGGGGGATTACTGGTAGGTGCCTGTATGGTGCAGCGCCCCGACTTGTTTAAGGTGGCCTTTCCTGCGGTAGGGGTGCTTGATATGCTTCGCTACCACAAGTTTACCGTAGGTGCTGGCTGGGCAGTGGAGTATGGTTCCAGTGATGAGGAAACCCATTTTAAGAATCTTTATGCCTACTCCCCTTACCACAACCTACAGGAGGGAACGAGCTATCCCGCCACCATGGTAATGACCGCCGACCACGACGACCGGGTAGTACCTGCGCATTCGTTCAAGTTTGCCGCCAGGCTACAGGCCTGCCATAAGGGCCCAAACCCTGTACTCATCAATATAGAAACCAAGGCTGGCCACGGGGCAGGCAAGTCCACCCAACAAACCATTGACGAATACGCCGATATATGGGCGTTCATGTTTGCCAATATGGGTGTTGCACCCATTTATGGCCAATAGGCAGCCTGGATTTTTTGATAATTAGGGCGTTATGACAATGCTGGATGATGACGATCCGGCAAAAATGCCATGCCCTCCTTCCACGTTGCTAAATACCTGCACCGGGGTGGCAAATGGGTCGTATCGCACCCGGTTATACTTATCAAGCGAAGTGAAATACCTATAGGCAGACAAGCCCATATTGCTTAGGGTTAGGGTAATATCTACATCGTTACCTTCAAAGGTGTAGCCATCAATAATGATCCTAAACCCATAGGTTTTGCCGTCTATACGGCTGTCGTCCACCACTATGGCCTGTCCATAATACCGCGTTTCGCCACTGTTCAACTGACTGGTTACCATAGGATCGGTTGAGCTCACCATCAATTGTTCGGTCCACTCCTGGTAGATGTTGTTAAAAGAATCCTCGTAGTAGTAGTGGCCAAAAGCCTCTATCATGTAGTAATTCTGTTCATTAACTGGATCGGCAAACTGGATGGTTATCTCTTTGTCGGTGGTGCCCAACATGGGGTTTGGTATGTCGCGCACGCTATAATCTATAATGGGCACTTGCTTGGGCACCATATCAGTGGCCCAAGCGGGATCGTACCCATTATGTGACACTTCCACGCGGTATTCCTTGCCATACTCGGGAGCAAACCCTTCAAGTAAATAGATGCCATTAACCTTGTGTTGTGGCTGTCCAACCAGGTTGCCATTTTGGTCCAGGAGTTTTACCGATGCGGCTTCCAGGTTTTCCAATTCTTGTATATCCACCAGGGCTAGGCTGCGGCTCAGGTGTACCTTAAAGGTGTCTTGGTTGTTAAACAAACTGTTTATTACAATCTTAGGCTCTTTTATTTGCCCATCAAATTCTATGGTTTTTTCACAGGCCACCAGTGCACCCAGTGCCACGGTAAGCAGTAGGAAAAGTCGTATTCTATACATGTAGGTTTGGGGTTTTAGAATTTAAAGGCATAGGATATGGAGGGAATCATGGGGAAAAGGGCCACTTGTTTGAGCACCCTTGCAGAATTGTCGCTAAAGAAACCATCCTCATAGCCCCAGTAAATAAAGAAGGGATTCTGGCGGCTGTAGGCATTATAGAGTCCCAGGCTTATGGTCCTCTGGCCCCATTTGGTGGGTTTGTGAAAATTCACGGCCAGGTCCAAGCGGTGGTAGGATGGGGCCCTAAAATTGTTGCGGCTCTCTACGTGCTCTATATCATCAAAATACACCCATTCGCCACTTTGTCCCAGTTCATCGTTATAGGCCCAGTAGTGTTCTAGCCCCAGGGTATAGGCATTGCCGGTGCCATACACCCACACCAGGCCGAAATCCACTTTGTCGTTCTGTTTATACGTGATTACCAGGCTCATGTCGTGTCGGCGGTCATAGCGGTAGGGAAATGCCTTGCCAAAATTTAGGTCGTCAAACTGCCGGTTGGTCCATGATAGGGTATAGCCTATCCAGCCCGAAAGCTTCCCCACTTTTTTCTCAAACAAAAGCTCTAGGCCGTAGCTCCAACCCCGGCCTATGGCCACCTTGTTTTCCCAATTGGCATCTGATCCTCCAAATGATTGGCCGTCTTTATATTCTATCAGGTTATCCATGGTTTTGTAGTAGGCTTCCAAGCTCAGTTCATAGGCATCTTTCACGGTTTGGGCATATCCCAGGGCCACCTGCTGCGAATACTCCACGGGTACATTTTTGGTGGCAGGTACCCAGAGGTCGGTAGGAAGGCCAATGGTGGGGTTGGTGAGCAGGTGCAAAGCCTGCATCATGGTGGCATATGATGCCTTGATGGACGCCTTGTCACTTACCAGAAAACGGGCGGCTATCCTCGGTTGGAGGGAATAAAAGGTGGTATCGGTGGGCATGAATGCCGTGGCATGTAGCCCCAGGTTTACCTTTAGGCGGTTGCCCAACCGGAGGTCATCCTCTATATATGCGTAGGCTTCATGGGCATACATGGTGTTTGATGCCACGGTGGAGTCCAACTTGATTCCATCAAACTCAAATTTGGTTTGAGATGCCCCAGGGGAAAACTTGTGGTATATGTCGCCAAAGCCAAATTTGACAAAATGCTTCGGAGAGGGCATATAGTCAAAATCCACTTTGGCGGTAATGTCGTCTATGCCGCTGTAAAAGCCTGAATAATAGCTATTTTTTTTCTCCACATCATTTTCCCAGTACGTTTCATAAAACTCCACATCGGTATCAAACTTGTATTTGCTGTAGGTTACCGTGGTGTTGCTGAACAGTTTGGGGCTAAACATATAGTTCCAGCGCAAGGCAGCAATTTTATTTCCCCAACTCAGCCCGCCCCCTGTGCCATATTCGTTCTTTTTGCCTTCCGAAACGTAGTCGTCCTTAATATCAAAATAAAAAATGTCATCGCCGCCGTATGCACTAAGATAGAGCCTGCTGCGGTCAGAGAACTTGTGGTTTAGCTTGGCATTTAGGTCGTAGAAATAATACCCCGCCACCACATTGGCTTCACCGGCACTCCTGCCCACGGCCTTGATGATTGGCCTGGCCAGTATGTCAAGGTAGGTGCGCCTGCCCGAAACGATAAAGGTGGTTTTTTTGGCCTTGCCTATGGGGCCCTGCAGGCTCAGTTTTGATGAGATAATGCCTACGCTGCCTTCACCTTCAAATTTGTTGGTGTTGCCCTCCTTCATCCTAATATCCACCACCGACGACAACCTGCCGCCGTACCTGCTTGGAAATCCACCTTTTATCAATTCCACGCTGTTGATCGCATCGGCATTGAACACAGAAAAGAACCCAAAGAGATGGGAGGCATTATACACCGGCACACCGTCAAGGAGTATAAGATTTTGGTCAGGCCCACCGCCACGTACATATAGCCCACTGCTGCCCTCACCGCCACTCTGCACCCCGGGCAATAGCTGTAGGGTCTTGATCACATCTTTTTCGCCCATAAAGGCCGGTAGGTTCTTTACCTTATCCATGCCCAGGGTAATGGTACTCATTTGGGTTTTTTCCTGTATCCGGTTTGAACGGTCTTCGGTAATTACCACCTCTTCCAGGGCTATGTTGGCTTCTAGTTTCACGTTCAGGGTTTTGCTGGCCGTAAGGGCCACGGTAGTCAATTGGGCATTGTAACCCACGTAGCTATATACCACATCGTATGTGCCCTGGGGAAGGGTAAGGCTGTAGAAACCATACACATTGGTTGCGGTTCCATCTTTCAAGTCCTTAACAAACACGCTAGCCCCTATGAGCTGCTCACCTGTGGCGGCATCGGTGAGATAGCCGCTCAAGGTAACTTTTTGCGCCATGCCCTCCAGGGCAATGCCAGTAATTAAAATACAGATTAACAGCTTTTTTACTTTCATCTTTTTAGGTTGTCGAGGGTATTGCGCCCATAAAGCGGACTTTAACGGGTAGGCGTTGCTTTTATGTCAATCTTTGCCGCGAAATACACCAGATTATTGCACCGCGAATTTGAGCAACATTTCCGTTCGTTATTCCCACTAGATTATGAGTGGTTTGTGGATGCCATGAATGAAACCCCGGCTGTATCCATCAGGGTCAACCCTACAAAATGGCTCGGTTGCCCTTTTTCTGAATGTGGGCCAGTGCCGTGGTTCACCGGTGCATATTATTTGCCCAGCCGCCCTGCTTTCTATGCCGACCCACTGCACCATGCCGGTGCCTACTATGTGCAAGACGCTTCCACCATGTTCTTTGCCAACGCCATAGATTGGACCAGGCCCATGTTGGCACTAGACCTATGTGCCGCGCCCGGTGGAAAAAGCACTTTGCTCCTTGACCGTTTGGCACCGGGCTCGTTCCTGGTGAGCAATGAGGCCGATCTGAACCGAAGCCGGGCGCTGGTAGAGAACCTGGGCAGGTGGGGCAGGCACAATGTGCTGGTTACCAATGCAGTGGTCAAATCTTTTCTGCCCATGGGCCCTATGTTTGACCTGGTACTGGTAGATGCGCCTTGCAGTGGTGAGGGCATGTTTAGAAAAGATGTCCGTGCCCTGGAACAATGGTCGCCCAATTTTGTGTCGGCGTGTGCGGCGGTACAGCAGCCTCTGCTTGCCCAAGCCGCCACCCTGGTGGCGCCCGGAGGTTACCTGGTGTATAGCACCTGTACCTATGAGCCTATGGAAAACGAAGCACAAATAGCTGGTATTCTCGACAAAATGCCTGAATATGAAGTGGTGACAACCCAATGCCACCCCGGTTGGGGAGTAGATCAGGTGGATATACCCACAGTAAGCGAACCCCTAAAGGGATATTACCTGTACCACCACAGGGTGCGGGGTGAGGGCCAATTTGTGTGCGTGATTCGGCGAAGGGAGGAGGGGCTCCGCGCCAGGATACCGGGCAAACCTGCTTTTTCAAAACCCAGTAAACAGGAGGCTGAAAACATACTGGCTATGGTGCCCGCGCCCATGAACACTCGTTTGGTGAAGGTAAGGGGCCATATACACGCCTTGCCCAGCGAGCATGAATCCCTAGCATCATTCTGTCACTCGCTTATGCCGCTATGGAAACTGGGCGTGGACATGGGAACTGTGAGCGCGAACAATGTACGGCCCGGATACGAGGCAGCATTGCACTGTGAATCAGTTAATCGCTTGCCAATGTTTGAATTGGGATTGCCGCAGGCATTGGACTACCTAAAAGGAGGGCCTTTGCCGGTGCATCCACAGTGGCCCAAGGGCTGGGGGCTGGCCTGTTTTAAGGGGCTGGCACTGGGCTGGGGAAAAAATGTGGGCACCAGGCTCAATAACTACCTGCCCCGTGATCGTTGGTTGCGCAAGGAAGTAGTTTGTTAGTATTGCCTACATATTTGTGTAATAATGTGAAAAACAGTCATTTGATAGAAAGGCAACACGGATTGCCGTTTTCCTTTCGGCCCCTTGAGGTTGTGTGTGGTGGAACCAGGAATTGCCTGTCTATTCGGCCGATTGGAGTAAATCGAGCCGATCCATAATGCGGTGAGATACACCCATGGATGAAAACCCACCGTCGTGAAACAGGTTTTGCATGGTGACCATACGGGTAAGGTCAGATAGCAGGGTAATGCAGTAGTCGGCGCATTCGGCAGCGTTGGCGTTGCCCAGTGGCGAAATTTTATCGGAGAATTCATAAAAGGAATCGAATCCCCCTACGCCGGTGCCGGCGGTGGTTTGGGTAGGCGACTGGGAGATGGAGTTGACCCTTACCCGGTTTTTGATGCCGTAGTGATAACCAAAGCTGCGGGTAATGCTTTCCAGCATGGCCTTGGCTTCTGCCATATCGTTGTAGTCAGGAAAAGTGCGCTGAGCCGCCATATAAGATAGGGTGAGGACGGAACCGCCCGCTACCATTGCGTCGGCCTTGTACAATGACTGCAGCAACTTATGGAAGGAAATGGCCGAAATGTCCATGGTCTTGTGCATGAAGTCGTAGTCAAGGTTCGTATAAGGGCGCTTTTTTCTCACATTGAGGCTCATGCCTACGGAGTGGAGCACAAAGTCGAGTTTTCCGCCCAGGTGTTCCATGCTCTGGTTGATAAGGTTTTCCAGATCGCTGACCACGGTGGCATCGGCCCCTATCACCCGTGCGCCGCCACATTGCTGTGCCAGGTCGCTTATGTTGCCCATCCTTATGGCAATGGGCGCATTGGTGAGCACAAAGGTTGCCCCCTCTTCATGGGCCCGTTTGGCTACGGCCCATGAAATGGACTTTTCGTCAAGTGCTCCAAAAATGATTCCCTTTTTTCCGCTTAGCAGGTTGTATGACATAGTCTTGTGTTCTTTGTTCTCAAATCTCGGATGCGGCAAATTTCTGCAATAGTTCTTGTGCGCTGCGCATGGCATTATCCCCAGCCTTCAAACCACCTATCATTTGTCCTATTTCCTTGGTCCTTTCCTTCCCCTTTATCTGGGCTATTTGGCTATATGAGCGGCCCTGGTCTTCATACTTATTCACCCTAAAGTGGCGGCTGCCCATGGCGGCTATCTGCGGCAAATGCGTGATGCACACTATTTGGTGTTCCTGTGAAAGGGCCTGGATCAACTCACCTACTTTAATGGCCACTTCACCTGAAATGCCCAGGTCAATCTCATCAAACACCAAGGTGGGAAAACGTTTTGATTTGCTCATTAGCGCTTTAAGTGCCAACATGATACGTGAAATTTCACCCCCCGATGCCACCTTTGATACCTCTTGTAGGGAGTGGCCCATGTTGGCCGAAAACAAATACTCTACCTCGTCGGCACCGTGAATTTCAGGCCTTTGAATTGCGCCAACGACAATGGAAAACTGCGCACTGGGAATGCCGAGTGCCCTAAGCATGTCAGCTACCCTTGGGCTAATTTCTTGGGCTATGGCCAAACGTTTTTCGCTTATTTCCTGCGCTTTAACCTTAAGGTTTTGCTGTAGGGCAGCCAATTCCCCTTGCAGTGCCCCAATTTGGGTATCCAGGTCGCTCACCTGCATTTGACCCGATTTAAGTGCCTCTGCTTTCTGTAAGAGTTCATCGCTGTGGGTAAGTTGGTGCTTGCGCAAGAGCCGCTGTAACCGGTCTTGCCGCTCGTTTAGGTAGTCCAACCGTTCTTGGTCATACACCCAAAGCTCATTTAGCTGCTGGGTCTCATCAAATACATCGCGCAACTCTATGGAAGCCTGATCTATGCGTAGCAAAAGGGAAGACAGGCCCTCATCAAGGCTGGCTATGCGCTGAAGGGCATTTTTGATGGTGCCCAGGGAGGTGAGCACGCTTTGTTCACTGCTGTCAAAAAGGTGGTTGAGCAGGGCAAAAGTTTCCGTTGCCCTTTCGGCATTGTTTAGCCTATCCAGTTCTTTTTCATTGTCGGTGTACTCGTTGGGCTTTATTGCCAGTTGGACAATTTCATTCAATTGAAAATCATTGAACTCGCTGCGCTCGCGCAGTTCCTGAGCACGTTTTTCCAGTTGGTCAAGGCGGGCTTTTTTTTCGCTCCATTCCTTAAAAACTTGCGAGTATGCGCTTAACTGTACCTGGTTGTTGCCTACATGGTCGAGCCATTCCCGTTTAAAAGCAGGATCGGCCAGCAGCAGGTTGCTGTGTTGAGAATGTATGTCCACCAAGCGCTCGCCCAGGTCTTTGAGCGTGGCCAAGCCTACCGGGCAATCGTTTATAAAGGCCCTTGATTTACCCGATACGCTGATTTCGCGGCGCAGAATAGGGCCATCGTCATAGTCTATATCATTGTCCTTGAAAAAATTGCGCAATTCTAGGTTGCTTATGTCAAACTCGCCTTCCACCACACATTTGGCATCGGCATATCCCAGTGCTTTGGCGTCTGCCCGGTTGCCCAGCAATAGGCCCAAGGCGCCGAGCATAATGGATTTACCTGCCCCGGTTTCGCCGGTTATGATATTTAGGCCCCCGTCAAACTCTATGTCCAATTCCTTGATCAGGGCATAGTTGTCAATGTGCAGTCGCGTAATCATTCAGGAATTGAGCCCGGTTTGGTACTTATTCAGGTTGGCTACGTCTATCCTTTCCATGAGCTCCAGTATCTTGTTTTTTTCACCTTGCTCCGCCTTGGCAAAGAGTGAAATGATTTCCAGTCTTTTGGCATCCATAAGCACTTGCAGCACATAGGAGTTGGGTTGGTTTTGGTGCACTTTGCCCAAGAGTTCCAGGGCGCTCAACACTTCGGCCCTTCCTTTTTCCATATTGTCGGTAAAGGTGTCAAATCCTAGGCGGTGGTACTGGTAAAGGCAATTTCTAAGGGGCTTAAACCGCTCGTCCATTAATTGAAAAACAAGCCAATAGCGGTTATCCCTTCCTTTGGCGGTGGGATCCCATCCGGTGCCGCCCCCTCCTTGCGCCCCTTCGGCTATCATAAGGGCTTGGGTAAGCCAGGGTGTTCCTCCAAGGCTGCCAAAGGTGTCATAATCAACTCCCAGGGCCAGGTATGCATAGTAGGCCAATATGGCGGTGAGATTGTTGGTAAACGTACCCGGAACAAACTGCAGGGGTTCAAACTCCTTAAATTCAAAGTCTATGTTCTTGTCAAACACCCTGATCAATGTGGTATTATAGTTGGCGCCATACACTGGGCGTGAGGTTACCAACTGTAGGTTGCCGGCAAATTCGGTTTGGCTGGGCATGGACTCTATATTGAATACCATGCTCACCTGCACCTTTTCCTCCGTGCGAAACTGGTCGTTGGTGAATTTGGTGCCATTGACGAAGTTCATCATGGCCTTTTGCAAATTGCTGAAAATGCGCTCTTTGTTGGTCAACTGTACCTTTGGGCCTATGATTTCGATTTGGCATTCCAACTCTTGGGCCCATAAAGGTGCCCAACCCAGCCACAGGGCTATGCACACTGTCATGGCGGCTTTTATCTTTCCCATTATCGGCAAAAATAGCTTTTTTTGTTAAGGCCATTATCAACGCCAATACCGAACAAAACATGCGTATTCACACAGTAATTACCAAGTTATTCCCCATTATTGCCCTCCTGGTGCCCGCGTTTACGGCCAGGGCGCAGTTAAGCCCCTTTGAACTGGGAAACGGCAACCAAAGCGCTAGTTATGAAGAGTGTATCGCATTTTACGAAGCATTGGATGCCAGCCACGAGGAGGTTACCCTGCTTAGGTACAGAAAAACGGACAGCGGCCAACCCCTGCATTTGGTGGTGGTGGGTGGTGGCGACCTGGGTGATGGTGGCCGCGATGCCAGAAAAGCATTTGTTGCTGAGTTAAGGGAGCAAGAAAAGGCCGTGGTCATGATCATGAACGGCATACATCCTGGCGAACCGGAAGGCATAGATGCCAGCATGATGTGGGCCCGTGACTTGGTGACCAAACATGCCAATTTGTTGCGGGATGTGGTGGTATGCATCATACCGGTTTACAACATAGGAGGGGCTTTAAACCGGGGTTGTTGCAGCAGGGCCAACCAACTGGGGCCTGAGCAATACGGCTTTAGGGGCAATGCCCAATACCTGGACCTAAACAGGGACTTTGTGAAGGGCGATGCCAAAAATACCTGGGCCTTCTGGGAAATGTACCAGGAGTGGAGGCCTGATGTGTTTGTGGACAACCACACCACCAATGGGGCTGACTATCAATATACCATGACCCTGCTCACCTCCATGCCCGATAAATTGGATCCTGGCTCACGCCGCTACCTGCGCACCATGCTGCCCATGCTGGAGCGCGATATGAAAGACAAGGGCCAGGAAATGTGCCCATATGTAAATGTTCACGGTAGTGCCGTAGGGCAGCGCATAGAGGCATTTTATGACTCTCCCAGGTATTCAAGTGGCTATGCCGCGCTGTTTGGTGCCGTGGCGTTTGTGGCAGAGACACATATGCTTAAGCCTTTTGATGAAAGGGTATGGGCTACCTACCACCTTATGGAGAGCCTGGTAAGGGTGGCGGCAGCCACTAAGGGCGATTTGCTGCGCCGGGGATTTTTTACGGAAAAGGCCAACTATAACCGGAAGTACTGGCCCATAGACTGGGAACTGGATACCCTGCGCTATGAAGAGATAGAATTTAAGGGATATGCCCATGAAATGAGGCCCAGCGCACTGCCAGGCATGCAAAGGCTATACTACGACAGAACTAAGCCAAAGACCTGGACCATAAGATACTACAATCGGTACAAAGTAAAAGACAGTGTGGACAAACCTTTTGCCTATGTGGTGCCGCAGGCCTGGGGCCAAGTAGTGGAGCGGCTCCAAGCCAATGGGGGCTGGCTAAGGCAATCACAGAAAGATACCAGCATGCTGGTAGAGGCCTACACCATTGGGCACATACGGTACGGCAAGTCGCCCTATGAGGGGCATTTTCTTCATAGCGAAGTGCAAACGTCTGTAAAACAAGTGGAAATAGTGGTTCGCAAGGGAGATTGGTTTGTTATACTCCCCAATAGGTTTGCCCTGGAGACACTTGAGCCTAGAGGCCCAGATGCGTTTATGGCCTGGAATTTTTTTGACCCCATACTCCAACAGAAAGAGTGGTTTTCGGCCTATGTGTTTGAAGAAACGGCCGCCGGGATGATAGCCGCCCAGCCCCATTTGCTGCGTGAACTGGAAGCCGCCATACAGGCCAACCCCAAATTGGCCAATGACTACTACGGGCAACTGTACTGGATGTATGAACGCTCTCCCTATATGGAAACCGGCTACCGGCAGTATCCGGTGTACCGCATACCGCAGGTGATAAAGCTACCGGTGAAGTGAGCCAAGGGCATAGGCAAGCCTATGGGCCAACCTATTTTTGCGGCCAAATGCACTCTATACGAATCATAACAGGCTTGATAGCCATTGTTTTCCTGCTTACTGGATGTGGCAGTGAAGGCAACAAAGAACAACTGGACCAATTGGGGCAGACCATAGCGCAGCTACAGGAAGAGCTCCAAGCGGTGAAACTAAAATCGGAGTCAGAGTCAAAGACGGCCCTGGACGCCACGGGAATTGCCATAGTGGACTTGGAAAAGCTATTGGCTGAGTATAAGGGCTATCAATTGTCGCTCAAGCAAGTAGAGTCGGCGGTGGCGCGATACCAAAAAGAACTTGAAAAACTGGAGGCAGAGTACAAGCAGATGTATGAGGTGATAGTAAAGGACAAGCAAACCTTTGGGGATGAGTATGATGAAACCGATGACGTGGCAGCGCTGCAAAACCTGGAGCGGCAGGCCATGGAAAAGGAACAAGAATATGCCAAGAAGTCGCAGGAACTCAATGATGAGTTGATGAAAAAGGTGCTCGACAAGATAAATGGGCACTCCAAGCGGTACGCCGAAGAAAATGGGTTTCAGCTCATATTATTTACCAGCGTGGAAAACGGGATATTCTATGCCAATGATAACATTAACATTACCGAAGCATACATAGCGGCACTCAATGAGGCGTATGACGCCGAGCAGCCATGATACCCTACTTTTCCATAATAGAAAAGTACCTAAACCCTACGTCAAAGGCATTTAGGATTTATGTGGTGCATGTGACCAATGTGACCCATTTGGCGCTCAAAATAGGTAAGCGGCTGGGGCTCAAGGAAGGGCAATTGGAATTTATAGAGGAAGCCTGTATGCTCCATGACATAGGGATAGTAAAGACCAACAGCCCAGAAATAGGTTGCTATGGCGAACTGCCCTACCTGAGGCACCTTACGGCAGGCCGCAAGATCCTGAAAAAGGAGGGCTTGCCCCTCCATGCCCGCGTGGCGGCCAACCATGTAGGGGTGGGTGGCCTGAGCAAGGAAACCATAAAGGGTGAAAAGTTACCGTTGCCGCATAAGGATATTCTTTGTGAGACAATTGAAGAAAAGGTGATCAGCTACGCCGACTTGTTTTACTCCAAGAATCCTGACAACCTGTGGCGCAAGAAGAGCTATGAGGAAATCAAGGTAAAGCTTCAAAAAAGGCCAGAACAGTTGGGTTTGTTTGAGCAGTGGTACGAGCTTTTTGGCGAATAGGCGGGGAGCGCGGGGCAGGATTGTCCGGGATATTTTATTAAAACAATTGGGTGGCCCGCGTGCCCGGTATGGCACTGCGCAACCCAGGATTGGCAAACCGCAAATTCGCGCCACTTTTGCCCTTTCTTATTCTGCCTATGCATTTGCCACTACTTCCAGAAATACTTGTCTTGCTGGGTTTTTCGGTTGTCATTGTATTTATGCTCCAGCGGCTCAGGCTGCCTTCTATCATAGGGCTGCTCATCACCGGGGTAATCATAGGCCCCTATGGATTTGGGCTGGTCAATGCGGTGGAGGAAGTAGAGGTATTGTCAGAAATCGGGGTGATTTTCTTGCTGTTTGTCATAGGCATGGAGCTGTCTATAAAACAACTGGCCAGTATAAAGAGAACCGTGATGGTGGGAGGTATGGTGCAGGTGGGGCTTACGGTGGGGGTAGCTGCCGTGGTGTACGTGGCCCTGGGCCATAGCTGGGCCGAAGCCGTTTTCATTGGTTTTTTGTTTTCACTCTCAAGTACGGCAATTGTACTTAAAACGCTGCAAGACAGGCGAGAAATGGCGGCACCACATGCCAAAAACGCGCTGGCCATCTTAATTTTTCAAGACATCATAGTGGTGCCTATGATGCTGCTTACACCCATTATGGCCGGAGGGCAAGCCGATGTGAGCATGGAAGTCTTTTCCCTGTTGGTGAAATCGGCGGTGGTGATAGCTGTGACGGTGGTGAGTGCGCGCTACCTAGTGCCCAGGCTACTTCACGCCATAGCCAAGACCAACAACAAGGAACTGTTTCTCTTGCTTACGTTTACACTTTGTTTTGCGGTAGCATTTCTCACTTCGCAGGCCGGGTTGTCACTGGCCTTAGGGGCTTTTTTGGCGGGGCTCATTATCTCCGAATCGGAATACAGTCACCACGCCACCAGTATTATCCTTCCGTTCAGGGAGCTTTTTACCAGTTTCTTTTTTGTATCGGTGGGCATGTTGCTCGACCTGGGCTTCTTTGTGCAACACATTCTGGTGATTACAGCCCTGGTACTGGCTGTTTTTGTGGTGAAATCACTCATAGCCTCGGCGGCAGTGGTGGTGCTCAGGTACCCCACCCGCACCGTGTTGCTCACCGGCCTTTCACTTTTTCAAATTGGTGAATTTGCCTTTATCTTGTCAAAGGTGGGCATAAGCCACGGCCTGATCAGTGCGGAGACAAACCAATATTTCCTGTCGGTCTCAATTGTTTCTATGTTGTTGACCCCGTTTGTGATAATAGCGTCCCACCACATAACTGATAGGGTAGAGGGGGTGACGCGTAAACTGGGTTTGGCCAATAGGCAGGCCAAAGGCACAAAGGAAGAAGCACAATCCCTGAGCAACCACCTTGTGATAGTGGGCTACGGTGTGAACGGAAGCAACCTGGCCAAGGCAGCTGCCGCCTCTGGCATCCCCTTTTTTATCATAGAAATGAATCCCGAGACGGTACAAAGGGAGAAGAAAAAGGGTTTGCCCATAGTGTTTGGCGACGCACGGCACGACCATATACTGGACTTGGCCCATCTAGTCCAGGCCAGGGCCGCGGTCATCGCCATCTCTGACGGTTTGGCCACCAAGGCCATCATCAAGTCCATCAGGAGCCATTCCGAGTCGCTTTACTTGATCGTGCGCACGCGGTATGTGGCCGAAACCAGTGAGCTCCTGGCACTTGGGGCGGATGAGGTGATACCTGAGGAATTTGAAACTTCTGTGCAGATATTTTATAGGGTACTGCAAAATTTCTTGGTGCCCCAGGATGATATAGACGCCATAGTGGATACGGTGCGGGCTGACAATTATCAATTGCTCAAAGAGGAAAGGGCCAGGCCCAGGGCAGCGGGTATGAAAGCCATACCAGACTTTGACATAAGCTGTGTGAGGATCCGTACGGATGGGGGAGGGTTTATAGGCAAGTCGCTGGAGGAATTGGACTTGCGAAAGCGGTATGGCATAAATATAATCGGCATACGGCGCGGTGAGGTGCTGCTGGAAAGCGTGGGTCCCGATGTAGTGCTAAAACCGCTGGATCACTTATACATATTGGGAAATGCGGGTGATATAGAACGGTTTAGTAAGGCGACAAAGTAGGGTGGGGAATAAATAAAAGAAAAGTGATAGGCCACAAAAAAATCATGCATGCAGGATGACCGAATACCAATAACAAGCAATGGAAGCATATGATATAGCCATAGTGGGTGGTGGCGCAGCCGGGTGCTTTGCTGCGGCCATGGTAATGGAACGCTGGCCGGGGGTGAGGCTGGCGATATTGGAGCGTGCAGGTAGCCCACTTCAAAAGGTGCGTATATCAGGTGGTGGCCGGTGCAACCTAACCCACGCCTGCTATGATGCCAGGGAATTGGTGGGGTTCTATCCTCGCGGCGGGAAAGAACTGCTGGGGCCTTTTACCCGGTTTGGCCCAGGCCAGGTAGAAGATTGGTTTGATAGCCAAGGGGTACGAGTGAAAACTGAGGGCGACGGCCGCGTGTTTCCCCTTACCGACCGTTCGGCCACGGTGGTAGAAGCCCTACTGGGTGCCAGCGTGGGCAGGGGCGCTGCGCTGCGGCTGCACTGCGGGGTACAGGGCATGGAGCAAGGAGAAAGTGGTTGGATAATAGATACTTCCACTGGGAAACTGGAGACCCGAAAGGTGCTGGTGGCCACCGGCGGTTCCGCGCGCATGTGGGAGTTGCTGGGCGGTTTAGGCCACCGATTGGTGGAGCCCGTGCCTTCACTCTTTACTTTTCTTGTGCGCGATACACGGCTGGAAGGCCTTGCCGGCCTGAGCATACCCCGCGTGGTGCTGCGCATACCTGATGCCCGACTGGAGAGCGCGGGCCCGCTGCTCATAACCCACCAGGGGCTGAGTGGGCCTGGTGTGCTGTGGCTGAGCGCGTGGGGCGCGCGCTGGCTGGCCCAGAGTGGGTATAGCTGCCTACTGGTGATGGATGCAAGCGGCATGGGCAGCGAGCAGGCCACCCGCAAAGGGCTGCGGGGGACATGGGCGGGCCATGAGCGCAAAGAACTGGGCAACCTGCCGTGCTTTGGTATTCCCAAACGGCTGTGGCGCACATTGCTAGGGCCTGAATGGGTGGATAGGACACCGGGGTCGATTGGCAGTAAAGGTGAACAGGCCATAGTAGATGCGCTGCGCCGGGTGGAGCTGGCGGTGGTTGGCAAATCAACGCACAAGGAGGAATTTGTGACCGCAGGCGGGGTGGCCTTGGGCGAGGTAGATTTTAGGACCATGGAAAGCAAGCGTTGCCCTGGGCTTTACCTGGCTGGGGAGGTGCTTGACATAGATGGCCTAACGGGTGGTTTTAATTTTCAAGCAGCGTGGACAACGGCATACCTGGCGGCCCTGGGCATGTGTTTGCAGAAGGAACACTAGGCACAGGGCACAGGGCACAGGGCACGGGGTGCGGGAATTTTCTATATTGCTCATTTTATGTTGGATACAAGTTTTTTCAAAGAAATTTTTACAAGTGTTTTGCACGCGTAAAATTTTGGCTACATTTGGCCTTCTTATTAAGTTAGCCTGTAGTACACCCTGCCAAAGGGGCAAAATGGGACTGACCTGGCGAAGCCTATTTTTTGGTGTGAATAAAGGGAATTAAGATATTGATAAGCAACATTTTAGACAAATTGGAGCCCAGTAAAAATGGGGGCCTAAATAAAGGTGGAAACTCCCGATGAGCTGGGATGCGCAGCGAACGGCAGCTTGCCTGGGCCCCCATTAAGTGATTGCTGCCAAGGTTCAGGCAAAAGGATGGGCGGGGTAGTTGGGGGGACTAGGACGCAAAGACCGCAAAGGATATAGGAAAACACACGGGCGCAGCGGGGCACAGGTGCTAGGCTTCTCTGGGGTTTTAGGGGTTTAGGGGGTGTATCGCAAAGAGCGCAAAGGGATTAAGAAGGACAACGGGCGCAGCGGGGCACAGGTGCTAGGCTTAGGGAGAATTCCCCCTCCACTGAAGGAATAGGGGTGCTGTATATGGCGGAGGCTGGGGCGGGCACCTGCTTAAGTTGCTGCGTGCCCATTACAGAGAATACAAGCCCGCATATTGGCTGTTTGAAGGTCAGCATGACGGCACCAAAAAACACAACACCGCCCACCACTACGACCTGACAGGCAACATATTGAAGATACTGGAGCGCAGCGTAAAAATCGAAATGGAATGCATCAGCCAACGCCTAATTTAACGCAATAAAGAACTTGCTGAACGCCACGAAAAACCGCTGCCTAAATTGACACTTAGGCTGAGCGAAGTCGAAGCCAAAGGAAATAAACACTTGGAAATGATGGGCTTTAAAATGGAAAACCCAAGATGAAAAATGAAATAGTCCTTTATCATTCAGGAGATATTGCAGAGCACATCGAGGTAAGACTTGATGAATATACCGTTTGGCTGCATAGAAATCAGATCGCTACACTATTTGGCAGAGATGTGAAAACTATTGGGAAACATATCAATAACGTTTTTTCTGAAGGCGAACTTGATAAAATTTCAACTGTCGCAAATTTTGCGACAGTTCAATTGTGTCCACTCCGAAAAGACCACGGCTCACATCAATACTCTAAACCCCTAAACAATTTTCCTTAGACATGGTATAATATTGACTTATATCAACTCAATTACAATGAATAACGAAATAGTATTATACCGCCCAGACGAACTTGCGGAGCATATTGAAGTTAGACTCAAAGAGGACACGGTTTGGTTAAACCAGGATCAGCTGGTCAAACTTTTTCATAGAGACCAATCTGTCATTTCAAGGCATCTTAGAAACGTTTTTAACGAAGGTGAATTGGACGAAAAAAGCAATATGCAAAAAATGCATATTCCTAATTCTGATAAGCCGGTAGCATTTTTCAATCTCGATGTAATCATCTCAGTTGGCTACCGCGTAAAATCCAAACAAGGCACGCAATTCCGCATTTGGGCTACCAATGTGTTGAGGGACTATTTGTTGAAAGGCTACGCCTTGAACCAGAGAATGGACAGAATTGAGAACAACTACGACAGCCTTAGCAAAGAAGTTAAACAAATTTCCCTGCAACTCAAAACCCAGGAACTTCCCAACCACGGTATCTTTTTCGAAGGGCAGATTTTTGATGCCTATGTGTTTGTGGCCGACATCATCAAAAAAGCCAAAACCGATATAATACTGATTGATAACTATGTGGACGAAACCGTGCTGACCTTTTTGGCAAAGCGAAAAAAGAAGGTTACCGCCACCATATTTACGAAGCAAATCTCCAAACAACTGCAATTAGACATAGACAAACACAACAACCAATACCCGCCCATTTACCTGAAAACTTTAGTGATCAGCCACGACCGTTTTTTAATCGTTGACCGCAACGAACTCTACCACTTGGGTGCTTCCTTAAAAGATCTGGGCAAAAAATGGTTTGCCTTCTCTAAAATGGATTCACTCACAGCCGATATATTGGCAAAATTGAACAATGTAAATTGAAAATGGCAGATGCCAACCCCTCCCGCACCGGCACGGGCGGCAACCCGGCCCCATCATCCATGCAGGCCTATACCCGGCAGTACAGCTACGACAAAATGGGCAACATCCTGCAACTGAAACAAACCGCCGGCAACACCTTTACCCGCAACTTCCATTATGACGGCATAAGCACCAACAACCTGCTCCACTCCATAAAAAAGGCCGACAACACCACCGACTACGCCACATTTACCTATGATGCCAATGGCAACAAGCTCACCGCCGGCACCGAGAGAAAATACCTGTGGGGCCACGCCGACCAGCTCAAAGCCTATGTAAACCAAGCCGGTACGGGCGAACCCAGCGTATATGCCCTGTACCTATACAGCGCCGGACAAAGAGTAAAAAAGTTGGTGCGCAACAGTGGCGGAAATACCGAAACAACAGTGTATATTGATGGCGTGTTTGAACACAAATACGATGGCATCAATGCACAGAGCATTGTTAGGGTTGGCGGCGTGGCTACGGTTAGAACCGGCTACGCTTTTGACGGCCTGTCAGGAACAAGCTACGAGTTGAGCAACCATTTGGGTTCGGTGAGCATAAGGCTTGACGGCAGCGGAGGCATAATTGATAAGGAAGAGTACTACCCCTTTGGCGACAGCTCGGTGCGCACCTGGAGCGGCAAACGCTACCGCTACGTGGGCAAGGAGAAAGATAATGAAAGCGGGCTCTACTACTACGGGGCAAGGTACTACTCGGCATGGACCTGTAGGTTTGTAAGTGTTGATCCTTTGGCATGGGAGTATTCCCAGCTAACCCCATATAACTATGCTGGTAACAAGCCTATAAATCATTTGGACATTGATGGGATGCAAAGTAGTGGAGGGGATGAAAAGTCTGAAAATAATAATGATAATGACAATTCTTCTTCAGAAGAAAATAATACAGGTGAACATCCTGATAACATTGTGTTTAGCCCGGATGGAAAAAGGATTTACAACAAAGCCAGCGGAGAAAAGAATTGGGATTACGGAATTTTTAATGAAGAAACCGGAAGCTTTGATTTACACAAAATCAATTCTGAGGATGGTTTAACTAGGGACGAAATGGACGCTCAAACGACCATTTCTGCCGTTCAAAATGAAGCCGGTTTTGTAGAAAAAAGATCTGCAGAAATCTATGATTCAATGTGGCGAAGTGAAAACTCTGGAAGTTTAGGATTGGGCACCTTACACTGGGATAGCGCAGCAAGGACAAAACAAGCTAAAGAACAGGCAACAGAAGAGTACTGGATTAAACAGTTTTCACCGTCAAGAAATACTTATGACCGATACTTGTTTGGCATTGACCGAGGTGTCAATCAATCGATAGAGCCCGTGTATATCGAAGCAGATATTATTTTGCTATTCACAACAGCTGGAGGTGGTAATCTTTTAAAGGCAGGATTTAGAGGACTTTCTAGTGTTGGTATGAGAGCACTGGCTACAGCCAGTGGTGTAGTAAGCGGTCGCATTGGAGTTCGTGCAATTCCAGTACTTGCGATGAATAGTGGAATGGAGATCAAAATTACAGGGTGGATTGAGCAAAAAATATGGAAAGGCCTATCAAAACAAATTCAAAAAAAGTTCGCTGCGACACTTAAGAAAGGCATTGTCCCTCCAAAGGGGCATTCAGGTATTGTTAAACTAACGGAATCTGAAATTATAGAACTTGCAAAAAAGGGAATGTCAGGGTATACTCATAAAGTCAAGATACTTGGAGAAGGGGTTTCTCATTATCGAGTATATGGAACTATTATGAAAAATGGCCAGTTTGTTGGCACGAAACTTTTGAATACATGATTAACTTTACTTTATGAAAGATTCAGTATGGAAATCATTAGAAGCTGTCGCTTTGACTGGACTAAAGGAGCTTTTACAAAATGAACCAAATCTGTTTGCGGATTTTGGAATTGAAGATGGACAAATATCTAACTTAATATATGTCCCATATTATAGAATAATTTATGAAAAATCGCCTATCTTCCCTTCACCTAGTTATTCAATAAAAATTACTGGAGGTTTTGAATTAGATGGTGATTTACTTAAATATCCAAGATTTATCTACGAATATGTTGTTGACTCAGATTTAGAATTTGTTGATGAATTCATTGACTCGAAATAAGGGAATTTTCCAGCTAGGTCGCAATTGTAATGCGACCGCATCTTTACTACCTGCACCACTCCATAAAAAAGGCCGACAACACCACCAATTACGCCACATTTACCTATGATGCCAATGGAGACAAGCTCACAGCCGGCACCGAGAGAAAATACCTGTGGGGCCACGCCGACCAGCTCAAAGCCTATGTAAACCAGGCCGGTACGGGCGAACCATCAATCTTTGCCCAGTACCTGTACAGCGGCGGCCAAAGGGTGAAACCAGGTTTGGCGGGCAAGGCGGGCGCGGTGGATGACCTTGCCACTGCTGGAAGCAATATAGACGATGTGCCTGGGAGTGCGGTAGTTGGGGAGGGGGCTGCTAGGACGGGAGGTAGACTAGGAAATACAGCAACAAGAAGCCAAATATCTGATATTGCAGCCGAACTGAAAAGTAGAAATTATACAATCACGGGTGGAGGTGGAATTGAAGCTGAAGAATTTTTAAAACCAATAGGTGGAGGAAGAAAAGGTGGGTCGTTCCTTGATATTACAGCAACGCACCCTAATTATCCAACTTTAAGGATTAATACTGTTGATGTACTTAAAGACGGAATTACCCCAACAGCAAGGGAATTAAGGAATGCAGCGAGAATTAGAACTCAAATTGCACCTGGCGAACATCTTTTACTAATTCCAAAAAGATAGAAATATATGAAAAGTAGACAAATAATGTTTTTTGCAGTTTTAGAAGATATTGAACAAATACTCAAAAATATTGAAACGACAATTGAAGTTCACTATTATAAAACTGGTTTAATGGACAGCAAAAATATTCCTAATTACAGTTCAATATTTGATACTCCTAATGTTGGAGTTGCCTTATCAGGAGACTGGAACAGAATAGATAATTATTTAGTAATGAAAAAAGAAACATTGTTAAATATTGAAACTGTGCCTCAAAGAACTGGAGGAATAAAATTTGCAGTTGATCAACAAATGAATCAGAAATCAGTCACACTTAAACATGGTGGTATCTATAATGGTGCAGAAAATGTGATTGTTGCAGGAAGAGTTGCAACTGTTTCAGAAGATAGCGACTCAAATGAGTTGTATAAACTATTTTCAAACAAAATAAAAAAGAAGTTCAAAAAAATAGGAACTTTTTATGTAGGGAAAATAGCAGAAGAAAAGCTTAAAGAAGGTTGGCGGTTGGTAACAAATGAAAAATCACCGAGGGAGTATGATTTAACATTTAGTTGAGAATGCCGCTAAGGGGATACCAGAACCAACCTACATAAGCCAACCGCTAACCCCTAAACCCCCTACCTTAGCCCCAAATGTCAAAGCCCGCACATATCAAAGACATAGCGCAAGTACTTGTGCAGCATGGCGGCACCAAAAAGCACAACACCGCCCACCACTACGACCTGACAGGCAACATATTGAAGATACTGGAGCGCAGCACCGATTGCGGCCTGGCGGGCACGCCCGACCAACTGGACCGCAAGTTCAGTTATGACCCTATGAACCGCCTGCTGAGTGCCACGGGCCGCGAGGCCTCCACCAACAGCGACCTGGACCTGTGGGCCAACCCCTCCCGCACCGGAACTGGCGGAAACCCAACCCCATCATCCATGCAGGCCTATACCCGCACCTATGCCTACGACAAAATGGGCAACATCATGCAACTGAAACAAACCGCCGGCAACACCTTTACCCGCAATTTCCAATACAACAGCCTGAACGCCAACAACCTGCTCCACTCTATAAAAAAGGCCGACAACACCACCAACTACGCCACATTTACCTACGATGCCAATGGAAACAAGCTCACAGCCGGCACCGAGAGAAAATACCTGTGGGGCCACGCCGACCAGCTCAAAGCCTATGTAAACCAAGCCGGTACGGGCGAACCATCAATCTATGCCCAGTACCTGTACAGCGGCGGCCAAAGGGCAAAAAAACTGGTACGGACCGGTGGTGGCGGCACGGAAACTACGGTTTATATTGATGGCGTTTTTGAGCACAAATACAGCGGCACCAACTCCCAAAGTATAATAAAAGTGGACGGAGTAGCCACCGTGCGCACCGGCTATGCCTTTGACGGCCTGAGCGGTACCAGCTATGAGCTGAGCAACCACTTAGGCTCCGTGAGCATAAGGCTTGACAGCAGCGGAAGCGTGATAGACAGGGAGGAGTACTACCCTTTTGGTGATAGCTCTGTGCGCACCTGGAGCGGCAAACGCTACCGCTACGTGGGCAAGGAAAAAGACGCAGAATCAGGGCTATATTATTATGGAGCAAGGTATTACAGTGCTTGGACGTGTAGGTTTATTAGCGTGGATCCGCTGGCGGGGGATTACCCGCAGTTGACTTCTTATAATTATGCATCGAACTCCCCTGTAACCAGCTTGGATATAGACGGAATGCAAAATCCCGATGAGCCAAAGGGAGGGGGAGGCAAAGCGGAATTTGCGGAAACGCTACCAGGAGCACCTTCAAAACCCGCAGATGGACAACAGCATAGATATAATAGTGTGGATGGGAATACATGGTCGGGAACCTGGGACACTGGTGAGGGAAAATGGGAATTGAAGGGAACCGACGAAGTCAAACTGAATGGCGTGGATATTTTTCCCAAGTATAGTTTCAAGGACAAGTTCAAAAGTTTTTCAAAGGGATTGCTTGTAGGTTTGGCGTTTATAGCGGCCGCCGCCGCAGTGGCCATTGTAATTGGGCCTATGGTATTAGCTGGGGCATTGGCTTTAGGATTATCGGCAGCTACAATGGCCGCTATCGGAACAGCGGCCACATATGCGGGCGGGGCGGTGCTGGCTTACAGTTCATTTCAATCCCTGCGCAGCCGCGATATGATGAACCGGAAAATTAGCCAAAAAGAAGCGGCCTATAACCTGGGATTTGGGGCATCATCCTTAATGGGAGGCCCTATTGCTAAGGGGCTTAGCAAGTGGATGACCAAAGTGGTGAAACCAGGTTTGGCGGGCAAGGCAGGCGCGGTGGATGACCTTGCCACTGCTGGTAGTTCCACAGATGACCTTGCCACTGCTGGAAGCAATATAGACGATGTGCCTGGGAGTGCGGTAGTTGGGGAGGGGGCCGCAAGGGGAAGTAAAGCCATAGTTATAGGGGAAGGAATGGGTGCAGTAAAGACAACTGCTAAGACTTTACAATCTCAAGGAATCAATGCAAAATGGTACCAGGCTTGGTCTAAAAATTTCCCAACTAATCGATTAATGACACCAGCGGAGCTTAGTGCCGCACAAGCTCGAGATGCAAGATGGTTAAATGCCAAAATTAATCAGGGATATAAAATATATGATATTGGTATAGATGCCACTAGAGCGACTCGATCTCCTTTCTATCAACTAGAAAGGAGTATTCTTCAACAAAGAGGTTATCCAACAACTATAATTCCTAGATAATTATGGCAGCAAAAGATTTTGATATAATAGCTCAAGAGCAATTTAAGTTTCTCGAATCTGAATACAGTTTCAGGCTATCTAAATGTGAGAAAGAAGATTGGGGATACGAACTGATTTATCTGAATGATACGACAGGTGTCAAAATAACCTATGAGTATCGAGAAGCTTACGTTTTTATTATGCTCTATCAGCTAATAGATGGCGAATTACGAGAGAACCCAAGGAGCATTGATAATAATACCATTCTGCATGGATATGGACTTGATGATTTAATTAGTCTTCGTAATCCTCAAGCGTTGATTAAGCCAGCCTATAACTATGGAGAACAGTCCAAATACTATGATGAAAAAAATGGACTGTTACTATACGTATCTGAGTTTGCTGGGAATCTAAAGAGATATGCTAAGGATGTTCTCAAGGGCGATTTTACAATTTTCCATGAATTAGATAAAATAGTTAAAGAACGTGTTAAAAAATTTAGTTGATGGAGTTATTAGCGATATACAAAAAATGGTTTGCCAAGCTGATTTTAATTCCTTTTAGCTTCCTTGTTTTTTACTTTAGCGCCATATCCGTTTCAGCAAGTCCAATCATTTTTGATCAAGATCATCATACTGGTACTTCAGAAATCTGCACCTATGATGAAGCTGAAAGATTAGTGTGGAATGGAGTCGGTCAGACTGCTGGGCTAAGTCGAGTGCTTTCAGTAAAAGGGGTAAGACAGGATCGTGAAGTTTTAGTAGCAGTGGCGAGTGTTGCTGCTAAGGGGGTACCAAAACCAACCCACGTAAACCAACCGCTAACCCTTAAACCCCTTACCCCTAAACCCTTAAACCCCCTACCTTAGCCCCAAATGTCAAAGCCCGCACATATCAAAGACATAGCGCAACTACTTGTGCAGCATGGCGGCACCAAAAAGCATAATACCGCCCACCACTACGACCTGGCGGGCAACATATTGAAGATACTGGAGCGCAGCACCGATTGCGGCCTGGCCGGCACGCCCGACCAACTGGACCGCAAGTTCAGTTACGACCCTATGAACCGCCTGCTGAGCGCCACGGGCCGCGAGGCCACCACCATCAGCGACCTGGACCTGTGGGCCAACCCCTCCCGCACCGGAACTGGCGGAAACCCAGCCCCATCATCCATGCAGGCCTATACCCGCACCTATGCCTACGACAAAATGGGCAACATCCTGCAACTGAAACAGACCGCCGGCAACACCTTTACCCGAAACTTTCACTACGACACTATTAGTTCTGATAACCTATTGCACTCCATAAAAAAGGCGGACAATACCACAAACTATGCAACTTTTACCTACGATAGCAACGGAAATAAGCTTACAGCCGGTACCACCCGGAACTATATATGGGATTATGCCGACCAACTCAAAACCTACCTCAACCAAACCGGCACCAGCGAACCTAGCGTGTATGCCCAGTACCTTTACAGCGGCGGCCAAAGGGTGAAAAAACAGGTACGTACCAGCGGTGGCGGCACCGAAACCACCGTGTATATTGATGGCGTTTTTGAGCACAAATACAGCGGCACAAACTCCCAAAGTATAATAAAAGTAGGCGGAGTAGCCACCGTGCTCACCGGCTATGCCTTTGACGGCCTGAGCGGTACAAGC
>JACPUW010000044.1 GCA_016192035.1 Bacteroidota bacterium
ATCAGAGGCCGAGGCCTACACGGTGAAGGTGTTTGACCGCTGGGGCCAGCGCATGTGGGAGACCGACGACATGGAGGCCGCCTGGGACGGCACGCACAACGGGCTGCCCTGCACGCCCGACGTGTACCTGTACGTGGTACGGGTGCGCAATGCCGAAGGCACCGAGTACGAGTTCACAGGTACCATAACCTTGTTGCGCTAATTTTTGCAAGTACATTGAAAGTATAAAAGGTGGGCTATAGCCCACCTTTTTTGCATGGATGTGGACTAATTGAAAGGAAAAAGTGATTTAATTGGCTCAGGTGAGAAGTAACCGCCAAGGTCATTTTAACCAATATGGATAGTACCGGAAAAAAGTAATTATAAGTAGGGTTGTCTTGATTTTACAAATCAAATACCCTAACATACAGCATTATATATAACAAATAGGATTGCTTTTTTGGCAAGTGGCCACTAGGTGCCAAACATTCACCAAGGGAATCTGTTTTAGGGCACATGAACATAGGCGAGACCTTACCAAGTTTTGAACTTGTGGATGAGAAAGGACAACTGTTTACCAGTGTGAGCTTGGTGGGGAACCCTTTGGTGATTTATTTTTATCCCAAGGATGAAACAGCCGGTTGCACCGCCCAGGCTTGCTCTTTTAGGGATAGCTATACGGCGTTTGATGAATTGAATGCCAAGGTAATAGGGATAAGTGCAGACCACAGCGCGCAACACGCCCGCTTTAAGGAAAAGCACCATTTGCCGTTTACGCTACTTGCCGATACAGACAACAAAGTGAGACGGCTTTTTGGGTTAAAAAATGATGTATTTGGTTTGCTGCCAGGCAGGGAAACCTTTGTTTTTGATGCAGATGGTAAGTTGATCCACAAGTTCAACTCACAATTTCAGGTAAGCCGCCATGTAAAGGAATCACTGCAGGCCCTGGCGAAAAGTCTTAAGCCCTAGGGCCCTTTAGATTGGTTTCATAGAGATGTATCCATGCTTCAGGGGTCAATTTGGTCATTAGTTCACCAATAAGACCCAATGGCATCGATTCCTTATTCTTGAAACGGATACAACTCTTGCCCATGTCTAATTTCTTGCTACAGGCATGGGCGTAGGCAGCCGTAAACCAATCCAAGAGTCCGGGAGAGGCATAAAGGCCCATGTGGTATAGGTTGATAGAGTTTTTCTGGACAGCAATGGAGGCAAATGGCAAGGGGAGCTTTGGGTCACAGTGATAACCAGGGGCATACAGGGTATGAGGCACCACATAACCAATCATTCCGTATGACAATACCTCTTGGAACCCGGCAGGTATGTGCTGAAGCATGGCCTGGCGCAGCGAGTTGAAATCGTCCTGGCGCCCTGGAGGAACCTTGGCCAGGTAATCCGATACAGAAAGGGCTTGCAGATTCATTTTGGGGCTAGTCCCGGAGGATGTTGCGGGAAATTACCAACTTCTGGATTTCAGAAGTGCCTTCGCCTATGGTGCAGAGTTTGGAGTCGCGGTAATGTTTTTCTACGGGAAAATCCTTGGTATATCCATATCCGCCATGCACTTGGACCGCATCGGTGCTTACTTCCACAGCGGTTTCAGAAGCAAAATACTTGGCCATGGCCGACTCTGTTGTCATAGGCTTACCCGCATCCTTGAGATACCCTGCCTGCCGGGTAAGCAGTTCGCTGGCTTCGATTTTCGTGGCCATATCGGCCAGTTTAAATGCTATGGCCTGATAACTTGAAATGGGCTTGCCAAACTGTTGTCGTTCTTTGGCATATTTTAGCGAGGCTGCATACGCTCCCTTGGCTATGCCCAAACTCAGGGCGGCTATGGAAATGCGCCCACCGTCCAGCACTTTCATGGCTTGTATAAAACCCTCTCCTTCTTTGCCAATCAACTGGTCTTTGTGTATCCGGCAATTGTCAAAGATCAATTCTGCAGTTTCACTGGCCCTCATGCCCAGTTTGTTTTCCTTCTTTCCCGAAGTAAAACCAGGGGTGCCCTTTTCAATGATAAAGGCACTAATTCCTCGGGAATCAAGAAGTTCTCCCGTGCGCACCAATACCACCGCCACGTGGCCTGAAATGCCGTGGGTAATCCAGCACTTGGTGCCATTGATTACATAGTAGTCGCCGTCCTTCACTGCCACGCATTTCATTCTCAGTGCATCGCTGCCCGTATTGGGCTCTGTAAGCCCCCAGGCCCCAATCCATTCACCCGAGGCCAGTTTGGTCAAATATTTTTGTTTCTGTACCTCACTGGCAAAGTACATGATGTGGCCGGTACAGAGGGAATTGTGTGCAGCGGTGGATAGGCCAATAGACCCACAAACTTGTGCTATTTCTTCAATTATGGTAATATATGCCTGGTAGTTGAGCCCGGCACCTCCATATTGTTCGGGTACCAGCACGCCAGTAAAACCCATTTCGCCCATTTTCTTAAACAAATGGGCGGGAAAGTGCTGTGATTCATCCCACTCCATAACGTGGGGCTTTATGTGCGTTTCGGCAAATTCACGTGCCGAGGCACGGACCATTTCTAGGTCATCGGTATTGGAACCAAAATAATACGGATAAGTCATGCGTGTGGATGTGGTTGCAAAGGTAAACCAGGGGCGGAAAGGCCCAAGTGCCCAAAATTGTTCGGGGCACTGGTGGATTTTGAAGGAAGGAAAAATTGTGAATAATGGTGAACCATATGGGGTATTCATCGTTTGCATGCATGGTTTTATACCGTGTTAAGGTACTTTTGCACAAAACCGAAGCCCAAATTCCAATAAGACATAAGTAGATGAGTATCATTGAGAAATTACAGCAGAAATTTGAAAAAAACGCCCTACCTACCAGAGAAAGGGTAAACCGGTTGCGGAAGGAGTATGGAGACTATGTGCTTGGCGAATATACCCTGGGCCAAGTGCTGGCCGGACAGAAGGGGATACAGGCACTGCTTTGCGAAACATCTGCCCTGGATGCCAACGAAGGTATTCGGTTTAGGGGCTACAGCATTCCGGAACTTCAGGGTTTGTTGCCCAAGCTAGACCCTAATGGCGAGCCACTTCCCGAGGGCATATTTTACCTTATGCTCATGAACGAGCTGCCCACCGAGGCCGACGTTAAGGAACTGGGCCAATACTGGGTTGACAATTGCGATTTGCCTGGCTATGTGGCCCAGGTGCTGAGTGCCGTACCGGTTGATACCCATCCCATGACCCAGTTTAGCATAGGCATTCTTGCCCTGCAAAAGGATTCAAAATTTGCCGCTGCCTATAATGATGGCGTATCCAAGCAGGAGTACTGGAGATATACCATGATGGACGTGATGGACTTAATAGCCAAACTCCCTTCGGTGGCAGCCTACATTTATAGGCGTAAGTACAAAAACAATGACCATATAGCCCCAAACAAGTCACTTGACTGGTCGGGCAACTTGGCGCATATGATGGGTTTTGACGACGACGGCCTAAAGCGGCTCATGCGCTTGTATATGACCATCCACACCGACCATGAGGGCGGAAACGTGTCAGCCCACGCCACCAAGCTGGTGGCTTCAGCCCTATCTGACCCTTACCTAAGTTTTGCCGCCGCCATGAACGGCTTGGCAGGCCCCCTGCACGGTTTGGCCAACCAGGAAGTCATTAGGTGGGTGTATGACATGCTCAAGGAATTGGGCACCGACACCCCGAGCAGCGAACAAATAAGGAATTACTGCGAAGAAACCCTAGAGAAAGGCAGGGTGATACCAGGCTATGGCCACGCCGTGCTGAGAAAAACCGACCCCAGGTACATGGCCCAGCGCGAGTTTGCCCTAAAGTATCTGCCCAACGACCCATTGTTTCACACCATTTCACATCTCTATGAGGTAGTGCCCGATGTGCTGCGGGCCACCGGAAAAGTAGCCAACCCCTGGCCCAACGTGGACGCTCATTCAGGTACGCTGCTCATTCACTATGGATTGGTGGAGTACGATTTCTACACCGTACTCTTTGGGGTATCGCGGGCATTGGGCGTATTGGCGTCTATGGTGCTGGATCGGTATCTGGGATTGCCCCTGGAAAGGCCGAAGTCATTTACATCAGAGGCCATGCTGGCCAAAATCGATGCAACAAAGAAGTAGTAAACTAATTTTGCCAAAAACAAACACCACATGAGAAACATCACACTTTTGTTCAGCTTGGCCACACTCGTAGTATTGGGAGGTTGCCGGGTAGGAGAAGAAGACCCTGGCCTGTCATTCAAGTCAAGGGACAAACGCATAGAAGGCACCTGGGAATTGACTACAGGTAACATGGTAATAAAAAATATTACGACCAATCAAGCCCCAGGCAGTACGGGAAAATCCGTCACGGAAACCACAAACTCTTTTAAGATCATTGCGCCAAACGCTGAATATACCTATTCGCAATTGGTGAATGGCACAAAGATGGGAGAAGATATTACCCAGGACATAGCGTTTGACATATTGATAACCGTAGAAGAAGGTGGTTCTTATACCAATACTTTTACCGGAAAGGCCATAAGTGCAGGAGGCGCATTTGATGATATGGAGAGTACCTCAACCGGAGTATGGTCTTGGATTTCAAATACCAAGAAGAAAATGGGCATCAACTTTACCAATACATCGGGCGCGGAGGGTTCAGAATACATTAATGGAGAATTCTTCCTTAAAGGGCTCAATGACAAGGAAATGATTCTTGTCAGAGAAATCAGGACCGTGAACACCACCACTTCTTCAACCGCTATACAGACTATTGAAGATGTTGTAACCATGGAGTTCAATTTTGAGAAGGCTGAGTAAATCTTGATGATTTACTGAGAATGAATGGCATACAAACAAAGAAACCCGGCATTAGGCTGGGTTTCTTTGTTATGGGGAATATGAGCTAATAGGCAAAAACAAAGAAAGATAATGAGCGAAGGAGTGAAGGTGCACGTGAGCAGGGGATTCGCCCGGATTCTGGAAGAAGCACAGGTAACCGTGGCCTTTAGCACCTACCAGGCAGGCAAGCTTATGCTGCTATCGGCACGTGACGGGCGCTTGATGCATATTCCAAAGAATTTTATCAAACCAATGGGAATAGCCCTTGAAGGGGATAGGCTGGCCGTGGCCTGCCTCAATGAGGTGCGGGTATTCAAATCGGCGCCCAGGTTGGCGGGCAATTTTCCGGCACACCCCAATTTCTACTCCACCTTATTCATGCCCAGGGGCATATACTTTTCAGGCACCACCGACCTGCACGACCTGTATATTAAGAATGGGACTATTTGGGGGGTGAACACTTTGTTTTCTTGCCTTTGTACCATAGACCACGAACATAGTTTTACGCCCGAATGGCAACCATGGTTCATTTCTGAACTTGCGCCTGAAGACCGGTGCCACCTGAACGGACTGGCCTTTGAACAAGGCAAACCCAAGTATGTGAGCTGTCTAGGGGCCGGCAATGTCAAGGAATCATGGCGGGAGGGGATTACTGAAGGTGGGGCAATCATGGATGTGCAGGAAAACCGGTTTGTACTCACAGGCTTGGCCATGCCGCACTCGCCCCGGGTAGTTGACAACAGCTTGTATTTCTTACAGTCGGCAAATGGCATTTTGTCAAGGTATGACCGGGTAAGCCAGTCTATCACACATACGGAACTGCCGGGTTTCCCCAGGGGTATGGCCTATTCCAATGGATTGTTGTTCATAGGGATGTCAAAGATTCGGAAGAGTTCCAAGTCATTTGACCTGCTGCCCATAAGGCCAAAGGCTACTTGGGCAGGCATAGTGGTCATTGAAGCTGCTTCAGGCCTTACGGTTGGTGAGGTCAGATATGAAAATACCATTGATGAAATTTATGACGTACAAGTAATTCCGGAGCGTTTTCCCTTTATTGTCAATAAGGAAGACCAAGTACATGAACAGTCCATAGCAGGCCCTGATTTTTTTTACTGGCGGAAACGTAAGGGAGAAGCAGATTAAGCCTATCTTCGGGCAAATTTTTAACCATGAAGAATTCAGAGTTTAAAGTGTTGGCGGTAGGGATGGGTGTGGCAATCTTCACTTTGCAGGGATGTGGCGGGGATGAAGACTATGATGATATTATCACAATGTCAAAAAAAGGCCGCCTGGTGGGTGAGTGGGAATATCAATCGGGTCCAATGGACTCACTTGACCTGGTTTATGAATTTGAAGATGATCATGATTTTGCAATGATCTTGACCTTTACGTATTATGGAGAGCAGTTTTATTACAAGGAGAGTGGGGAATGGAATTGGGAGGACGGCAAGGAGTCCGTTGAAATTGAAATGGATGGCTCCGTTGGAAAAGAAGAATACAAAATCATCAAACTCACGTCTCATGAACTGGTTTTGGAGTATGACGGCGAGGGGATAGAATTTGAAAAGCAGTAGGGCTGCCTTCGTACATACTTGGTATTCAATAAGTGCCAGGTACTGTGGCCTAATAGAATGTTCGTCCTGTGGGCTTTAGGCAAATGAGTATTGCCAAATGGGGGCTAGGTGATTGGTCTGGGTATCTGCCCAAATAGCACTTGTGGGCCAAGGTGCTTCCAAGCGCTGCAATGCACTGTTCGGGATTACTTAGATTGGTTCTTTGGACTCCCTTTGTGTCTCCCTATTTGGATAGGCCGTTCATGGGTTTGTTAAATTTCAGGTCAATTGGATTGTGGACGGTGGAAGCGTATTGGAAATGCCGGACACGGCCTATCTTGCGGCAAATTTTTAACAATGAAAAATTCAGAATTTAAAGTATTCACGGTTGGAATTGGGGTGGCACTCTTCACGTTGCAGGGATGTAGCAAATATGAAGACGGCCCGGCACTAAGCCTCAAAACCAAAATGGGGCGCCTGGTAGGGGAGTGGGAATTGGTAGATGCATCAGGGTATTTTGAAACTGGATCCACGATTGTTTTTGAATTTGAAGATGACTTTGACTTTAATATGACGACGACCTATTTTGACTATGGAATTCCAGATACCGAAACGTTTAAGGGTGAATGGCAATGGACTGAGGGCAAAGATGCGGTTATTGTGGATATTGACGGTGATATTTTGCTTTTTGAGATACTTAAACTAACTTCAGATGAGCTGATCCTTGAACTTAACTATGAGGACTACAATACAGAGTTGGAATTTGAAAAGCAGTAGGGCTGCCTTCGTACATACTTGGTATTCAATAAGTGCCAGGAACTGTGGCCTAATAGAATGTTCGCCCTGTGGGCTTTAGGCAAATGAGTATTGCCAAGTGGGGGCTAGGTGATTGGTCTGGGTATCTGCCCAAATAGCACTTGTGGGCCAAGGTGCTTCCAAGCGCTGCAATGCACTGTTCGGGCTTACTAAGATTGGTTCTTTGGACTCCCTTTGTGTCTCACTATTTGGGTAGGCCGTTCATGGGCTTGTTAAATTTCAGGTCAATTGGATTGTGGACAGCGGAAGCCTATTGGAAATACCGGACATGGCCTATCTTACGGCAAATTTTTAACCATGCAAAATTCAGAATTTAAGGTATTCACGGTTGGAATTGGGGTGGCACTCTTCACTTTGCAGGGATGTGGCAAATATGAAGACGGCCCGGCAATAAGCCTCAAAACCAAAAAAGGGCGCCTGGTAGGGGAGTGGGAAATGGTAGGTGGGACAGGTTTTTTTGACGAAGGGTCCACCATTGTTTTTGAATTCGAGGATGATTACGATTTTTATCTATCAATGACCTATAATGATTCTGGTATTCCTTATACCGAAACCTACAAGGGTGAATGGCAATGGACTGAAGGCAAAGAGTCGGTTATTGTGGACATTGAAGAGGACTATATGATGTTTGAGATACTCAAACTCACATCAAAAGAACTGGTAATGGAGCTTAACTACTATAGCTATGTGGCGGAGTTTGAATTTGAGAAAAACTGAATACCGCTCCCAATCTAATAAACTGTGAGAAACTGGCCAAGAACGCGACCTTTGGGCCATGGAATTTGCCGTTTTCACCTTTAATCCCTTTCAGGAAAATACCTATGTGGTATGGGACGACACCAAAAACTGTGTGCTCATAGACCCGGGCAGCTACTACCCAAGTGAAATAGAGGAAATCACCCGCTTTATTGATGATAATGGACTTCATCCCCACAGTGTGCTCAATACCCACTGTCACTTAGACCATGTGTTTGGTGTACAGCATTTTAAGTCGCTGTACCAAATCCCATTTGTATGTCACCTACAGGAACGGGCCAACCTAGACAGGCTGGAATTCCAGGCAGGCATGTTTGGTATTAGGCTTAAATACCCCTGTCCGGAGCCCGATGTTCTTCTAGGTGCTGAAAGCCAATATCAGTTTGGCAATACTGTCCTTCGCCTGCTCTTTGTGCCAGGCCATTCGCCGGGCCATCTGGCCTTCTACCACCAGCCTAGCGGCGTGCTGTTGGGTGGCGATGTGCTTTTTCGAGAAGGGATAGGACGTACCGATTTGCCTGGCTCTAGCCAACCCGCCCTGGTTCAAAGCATTCAAGAAGTACTCTATGCCCTGCCCGGCGAAACACGGGTACTCCCCGGCCATATGGGTGAAACCACCATAGGCCATGAGAAAAGGCACAACCCCTATGTAAGGGCTAAAACCTAAAGCAAGTAGGCGGGAAAAAGGTGTAGGTTAGCGTGATTCCGGTAAAATAGTACCAGTCATTGGTGGTGCTGTTGCCCCTGGGCACAATCAATTCCTCGGGCGGCACATCCCTCCCCGTAAGCTCCGAACGGCGGTCCATAAGCCTCCAGCCGTAGTCACCGGTGGTTTGATAGTACACCGCCTCTGGCACATACCAGTGGCTCACGTCGTCAAGGTAGTCAGTAAATACCTTGCGGGCCGTAAACTCAAACGTGAAATTGATGCTGCGGCCTAGCGCGTATTTTATGCCAAGCCCCATGGGTACGCATACCTGTGTTAGGCCATAGGGCCTTTGTGGATAGCCCTGTGATTCAAGGGGCTGGTTGTATGTGGAACCCTGGCCTTCGGTGCCCATTTGCTGTAGGTTCCACACCACGCCGTCTAGCTCGGCCTGTGGGGTAAACTTGTAAATGCCCAGCCCAGCGTAGGCAAACGGGCTAAACCTATATCGTCGCGAACGGATCTTGTAGCCTGTGAAATGAAATTCAGGGGTCACGCTCAACTCACTTACTGGAGAGAAAAAACTTAGGTTGCGGGCACGGCGGCGCTCGTCGGTAGCGTATTCGTCACTGCCCGAAATGGTGCCATAATAGCCGGCAGCCCGTATGGACCATTTGTAGTTCAGGTTGTACCTAATTACCCCACCCACTGCAGGGTGCATGGTTTCGGTCATAAAAAGCCCCTCGCTTAGGTCGCCATTGTAGTGGCTGGTACCCATAAAGGTGCCAACTTCCCATTTCTGGGCCAAGGCACTCAACGTACATAAGCACATGGCTACCAAGTACATGAATTTCATGGGGAGTTTCATTAAAAGGTGTTGCATAAAATTCCGGTAAACTGTTTGGTAATATTCACCCCAAAGAACACATAGCGGTCTTTATTGGTAGGGTCTCCCCTAAATTGAAATCGGTCAAAACCTTGTCCAATAGGGTAATTCTCCTTTTCCAGCCTTCTGTCAGACAGGGCTTGGTTTAGGGAGTTTTCCCCATAGGCTATCTCCATTTCGTTTGGATCTGGGTAGTAGCCGCTCACGTCGTCCAGAAAATCCGTTAGGGTCCAGCGGTAGCAAAACTCCAAGCTTAAATAGTAGCCCCGTCCCATTTTTAGTTCTATGCCCACCCCCGCCGGTATGGCCAAGTCTATCAGGCTGTATTTGTCGCGGTGGCGCAAATAGGTGGTTCCTTGTCCCTCAGTGGCCAGTGGTTGCAGGTCTATCCATTCATTGTCATAGCGGGCCTGTGGGTTAAACATAAAGCCCGCCAGGCCGGCCAGTACGTAGGGGTGGCCCTTGTCAGTGTAAGAGGGGCCTGTAAACAAATGGATTTCAGAGACTATTTGAAATTCATAAATATTCGACCTAAAGTTTAGGTTCCTGTTCCTGCGCCAGTAAAAGGTTGACACGGCGTCGTCGGCAGTTACCCGTCCCACATAGGCACCGGCCCTCAGTTTCACCGTCCTGTCAAAGTGGTATTTGGCCAAGATGCCCCCCGCATTCTTCCAGAAATCAAAGTCGTTCAGGCCTGAGGAAAGGTCGCCTTGGTAATTGGAAAATCCCAAATTCACCCCAAACTCCATGTAGGGGTACTGCTGTGCTTGGGCATGAAATAGGCTTAGTAGGTAGGCAATGGGTAGAAATACAAGCGCTCTCAGTGGCGTATTGTTCATTAGGTGGGTCACTTAAAAGGCGTAACAGGGTGATGCACCCAGCTTTTTGACAATCGTAAAAAAGAGGAACCCATACCAATCGCGGTTGTTGGGGTTGCCCCTCAAACTACCCGGCACGGCAGCATCAAGTCCCACCTCAGGCCTGCGGTCTGAGAGTTGTATGGCGGCAGCCCCATTTTCGGTCAGGGCAAGTTTGCTAAAATCGGGGTAATAACCGCTTATGTCATCTAGGTAATCGGTGAGGGTGGGCCGCATGCCCAGCTCTACCCCAAAGATTATATCGTCTGATACCGTTTTCTTGAAACCTATGCCAAAGGGGAATGAAATGCCAAAGGAGGAATATGGATCCAAGTTGCCGCCCGCAATGTATTGTCCCTCAGTGCCAATTTCGCGCAACTTGAGATAAGTGCGGTCTGCCAATTGGGCTTTTGGATCAAATCGAAATCCAGCCACTCCCGCAAAAATGTATGGCGCAAACGTCAGGTTGGCCGATCCGGGCAAAAAGGGAAATATGTCATATTCCACTTCCACGGCCAGTTCCATTATCGTAGTCCTAAAATTGAGGTTTGTTCGGTTATCACCCGCTATGTCCCTGTCGCGCCCAGTAATGTTTCCGTACGAAAAACCTGCACGCAATTTCCAATTGGCGTTCATGTTAGCCCGCATGAACAGACCCACGGCCGGGCTTGATTCGGAGGGCACCGGACGGGGTGCCAAGTCGCCTATGTAGGTGGACAGCCCAAAACGCGCACCCAGTTCTACCTGGCTTATGGCAAGGCAGGGAAGTAGTACCAAGGCGGCCAATGCTAAGCCTCTCAGTTCCGTTATGCCGGTTTTCACTTTGGTCAACATGTTTGCTAGTGGCTCACGAAAATAAAGTGCTGGTTTATTTTAATTGGAGGTAATCACCCAAATTTCTGTTGTCCTTGCCCCAGTTGAGTTTCTCTTGTAGGGTATTTATAAATGGTTTTTCCTTGAACCTTATTAGGTTAAGCTTGAAATTGGCCTTCTGTATGTCTATGGTGCTTTGGTAGTCCACCAGGCGGTTGCGCGAGTCAAAAGCCATTAAAAAGTTGCTGCCCCGCCCTTCTACCCTTATGTGTATGGTAGTGCTGTCGGCCACTATCACCGGGCGCACGTTTAGGTTGTGAGGTGCTACCGGGGTTATAAGCAAGCTCTCGGTGTTGGGAAAAAGCACGGGACCTCCGCAGCTCAATGAGTAAGCAGTGCTGCCCGTGGGCGTGGAAACCAGTAGTCCATCAGCCCAGTAGGTGTTAAATGGCAGGCCGTTTAAGCCTGCGTGAATGGCCAGCATGGCCGAAGTATCGCGTTTGTGAAAACTAATGTCATTGAGTGAAATGGTGGTAAAGTGCTGTTTTCCTTTTACATCTGTTCTCAGCACCGTGCGTTGTTCTATGTCATAAGCCCCGGTGGCTATTTGTTGGAGCGCACCCGCCAAAGCATCGGGGGTGGTGTGCGACAAAAAGCCCAACCTTCCCGTGTTGATGCCAATCACCGGTATGCCGCTGTCTTTCACATATAGTAGAGAATCCAGCATGGTGCCATCGCCCCCTATACAAATAAAAACCTGTGGTTTAAATCTGATAAGCTCACGGGTGTTGGAAAAGAGTTGAGGTACCTCATGCCTTCCCAAGTGCTTTATATGGGGGCCTAGGTTGCTGTGAAACACCATGCCAACCCCCATCCCGCGCGAAATGTCCACGAGATGGTCAAATGTTTCTATTTCTGCCTGTTCAAGTATCCTGGCATATATGGCTGCTGTCATTCCTTATATGTTGAGGTATTTCATGAGTAGGTCGTAGCGGTCTGACATCCCATCGTCTTGTTTAACTGAAGACGAATGTGCCACACATGTATAGCCAAATCGCTCAAAGGTGGCCAGGATATGGCGCAGGTCTTTTTGGTCTATCTTAATGGTACACAGTAAGCTTTCGTCCGGTTGTATAGGTTCAAAATGCAGGGATAGGATCCGCGCGTTGTTGCTTTCCACTATCCTTGAAATTTCCTGTAGGTTGTAGTCGTTTTGGCCAAACCGTAGGCTGATAAACGCGCCCGGAAATTTGATTGACAGGGTGTTGCTTAAATATTGAAGCACATCGGAGGCGCGCAGCAGGCCCAGCAGCTTGCCCTTGGGGCTCGTTACCGGCAGTGCCGACAGACCCCCATCTATAAAAAGTTTTATTACATCAAAAACAAAGAGATTCTGCCCAATGCTCATGGACAGCAGGTCAAGTTTGCCTATTGGGGTAGGGCCTGGCGTATCCTGGCGCACATCCACAAGTCCCAGAAAATGTGATTTTTGGCACACCGCCAAATGGTAAACCCCCAAGTCTTGTGCCACCCGCCTGGCTTGTTCCATATGGCTGGCCGTATCAATTCGGGTTTGTTCCCGGTACATAAGGTCTTTCACTTGCATATCTCAGTCAATTGCGCATAGGGTTTGTGGCGTGTGTGTCGCAGCAAATGAACGCTCTAGTGTGGTATCCAACCAGTTTAATACCAGCTGTGGGCCATTGGTGGTCAAATATGCCTCAGGATGAAACTGATGCCCCAATATGGGATACGCCACATGGCTTACCGACATGATTTCACCCTGTTGGCTACAGGCCGTTTCTTCCAGGCTTTTGGGCAATTGGTCAACCACGAGTGAATGGTACCTGGTGGCGGTGAACGGGTTGGGCACCTGCCTAAACATGGCATGTCCGCCATGGCGCAGAAGGCTGGTCTTGCCATGCATGGGCCTGGTTGCCTGGCGTACACGCGCACCATAATAGTGGCAAATGGACTGATGGCCAAGGCAAATGCCCAGTATGGGTATCTTTCCCTCATAGTGCGCGATCAACTCTTTGTGTGCAGGGTACTGGCGCGGATGCCCGGGCCCAGGGCTTATGGCCAAGCCGGTAAGGGGCAATTCATACACTTGTCGAACCGCCAGCGCGTCGTAACGCACGGTAACCACCTCCTGCCCCCGCATTACCAGCAGGTTTTGCAGGTTATAGGTAAAAGAGTCAAAATTGTCAACTAGCAGTATCAATCCGTTTGGCTATGGTGTCAAAATAGGCTTCAATATTCGCCATTAATTCCTTTAGCCAGGGTATTAATTCGCCAAAATGCGCGATGGTTTCATTAAAGGCCACCCGTATCACCGGGTATAACAAAGATTCTTGCAGTAGGGAGGGTGGTACAAGGTGTGATTTGTTGAGCAACCACACTACGCCTCCCAAAATGAAAGTTGCGCTGAGCAATCCAAACAGCGCGCCACACAATCGGTTTATCAGGGAGAGCGGTGTTTGTCCCAAAAGCCTGTCCATGGCCAGTCCTACCAATCTAAACACCACATACACAGCTAAAAACACGGTAAGGTAAACCAGTATAGGAAGGTAGGCCGTATCAAATTCATATGTGCGGTGGGTATAGGCCAATACGCTGTGGCCTAAGTGAAGGGAGGCAATAAATCCCAATCCAAGGGAAAGAAAACCAACTACTTGCTTGACCAAGCCTTTGCTAAACCCCACATACACCATAGCGGCCAGGGGGATCAAGAGGCCCAGGTCTAGGGAATTCATTGGCCCAATATGCGGGCCACCAGGGGCGAAATGGTTTTTCCATCTGCGCGGCCGCCAGCCGCTTTGATGGTTTCGCTCATTACCAATCCCATTTGGGCCTTGCCGGTGGCGCCCGTCCGGGCTATCACATCTCGCACCAGGCTTTCCAGCTCTTCAGGGCTAAGTGCTTGGGGAAGCAGTTTTTCCAGTATGGCCAACTCATCTTCCTCCTCGCGGGCCAGATCAGGCCTAGACTGTTGCTGATAAATGGCTATGGAATCCTTCCGCTGTTTCACCAGCTTCTGCACCAATTTGATCCCTTGCTCATCGGTTATTCCATCACCGGCGCCTGCCTCCGTTTTTGCCAGTAGAATGGCCGATTTCAATGCCCTAAGTGCCCTTAGGGCGGCCTGGTCTTTTGAACGCATGGCCGCCTTAAGGGATTCTTGTATGTTCAACTCAAAATTCATGGCACTAAACTACGCCCTGGGCAATCATGGCGTTGGCTACCTTTTCAAATCCGGCTATGTTGGCCCCTACCACGTAGTTGCGCTCATGGCCATACTTTTTGGAGGTGGCAAGTGCCTCGGCATGTATGTTCCTCATGATGGCCTTAAGCCTGGCTTCTACTTCTTCGCTTGTCCAGTAAAGCCGTAGGCTGTTTTGTGACATTTCCAAACCTGATGTGGCTACCCCGCCGGCGTTTGATGCCTTGCCCGGGGCGTACAGTATGTTGTTGCTCAGGAATATGTTCACCGCCTCCAAATCGCTTGGCATGTTGGCGCCCTCGCTCACTAGCTGTATCCCGTTGTTTATCAGGTTCTGGGCGTCCTTCCCATTGATTTCGTTTTGGGTAGCGCTGGGGAAAGCACAATCGGCTTTGTGGTTCCAAAGGGGGTTGTAATCCAATTTGGCATCCACCGGCACAAACACCGCCGAGGCAAAAGCATCGGCATATTCGGCTATCCGTCCGCGTCGATTGTTTTTCAAATCCATGATAAACTCCAGTTTTTTGGTGTCTATGCCTTTTTCATCGTAGATATAACCCGATGAATCAGAAGCGGTGACAGGGGTAGCCCCCAGTTGCAGGAGTTTCTCTATGGTATATTGGGCCACATTGCCTGAGCCCGACACCAGGCAGCGCTTGCCCTTAAAGGTCTGGCCCACGGTTTCCAACATGTTCTCCGCAAAAAATACGTTGCCATAGCCGGTAGCTTCAGGCCTAATAAGGCTACCGCCCCATCCCAGGCCTTTACCGGTCAGTACGCCCGTCCACTCATTGCGCAGTTTCTTATACATGCCAAAGAGGTAGCCTATTTCACGCCCGCCCACGCCTATGTCGCCGGCAGGAACGTCGGTGTCAGGGCCTATGTGCCTATATAATTCGGCCATAAATGCCTGGCAAAAACGCATGACCTCAGCGTCCGATTTGCCTTTGGGGTCAAAGTCTGAACCACCCTTGCCGCCCCCCATGGGCAGGCCGGTCAGGGCGTTTTTAAATATTTGTTCAAATGCCAAAAACTTCAGTATGCCTTGGTTCACACTGGGGTGAAAACGCAAACCACCTTTATAAGGGCCTATGGCACTGTTCATTTGTATCCTATAGCCCCTGTTTACCTGCACCTTGCCTTGATCATCTGTCCAGGTAACCCTAAAGGTTACCAGTCGCTCTGGCTCCACTATGCGGTCCAGTATATTGTGCTTGCGCAATGCGGTATTTTTGTCAAGCACGGGTATGATAGATTCATATAGCTCAGTAACAGCCTGTATGAACTCGGGTTCACCCGGATTTTTAGCCTTTAAGGCCTGTAAGAAATCAGACATAAAATGTGCTTAAGATTTTGAGGGTGCAAAAGTAGATAGGTGCATGGCAGTTTGTGTAGGTGCATGGCGCGCTGCCCAATTCCGTGCCCCCCCAGGTCACCTAATTCCTTAAAGTGGGTGAAACCGCGCACCTTTTAGGTTGTTTAGGCGGTTATTTGCGCCTAAAACCATAAAACCCTTGCAGGTTTATTTCCAATACCCTTACAGCTACACTGCCGTGGCCATGTTGCTGGCCGCTTTGGCCACATGGTGGCTGTACCGCAAGTTTAGGATGCAGTATGACGCGGGTAATCCGGCATTCTGGGCTATGGCCACATGTAGGTTCTCTGCATTGGCCATTGTGGCGCTTTTGGTTTTGGTGCCGTTCATCCGGTTGATCCGCACCTACCTTGAGCCGCCCATCATAGCCATTGGCCTTGATAATTCAGAGTCACTTACCCTAGTGGACGACTCGGTGCTCCAGGGCCTGGAAATGGGGCTTGAACAGATAACCCGTTCGTTAGATGACTATGACATTGAATATTTTGTTTGGGGACAGGGGGTAGGCACCGGGGCTTGGAACCACCAAGAGACCAGGACAAACATCCAATCATGGTTGCAGTTTGCCAATAACCGCTACCGCTACCGCAACCTGGGCGCATTGCTCACCGTATCCGATGGGGTGTACAACCAAGGCGGCAACCCCCAATACAGCACGGGCCTGCTCCGCGCCCCACACTATATCATAGCACTGGGCGACACCACGCCCCCCTGCGATGCCAGAATAGCATCGGTCAACTTTAACGATTTGGCATACAAAGGCAACCAGTTTCCCATAAAGGTGAGTGCCGTGGCCGAAAACCTGCCCAAAGGCGATATTTGGCTGGCCCTGGAGCATGAGGGTAAGGAACTGGCCCGCCAAAACTTGCGGATAAAGGAGGGAAAGAACTTTTGGGAAGCCAATTTCCTGGCCGAAGCCAAAGAAGTAGGCGTGCAGAAATACCTGGTGAAACTGGAGCACAAGCCAGGAGAGTTGACTTATGAAAACAATGAGTATGTAGTGTTTGTGGAGGTAATGGATGCCGATAAGTCCATACTTATAGCCTACGATGCCCCCCACCCTGATGTGGCCGCTTTGAAGCGATCCCTTACCCGAAACCGAAATTTTGCCGTGGATGGTTGGTGGGTGAACGACACCGAGCGCAAACACGAACCCGCCGACCTGGGCAAGTACCACTTGGTGATAACCCACAACCTGCCCAGGGCCAACAATCCCAAAACAAACAAGATTTTCAAGGAATCACCCGCACTCTTCATGGTGTTTGACAATACCGTGAATTTTCAGGCAATGAATACATTGCAACAACTTATTAGGGTGCAGGCCAAGGGCAATTCGGCCAACGAGGTGAGCGGCACCCTTAACCCGCAATTTTCCGCATTTGGACTTCCAGTCAAGAGCCCTATCAGCCCCAATGATTATCCGCCCTTGATGGCTCCCTTTGCCGATTTGGCAATTACAGGGCAGCACGATGTGCTACTCTATCAGCGAATTGGACTCATTGACACAAAATACCCCTTGCTGGCCATAGGCCAAACCGAAGAAAAGAAAATGGGGTTCATGGCCGCAACGGGCATTTGGCGCTGGTATATGCATGGATTTGCCGCACAGGGAAATGCCCAGTACCTCGACGATATGATAGGCCAAACGGTGCAGTTCCTGGCTACCAAGGAAGACAAGCGGCGCATGCGCCCAAACAAGTCAAAATACCTGTTTAAGGAAACTGAAGACGTGGTGTTTGCCATTACATATTACGATAAAAACTTCAATCCCAGCCCCAACGCCAATGTGGAGATGCGGGCAATTGATGAAGAAGGCAAGGATTATGTGTTTGGTTTTGCGCCTACCGGCAATTACTATGAAATGAACGCGGGACAACTGCCGCCGGGCGAATACGCCTACACCATATCGGGCAGTTTGGAAAATGACCGACATGAACTCAAAGGCCGGTTTACCGTGTCGGAGGTGAGGCTGGAGCGTGCGCAGCCAGTGGCCAACCACGGCCTGCTCTTCCAGCTGGCCAACGACAACAACGGGAAACTGTATTACCCTCACCAACTGGATGAATTGGCCAGCGTGCTGAAAGAGGGACAGGGGATGGTACCCATACGACATGAAAAAGCCCAAATTACCGAACTCATACACAACAAATGGCTATTTGTGCTTGTAATATTGTTGCTCACAGCCGAATGGATATTGAGAAAACACAACGGTGCATATTGAAACAGGTGAAATACATAGCCTTGCTGGCCTTGTTGGCTTGCCCGGCACCTGGGGCATGGGCGCAGGGCTTTCGCACCGAGTTTGGCAAAAACCGCCTGCAAACCAAGCCATATGACTGGAAGTTCTTTAAAAATGACCAGTTTGATGTGTACTACTATCTCACAGGCCGTGACCTGGCAGTGTTTGTGGCTCAGGAGGCGGGCTACCACATTAATGAAATAGAGTCATTCTTTGATTTTAGGCTGGACATCAAGATTCAGTTTGTGTTGTACAACTCTAAATTGGACTATGGCCAGAGCAATATGTTTCTGGAGCGCGATGCCTATAACATAGGCGGTACTACCCGAATCATTGGGGCTACCTGCTTCATATACTACCCGGGCAACCACTTTGATTTTGTGAGGAACATACGGCAGGGTGTGGGCCAAGTAGTGATCAATGAAATGCTCTATGGCGGCAGCGTGCAGGAACGCATTCAGAATGCCACACTCCTCCACTTGCCTGACTGGTATGTAAATGGACTTGTGAACCACGTGTCGCTTGGATGGGACCACGAACTGGATTCCCGTCTTAAAAATGCCATTCTCAGTGGCAAGCTTAAAAAAATGGGTGCCCTCAAAAAGGAAAACCGCGACCTGGTGAGCCAGGCTATGTGGATGTATATAGACCGCCGATACGGCAAGGACGTCATTTCCAACATACTGTATGTGTCTAGGGTGAACAAGAACCTGGAGAGTGGGTATTTATATGTGCTGGGCAAAAACCTATGGGAGGTGTATGACGAGTGGTACCAATTTACACTGGGTTACTACCAGAACCAGGCATTGACAGGCAACGAATACTCTGAAAGGATAGCCTTAAACAAACGCTTGTTTAAAAACAAGGCAGCTACCCACATGGCGCTGAGCCATGACCAGGGCCATTTGGCCTTGGCCACCAATATGCTGGGCAAAGTGAAGCTCTATACGGTGGATATGGCCACAGGCCAAGCCCAAAAGATATTTGCCATGGGCTACAAGAGCCTGTCAAACGAACCCGATTTCAGCTATCCGGTATTCTGCTGGGATAGCCGGAAGCGGGTACTGCACTATGTGTACGAAAAGAAAGGGGTGCCCTGGTACGTGCAGTACGACCTGGCCACCAAGGGCACCGTGCGCAAAGAACCGCTCACCCAGATTCAAAGGGTCTATTCCATGAGCATGTCGCCCGACGGCAGGAGCATTGCCATCTCGGGCCTTAAAAATGGACGAACGGATATCATGGTGCTCGATGCCACCACGGCTTTTGTGCGCTCCATAACCAACGATGACTACGACGACCTAGACCCCATTTTTACCAAAGGCGGCGAAGAGATCGTTTTTAGCAGCAACCGTCCTTCAACGGCATTTAAGGAATTAAAGAAGTTTCAAAACAACTTTGATTTCGCCGAGAGCTTTGACCTCTATTCCTATGACTACAAGGGGAAAGCTGAATCATTTAGCCGCATCACCCACACACCTTCATTTAACGAAACCCAGCCCAGGATGTATGGCGATAGCCTACTGGCTTTTGTGCACGATGAAAGCGGATACCTAAACCTGGGCATACTGGAGCAACACCACAGGTATGATGGATTGCAGGTTATTGTTAAGAAAAAGAACAATTTAATTAGCCCAAATGATACAGTTTACCTCCCATCGAAGGCCGATTATGAGGCTTTTATCAAGGAAATGGACGACTCGGCATATGCCAATATTTCGCGCATAGATACCCAGGGGGTATTCTTTGACACGGCCCACCTCTACCAGGCCACCGACTACAGCGAAAATGTGATGCACTATGAGCTCACCCGTGAGGGGAAGGCCTATCACCTGGGTATGCATGACAATCTGTATGGCGTGTTTGCCACACAACTTAAGCCTATGGGCCAACTGGTGCCACTCAAAGGTGGCCAAGCCAGAAACTACATGGGAATGATGGCCGACCCAGTCAATGATGAAGTAAATAACAGTAACGACGGGCCTAGCCCCAAAGACAGTTTCCCATACTACTTTATTACTGGGTTTGAAGACTTGGCCACACAGGGCGACGAAAACGAAGGAAAGGAACAGGCCCCGCTGCTAGATAGCAAAAAAAACCTGGTGAACAGCGGGCGGGATGACGAAACCGGCCGCGACCAATCGAGCTATTATTTCCTGGCCTTTGCGCCTGATGAGGTAATTACCCAATTTGATATAGGGTATTTCAACACGCCATACCTGCCCTATGCACCCGGCGACAACTCCGTGAACTTCCCCGGACTCAGGGGCTTGTCGCGCATTGCCGTGAGCGATATGTTTAAGGACTACCGTTTGGAAGGCGGGGTGCGCCCTTCTGTTAACCTCAACAGCCTAGACTACTTTGGCCGCTACCAGAATTTTAAGAAAAGAATGGACAAGGAGCTGGCCTACTATAGGATGGGCAATAGGGAATCCAATGATACCACCAGTTTGAAAACCGTGGTACAAGAGCTCAGGTACGTGCTAAAATATCCTTTTACCGAAGTGGCAGCCTTGCGCGGACATGTGTTTGCCAGGCAAGACAACAAAGTGGCACTGGCCACCAGCCGCGATGCACTTTTGGCCGAACCCGTTCCGGTATATTGGGTGGGCGGCAAGGTGGAGTTTGTGTATGACAATACCATGGCCGACGGCGTGAACACCCTTTACGGAACCCGATATAAGCTCTATTATGAAAACTTTACCCAGTTGGCCGACAACAAGATACTGCATATAGTAGGCGGTGATTTCAGAAGTTATCTTAAGATTTACCGCAACTTTATATGGGCCAATAGATTGGCCTTTGCATCATCACTGGGTAAACATAAGGTGGTGTACTTTTTGGGCGGTACCGAAAATTGGCTTGCCCCCAGGTTTAACAATGAAATCAGCGTGGATGAGGAGCGCGACTATGTGTTTAAGTCAGGGGCGGTAAACCTTAGGGGATTTCAGCAAAACATAAGAAACGGGGCATCCTATTGTGTGGTCAACTCCGAGTTTAGGCTGCCCTTATTCAGGTTTTTTTCCAATAAGCCCTTAAAATCCAATTTCTTGGAAAATTTCCAAGTGGTAGGTTTTGGCGACATTGGGGTTGCCTTCAATGGTTACTCGCCATTTGACGAAGAAAATGCGTTCAACAAAAAGGTGTTTTATGCCGACCCGGTGCGCGTGGAGCGTTGGAGCCTGCGCAAGCCTGTGGTAGGGGGCTATGGTTTTGGCCTGCGAAGCAATGTGTTGGGCTACTTTGTGAGGCTAGACTGGGCTTGGGGGCGTGAGGCAGGCATAGAACCCAACCGGGTGGTGTACCTCAGTTTGGGCACCGATTTTTAAGCCCGGCGCACAGGAATAATTGGCCAGTTAGCTTAAAGCCCCTGGCTATACTTGAGCCCCAGTAGGTTTACCACGGCTTCAGCCGCTTCTTCACCCTTATTGCCCAGCGCGCCGCCGGCGCGGGCCAGGGCCTGGTGATGGTCAAGTACCGTGAGCAGGCCATACCCCACTGGCCGCAGTGTGTTCAGGGCCAGTTCGCTTAGCCGTTGGGTTACTGAATCGGCTATAAATTCAAAATGTGGCGTTTCCCCCTTTATAAGGCACCCAATGGCTATAACCCCATCATACCTTCCGGTTTCAAGCATGAGTGCTACGCCCAGGGGCAGTTCAAAGGCCCCGCTCACCGCTTGCCGCTGTATCTGCGAGGGGTGTATGCCTATACCGGTGAGATACTTGGCCGCACCATCGGCCAGTAAGGTAGTTATGTCGCTGTTCCACTGCGCCCATACTATGCCAAACCTGCTCGATAGCGCCCTAGGGTGTGCCGGCAGTTTCTGGAATTCATGGCCGGCGTTCACTTATTTTCGGTTTTGTGCCCGGCTTATATACTTGTCTATCTGTGAGCCTATGCTGGTGCTGGCGTATTTCTCCTTTATCAGGGTGTATGCAGCCACGGCCTGGTCATACTTACCCAGGTGTTCATACACCTGCCCGGCTTTTTTCAGGTACATGGGCGTGGTAAACTCATTGTCGCTGGCATCCGCAGCCTGGCTATAGTACTTGGCGGCCTTTTCATATTCGCCCAGTTCACTGTAGGCATCGCCTGCCGCGCCCAATCCCATGGGTTGGAGCATGGTGCTTCCCGAACCAAAAGAAGATAGGTAATCGGCTGCTGCCTCATAGTGCTCCTGCGACTTGGTGCTATCGCCTTCAGCGCCCAGTTTTAGGTGGCAAATGCCGGCATAGTACTTGGCCAATTTACCCGCTTTGGTAAGGCCGTATTTGCTGGCTACCTCCTCAAATCCCATAAATGAAGGGTTTCCGTTGAGCGCCAGTTCAAAGGAGTCCTTGCCAAAGTATGATTCGGCGTAGAACATATTTCCCAGGGCTTTTTCTTCGGCGGGCTCTAGGTATAGCCTGGTATAGCCCACGTACAGTAGGGTGATGCCCACCAGCGCTCCGCCTATGATGCTGAGGGTTTTTTGGTGTTTTTCAATGGGGTTAGCTGGGCGTACCAACTCTTCTTTTTCAGTCTGCTTGGCCATGTATCGGGGTCAATTGTGTTATGTACGGTGTTGTTAATCTTGAAGGTATGGGTAGTCGGCTTGCATATACACATCGGTGTACAATTCACTATCGGGCGGATAGGGTGAATCTTCGGCAAATTGTACTGACTCATCTACCTGTGCCAGCACCTTGGTTTCTATATCATCAAGTGTTGCCTGGTTAGCATAACCCTTATCGAGAATTGTTGCCCTTACCTGTTCTATTGGGTCAATACGGCGGTATTCTTCCACCTCTTCGCGGGTACGGTATTTGGCTGGGTCGCTCATGGAGTGGCCTTTATACCTATAGGTCTTAATTTCCAGCAGGGTGGGTATTTGTTCGGTGCGGGCGCGGTTGCAGGCATCGGCTATGGCCTGGTGCACACTTTCCACCTTCATGCCGTCCACTGCCTGGTTTGGCATATCATAGGCCTGGCCCAGCCGGTGCAGGTCGGTCACGTTTGACGTGCGCGCTACCGAAGTGCCCATGGCGTACATGTTATTTTCTATGATAAACACCACTGGCAGCTTCCAGGTCATGGCTATGTTAAAGGTTTCATGCAGGGCGCCCTGCCTTACCGCCCCATCGCCCATGAAACACAGGCATACATTGTCAGTGCCCTGGTATTTTTCGGCAAAGGCGATACCGGCGCCGAGGGGTATTTGCGCCCCTACTATCCCGTGTCCACCCAAAAACCTTTTTTCCTTGTCAAACAAGTGCATGGAGCCGCCCTTTCCTTTGGTGCATCCGGTAATCTTGCCATACAGTTCGGCCATGACCGCGCCGGGCGAAATACCCATGCCCAGGGCATGTCCGTGATCGCGGTAGGCGGTGATTACCTTGTCATTGGGGCCCATGGCGCTCATCATCCCGGCCACTACGGCTTCTTGACCTATATATAGGTGGCAAAACCCCCTAATCTTGGTCCCATACAGTTGGCCGGCCCGCTCTTCAAAGCGCCGCATAAGCAGCATGAGCTCGAACCAATACAGGTAATCAGCTTTTGAAAAGGCCTTTTTTGCCATCGATATGACGTTTTTACGCGTAAAAAAATGAGCGCACGAAAATAGGTATTCTCTTGTCACATTCTGGTAAGGCAATGATGGGCATGGCCCACTACGCCAAGCTGTACAATATGGCTTCCAGGTCAATCACGGCTTGAACAGCCGTTTTGCCAATGGCGCGTATTCCTCGGTGCAGTCCCATTTCATGTGATTTGGGGTCAACAAGTATTTTGTGGCAGTTAAGTGGTGCATGGTGCATAAGCCCAGCAGCGGGATATACCTGGAGCGAGGTGCCTATAATGAGGAGTATATGGGCACTGCGCACCAGTTCAAGGGCCATAGGATAGGCTGGCACCGATTCGCCAAACCAAACGATATAGGGCCTTAACTGGCCACCCATGGGGCACCTGTCGCCCAAGTGTATGTCTTTTTCTTGGAGATGAACTACATACGAAGGGTCAAGGGTGCTGCTGGCCTTTGTGATTTCGCCGTGTAGGTGCAGCACCTTGGAGGAACCAGCCCTTTCGTGCAGGTCGTCCACGTTTTGGGTAACTATGCGCACATCAAACCTGGACTCTAGTTGGGCCAGAAAAGTATGGGCTTTATTTGGCTGGGCCTCCCGCACGTTTTTCCGGCGTTGGTTGTAGAAGTCGAGCACCAATCCAGGATTGGCACGCCATCCTTCCGGGCTGGCCACTTGGGTCACCTCATGCCCCTCCCAGAGCCCTCCCGCATCGCGAAAAGTAGAAATTCCGCTTTCGGCGCTAATACCGGCCCCGGAGAGCACTACCAGTCGTTTCACTTATTTTGGCATTTGTATGTGCTCATTATCAACAAATTCCCTAGATGTGAGCCGACAGTACAGATGTGCCAGGCCCACCACATCTTTTTGGCAGTAAGTGGCAATACGGGGCAGGTCGTGGTGCTGGTGATACACCGCATATACATCAGCACCGCTTATGTCGTCTTTGGGTGATGGGATACCAAAAGCTTTGGTCAAGGTTTGAAGGGAGGTAAAATGCTTGAAATCACCAAAAGACCACATGCGCATGGTGTCCAGGAGATGGGTATTGTCCCAGGGTTTGGCCCCCATGATTTCAAGGCCCTTGGGCAGTGGGATTTGATTAATGAGGAAACGGCGGCACAGGTAGGGAAAATCAAACTCTTGGCCATTGTGGGCGCAGAGATAGCGGTACCGCTTGCCAAAATGGGCATTCAGAAGGTCGGCAAAGGGTTTGAGCACATCGACTTCCGAATCGCTAAAGAATGAGGTGACCCGGAATTGCCTTTGGGCAGGGGATTTGGTGAAGTAGCCCACCGAAACGCAGATGACCTTGCCAAATTCGGCATATATACCCGCCCGCTGATAAAGAACATCAGGTTCATCCCCATTTCTATGTTTGGATAGAAGTTCCGCTTTTTTGGCCCATAGTATGTTCCATTCAGGGTCAAGCAGGGAGGGGTCGGCCTGTTGAGGTACCGTTTCAATATCCAGAAAAAGAATGTGTTCCAATTTGTGGTTTTCCATGGTGCTACATGCTTAGGCTGTGTATGAGCTCGGGTAAGGCACTGGCATAGAACCCAACCGAAAAACGATTGGCAAATGATTCGATAAGCACAGGATACACTTCTTGGGGGCTAAGTGTCTTACCCAATTCTGCCGACATAGAGGTAATCCCTTTATCATTGATGCCACAAGGTACTATATAGCGGTAATAACTTAAGTCGGTTGAAACGTTTAGGGCAAATCCGTGTATGGACACCCAGCGCGACAGTTTTACGCCAATGGCGCATATCTTCTTGTCTTCTTCTTGGTTATTGCCCTTTATCCATACGCCCGTTAGCCCGTTTATGCGCTGGCTATCTATGCCAAAATACCTTAGGGTGTCCATGATGGCATCTTCCATATTTTCTATAAACCAAGCGGCACTGGGTTTATGCCGCTCCAGGTCCAATATGGGGTAGCCAGTAATTTGGCCAGGGCCGTGGTAGGTTATGTCGCCACCCCGGTTTATATGCCAGTAATCTATCCCTTTAGCCATTAAATCATCATGGTTAAGAAGTAGGTTGGCTATATTGCCTGACTTGCCAAGGGTAAAAACTGGACAGTGTTCGCCGAGCAGGAAAGCCTGTACGGTAGGGGGCTGCTGGTCTGGCATTTGTTTTTTCAGGGCCAGGTTGTGGGCCAGCACTTGCTCCTGCAGGTCCCAAATGGGTTTGTAGCGTGACCCGGAGAAGATTATATACGGTATTTGCATGGCAGGATTAGGATATTCGGCAAAGGTGACCAAAAAAAACTGCGCAATTCTTGGCCAGGGTATGGGAATCCCGCTATATTTGCGCCTCCTTTTTAGAAAGGTACGGTTTGGTAGTTCAGTTGGTTAGAATGCCTGCCTGTCACGCAGGAGGTCGCGGGTTCGAGTCCCGTCCAGACCGCCAAGATAAAAACCCTGTAAGTTAATTGCTTACAGGGTTTTTTTTTGCATGGCACAGGGCAACCAACCTGGTGGTGCCAGCCCAGTGAATGGGTATGTAACCGGCAAACACGGGCCAAGCACAAGGGTGTTTATGGTGTGGTGGATCAAGTGGGCCCGGCCTGCCCGCCATCCGTGGTCAAACAAGCGGCCCATAAATGCAAAAAGCCCCAACCAATAGAATGGTAAGGGCTTTGGAATTGGCTCCCCGGATAGGATTTGAACCTATGACCAATGGATTAACAGTCCACTGCTCTACCGCTGAGCTACCGAGGAATGGTAACGTTTTTGGAAACGAGGGCGCAAAAATACACCTTTTCCGGTATTGGGTTATACCTGCGCACACTTTTTCTCTGCCCACCCGTCCATCCATTGGGTCAGGCGCATCTTTGCCCCTTCATATCTGATAATTATTGACCATGTCCTTGCTTTGTGTAGGCTCCGTAGCTTTTGATGCCATTGAAACCCCATTTGGCCATACCGAACGTATAGTGGGTGGCGCTGGCTCATATATTTCATTGGCGGCCAGTTATTTTACTCAAGAAGTGCAACTTGTTTCGGTGGTGGGCGATGACTTTCCAACCACCTTTATCGAACTGCTCAATTCAAAGGGGGTGGACACCCAAGGGCTACAAGTAATACAGGGCCAGAAGAGTTTTTTTTGGAAAGGCCGGTACCACAACGACCTTAACACCCGCGACACCCTGGTTACCGAACTCAATGTGCTGGCCGATTTTGACCCACGGCTTCCGGCCAGCTACCAAAGGCCAGATTTCCTTATGCTTGGCAACCTTGCCCCCGCCGTGCAGATGAAGGTGATTCGCCAAATACCCGTAAGGCCCAGGTTGGTGGCACTGGACACCATGAATTTCTGGATGGACACCGCCATGGAGGAGCTTAATGAGGTGATAGCCAAAGTGGATGTGCTCATGATCAACGATGAAGAAGCGCGGCAGTTTACCCGGCAGCACTCCCTGGTAAAGGCAGCCAGGACCATACTGGCCCAAGGGCTGCGCTATCTGGTAATCAAAAAAGGGGAGCACGGTGCCCTGCTCTTCCATGGAAATGAAGTGTTTTTTGCCCCGGCACTGCCACTGGAAGACGTGTTTGACCCCACTGGCGCCGGCGACAGCTTTGCCGGTGGTTTCATGGGGTACCTGGCCAGTACCCGCGACATAGGATTTAACAACCTGAAGCGCGCCGTCATTTACGGTTCGGCCATGGCCTCCTTTTGCGTGGAGCGCTTTGGTACAGAGCGCCTGGCCCATATAGCCCGCCAGGAACTTGACCTTAGGATTAGGGCTTTTGTGGAATTGGTGTCGTTTGATATAGCCTTGGTTTGATGCTAAAGGCACTCATATCCTTTTTGTTATTTGGCCTAGCCATGCCGCCCCTCCTGGCGCAAACGGCTGACCTTAGCACGCCCCGCAAATCGGTGTACAACCATTTGTGGTATTTGCAGAAAGAACAGTACCTGCCCCAGTTGGCCGCTAAATCGATGGGTAAGGTGCCCATTGCCTTGCCAAAGGCCGAAAGGCTTGCCATTCAGCTCAAGCAGGTGTATGATGGTATGGGGCTCTACATTGACCTAGATCAAGTGCCCGACAGGGTCGATTTTACTGATTCAGCCACAAGGCAGCATAAGGTGGTGCCTCATGCAGGATTGCCCCAGGTGTTCCTGGTCAAAGTAGGCCATGAATGGGTATATGCCCCAGAGTGCCTTGTGCTTATACCCTCTCTACATGAAAAGGTGTATCCCTGGGGCCTGCACGGTGCCATGAACTTGGTGCCGGCCGCCTGGCGCATGGATTTTTGGGGACTCCATACGGGTCAGTACCTGGGCCTGCTTTTTATTGTCCTGGCTTCTCTCCTCATCCACCGATTGCTATTGGCACTGTTGCGCCGTGTTATTATTATTATACTCAAGAGGATAGAAAAGACCTACGTAGCCAGCAACGTGCTGCGCACCGTGGCCAAGCCCCTGAGCTGGCTCATCATTACCCAATTTATCATCCTGGTGGTACCCGCGCTCATGCTCCCCATAGGCATGTCAAAATGGGTATTGCTCGTGCTGAAGTCATTGGCGCCCTTGTTTGCCACGGTGGTGTTTTACAACCTGGTGGCTGTAATGGCGGAGTTTTTTAAGCAGAGGGCCAAGCGTACCGAGGGAACGCTTGATGACCAATTGGTGCCACTGGTTTCCAAGGTGGCCAGGCTGGTGGTAATACTGGTTGGGGCGGGATATATCCTTTGGGGCATGGGGGTAGATGTGAGGCCCTATGTGCTAGGCATTTCCTTTGGTGGCATAGCCCTGGCACTGGCAGCCCAAGACACGGTGAAAAACCTTTTTGGCAGCGCGGTCATATTTCTCGATCGCCCCTTTCAGATAGGTGACTGGATAAATTACAATGGGGTGGACGGCACCGTGGAAGAGGTGGGCCTACGCTCTACCCGCCTGCGCACCTTTTACCATTCGGTGGTTGCCATACCCAACGGAAAACTGGCCGATACCCACGTGGACAACTATGGGCTGCGGGTATATAGGCGGTTTAAGACCAACCTGAGCATTACCTACGACACGCCCACCGAACGCATTGAGTTGTTTGTAGATGGCTTGCGCCAATTGGTTTTGTCACACCCGCACACGCGCAAGGACTACTATGAGGTACACCTAAACGATTTGGGGCCGGCATCCATTGACGTGCTATTCTACATTTTCTTCGTTTCGGCTAACTGGACCGACGAACTAAAGGCCCGGCACGAAATACTCATGGGAATACTCAACCTGGCCCGCGCGCTGGGTGTCCGTTTTGCCTTCCCTACCCAAACCCTACATATAGAAGAAATGCCTGGCCAAGCCCCCCTAACGCCGGCCAACGATCGGAATATCGATGAGTTAAAACATGCCCGGGAGGCATTTATTGCCATGTGGAAGTCCAAGCTGGCCAATTAGCCCAAAGGGAATTCAATGGCGCCATCCATTTGGGTTGAAAAGATAACCTGGTTTTTTTTGTGGCAAGCATTCCCTATGTGGGATATTATTCTATTTTTGTGCGGCCTGTCTAGGCTTAACGTTCGCTGAGCATGAGTAAGAACAATGTAAGGATCTTTGTGGTGGAGGATGATCCTTCCTACCGCAGGATGATTGAGTATGTACTTCAATTGAATCCTGATTTTGAAGTGGTTACATTTGAAAACGGTCGGTCTTGCATGGATAAGCTCCACCTAAGGCCTGATATAGTAACCCTTGATTACTCCCTGCCCGACTCTACGGGCGCCGATGTGCTCAAGCGAATTGTCAATACGGACCCATCCATCAAAGTGCTCATCCTTTCTGGTCAAACCGACGTGAAAACTGCCGTAGGGCTGCTCCGCCAAGGTGCCTACGACTATATTACCAAGGATGAGGAAACAAAGGACAAACTCATCAATACCATTCACCACATTCTACAGAACAAGGAACTGTCAAATGAGGTGAGCAGGCTAAAGGAGGAATTGGGCAAGAAATATGAGTTTCAAAACGTGATCATAGGCAAGAGTGGGCCTATGGAAAAAGTGTTTAAGCTCATGGAAAAGGCCGTGGCCACTGATATTACCGTATCGGTGTATGGCGAAACAGGAACAGGTAAGGAGATGGTAGCCAAGGCTATACACTACAATTCAAAACGGGGCAAGGGGCCATTCATTGCGGTAAACGTAGCGGCAATACCGTCTGAGTTAATTGAAAGCGAACTGTTTGGACATGAAAAGGGGGCTTTTACGGGGGCCAATACCCGGCGAATTGGCAAGTTTGAAGAAGCCAATGGCGGCACCATTTTCCTGGACGAGATAGGCGAAATGGACACCAACATGCAGGCCAAGATTCTCCGTGTGTTGCAGGAACGAGAATTGGTGAGGGTTGGGGGCAACGCCGTGGTAAAACTCAATGCCCGCATTATCTGCGCTACCCACCGCGACCTCAAAGGAGAAGTGGAAAAAGGAAAGTTTAGGGAAGACCTATACTACCGCCTTTTGGGTTTGCCCGTACACTTGCCTCCCCTTAGGGACCGATCAAACGACATCCTAATTCTGGCCAAACATTTTGTGGATGAGTTCTGTAAAGACAACGGCATGGAAAAGGCCACATTAGAGCAAGGTGCCCAAGCAAAGCTGCTGGAGTACCCCTGGCCCGGCAACGTGCGCGAACTAAAGGCCGTGGTAGAACTCGCTGCCGTTATGTGCAGCGACAATAGGATAGAGGCCGGTGATGTTTCTTTTCACAATACCGGCAAGTCCACCGATTTTCTCATGGAAGAACTCACCCTGCGCGACTATACCAACCGCATCATTGAGCATTTCCTGCATAAGTATGACAACAATGTGGTGCATGTGGCCGAAAAGCTGGATATGGGTAAATCAACTATTTACCGCATGATAAAGAATGGCGACGTGAAAATGGAAGAATAAGCCGCCACCCTCATGCGCATAAGCTATAACGCACCGGTTACCCTCTCCTTTGGCCTTGCTGCTGCCACCATTCATCTGTTAGATACCATTTTGGCAGGCGCCCTGACCTCTGCATTTTTTGTGGTTTATCCAGATTTTTCTTTTCTCAATCCGCTTGATTATGTGAGGATATGGGGCCATGTGCTGGGCCATGCCAACTGGGAACACCTCCTTGCCAATTTCACCTTTATCCTGCTCTTGGGCCCCATACTGGAGGAGAAATACGGTTCAAAGCTCTTGCTTTGGCTCATGGTGGCTACTGCCCTTATCACGGGCCTGCTCAACGTACTTTTTTTTACCACCGCCCTGCTCGGTGCCAGCGGTGTGGTCTATCTTTTCATCGTGCTTGCTTCCATCACCAACATCCGCCAGGGCGAAATACCCCTTACCTTGGTTTTGGTGGCCGCCCTTTTTCTTGGCAAGGAGGTCTTGGGCAGTTTTGCCGCTGACAACGTTTCTCAGTTTGCCCACATTTTGGGTGGGGCGGTGGGCGGTGCCTTTGGTTTGCTCATGGTGGGCAAAAAATCAGCATCCTAAATGGCCAAGTCATTTAATCTACAGTATGCCAGCGATCTACACCTGGAGTTTCCAAAAAATGCGGCTTACATTAGGGAGAAACCCATACTGCCTGTAGCCGAAACGCTCATTTTGGCCGGTGATATAGTGCCATTTGCAGAAATGGAAAAACACCGGAATTTCTTTTCTTATCTATCTGACCATTTCAAGGAGGTGTATTGGATCCCAGGGAACCACGAATATTACCACAGTGACTTTAGCCTGAGGCAAGGCCATTTTTTTGAGAAGGTGCGGAGCAATGTGTACCTGCTGAATAATGCCGAAGTGGAAGTGCCTGGCGCCCGTCTATTGTTTACTACCCTTTGGTCGCCAATTAGCCCTGGCTACCAGTGGCATATAGAGCGGCAAGTGGCCGATTATACCCATATACGCTACTTTAGGCACCGGCTATCGGCAGAGGTGGTCAATGCGGCACATCAAGAAGCCATCAAGTTCCTGCATTCCCGGCTGTCAGCCCCGCATCCGCTTGCTACCGTGGTGATAAGCCATCACGTGCCTACCTTGATGCACTACCCCGAAAAATACCGCAACAGTATTATCAATGAAGCGTTTGCGGTGGAACTGGCCGATTTAATTATGGACTGGGAACCTTTTGCCTGGATCTATGGCCATCACCACATCAACACGGCACCATATACCCTGGGAAATACCTTTATGCGCACCAACCAACTGGGCTATGTGCATGTGGCTGAACATGCCGGCTTTAACAATAGCGCCACGCTCAACCAGGAAAACCCATAGCCTGTCAATTGGCCAAGGAAGGCCTATTTGTTAATTTTTATTTCCGTGCCCTCCTCCTCAATCAACACCCGTGATGTTTTTTCCACCACACCTTTGAGCGTAAGGGTATAAGTAGTTGATGAGACATTGGTATAAACGGAAATGGACTTGCTAAATGCCCCATCGGAGGCAGCATTATACTCGGCCGTAATGGTGCCTTTTTGTCCAGGCATTATGGGCTGCTGTGGCCATTTAGGGGTAGTGCATCCGCATGAAGCTTTCACGTCTGTCAATATGAGCGGGGCATCCCCGTCATTGGTAAAAATAAATTCACATTGCACCGGGTCGCCCTGCGGTATAGTGCCAAAATCGTGGAGCGTTTTATCAAACCGAATGGATGGTGCTGGCGCGGCAAAGGCATAGAGCACCATGCTTACCGCTAAGATAGACAATGTTTTAATCATGGTTTTTGGTTATTTCGTGATCCGGACCGGAGATCCTGGTTTTTCGCCCCCATTGTTGAATGCATCTGCTGCCACGTCGCCTTTTATAAACAGGATAACCTTCTTTTCTTCCCCTGTCGCTTCTTTGATATTGGTGGTCACGGTTACCGATTTATGAAAAGTGCCAGGGCTAGCGGCGTTATATACGGCCTTAATCTTATTGGTTTGGCCGGGTTGCACGGGTTCCGTGGGGTAAAATGGGGTGGTACATCCGCATGATGCCTTCACGCTGGTGAGCACCAAGGGGGCATCGCCGGTATTGGTAAATTCAAATTCATACGATACAGGTTTGCCCTGCGGAATCTTGCCAAAATCATGGGTGGTTTTGGTAAATGTGATTTGAGGCCCAAGGGCTACATAGGCTGCCATGGCCAATGTTAAACTGGTCAATATGCCCAGGGTCAATGCGGATCTTCTCATGGTTGGGTTTATTATGGCCCAAAAATACATTCACTTACATATTGCGTTGCTGAGCCAGAGGGGCTTAACAGTGCATTAACGCTATGCCCTGCCGCCCACCACCACCACGCATTCCCCACGGGGGCTTGTTTTGTTAAAATGCTCAATGAGTTGGGAGAGGTTGGCATTCAGGGTTTCCTCATATATTTTGGTCAACTCCCGGCTCACCGATGCCGGACGGTCGCCCCAGTGTAGGTGCATTTGCTCCAAGGTGCGCAGCAAGCGGTAGGGCGATTCATAGAATATCATGGTGCGGTACTCTACTGACAATCTTTCAAGTGCCGTATTTCGCCCTTTTTTTGCCGGCAAGAAACCTTCAAATACAAAATGGTGAATGGGCAATCCTGATTTGATTAGGGCCGGTACAAACGCAGTGGCACCAGGAAGCACTTCATAGCCTATACCTGCCTGGGCGCATTGACGGGCCAACATAAAGCCCGGATCTGAAATGCCAGGGGTGCCGGCATCGCTCACTAGGGCATAGCGTTGTCCATCAGACAGTTTGTCTATTATCTCTTTGCCCACTTGGTGTTCGTTGTGCATGTGGAAGGCGCGCATGGGCGTGCCTATGCCGTAATAATCAAGCAGCCTGCGGGTATGGCGGGTATCTTCGGCTAGAATGGCATCCACCCGGCCCAGCACCTCCAGGGCGCGTAGGCTTATGTCGCCCAGGTTGCCTATAGGGGTAGGCACCAAATACAAGAACTTATCCAAACCATTTGGATAACAAGGGTATATGTTTGATATGGGTGTTGAAAGCATAGGGCAAAAGTCGTTCCTTGCAAATATGCATGGCCCTGTAATGCTTGACTGTGGGTTTATTCCTCCAGATAGATTCGGCGGACCCTTCCGCTTATGCCGGTAAATATTTCGTAGGGAATGGTGTCAAGTGCCCGGCACAGCGCATCCAGTTGGGGAAGTGTTTCAAAGATCACCACTTCATCCCCTTCTCTGGCATCCAAGCCGGTAACATCTATCATGGTCATGTCCATGCATATTTTGCCGACAATGGGGGCTGGATTACCCCGGTGGTACAAGCAGGCGCGTCCCTGGCCCAGTGACCTGCGCAGCCCATCGGCGTATCCCACCGGGACCGTGGCAATGGTGCGCTCATCAGGTGCCTGCCATGCCCTGCCATAGCCCACGGTTTCCCCACTTGGTACTTGATGTACTTGGTTTATCTGGGTAACCCATCTAAAGGCCAATTGCAGTTGGTGGCTGAATTGCGCCGATGGATCGACCCCATAAAATCCTATGCCCAAACGCACCATTTGGTAGGGGCGTGACGGCCAACGCCCTGCTGCCGCAGTGTTGGCTACATGGGTGAGAAAGGGATAGTGCAGGTGGGCCTTGCAAATACCTACCGCTGTTTCAAAAACAACCAATTGCTGATCGGTAAACACATCCGAGCTGGGGTCGTCGCTGGCCGCTAGATGGGTAAATATACTGGCTACCTTTATTTTGGGTTCTTGGTTGACCAACTTGATGGCCAACGCTACTTCTTGAATGGCAAAGCCGGTGCGGTGCATGCCGGTTTCTATGTTCAGGTGTATGGGAAGTATCTGGTCCATATTCCGCTCTCTTACATAGTCCATAAGGATTTTAAGGGATGATAGGCTATACACTTCCGGTTCTAGTACATGTTCCAACAATAGGTGAATTCCCTCAGGTTCTGGCCCCAGCACCATGATGGGGGTGTGGATGCCGTGTTTTCTAAGCAGGATGCCTTCATCAATATAGGCTACGGCCAGGTAGTGCGCCTGTACCGATTGCAGCATTCGGGCCAGTTCAAAACTGCCGGCACCGTATCCCAAGGCCTTGAGCATCACCATAATCTTGGTCTCTCTGCCAAGGTGTTGATGAAACCATAGATAGTTGTGGCGAAGGGCGCTAAGATTGATTTCAAGACAGGTACGCCCAGTTTTGTCTTGGTAGTAGGCCACTACGCGCTCTAGCCCGTACCGGCGGGCCCCTTTAATAAGTACGGCCATGTGGGCCAATGAATTATGCGGGTATTCCAGTAAAAACCGATCTACTGATGGATAAAAAGCGAGGTGGCAGGAACCAAAACCTTTCCCAAGCGGCTCAATGTCAGGGCCTATCACCACCAGGCGCACCAAGTGGTGGGTATCCACCAGGGAGCGCATTTTTTCCATGAACTCACCGGGCGACACTTGTTGGTCGTGAAACTGGGACACAATGAGTGCCCTGGCCTGGTTGCCGGCAGAGCGCGAAAGGTGCTGGAGCGCCAAGTGAAGCGAAAGGAATTCGGCGGAGTAGCTGTCGTTGAGCAGGATCATACCGTTTTTTCCTTGCTTTATTTCCATGCGCATGGGCAGTGCGCTCAGTGAGTTCAGGCGCTCTAGGAGTCGTCCCGGCCTTATTCCAAGTACCAATCCCATAGCTAGGCAGTGGAAAAGGTTTTCTGCCTGAAAATGTAGCTTGCGGGGCAAGGAAAATACATAGGATACAGCTTGATAAACAAGCGAGTACCTGTCATTGCCCTGGGGAATTATGGGAATGCTGGCCAGGGCATCGTAACCCCAATCCACCAAACGGGCATTTGGGAGTAATTTTCTTAGGCTCTCTGTGATCTCTAATGGCTCAGATGAGCATACCACTTTAGGGCAATGGGTAAAAAGAATGCCCTTCTCCCGCAGTTTGTGTTCATAGCTTTCAAAATTGGCCTGGTGCGCCTCGCCCAGGTTGGTGAGCAGCCCAATATCTGGTTTCACCATTTGTTCCAGCTTCACCATTTCACCTGGTTCTGAAATGCCGGCCTCTATTATGGCCAAATCGTCGCCCAAGGATATGGATAACAGGCTTATGGCTACCCCCAATTGAGAGTTGTAACTCTTTGGGCTAATGGATACTTTTAGGTCATTCCCAATGAGTTGGTACAGCCACTCCTTTACGGTGGTCTTACCCAAACTCCCGGTTATGCCCACCACCAAGCCCTTAAATAGGTTCCTGTGGTGTGCGGCCAGGCTTTGCAGGGCGGCAAGAGGATTTTCCACAGCTATACATCCGTCTTGATCCTTGAATTGATAGGTATTGGCCACTAAAAATGCATGACAACCCAAAGACCTGGCTTTCTCTATATAAGCATGACCGTTGGCTTGCTGGCCCTCAAGGGCAACAAACAAGGCCTGGCCCCATAGGGCCGGAAGCCGGGTGTCAAAGGCTATTTCGGTAATTCGTCCCGTTTGCGCACTGGTCAGGGCCCCCTGTACTATTTTCGCTATCTCAAGGATATTGTAATCCAAAGGCTTCTTTTTCGATTATTCAAAATTATGTCAGTACGTATAAGGCAAGACCAGCTACCTGAGTTTGCCGAAAAGGCACGCCGATTCTGCGCCTACCAAGAGCGCTGCCGGTTTGACCTAGAATCAAAACTGTATGGTTGGGGGCTAAGCACCAAACAAGTAGGGTCGGTTTGTAAGCTCCTGGAGGAAGAAGGATTCATTAATCAGGAGCGGTTTGTACAGGCATATGTGAAAGGCAAGTTTAACCAATTGGGTTGGGGAAAGATAAAGATTGCAAACGCGCTGCGCACCAAGAATGTAGAGCCGGCGATAATAGAAAAGGGACTGAATGGGCTCAATATGCTGGAGTACGAGTCCAGGATACTGCAATTATTGCAGCGCAAACAAAGCACCCTTGCTAGGTTGCCACTAAATGAACAAAGGCGCAGGATGTATGCCTTTGCGCTGCAAAAGGGGTATGAAACCGACCTGGTGAGCAGGCTTCTCACAGACCTTGGTGCAATAGTCTAGACCTTATTGGGCTACAGTGGCCCATACCATCGGGGGAAATTGATCTGTGTAGAAACACCTGTTTGCCAGTAGGGTGTAGGGGCACTACAGCGCAAAACGGTGGGAATAACCCAGGGAAAAAAAGTAAAATGGAAGCGTGGGTATCAGTGCCATTCCACCCGAGAGGTCAAATTGCCTGTGCGGTGAAGGCTGGAATGCCACGCCACCGTCAGCGCGATGGGTGGAGCCTGTGTATTGAGGCACAAAACCATAGATTTCGGCGTAACAAGACCACTTTTGGGAAATGGCATACCCAGTGGCCAGGGTATAAATACATGTGGGCTCCGGCGATTCCCCATCCCACTGTGCGCCCAAGTTGTAGCCAATTGATAGGCGTTGGCTTATGACATGCTGAAAGGTGAACCTGAAATTGGGCGCGATGAATGGGCTGGTAAGGTCGCGGCTTGCCCATTGGGGCAAGGCCACATGGGCTATAAACGCCGCTTCCGGCAGCCAAGCCTTGGCATTCCAAAGCGTTGCCTTAAAGCCTAACTGCATGGGCAATAGGCCTGTTTGACTGCCAGACGTGCCTATCAGGGCATTGATTTCGGCTATGGCCCTACACTCTACCCGATCATTGATGCCATATTTCCAAAGGGAGGTGGGCATTTGCAGGCTGGCTGTACTATGGGATTCGTGGGCATAGTTGCACCCCATTTCAAACTGTAGGTGTCCCGGGGGAACCAGATAGGGGCTTTCGGTTTGGTCTGGGCGGTCAGTCTGTATGGGGCCAGACAATTGGCCATAAACCTTAGTGGTTAGGCCAAGACAGAGCAAAGCAAATGGGATAGCGCAAATAGACAGGCCTAGGCTGATTTTCCGAGTACTCACAACATAATGATTAATGTGGTGGCAAAAATAAATTTAGATTAATCTAAAAAAGCATGTTGAAACACTTTTTTCATTGGGCCCACAAACGTATTGGGCTATTTCATGCGCTGTTATTGCCTGGCTAACCTATAGGTATGCAGCCCATTGGCCGTTTGTACCCGCACCAGGAGCAACACATGGGGAGTAGGGGGGAGGGCACATGAAAATATTTCCTGTCCACGCCCAAAGGATTGTGTGAACAATAGATGTCCATAGCAATCAAATACTTCCACATTTTCTAAGCCTTCAAAATCCCAACCGCTTATCACTTGGCCCTGCCAATTCAGCATCCCTTTGGCCGGGCTGTGCTGGGCCATTCCGCTGGTATAATCATTGGCTATGCGCAGCTTCACCGGCAGGTGGTCTGACATTTCATGCAGGGCATTGGCCATTTCCTTGGTCACGGCTGTATTCTCCTTAAAATTAATGGCTTGGTTAAAGTGGTTGCCGTCATTGCCTATGGCTTTGTAGCTGCCTAATACATAGGTGCTGCCATGTGTTCCTGTAAGTATGTCGGCGGTAGCAAGGATAAAATCAAAGCGATCATCGAGCCCACCGGTGCTGCCTCCGCCAAAGGCCATGGTGCGGGTACTCTGGGTGTGGATGGGGGCGTAATAGTCATTGTTGCTCCATTCGCCCAATTCACCAATGGGGTCTTCAAAAGTGTGTTTGCCTGTGCCCGTGAGGGTGACTATGGCCGGTTCTGCAGCACTATACACATTGAAATCACCCGCCAGAAACACGTTCTCACCACTGGTTTTTTGGTTTAGGTACCGCCTTATTTTCTTGGCTGCCTGGCCCCTTTCAGCCGCATACTCGTTTCCTGCCTTAAGGTGTACGGCTATAAATGTATGCACCAAGCTATCGCCGGTGGCTTCAAAGGCCTTGCGGTGAAGCAATCTATACACAGTGGCAAAACGTGGGCTAGTATTTATGGTGTCTTCCCCTATCAAGCTATACATTTTAGTATTGTAATACAGCATGTTGTTTAACGACCCGTTGTCCATGAAACTGGCCCGTTGATATGAGGCACCTTTCCAGGCCAGTGCCTGGGTAAGTATGGTAACCGAACCGGTATTGGAGCTCAACTCACATACCATGAGCACATCAGGCTTTTCTTCGGTCAAAATGGTTTTGAGATGGGATATGCGGTCGGGCTTTTCTGCCGGAAACTGTAACAGGTTGTAAAACATAACGCCCACGGTGTCCTGGGCCTGGACTATGCCCCTGCCCATGAAGCCGGCAAGTAGGATAAAACAAAAGGTGCGCATGGGACAAAGATTGGGCAATGGGGTTATATAGCCGTGAACAATACGCCACACATTGCCCAAAATGGTATTCAAACCCTATAGGCTGGATAAGGAAGGGAGGGGGATTGAGGCGGTTTGGCCCATATGAATGGTTCGTATTTCAACCCCCACGGTTCCGCACCTACATTTGTCAAGACCGCGCCTGGTGCCAAGCACTTTTGCTGCCAGCGCATACATCAAAGCAGACCTACATAAGCATGAGTAAAAGCCCTGAACAATACGGTCTTACTACCTTGGGAAAATCCTTTGGCAGCTATTATAAGACCATCAACGACGCCTACAAAAAGTACTTTGACAAGTACCTTATGCTCCACTATCCGCTGTATATGGCGCCTGACGAGCCCTTGGAAAAGCGCCAGAAAAACTTGATAGACTACTGCATGGGCAAAATAGGCCCAGTGGAAGGCCTAAACCTGCTTGATATAGGCGCTGGCAACGGCACACTGAGCGTGTATCTCTATGACCATTTTAGGCCTGCCCAGATTTTGTCCATTGACATAAACGACAGCAATATAAGGATTGCCGAGGGGCTAAAGGGGGACAGGAACATAGAACTGAGAAATGAAAATGCGGAAGAGATGCGCAGCATACCTGCCGAAAGTGTGGATGTGGCGGTGTGCATAGAGAGTGCCTTTCACTACCCCCACAAAGACGCATTCCTGGAGCAGCTACACCGGGTGCTTAAGCCCAACGGAGTCTTTGTGATAGCCGATATACTTACGCTCTCATACAAGAGAAGGCCTTTGCTGGGACGCTGGAAAGGAAAGATGAAGTTTCACCACTGGACGGAGGAGGACTACCGGCGCGGCCTGAAAGCGGCTGGTTACCGGCAGGTGACCCTTGACGACGTGACCCCCCAAATTCGAAAAGGCTATGCTGGCTATGGCAAATGGACCAGGGAAATGCTTACCCAAAACCCTGTGAAAAAGCTCATGTTCTTGGCCATCACGTTTGTACAGGTAAACCTGAACACCTGGCTACTGGCGCATAGGCGCAAGTATGTGATAATCTCAGGGAAGAAATAGCCATTGTAGCGATAAAAATTACTGACAATTGCTAAAAGGCGTTCCGTGAAACCTTCATTACAAATCTTCCCATTAGGTATATCTCACCAATGGTCGCCAGTCACGCTCCCAGCTTGGCTATCAGGTCAATCCAGTCTTGGTTAGGTGCTGGTTTTGATGTGTGTGCAGTGTCCAGGGGCACCAAGCATACCTGGCCGCGCACGTAGGCGGTCATGTGCCCCGACTTGCCGTCCATCAGGGCTTCGGCGGCCAATGCGCCCATCCTGGCGCCCAGTTCCCGGTCGGTAACAGAGGGGCTGCCGCCCCGCTGTATATGTCCAAGTACCGCAACCCTTAGTTCATACTCTGGAAAATGGCGGCCAATATGGTGGGCCAGCAAGGCCGCGCCCCCAGTTTCTTCTCCCTCAGCCACTACCACTATGTTTGAAAGCTTCTTCCGTGCTTTGGCTGCCGACAGGGCCGCAAACAGCTGGGCCATATCATAGTGGGTGCCTGGCACCAGCACGCCCAGTGCACCGGTGGCCAGGGCGCAGCGCAGGGCTATGGCCGGTGAATGGCGCCCCATGACCTCCACCAGAAACAATCTATGGTGTGAAGTGGCCGTATCCCTAATCTTGTCAATGGCATCCACGGCGGTTTGGCATGCCGTATCAAAGCCCAGGCACATTTCTGTGCCGACTATATCATTGTCTATGGTGCCCGGTATGCCTATCACGCCTATCCCTGCTTCTTTTTCCATGGCCTGCGCACCGGCAAAACTGCCATCGCCGCCTATCACCACCAAACCGGTGATGCCATGTTTGGCCAAGTTTTGATAGGCCAGCTGCCGCTTTTCAGGCAACATAAAATCGGGGCACCGGGCGGAATAAAGCATGGTGCCTCCCCGGTGGAGTATATAGCGCACATCATCCCTTCCCAACGGATGTATATCATTGAGAATCAATCCTTGAAACCCTGACCTAATTCCGAAGCACGAAGTGCCTGGCGCCAATGCTGTTTTCACCACCGCCCGTATGCAGGCATTCATGCCCGGCGAATCACCGCCCGATGTGAGTATCCCTATGCGCATAATTTCCTATTGGCTTGGTTTTCAGTCTGCAAATTGCAATTCATACAGCTTTCGGTAAAGCCCATCTTGTGCCATCAATTGGGCATGGGTACCTGTTTCGGCTATCTGGCCTTTTTCCATCACTACTATCTTGTCAGCCCGGCGAATGGTGCTCAGCCTATGGGCTATCACTATACTGGTGCGCCCTTTGAGCAAGAAATCCGTGGCTTGTTGAAGCATTTCCTCGGTTTCTTGGTCCACCGATGAGGTGGCCTCATCTAGGATGAGCACACGTGGATTGGCTGCCAGGGCCCGCAAAAAGGAAATTAGTTGGCGCTGGCCCGTGGACAAGCTGGCTCCCCGCTCCTGTACTTCATAGCAATACCCATTGGGCAAGCTATTGATAAAATCATGTGAACCAACCTGTTTTGATATGCGCTCTATGTCGTCTTGGCATATTTCAGGGTTGTACAGGCTTATGTTATTGGCTATGGTGTCAGAGAACAAAAACACGTCTTGCAGCACCACCGCCACATTCTTTCTCAGGAAAGAAAGTTCATATGACTGTATGGGCTCACCATCAAGATAAATGCTCCCCTCCTGTATGTCATATAATCGGTTGATAAGGTTGATTATAGTGGTTTTGCCCGCGCCCGTATGGCCCACTATGGCCAGCATTTGGCCCTCTTTAACTTCTAGGTTTATTCCTTTTAGTATCTCTTGACCAGGCACATAGCTAAAATGTACGTTTTCCATCCTGACATTTCCTTTCACATCTCCTGAGGTAATATGCCCGTCGTTGGTCAAAAAACGATGGTCGTCCAGCAGTTGGTAAATGCGTTCAGACGAAACCATGCCCATTTGTAGGGTATTGAATTTGTCGGCAATTTGCCTTATTGGTCTAAATAGCCTTTCAACCAATAAGATAACCGCAGTAATTTCTCCAAAAGTAGCCATGCCCGATACAGACTGCTTGCCCCAATACCATACCAAGGCGGCCAGCGATATGGCTTGGAGTATCTCTATTACCGGGAAGAAAATGGAATAACTCAGTACCGCCTTGAGATTGGCTTTGAGTTCTTCCTTGCTTATTTGTTTAAACCTTTCATATTCTTCCCTCTGCCTATTAAAAAGTTGCACTATTTGCATGCCTGTGATGTGCTCTTGCAAAAAGGCGTTGAGCCGGGCTATCTGGTTGCGCACTTCCCTAAAGCTATCCTTCACCGCTTCTTTAAAAACCCATCCGCTCACCAGAAGGAAGGGAAAGGAAACCAGCACCACCAGCGACAATTTCCAGTTGATGGCGAAAAGCATGGCCAGTATAAAAAACATCTGTAAAAAATCGCCAATGATGGCAATTAGGCCCTGAGCGAAAATATCGGCCACCTTCTCCACGTCAGAAACGGTGCGTGTGATCAAGGTGCCTATGGGAGTTCGGTCAAATACCTGTGTTTTATAGCGCATTATGTGCTTAAACACCTTCATTCGCAAGGCCATCACGGCATCCTGGCCTAGCAGGTTGGTAAGGTAGGTTTGGTAGTAGGTAGCCAGGGTTTGAATAACCATATAAGCCAGCAACCACAGGGTGAGCGATACCAGTAAGGCCTTGTTTGCCGTAACCACCGCCTCGTCAATCATGCGCATGATGGTCTTGGGTACCTGTGGGGTTACCCAAGCCACCATCAAGGTCACGCCCAGCGCCAGAAAAAAAATAAGCTTGCGTTCGGCTATGAGCATTAGAATCTTGCCCAAGAGCCGCATATCTAGCTTTCCCTTTGGTTTTGTTTGTGTTATGGGGTTCGTGTTTTCCAAAATCACAATTTTTCAAGTGCATTATCGGGGTACTTCACCTGCACCAGGTACAAGCCATCGGGGGGGGCCACTATGCCGGTTTTACTGGGATCGGCTGATGCTAGGGCACTTTCAAACTGCGCCAAGTCCATCCTGCCGCTGCCCAGCCATACCATGGTTCCCACCAGCTTGCGCACCATGGACCTTAGAAACCGATTGGCATTTACTTGAAACACCCAATCATCACCGCGTACTTCCCAAGTGGCCCAGTTTAGTTTTACCTCATAGCTCTTATCTGGCGATTCAAGTTTTGAAAAAGCCTTGTAATTCACATACTTGGGTAGAATTTGGGCTGCGGCCTGCATGGCCTCCAAATCCAATTCTTGCTGATAGAATATGGTTTTGGTACCTATGCCAAATGGATCCTTGCGCCTGGACAGTATGTATTCATACTGGCGTTCATAGGCATCAAAGCGTGCATGTAGCCGGTAGTGGTCTAGGTGAGCGGCCACCCGGTATAAGTGTATGCAGGCTATGTCGCGGGGTAAAAAAGCATTCATTTCCCGGACCAATCCATGGTCCAGGGCCAGGTCTGTATCAAACTGTACAAAGAACTGACGGGCATGTACGCCGGTATCGGTACGGCCACAACCATAGCTGCGTATTGGCTGGTGTAGTTTCTTGCTTAGGCAGTCTTCAAACACCCCTTGTACCGTAGTGGCATTGGGCTGTATTTGCCATCCGTTGTAGTTGGCTCCATTATAGGCTATTTGAAAGAAGTACCTTGTTTTCTGCATACTATCGCAGTGTTTAGCGGCTATTTGCCAGTAGGTTGTGCCGCACGGTGCTATAGTTTTTCAAAAATCACCGCAACCCCTTGGCCTACCCCCACGCACATGGTAGCCACGCCCATGCGGCAGTTTGAACGTTTGTTCATTTCATGTAGCAAGGTGGTGCTTATGCGTGCGCCGCTCGCTCCCAATGGGTGCCCTAGGGCTATAGCCCCTCCATTCACGTTCACCTTGTTGGGATCCAAATCCAAATCGCGCATACAGGCCAGGGATTGCGCAGCAAATGCCTCGTTCAGTTCCACCAGGTCCAAGTCAGCCATGCTGAGGCCAGCCCGCGCCAGGGCCTTGTTTACGGCAGGTACCGGGCCCACGCCCATAATGGCCGGATCTACCCCGGCCGCTGCCGCGCTAACCACACGGGCCATGGGCTTTAATCCCATGGAAACAAGCAATTTTTCAGAAACCATGAGCAGCACCGAAGCGCCATCGTTGATGCCTGAAGAATTGCCGGCGGTAACCGTGCCCCCTTTTTTAAAGGCTGGGGCAAGTTTTGCCAATTCTTCCACGCTTGAAAGGCGCGGATGTTCATCAAACTCTACCACCAAATCACCCCCTTTGCGCCGGGGAATGGCCACTGGCACCAATTCATCCAGGAATCTGCCTTGCTGATGGGCAACTTGATACTTGGCCTGTGAGCCATGTGCAAAAAGGTCTTGGTCCTCTCGGCTTATGGCCCACCTTTCGGCCACATTCTCTGCGGTTTCGCCCATGGAGTAGGGGTGGTGTATGCCTGCAAGGGCGGGATTGGTGAAACGCCATCCAATGGTGGTATCATATACCTGGACGTTCCTGCCCCAGGCTTGTTCATTCTTTGCCATTACAAATGGTGCGCGGGTCATACTCTCGGTGCCGCCCACTATATAGGCATCGCCATGGCCAGCAGCTATGGCCCTGGCAGCATCCATGATAGACTGGAGGCCCGAACCGCATAGCCTATTCACGGTTACGCCCGCTACCTGCACGGGGAGCCCTGCCAGCAGGGCCGCCATACGCGCCACGTTCCGGTTGTCTTCACCAGCTTGGTTGGCCGCACCCAGTATTACCTCCTCGGTAATTGCAGGGTCATAGTTGGGTTGACGCTTCAACAACTCCTTGATAACCAGCGCGGCCAAGTCATCAGGCCGGACTTGGCCCAGGGCCCCGCCAAACTTACCTATTGGCGTACGCACGGCATCAATTATATAGGCAGCATTCATATGTGATAAGTCTTGAACAATTTGGGCAAAGGTATCGCAATGGGGAGGGAGCGTACCCAGCTCATGGTAGGGAAGGCTGCTGCCAAACAAATCGGTATGGCAATAGGCGGTCTTCCTGGGCATAATCTATTCCTACACGTGGGCCTACACACACCTGGTCTGGGTTCACGCTTAGGCCCAAATCACGAATTTGCAAACTGGCTGAGTCAAGCCTAGATCCATTGTGCGATAGGTTAATACCCAGGGCCTGGCAAAGTTTGCCGGGGCCGTTGCACCATTGTGGCCTAGGTGTGCCCTTGCGGCGTAGCCCTATCAAGCCTTCTCCCTGTGTTGGGTTTATAGCCCTGATCAATATGGCATTGGGAATGCCATGCGCATGGGCAACTACATTGAACATATGGTGCAGCCCATAGCATAGATAGACATAAGCTATGCCTCCTGCCTGAAACATGGTAGAGGTGCGCTGGGTAAACCTGCCGCCATAGGCATGTGAGGCTTTGTCGGTTATACCTGCATACGCTTCTGTTTCAGTTATCAATCCTGCCGTAGTTCCTTCTGGGCCAGCACACACAATTTCCTTGCCCAGTAGGCCTTGGGCTATAATGAGCAGGTCTTTAGAAATATAGAACTCCCTAGGAAGCGTGAATGCCATGGGTTTGCTTAAGGCAAATCTCTCCTTTGGCATTAAAAATGGGCACTACATCAAACAAATCGATTGAATTGCAATAGACAATATCTTCATGCAATTGCAAGTGTTTCAACCGGTTGGTGTGTGAGGCTTGGTGCATAAACCCTTCTATATCAACCTTTGCCATATCATACAGCCTCATGGATGCCAAGCAAGAGTCACACTCGGTATTCCAGCCGCGCTCCAAGAGCAACTGTGACATGGCGCCGGCAGCAATGGTATCCTCCAGGTTGAACCGGTCTCGCCAGCCTGCACATAAGAACATCACCGACTCGTGGCTTTCGGCCAAGTAATCGGCCACTGCGGTTTGGTTTAGAAATGCGCCCACCACTATTTCTTTGGCGGCGGTGGCTTTAAGGAGTGCCTTGGTGCCATTGCTGGTGCTCAGGACCACGGTTTTGCCTTTGTACTGGCCGTTCACAAAACTCAGCGGTGAATTGCCCAGGTCAAAACCGTCCACCACTGCGCCTTGTCGCTCGGCAGCGGTGATATAGCCTTTGTCCCGGTACTTACGGGCCTCTTCAAGGGTGGATACGGGAATAATGCGTTCCACCCCAGAACCCAGCGCCGCTACAATGGCACTGGTGGCCCTATATACGTCTATGACTACTACTGCTTTTCGCGATAGTTCGTACAGCGGGATATGAAAGGGCGAAAAACAAACCTCTACGTTGTATTTTTTATCCAATGTCAGGTTTTTAATGGTGGTTACTAAGCCTTACGCACTCTTTTTATAGTATTTGATGAACCCAAAAAGGAGTCGTTTGGCCGTATCAAGCGATTCCATGCTTGTGGCCAGTTCATCAGGTGATATATAATTGAGGCGTTCGGCCAGGTGATACATGGATTCTATTTCGTAAATAATTCCCTTTGCCCTAAATAGGTACTTTAGTGATTCGGTGCCGTATTTTCTGCTGGCGGCCGCAGCTATATTGGCCGGGAGGTGGGTTACCGAAGATCGGAGCAAAAACCCCAGGCCCTGTGTGGTGTTTTCAGGGAACTTCTCGGCCATATGGTAGGCCTCGGCAGCCAAATCCAAAGAGGCTTTCCACACATCCAGATCTTGAACTTTCATTGCACGCCTGCCGCTTATTGTTGCTTAAAAAAAGGAAGTTTTACTACTACTGCCTTCGTCAATTTGTTTCGCACGCCTACAAAAACTTCATGGCCTTCAGTTGCCATTTGGGTGGGCACATAGCCCAGCGCTATGGCTTTGTCCAGGCTGGGTGAGTGGGTACCTGAGGTAACAAAACCCACTTGATTTCCCTCTGCGTCACAAAGCGGGTAATCATGCCTGGGTATGGCCTTATCCACCATTTCCAATGCCACCAATTTTCTCTTTAACCCTTGGCCCTTTTGGTTTTTCAAATGTTCCATACCCACAAAACCACCTACTTTGTCGAGTTTGGTAATCCAGCCAAGCCCGGCTTCAAGGGGTGATGTTGTGTCAGTTATGTCATTGCCGTACAGGCAATAACCCATTTCAAGCCGAAGTGTGTCGCGGCAGCCAAGCCCAGTGGGCATTAGGCCAAACCCTTTACCCGCTTCCATTATGGCGTCCCATACCTCAGCTGCCACCTGTACAGGCACGTAAATTTCAAACCCACCAGCTCCAGTATATCCTGTGTTTGAAATGGTTATATTTTGTATTCCGGCAAAAGTCCCTATGCGGAATTGGTAAAACGGTATGTCGGCTAAGTGTACTGGGGTAAGTTTTTGGAGCGCCTGCATGGCCTTAGGCCCTTGCACGGCCATAAGGGCAATATTGTCAGATACATCCGTAAAATCGGCACCAAATTTTTTGTTGATTTCTGAGAGCCAGTTCCAATCTTTCTCCAAACAAGCACCATTCACCACCAGCATATAGTCATTTTCCCCTATCATATACACCAGAAGGTCATCTACTATGCCTCCATCATGGTTTGGCATACAGGAATACTGCGCTTTTCCTGCCGAGAGTTTAGATGCGTCGTTGCTGGTGGCATAGTTAATAAAAGGGAGGGCACTGGGGCCCTTCACCAGGAATTCTCCCATATGGCTCACATCAAACATGCCTATTTGTTCGCGTACGGCGCGGTGTTCCTCTTTAATGCCAGAATAGGACACAGGCATTTCAAAACCAGCAAATGGAACCATTTTGGCACCCAACGCTATGTGTTTATGGTATAATGGGGTTCTTTTCACTTGATTTACAGTATTGAAAAATTGGGCGCAAATGTACATAGCAGGCCCTTATGTGCGCTATACCATAGGGGTGGAGGTAAAGGATGGCCTTACCTGTTGATTTTGTACGCTTTAATCAAAACTTAACCGTGCTGCAGCCTGCACCCAGCGAAAAGGTATTTCGCCCCGTGCAGCCTCCTCATAGTCGGCATAGGAGCAAGGTATTAGGTATTTATATTCAGGCAATTGGGGGTTCTCCACCGGAAAATGAATCCACCATCGGTCAGTCCTTACGGATTTAATAAAGCGGAGTTGGTTGTCGCCTTTGTCAAGCCCCACCGTATATAAAAGATAGTCGCGGCTACCGTCAAGTGGGCTTTCAAGGCAGCGAATGGATACTCCTTCCACAAAGTACCATATCATTTGGGCAAATTGTTCAGCACCAATATGCTTTAAGCCAAAATCATCGGCATGAAGGGAACATGCCCACAGATTGGTATTGGCACCGGCATAGCGCAGTATGGCACAGGCTTCTTCTCCCAGAAGGCCGTTAGGGTAACTATGCCCTAGGCCCATATGCGCCGTCTTGATGGCCGTAAAATCCAAATGGAGGTAGTTGGCCATGCGCACCATGGGCTCGGCCAAATGGATTCCTGTCTTGAGCATACCCAAGCGGAGAGACTCAAACCCCAATTTATCTAGGTATGCTAACTGATTCTCTGTTATGTGATTGCCTTGGTATGCGAGCAATCCGTAGTAGTGCACGTCGTTGGTAAAATTTAGCCCTAAGGGGCCAGATGGAAGCAAATCAACGCCATTGGAAGTTTCCACCATGGCATATCCCAAACCCATTTGATGATGGGCCAAGCGCATGACCTTAGCCACAAATCCATTTATGTCGCAGAATATCAATACTGTTTTTCCCATTTCATATAAATCGCCAAGTATATAGGCCAGTTCCTTGGCGCTGGCCTCCTCATCTAGTAGGGTATAGTGGCCCAAGTCGGCAAATTGATGAAAACCATAACCATTGGCATAGGCATAAAGCCTATCACGCAGGGGCCCTGACAACACTGGGCCTCCGAGCTCTATGGAGAAAAAGACTATTCCGTAGGCGTCGAGCCTAAAACCAGGATCGCCCCATTTCCCCATTTGGGCACCGGCACTATGGACACCCGCTGTGTGTACTTTCACAGGAAAAAAACTGTTGAGCCACTCCATGCTTCCAAAAGTATCTTACGCTGCTCAGGGCATTTCGGTGCTTTATGCACAGTGGTTTTATGTTTGTGGCCATGCAAGTCCCCAAACGCGTTTTCCTTACCGGGGCTACCGGGTTTGTGGGCACCCACACCCTCTTTCATCTGCTGCACCAGGGATACGAGGTTACCGCTATTAGGCGAAATAGTAAGGTCTTGCCCGTACAGGAGTTGGTTTTCGAATTATTGAACCAACGCCATGGATGCAGTATTGGCTTGGGACAGGCCAATTGGGTGCTGGGCGACATACTTGACCACAATGCACTTACTAAAATGAGCGCTGGCGCCGATGCCTTCATACATACGGCCGCCAAGGTCTCCTTCCATCATACAGACAGGGATACTATGTCGTCGGCGAATATTCATGGAACCGCCAATGTGGTCAATGCCTGTTTGGCCAACGGGATAAGCAGGTTGATCCATCTTAGCTCCGTGGCTGCACTGCCCAACCCCGATAAAAAAAAGGAATTGGACGAGCGATTTCTTAACAGCACATTCTACAGGTTTGAGTCAAGCTATGGCGAGAGCAAGTACCGTGGGGAAATGGAGGTATGGCGAGGGCAGGGTGAGGGGCTGGATGTGAGCGTGTTTAACCCGGGCATCATCATTGGCGAATGGAAGTTTAGCCTAAGTTCGGTTGAAATGTTCAAGGCAGTGGCCAATGGTATGCCTTTTTATTCAAGTGGAATGACAGGTTTAGTAGATATAAACGATGTGGCCCAAGCCCTTACAACATCTTTACTAAAGCCCCAAAGCATTGGAAAAAGGTATATCTTGGTAGGTGATAATTTGAAATATAGAGACTTGCTGTGGCAAATAGCCGATGACTTGGGTAGGCCACGCCCGCGTATTATGGTGGGTAGGGGCGCTAGCGTGGCAGTAGCTGCCTTGGCCACGTTTTGGGCGTCATTAACTGGGGGCAAAGCATTTATATCACTTGAAATGGCCAAGGCGGCCAGCAGGGTTACCTATTTTAGCCATGAACGGGCCATAAAAGACCTTGACATGTCCTTTTCACCACTTGCGGCTGCTATACAGCGCACGGCCCGGTTTTATCTTGACCATCCAAGCTTGGCCGTAAATGAAGTTTAAGCTCCAATCCAAATACACCCCTACTGGCGACCAGCCTGAGGCCATAAGACAATTGGTGCAGGGGTTGGAGGAAGGAATGCCCCACCAAACCCTCCTGGGCGTAACGGGTAGCGGCAAGACCTTTACCATGGCCAACGTGATAGAACGGGTACAGCGGCCCACTTTGGTGCTTTCACACAATAAAACACTTGTGGCACAATTGTATGGAGAATTTAAGCAGTTCTTTCCAGACAATGCGGTAGAGTACTTTGTTTCTTACTACGACTATTACCAGCCGGAAGCCTTCAATCCGGTAACCAACTTATACATAGAGAAGGAGCTGAGCATTAACGACCAGATAGAACAACTCCGCCTCCGCGCCACTACGTCACTGCTATCAGGCAGGCGCGATGTGTTAATAGTGGCCACCGTGTCGTGTATTTATGGTATGGGCAATCCCGAAGCCTTTGCTTCGGTAACCATTAGGCTCAAGCCCGGACAAGTACTCAGCCGCAACCGGTTGTTGTTTCAATTTGTGGATGGGCTGTACAAGCGCACCACGGCGGCATTTGACAAAGGAAGTTTTAGGGTTAATGGCGATGTGGTGGACATATGGCCGCCGTATGTGGAGTATGCATACCGGATACAGTTTTGGGGAGACGAGATTGAATCACTGGAGTTTATAGACCCAGGTAACGGAAAGGTAATTGGGGGCGCTGATGAGATGGCCATTTTTCCCGCCAACCTATTCGTTACTGCTCCAGAAGTGGTGCAAACAGCCATTCGCGAAATACAGGATGACATGGTGGCACAGGTGGACTATTACCATAGATTGGGCAAGCACTTTGAAGCCAATCGATTGCAAGAACGGGTGGAATTTGATCTCGAAATGATCCGCGAATTGGGTTATTGTCAGGGAATTGAAAACTATAGCCGGTATTTTGACCGCCGACAGCCGGGAGTGCGCCCTTTCTGCTTACTTGATTATTTTCCAAGGGACTACATCACTTTTATAGATGAAAGCCACCAAACCATACCGCAAATCAACGGTATGTTTGCCGGCGACCGTTCGCGCAAGCAAAACTTGGTAGAGTACGGTTTTAGGCTGCCTGCGGCTATGGACAACAGGCCCCTGCGGTTTGAAGAATTTGAAGCCTTAACCCCACAGGCAATTTATGTTTCGGCCACCCCGGGCAACTATGAACTAATGAAGTGTGAAGGTGTGGTGGTGGACCAGGTAATACGGCCCACTGGCCTCCTGGATCCTGAAATTGAAATCCGCCCGGTAGGAAACCAAGTGGACGACCTGCTGGACGAAATAGACAACCAAGTAAAAAGGGGCCAAAGGGTGCTGGTAACTACCCTTACCAAGCGGATGAGCGAGGAACTCACCAAGTACCTAACTGGGTTTGGTGTTAAGTGCAGGTACATTCACTCTGAGGTAGATACCATGGAGCGGGTAGAAATACTGCGCGACCTGCGCCTGGGCAAGTTTGACGTGCTTATAGGCATAAACTTGCTCCGGGAGGGGCTTGATTTGCCCGAAGTGGGCTTGGTGGCCATACTAGATGCCGACAAGGAAGGCTTTTTGCGCTCGGAAACATCACTCACCCAAACCGCGGGCCGCGCGGCCCGAAACCTGGAAGGACGGGTAATCATGTATGCCGACAAGATTACCGAAAGTATGCGCCGCACCATAGATGAAACCGATAGGCGCCGCGAAAAACAAATGGCCTACAATCTGGCCCACGGCATAGTGCCCACTACCATAACCAAATCGCGCGACGAGATTATGGGCCAAACCTCCATAGCTGATGGAAGCAAGAAGACGGATTTGACCACTTACTTGCAAGACCAAGACTCCGATGTGCCCATAGCTGCCGATCCCGTGGTGGCATATATGACCAAAACCGAACTGAACAAGGCAATTGAAAAGACAAGGCAAGACATGCTCAAAGCGGCCAAAGACCTAAAATTCGTGGAAGCCGCCCGGCTGCGCGATGAAATGTATGCCCTACAGCAGTTGGTAGAAAAAAGGCCATAGGGGCGCAATTCACCACTATCCATTTACATCGTCTAAATCGACGATATTTTAGATTATCGTCTAAATCGACGATATTTTGGATTATCGTCTAAATCGACGATATTTTAGGTTATCGTTTAAATCGACGATATTTTGGATTATCGTCTAAATCGACGATATTTTGGATTATCGTCTAAATCGACGATATTTTGGATTATCGTCTAAATCGACGATATTTTAGATTATCGTGGATATACGCGATATTTGCCCAATGATAGCTGTACTCAAGGGCGACATAGTGGCTTCTCGCAAACTGAAAAATCCCGAACTATGGCTAAACCCCATAAAAGAGCTGCTAGGTAAGTGGGGCCAGAGCCCAAAGGATTGGGAATTGGTATGGGGAGACCTGTTTCAAGTAGAGATAACCCGGCCTGAAGATGCCCTGCTAAAGGCCATACAAATCAAAGTGTTGCTAAAACAGGTACAGCCGGTGGAAGACAAGAAAAGAATGGGTACTATAGACGTGAGAATGTCTATGGGAATAGGCGATAAAACCTATACGGGTGAGCGGATTTCAGAAAGCAATGGGCCTGCTTTTGTACACGCGGGGGAAAAGTTTGAAAACCTTAAGAAGGAATACACCAGGTTGGCCATAAAATCGCCGTGGCCAGAATTTGACCGAGAGATGAACCTTTACCTATCACTGATCAATAGGTTCATGGACAAGTGGTCGGTTTCTTCAGCCCAACTCATGCAAATAGTGCTTAACCAGCCTAGCTACACACAAGAGAAGATAGGCGCAGAGTTAGAAATTAAGCAAAACTCGGTGAGTGGTAGATGGCGCCGGGCCTGCGTGGACGAAATACTGGCCGTAGAAAGCCGGTATCGGGAAAAAATTGTTAAGTTGCTCACATGATTATACTGGCCAAATTGCTCTTGGCCCACCTGGCTGGGGATTTTACCTTCCAACCCAGGGCTTGGGTACACGACAAAGAAAAAAGAAAAGCAAAATCAGCCAAACTTTACCTGCACATACTCATTCATGGGGCATTGGTGCAGCTATTCCTTTGGCAAGCAAAGTATTGGTGGGTTACACTCGCCATTATGCTCACACATGGGACTATAGACACAGTGAAACTGTATGCCCAGGGCGAAAAGACCAAAAACCGGTGGTTTGCCATAGATCAATTGCTTCATTTGATTGTAATTGTAGCGCTTTGGCTCATATTGGCCAGGCCAAATATTCCATACATGGCCTATGTCCATGATCCGGCCATCTGGACGTATGTAGCGGCTATCTTATTTATTACCAGCGTATCCGGGATATTGATTCAGGTTGTTTTATCGTATTGGGCCCACGCACTTAAAGTGGGCGACGGGGAATCGCTGCAGCACGCAGGGAAGTACATAGGGGTTATGGAGCGTCTGTTGATTTTTGTTTTTATCGTATCGGGCAACTGGGAAGCCATAGGGTTTCTGTTGGCTGCCAAGTCCATTTTTCGGTTTGGTGATTTGAAAGAGGCCAAAGACCGTAAGCTAACCGAATACATCTTAATGGGCACCTTGCTGAGCTTTGGCATAGCCATAGTTACGGCTATGGGGGTGTTGAAATTGACCGATTGATCTTTGAAAACCAATATTTTGGCGCAGGAAAATGCCTATCTCATGTGTAGGTCGGTGGGCTGAAACTGGTTTGCCGCCCTCATGCTTGGCAACCAAGACGACAACAACCCAATGGCAAGCACGGTAAAAAATACCAAGGCCACATCGCCAAAACGCAAATCAACAGGATAGCTGTTAGTTACAAATGAAGTACCCCCAAGTCCCACTACGCCAAAACGTTCCTGCACCCAGCATAGTAGGGTGCCCAGTGCCAAACCCACCAAGGCCCCCCCTACCGAGAGCAATAGGCCATTGAAAAGAAATACCCGGCCAATGGCGGGCGGCGACATGCCCAAGGCGTTGAGTATGGCTATGTCTTTTTTCTTTTCAACCGACAACATGCTCAGCGAAGCCACCAGGTTGAATGCCGCTATGATAAGTACAAAAGTGAGGATAAGAAAAACCACGGTCTTTTCTGAGCGCAAGATCTTATATAAGAAAGCATGTTGTTGATACCGGTCAAGAACTTGAGTGCCAGTGGGTGCCAATCGAGCAATTTGGTCCACAACCGTGGGTAGGTGGGCGCTGTTGTCAAGGTTTACCTCTATGGCTGTGGCCTGCCCGGGCCTTCCGGTTAGCTGCTGGGCAAAATCCAAGGGCACTAGCAGGAATTTGTCGTCGAATTCGCGCTGGATAGAAAAGATACCTGATGGCCTGATAGATTCTTGGTTAAAAGCCCTTCGGGGATTGATAATGACCTTTTTGTCTGCCTTTGGCACGTACAATTGAAGTTGTGAAAAATCATCGTAGATATTAACGCCTAGTTTGCCAGCTACCCCCATGCCTATCAGAGCATATGGGTTATTGCCCTGGTTCACTTTCATTTCGCCGACAAATACAGCCGAATCCATGCCTATGGAGTGAAGAAAATGCGGATGCAGCCCTTTTATCCTAGCAAAGGTTTGCTTGTTGGCGTATTTGGCCAGGATGTTCTCTTCCAAAACTGGGCTCACCCCGCTTACTCCTTGAACCTTGCCTATTTCTACAACCAATTGGCTATCAACTGGTAGGTACTTGTTGCCCACCGGGATTATTTTCACATCAGGGTCAAAAGAGTTGTAGAGCGATACCACCAATTGTTCAAAACCATTGAACACTGACAGAATGATAACCAGGGCTGCCGTGCTCACCATGATGCCCAAGGCAGTAACCCCTGAAATGACATGTACCACCCCTTTGACACGGGAAGAGAAAAAGTACTTGCGGGCTATGGTTAGGGTAGCGGTCACTAGTCTTTATATGCCTTGGTTAGCATGGCTGTACCTGTAAGGTGGCCGGTATGCGATTCCAAATAATTGAGCAAAACGATAACGGGCAGCAACAAGGCATAATAAACGGGCAATAGGGCCACAAAGGCAAAATTGACATTGAGCAAGTGCATGGGTATGATGATGGACAACCGCCAAGACAGATTGCCCAATACCCCGAAAACCACCCTTGCTTTAACCCTTTTGAATCCGATTGACTTGAGCATTTCCTTAATGCTTTCTGCCGAGTAGCCAAGCCTTACCTGTTCATCTACCAATGGCTGGCTCTTAGGCCCTTTTGTGTTTTGGTTGCCTATTAAATGTGTATAGAGAAAAAGTGCGCCGCCAGGCCTAATGCTTTGATAGATATTCGTTAACAGTGCCTTGTCGTCACGCACAAATTCGGCAATATCAATGGCCAGTGCCAAGTCAAATGAACTGGCAGCCAGCATTTCCTTGGTCAGGTCGCCGCTGCGGAATACCACATTGTCCAATCGAAGCTTTCTAAATACCTTGTTGCCATGCGCCACTAGACGTTTATTGATATCAAACCCCTTGACACTCCATCTGTTGTTAATGCGTGAGATTAAGTAGGCATTTTGGCCCAGTGCCGAGCCGGCATCCAGCACGCATTGGTGGCCTATATGAGTTTTCTTCCAGATGTTCAGTTCCCGCCGTATGTGCCATGACCTGGGCAGTACCAAGTTGAGCAATTTATACAAGAACAGGTGGCCAAAGGCCGAACTGCCAAACAAATTGTCAATCTTCTGGATGATGGGGTCGTACTTCATCCTGCCTACCCCTGGTCCGTTTCCCTGTGTTCCCTATTGAGCTTGTCAAACAGTTTGCCCATATGTTCCACATAATCCAAGGTATCGTCATAAAAAAACACCAAGTCGGGCATTTTTCTCAATTCGTGCCGAAGGCTTGAGGCCAAGTTCTTTTTGATATCCGAGGTCTTGGCACGCACGGTTTCGAGTTTGGCCAAGGGCTCGCTCTCATTAATAAACGTGAGATATACCTTGGCAATGGATACGTCTGGGCTTACCATTACCTTGCTCACGCTTATAAAAGGGATAGAGAACCACAACCGTGCATTCCGTTGAAGCAATGAAGCCAATTCTCGTTGGAGCAGGCTTGACACCTTGGCTTGGCGGCGTGATTCCATGGTGCAAATATCCAATAGGTTTGCCCAAATGGGAGGGCTTACGGACGCAGCAAACAAGGGTGCTCCCCATCTTTGCCAAATAGTAAGCACTTGAAGGTTTATCTGCGCATATTGGGCTACGTGAAAAAATACCCGGGCTATATAGCTGGTTTTTCTATTTCGGTGGTGCTAATGGCACTTTTTGGCAGTATTAGCTTAGCGTTGCTCGATCCAGTAATGAAGCTCCTTTTCAGCGCTGAAGAGGTGGGTGCCACTGAGGGTCTGGATGGGTTTTCATTAAATATACACAGCATAAAGAATGCAGCGTATTACTTTGTTTCCCAAGTAATAAGGGCCGATGGCAAGCAGCAGGCACTACTGGTTTTTATTTTAATTATCGTTTCGGTCAATACGGCAGCAAACCTGTTCAGGTATGTGTCAAATGCCTGTACATCCATACTGCGCACATCAGCCATGTACAATTTGCGCAATGATTTGCTTAAAAGTTTGATAAACAAGAACATTGCATTTATTGACAAACAGCGAAAGGGAGACCTACTGGCCCGGATGACCATAGATATTGATGAAATTGACCGCTCCATAGTGGGTTCACTCAATGCGGTAATAAAAAACCCGGTGCAAATAGCGCTTTATTTAACCCTGCTTTTGCAGTATTCCAAGCCGCTTACCGGCATTATTCTTTTGGTATTGCCTGTATCGGCACTGTTTATTGGCACGGTGGGCCGATCGCTGAAAAAAAACGCCCATACCGGACAGCGGGCATTGGCCAGTATGATAGGCGTACTCGAAGAGTCACTTGGCGGATTGCGTGTCATTAAAGCCTTTGGGGCAGAGAGATATATAGTCGGGGTTTTTGATACTTTTCACCGCACCTTCAGGCGCATGGAGAGGACCCAATTATTGAAAATGTTTTTGGCTTCCCCTTTTTCTGAAACATCTGGGGTAATTGCCGTGGGCATCATTCTTTGGTACGGTGGTAGTTTGGTTTTTAGTGGCCAATTAGAGGCATCGGGGTTTATGACCTACGTATTCATTTTTACGCAAACACTGCAGCCTGCCAAGGAACTGTCCGCGTCTATTAGTAGGATTTACAAGGGTATAGCATCTGGCGAGCGGGTATTTGGACTCATGGACCAACCCGTGCTGGTAAAAGACAAACCCAATGCCCAGTCAATAGTTGACCTTAAAGAGGGTATTGAATTTAGGAATGTACATTTTCAATACGGGCAAAATCCTGTGATACAGGGCCTTGAAATGACTTTGGCCAAAGGGGGTTTTTATGCTTTGGTTGGGCCTTCGGGGTGCGGAAAATCAACCCTTACCGAGTTGCTATTGCGTTTCTATGACCCTCAGCAGGGGGGTATTTATTTGGATGGCGTGGATATTTCCAACATTCAGTCACATTCACTCAGGGCGCAGATTGCCATTGTGAACCAAGATCCTATCTTGTTTAACGACACGGTGTTTAACAACATTTCCTTTGGTTTGCCCCATGCTAACCAAGGTTTGGTAGAGGCAGCGGCCATGGCGGCCAATGCACATGGTTTTATATCTCAACTTTCCCAGGGTTATCAAACAATCATTGGCGATAGGGGTGTATTGCTTTCGGGCGGGCAGCGTCAGCGCATAAGCATAGCCAGGGCCATATTAAAACAATCGCCCATCTTACTCCTTGATGAAGCCACATCGGCTCTGGATGCAGAAAGTGAGCGCGAGGTGCAGCAGGCACTGGATACATTAATGAAAGACAAGACAAGCCTGGTAGTGGCGCACCGCCTGAGCACCATACACCATGCCGACTGTATCTATGTAATGGACAAGGGCAGAATAGTAGAAATGGGCAGGCACCATGAACTGATAGCACAGAAGGGCTTATACTGGAAACTATATGAAATTCAGCAATTAAGTGCCAATCAGTACCTGTAAAGCCTTGCCCAGGGTTTGGCTGAGCGATACGGGGGTCATGGCTTGGGCCGCCCCGGTGTCCATATAGCAATCGGCGGCGAGGCCGTGGAGGTACACGCCCACCTTCGATGCATCTGCGGGGTCAAGCCCCTGTGCCATTAACCCCGCAATCACGCCTGATAGTACGTCGCCGCTACCGGCCTTTGCCAATCCTGGATTGCCGGTTGTATTAAAATGTATGTGGCCATTGGGCTCAACCACTGCGGTATGCGCCCCTTTTAGCACCAATATCAAGGTGTGCGCCCGTGCAAAGTTTCTGGCCTTTTGGTGTAGCTCTAGGGTGTTTTCCCAATGGCCCAAAAGCCTTTTCGCTTCACCCATATGCGGGGTGAGCACACTAAAGGGATGCAGGGTTTCAATAATATTGTTGTTGTCCGACAATACGTTAATGGCGTCGGCATCAACGACCATAGGTAGCTGGGCTTTTTTGATTATGTCTCTCATGCCGCTCAGGGCCAATTTGCTGGTTCCCATGCCTGGCCCTATGCAATGCACCATTGAGCCCAAATCATCCTCAGGCGCGGCCAGCATCATGCCCGGCCAACTAATGTTTATATCAATGGGTTCAGGGCTAATGACATACACTTTTCCTGCGCCCATGTGTTGTGCTGAAATGGCCGCCAGGACCGCTGCGCCATGGGTCTTCCAGTGGCCAAGTAGTACGCCAACCTTTCCGTACTGTCCCTTATGTGAAAACTTGGGCCTGGAAGGCATAAGTGCCGCCAATTCTTCCTTTTCCAGCATGTGTTCGCCTGCGGGCGCCGTATGAATGTACTCCTTGTCAAGGCCTATGTCTATAACGCGAAAATTGCCGATTAAACCCTCATGCTCAGGATAAAAAAAGGCCAATTTGGGTGATTGAAAAGTGAGTGCCCAGTCTGCCGGTATCACGGGGGCTCCCGGTGTTATTGGCCTATGGGCCAACATCCCCGAAGGGATATCGATGGCCAGGGTATAGGGCCTAATTTTTTTGACCATCTGCACAAGTCCTGCAAAGGGCTCTGTCAAAGATCCGCGTAAACCAGAGCCAAATAGGCCATCAATTAGAGAGGCCGAGGCAAGGAAGGGAACATGGCCTTCCATGTCGCCCATTTCAGAAATCCAAATGATTGGAATAGCACTTGGCAACCGTTCCAGGTTGGTTTTGCAGTCGGGTGAAAGGTGCCTGCCAAAGCAAGCCATAAATACCTTTGTTTCCACCCCATGTAGGTGTAGTAACCTGGCAATTGCCAAGGCATCGCCTCCATTATTGCCAAACCCGGACAAGACGGCTACCGGGCCTGAGGGCAAGTATGGCCATGCGGCCTCTAACCAGCGATGGGCTGCCCGTTCCATTAAGTCCAAAGAAGAGATGGGCTCACGACTTATGGTATGCATATCGGCTTGACGCTGTTGTTCTTGACTTAATATTTTCACTTTTCTGCCTTAATTAGAGTGTGCTTCTATAAAGTGTACTAGTGCTGCGGGGAATGCCTTTTTGGTGAGGACTACCAAAAGGTAATAGCTGAGGACAAAAAATGCCAAACCCAAGAGGGCTGCCAGCTTTGGGACTACCAAGTAGAAAAGTATGGACATGACAACAGCCCTTGACGCTGCAATGGCAACGCCCCGGTTCAAATTACCAGATAATGTTACGGTTAGCTGGTCGCCGGTCAATTCACAATACACATCGCCCGCACCAAATGCCCGCACAAAATTTTGCCCCCTATGGACCTTTGTCCTTATCAATCTATTCCTGAATTTCGCGCCAGTATTTATCCTTTCACAGGATGAAGGGTATTGTTTTTCTATGAATTGATATGCCAATTTGCTGAATTGATCTAAATCATTGGATACATAGGGCCTCTTGTGAAACACTATGCGGCCTTTGAATCGGGGTAAGTAGGTGGTCAGATACTGCTTCATTATTCCAAATTAGGGAAAGTGAGGTATGGGACGAAATGTGTGGCAGTGAATGTGGTAAATGTCATAAATAGCTGACAATAAATAGAAAGCGGGGCTAATAACATGAAAGCCTACATCCATTGGGGCACTAAGGTAACCACGGGCTGGGCAGGGCATAGTTGTTGACCGACCACCCCGCCTAACTAGCGATTATATGCCAAAAAATAGAAAGGGTAGTTTCGATTACCTCAACTTTGCTTATGGACTCGGTGCCGCTATTGTGATAGTGGGTGCCATGTTCAAGTTCTTAGGCTGGGAATATGCCAACGAAATGTTTTTGATAGGGTTAACTACCGAAGCTGTCATTTTTTTAATAAGCGGGGTTGAATTCAAGACCCCCGACAACACGCTTCATTGGGAGAGGGTTTTTCCACAATTAGACCCAAAGTACCGGGGAGAGATGGCCAAGATGGACTTGGCAGAGATACAGAACGTGTATTTTAAAAACACTGAACAACTGGCGGGAAATATCAATGCCTTTAGCGACTCTTTGGAGCGGCTGAACGAAAGTATTACTAGATTGGGGCTGGATGTACAGCGCATTGGAACAAGTATTGACAAAATAGAGCATGCCTCGGTGAGGTATGAGCAAGAATTGAATACGTTAAGTGATAAAATGAATAAGCTCAACGCTTTCTATAACTCCGTGCAATTGGTGCGCGGGGGAAATGATGGCGTTGTGCACATGTAAACCGCCGTGAATGAGTGTAGGAAATTCAAATAGCCAAAAACTGCGTCAAAAGGCCATTGGCCTTCTGTACCTGCTGTTTATAGCCTTGGTTTTCATCTATGTGCCTTCTGATTTTCTCGACTCAATCAATGAGACCAACCGTTCACTCGAAAAAACATCCCTGGAACTTTCTGGGCTCAAATCAGGCAAGTTTATCATGTTTGAAAAGGAGGGGTTTGATTTAAGTATCAACAACCTAACGGATAGCTTTAAGTATCGGTTTATTTCTCAAGTGAGCGACACGGCCTATAACCGGATAGCACGCATAAAGCAATTCTTGATAAATGAAACCGGAGGGTACAATGAGTTTGGCTACCCTAAAAAGAGCAAGGAATTTGACATTACCGACCACCTAATGCTCAACTCTAACAGGGCTACCAACTTAAAAAAGTCCATCTTGGAGTTTAAAAATAACATCAGGCCCTATTTGAGTGATGGGCAGGAATCCATACTCGATTCTATCTTGGTGATCAAAGAAAATGTGGTGGCATCAAATGGCAAAGCCATAGCCTGGGAAAAATTCTATTTCAAGAAAGCGCCACTCAGTGTCACCCAAATGATGCTTTCCAAATTTCAATCTGAGGTCCGATTGATTGAATATCTGATTCTTGATAAATACGAGCGCGACTTTCTGCACGATATTTTCATTCGCTCAGGACTTGCCCAAGCCAAGAAACTCGATGGTGATGCAAGTGAAGAATCAAACCTGGTGTTAAAAAAAGCCAAACCCTACTTTATGGTTGGCGAGGAAGTGGTATTGGAACCTGAAATAGAAGGGGTGGAGCGTGATGCCATTACATCAGCCAACCTCACGGCCGAATACCGGGTTGGCGATGTGGTAGAGCAAGCCCAAATAAGCACAGATGGCCTTATCCGCTTTGTGCCGAAAGTGAGCGGAGATTACGAGGTGATGGCAACTTTTGAAGGCAAGGAAAGCGTAAATGTCGCTATTTCAGTATTTAACCCTAAACCAATCATCAACCGGGAAGAATTGGAAGCCCTATTCCTGGATGTGCGCAACCCCCTGCGTATAGAAGCCGACAACCTAGACCCCGCAAGCCTGGAAGTAAGCAGCACCATGGGCCAAATAAGAAAGATCAATGACCTGTACTATATCAAGTTTGACAAACCAGGCGAGGTAACCATACATGTAGATGCCACCATTGATGGCAAGAAAGTGCATATCAACAGCCGAAAATTCCTGGTAAAGGAACTGCCAATACCTTATGCATCACTCAACTCAATGAGGAGCGGAGAAATTCTCGAAGCCCATATGCGGCTCCAACGCAAGCTCATGGTGAAATCTGAAGTATATGAAACCGATAACTTTTACAATGTCAAGGAATTCAGGATTACCAGGATTTCTGGCGATGGATATGAGGTAAACCAACTCCCTGCCATGAACAAAACGGCCAATTTTGGCCCTCACGCCATAGAAATGGTGAGAAAGGCAAGCAAAGGCGACCTCTTTGTTTTTGATGAAATAGTGGTGGTGGGTGCCAATGGTAAAGAACACGAACTACAGGCCCTGGCCTTTAAGATAATTTAATGAATAGGACAACAACAATATGGATTATAGCCGCGCTGGCTTCCGTCTGGTGGTTGCCGGCCCAAGGCCAGCAACTCCTGCCCGTGGTGGTGAACAACGACCTAAACCTGGCCAAGGGCACCTACTTGGCCGACCGCAATATCCTGATAGGCCCTGAAGCCGTGCTGCGCTTGGCACCAGGCAGTAAAGTTCTCTTGGCCCCCGGTGTAATTATCCGGGTGGAAGGAGGCATGGTCATAGAGGGAACCGAAAGCGAATTTGCCGAGATTACCAGCCAGGATCCGGCCCGGCTTGGTAAGGGCATCATGGTTACCGGCATATCGGCCAAAGAAATTGTTTTTCACAAAGTGCGCATTCACCAAATAGAAATGCCGCTGGAATTTGGGCATGACTGGCACCGCCCACTGGTATCCATTACCGGCAGTGAATTTAAGGACAACGTATCCTACACAACGGGCATTTTCGTTCGGGTCCCTGAAAACATTGAGGTTACCGGCAATTGCCATTTCCGTATGGTGGGCAATTCGTACATCAACAACATAGGCGGCATATACATAGAAAACATAGACCAGGCCAACTTTCAGGTGACCGTGGGCCGAAATTTCGTATATGGAAACCGGGCTTATGGCGCAGGCTTGGAGGGCATGCTTACCTCCCCGTTTTTCTTTAGGAGCGATTTTGAAGATGCCAATAAAAATTTCGTGCTCAAGGACAATGTGTTTGATGAAAACTTTATCCTAGATTCTGAGTTTGATACGGTAATTCACGAAGTTAACGTGGGCGTGGCAGGCAATGCTTCAAAGGTTTCCATTCCCTTCAACTACTTTGGTCAAGAAAGCCTGGAACAAAAAACAAAGAAGATGGACCACTTTAGCAACAATGGAAGTGCGCCTTTTCTAAACATTGTGCCTGAGCTTTCATCCCCTCCACAAGATATGCCACCCACGGTAACCTCGGTCATGCTCAATGGTCAGCCAATTATGCCCAGCCCCGATTTCATATTTGAGCCACAACCCGAAATAGAACTGGCATTGGTGTTTGCCGATGAGGTGGAAATAGCCAATTCATCCCCGCAGGTACGGTTTACTGCCTATGATGAAGAAACCGAAACGGAAGTAAGCGGCGTGTTGAGTACCAGTGTTACCTGGACCGATGCCAGGACAGCCGTGTTCCGGAGCAAAGACATTCTCCTTTCCAAAGTGAAGCGTGTGTTTTTCACCTTTACCGGCATAGTAAGCAAATCGCAGTTCAGCGTTCCTGCTTTCTATCTGGGTGAAAATGGCTACAAACGCTTTATTGCCAAGAATAAAGCCGCAATCCTTGAAAATAAGGCCCGTTTTGCAGCTAGGGGAGGGGGGCCAGGGGGCACCGAAGGAAATTCACCAATAGACCCAGCGTTGATTAAGCAACTAATTGAACGACAGGACTCACTGGAAAAACTCTTGGAAGACCTCAAATCAAACGAAAGCAAGAACTACAAGGACATAATGGATGAAGCCGAAAAGCAAATCACTTTTGGCAGGTATTTCAAGGGGTCTTATGAGTTTGGGGCATTTGTTGGTACGGCATCATACTTTGGCGACCTAACCGGCAACGTGAATTTTGTGGATCCAGAAGACGTGGACTGGGCCTTTGGCCTCATAGCCAAATATAATTTTACCGAAAGGGTGACCCTAAGTGCCGGTTTGATTCAAGGGAAGCTCTCTGGCAATGAAAGCGACAACTTTAGGGGATCTCCATACCAAGACAGGGGGTTTGAATTCTACTCACCACTTACCGAAATCAACCTAAACCTAGAGTTTAACCTCAATAAACTGGGCTTTGGCAACCAAGGAAGGTTTACCCCTGCGCTTTCCCTGGGTGTGTGCGGGTTTAGGTACCACCCCAAAACCCTATATACTTTTGGCACCAAGACCCAGGAAGTGAGCCTATATAGCCTGCGCACGGCCGGCCTTCCTTCTGAAAACTATAGCCTTATCTCTTATGGAATTCCTTTTGGCTTTCACCTCAAAACCGTGGTAAAACGGCGCTACCTGTTGGATTTTATCGTTTCTTGGCGCTACACCTTCACCGATTTTATAGACGATTTTGGTGAACCGGGTCTTTACCAAGACTATGCATACTTTGAGAAAATATTTGCCAACAGCGAAATGAACGGTGAACTCATGCGAGATGTGGCCTATAACCTACACGGCTCCAAAAACCCTGATATATACCATAAGGTGGGCGGCAACCGCCATGGATCGGCCACAGATTGGTACTTCGTTACCGGGCTTTCCATTTCATATATCAAACCCAATGAGAAAAAGGTAAAACCACAATAGGCTTTCTATATCCTGTTCCAAGTTTCTAAATAACCACTTAACCCATTATTTTACTTACCTTTATCTTCTAAATACCGCCATAGGCCCATTCTTTTGAACCGCTTTTCGGAAAATATCGTCCTTTTGCTGTGGGTTGCGGTGGCCCTGCTGCTCATGGGCAACCAACCGGCGGATCCTGATTCTGCAAGTTTGGCATTTCCTTTCTCCAATGCGGCCATAAAGGATACGGGCGCCGCCATTACCAAACTAAAGGAAGCATCAAGATTTGAAAAGGACAGGGGCAACTACGCGCTATCGCTAAGGCTACTGTTCAAGCTCCAAAAGTTAATTGACAAAAACGAGGAGCAACTGCTACTGAGCAATATAGATATATGTGGGGTGTATCTGGCCCAGGGCAACCTGCCACTGGCCAAACAATATCTCTCACAGATAGAAGAAGGTTTATACAAGTTTCATGGAGATAGGTACTTGGGGCATTTATACTGGCTCAAGGGAGAAATTGCCTTGGTAGAGCTGCGCCTGGCCGATGCCAATGAACACGCGCTCAAAGGACTGGTACTGTTTAACTCGGCAGGCAATAAACTAATGACCGCTGAAGCACTCCACCTTTTGTCAAGGGTGTATTTTGAACAAAACAAGCTAACGGCTGCCGCCCAGTGTGCCCGCCGGTATAAAAAAGTAAGCATGGAGCAGGGCAATGACGTGATGCAGGCCAATGCATTCAATCTACTGGCCCTGGTATATGGCCGGCTAAACATGCGCGACAGTGCACTGTGGTTTTCAGGACAAGCTATGAAATTGGCCAAGGCAACATCAGCCATACACCAAGAAGCCAAGATTTTTCATACACTTCACCTGGTGTACGACTACTGGGGGCAACCAAGCCAGGCCTTGGCCTATTACAAACGATACACCTCTCTGAACGACAGTTTGGTGGGCGACAATAGGGCTAGGGAAATAGCCCAACTGGCGGTGGCCCAAGAAGCCGAAAAACAAAAGGAGGTAAATGACATATTGGTAGAGAAGGCCGCTATTCAGCAATCAGAGATCGATCGCAAGGCATTTGAGTCAAAAATGTACCTCCTGGGCTTAATATTGTTTATCCTCCTTGGGGCATTGGCTGCTTTTTCCCTGCTCAAGGCCCGTGAGGCCAACAAAAAACTCCTGCGCCTAACCAATGAAATGCGCGAAAGCCGCGACAAGATTTCGCGCACATCAGATAAACTGGCTGATACCAATAAAAAACTGGTGAAAATCCAAGCCGCCCTCATAGCCCAAAAGGACACTGCCGAGCGGGCCTCTAAAGCCAAAGACGTGTTCTTGTCAAGTGTGAGCCACGAACTTAGGACCCCACTCACCGCAATTCTTGGGCTCACCGACGAGCTGCTGCCTACGGCTGAAACCGCACAGACGAAGGAAAACCTGGAGGTCATTAAATTTTCTGGCGAAACCCTGTTGTCACTGGTCAATGACATATTGGATTACAATAAGATACAGAGCGGACGAATTGAGTTGGAAGCCATTGACTTTAACCTAAGGGAGTATTTTGGAAAACAAGTTAAGGGGCTCAAGCCTCGGGCAAGGCAAAACGCGGTTAACCTTATTTTTACCTACGACCCTGCGCTGCCCGAGTGGGTCAAGGGCGATCCGGTAAGAATTGGGCAGGTAACCAACAACCTGTTGAGCAACGCCATAAAGTTTACCCACCACGGCAATGTGGAGCTATGTGTAAACATGGTGGGCCAAGAAAAAGACATTTTCCACCTCCATATTGCCGTTAAAGACCAAGGCATAGGCATACCCAAGGACAAACAAGCCATGGTCTTTGAAATGTTTACCCAGGCATCTACAGACACCACCCGAAAATTTGGCGGCACTGGTCTCGGTTTGGCCATTTCCAAGCGCATTGTAGAACTGTACAGGTCTTCCATTCAGGTAGAAAGCGAACCCGGGATCGGTTCAACCTTTTCCTTTATACTGAGCCTGCCCATGGGCCAGCCCACCACCACCATCCAAATGGAACTGGGCGCATCTGATTTGCCCACCGGAATCAATATCCTGCTGGTAGAAGACAATGCCGTAAACCAAAAATTGGCCGCCAAGGCATTTTCAGGTGCAGGGGTTGATATTGACGTGGTCTCAAATGGAAAACAGGCCCTAGATGCTATTGAGAAGGGAGTTAAGGAGTATGATTTAATACTAATGGACATGCACATGCCCGTAATGGACGGCATGGAAGCTACACGCATCATCCGGGCTAAAGGGGGCTACTTGGCCACCATGCCCATCATAGGCCTTTCTGGGTCCACTATCAAAGAAGAACACGAACTAAAGGATATAGGGCTTAGCGCATTTATGCAAAAACCCTTCAAAAAGGACGATTTACTCCGCCTGGTAGCCGAGTGGCTGATCAAAGCCTAGCGAACCATCCTTTCGGACTGAACCTTCCCCCATGCCGGTTGTTCGTTCCGTTAATTTTGAAAATTCAGAACCAACAACATGGAGTACCAAGAGGCAAAAAATAAATTTGTACAGGCTTGGGGATCACTGGGCAACAAATGGGGAGTGAACCGCACCATGGCCCAGGTGCATGCCCTGCTACTTATTAGCCCAAAACCCCTATCGGCAGAAGACATCATGGGCGAACTGAGCATATCACGGGGAAATGCCTACATTAATCTCCGCGCCTTGATAGATTGGCGACTTGTTTTTAGGGAAAGCCAGCCGGGAGATAGGCGGGATTTTTTTAGGGCCGAAAAAAATATGTACTTGGTGGCCATGAGGATACTTAGGGAAAGAAGGCGCAGGGAATTGGAACCTGTGGTAGCGCTCCTTGACCAGTTCCAATCGGTGAAAGGTGATGATGCAAACGGGGAAATCAAGGAGTTCAAGGAAATTGTTTCTAAGCTTTCATCATTTACCCAAAATGCCGACAAGGCAGTAGAGCGGTTGCTCAGCGCCGAAGAACAGTGGTTTTTTGGCACCCTACTGAGTTTGTTTAAGTAACAGGGCCGCTTTTATGCCCAGGTACTATTTATCCAGTAGGGAAAAGTTGCCCTTAAAGTCGAATAGGGTTAGCTGGCGCAAGCGGTAGTAGTCTGCCCAGTAATTCCGCATGGCCTGTATATGCGCGCGCCGCGCCTGGTCTTTGCCCTGTAGGGCTATGTTCAGGTCGGTAATCCCAATCTTTCCTATCAAATAGCGCTGATAGGCCAGGTCATATTGCTTCTGCCCTATGGCATCACTCGTAGCGGCTATGGCATATTCCCTATTCCTAAAATTGAACTGGTTGGCCTGGTTTCGCACCTCTTGTTCCAAACTGGCCGTCCGGTTGGTGGTCTGTAGCCGGTTCAGTACCCGGTTGTTTTCTGCTATGGCCAGGGCATGCCTGCCGGCTCCGCCGTTGCTCAAGGGTATGCTCACCCCTGTCCTAAACTGCCTTTGCGGCAATGTGTTGCCATACGCATCTGCCAGGGTTTTATCGCTGCCCGAAATGCCGTATGATGCGTTGATGGAAAAGTTGGGCATGGTCTCTGTCCTGGCCCTCACGTATTCCCTATCAGCCTCTATGGTTTGACGCTCCAGGCCTAGGGCGGCTGAGCCCTGGGCCATGGCCATGCGCACCGCTTGGTCGGCGTCCACAGTAAAGGTGTCGGTCATCAAAGGCACGGTTACCCTCGCATTCTTGTCTATAAGTAGCCCGGTGTAATTCTCCAGTTGGGCCCTGGCGTCCATTAGGTCTATGCGGGCCTGTCTAAGTGATTTTTGGGCATTGAGCACGTTGAGCTCCATTTGCAGCAGCTCATGCTCGGCTATCCGCCCCAGCTGGTAGCGTCCCTTTGATATTTTGTACAGCGTATCGCTGTTGCTCAAGTTGGTCTTGGCCAGGTCTAGCCGTACCAGGGCATCATAGTAGTTGAAAAAAAGGTTAATAGCCTTGATGGCCACCCCTTCCAGGTCTTCGGCCAGCTTGCGCCGGGCCTCCTCCAGTTTCATGGGTTCTGTTTTGGCCATCCACCTATAGGTGTTGAAATTAAATACCCGTTGGCTATAACCCAGGCTCAGTGGGGTGGTTAAAAAACTGGTGTTGGCCGCAGTGCCAAACACGTCTATGCGCTGTAGGCCACTGGAAAGGTTTATGGTGCCTCCGGTCAAGCCTATGTTTTGTGACAGGTTTACGTTGGCCAGGGAGGTGGCCAGGCTGCGCGAAATGAATTGTTGGCTGCCATCATCCAGGTCATACGCCGTGATGCTGCTGTTGAAATTGGGCAGGGTGGCCGCCAGGTTGGCCGATGGCAACAACTGGGCACGATATAACTTGTAGCCTAACCGGCTGTTTTCAAATTGGGTGTGGGCCGCTGCAGCATCGGGCGAATGGTCTATGGCCATTTCTATCACGCGGTGAAGGTCTATGGCCTGTTGGCTCCATGCCCAGAAAGGCAGTAAGGCCAGGGTGCTTGTAATCCATTGTTTCATGGTAAAACCTTTTGTTTATTTATTCGTGTCGAAGGGAGGTTATGGGATCTTGCTTGGCGGCTTTGCGGGCAGGCATTATTCCAAACAACAGGCCCACACCGGCGGCCACCACAAAGGAAGCAGCCACCGCCCACCAAGAAATGATGGTTTGTATATCGGTGAAGAGGGTTATGGCCAGTGACAGCCCTATGCCCACAAATACCCCTATAACCCCGCCCGTGAGGCTAATCACCACGGCCTCCAGCACAAATTGGGTGACTATGTCGGTTTTGGTGGCGCCCATTGACATGCGTATCCCAATCTCTTTTATGCGTTCATATACCGAGGCCAACATGATATTCATGATGCCTATGCCGCCCACCAGCAAGGAAATAAAGGCTATGCTCAGCAGCACATAGTTAAAAATATCTTTTGACCGCTGTTGTTGCTTTAGCAACAATTCCGGTATGGAAATCTCAAAATCCTTCACCTGATTGTGGCGTCTAAGCAGCATATTGTCAAGCATTTGCTTAGCGGGTTCCAGCAATTCGGGTGTTTCCATTTGCACGGTTATGCGGTCCAGTTCGTGCGGGTTTACAGGTGTTTCGTTTGATTCGGAAGTAAAGACCCTGCCCATGCCAACTATGGTAACCCCGTTTTTACTGCCGTTTTCGCGCTTTTTGAGCCGGCCCAGGTAGGTGGCAATAGGAATATATACCGTATTGTTAAAGTCTCGGATGCCCGCAGTGGCGGCACCGGCGGCCAACCCGGGTTTTTCTACCACACCCAGTACCATCACCCATTGATTGTCAATTTTAATAAACTTGCCTATGGGGTTGTCGCCCCTAAAGAGTTTGACCATCACGTTTTTGCCCAGCACACAAACCGGCGATGCACGCGTTACGTGTTCGGCGGTAAACAAGCCGCCGTCCACCACTTGGAAATGAAACATTTGGAAGTACTCCGGGGTGGTTCCCAGCAATGAAACCGGCAAACGGCTGTCGCGGTAAACGGAGCTGCCTTTTGATGTGGCCTCAGGGCATAGGTTTTTGGCTTGTGCCAGGGTATGGCCTATGGCATCCATATCCAGGAGGCTTAGCCCTGGGCTAAACCTTTTGGTGGCCGCAGCGGTCCCGCTGCCTTCTTCATCGGATTGGCCCGTAGCAAGGGCACTTTCTTCTCCTTCTTCGGTTATCGCATTGATTTCTATATTGTTTACGCCCACCATTTCCAGTTGGTCCAGTATTTCCTTTTTGGCCCCTTGGCCTATTGCCATCATGGCTACCACAGCGGCCACCCCAAAAATGATGCCCAGCGCGGTGAGTATGGAGCGCAGGGCATTGCCCGTTACGGCTTCAAAGGCAATGCTTAGGTTAAGCAGTAACCTATCCCTGTTCATCTTTGGCTTTGGGCGTTTTTTCCAGTCGTACAATCTCCGATTCCCCTGCGGTGGACGGCAATACCAGCAATACCTCTTCGGTGCCATCCAGGCCTTGGTTCACACATACTTCCATGTCGTTGGCCACCCCCAGTGCCACCTCCCTTAGTTCATGGCCCAATCCGGTTTTTACTGCCACAAAGTAGATGCCCTCGCGGCTGTTTATTGCTTCCAGGGGCACCGATACCACATTGGCAATGGTGAGTACCTGGATGCGGTTGCCGGTGGTCATGCCCGGGCGCAGTGCGGGGTCGGTTTCGTGCAGCTGTATGCTTACCTCAAAAGACTTTCCGCTTACCCCTGGGCGTTCCTCGCCCACATTGGCCACATATACCACCTTGCCTTTGAGCAGTTTGCTTGGAAAGGCATCAATGGTCACCACCACTTCCATGTCTTTTTTTACCTTGCTTATATCCACTTCATTCACGTAGGTACGGCTCACCATCACCGAAAGGTCGGGCAATTGGGCAATCAATGGGTTCCATGAATTGATGGTGGCGCCCACCTTGAGCTTGGATCCGCCCCAATCGCGTCCATAGATGAGCATACCGTCTTCGGGGGCTTTAATGGTAAACTCCTCCATGAGGGCCTGCAGTTTTTCCATATTGTCTCGCTGTATGGCCAGTGCGGCGGCTACCTCACGCACTTTGGCCTGTGCCTGTGCTTGCTTTAGGCCATAGGCCTGTAGGGCATTGTGGTAAGCCCGCTTGGCCTTTTCCAAGTTTATCTCGGCCTGGCGCTGTACCGCAGGGGGTTCATATTCAGAGTACTTAAGTTCTATTTCGCGCTCTTCTAGCGCAAATTTCAAGTTTTTTAGCTCATCGCGTTTGGCCCGCATCTCTATGGCCGTGTCAAGTTTTACCTGCTCTAGTTGGCTCTCGGTTTTGGTGAATTCATTCTCCAGGTCTTTGCGCGAGTTGCTCAACTGGCTGGGGTCTAGCCGCCCCACATAGTCTCCTTTTTTCACCAGGGTGCCCTCGGCTATCAGGTCTTGGATCTTCACCTCGTTGATCCGGTAGTTGCGCATTTCTCGCGGGCCCATGATGCTCACCGAGTTCTTGGCCTGTAGTTCGCCTGAGGTAACCACCTCAGATATAAAGTCCCCCTTCCTGGCCTTGCCCCAGAGCATGTCGGCATCCTTGTTGGTGGTTTGCTTAAACCACCAAAGGGCTGCCATTAGTAGGCCTGCTATTATCAAAGGCCATAACCATATCCGTCTTTTTCTCATGATTCTTTAATGCTTTGTCCTATTGTCCATTCCCCCCAATGGGCCAATGGGTTGTGCTACAAATAAAGGCCATGCTAACGGCATATGGGGCAAAACCTTACAAATGACTGCCAAAAAGGCCAGGGCTTACCTGGTGCAGGTATTGGCGCACCTGGGCTAAGGGCACTTGGTGAATGGGCAGGGTTGAACCCCAATAGTATTTCTCAATAAGTTGACTGTTAATATCTTCTTGAAGCCCTATGGCAGGAGGGTAGCAATACCGCATGTCAACTAAGGCAGTAGTGGGCGGATAGGGGTTAAACCGGCCCAGGTGGTTGCCGTTTGAAAGGCATATCACCACGGGAAGGCGCAGGGCCTGGGCCAGGTGTACCACGCCGCTTTCATTGGCTATGAGCAATTTGGCTTTAGCTAGCAGCTTCACCAAGTCAATCAGTGTAAGGGTGCCACCGCAATTGGAAACCCGCCCGTGTTGGGCCAGGCCCTGTGCTATCTCGGCACAAAGGGCTGATTCTGATGGCGCGCCCGTGATGGCTAAGCGCAAGTGAGGATACCGGGCCAGCAAGTCTTGGCCCAGTGATACAAAATGCTGGGCCGGCCACTGCCGAAATGGTTTGGAAGCACCGGGTGAAAGCACTACAAGGTCTTGTCTATGGGCCATGGATACTTGTATGTGCGGACTGGATATTTCCAGGTCACTGCCCAGTAGTGCCCCAAAAAATGCGCGGTTGAGGTAAAATTCAAAAGCCAGTCCCAGTGTGTTGGGTACCAGCATGTGGTACAGGGCGGTAGCCCGGGCGTGTTGCCAATGTAGGTGGTTGTGCCCGTTGTCCACGGGGGCCATTTTTTTGTCGGCAATGGCCCAGCGGGCCAGGGTATCGTCATAGAGATAGGCCCGCGAATGGGTGGGAAACAGGGCAATGACATATTTCCTTGACCTGAACTTGCTCAAAAACCGCCACCTGTATCCCAGGTTCCTGATAAATGGCTTGGGCTTGAGCGGCAACCATTCGTCCACCACGCCGGCATCCAGTTGGCGCGAGAGGGGGGTTATGGACTGGTTGCAGCAAAAAGCCAGCTTATATCCCTGGTATTTTGGCGATTGCTTAATTATTTCCAAGAAATTTCGCATGAGCACATAGTCGCCCAGCAAGTCCACTTTTACCACCAGTATCCAGTGCTCCGCGCCTTTTTGTGGCTTTCTTGTGAATGCAAGTGCCAACCTATCAAACAGGAGGAGGCCGGCGTTAAGTATGCGTTCCCCAAGGTCTTGTATCCCGCTTGTCTTTCTGGCCATGATTAGGGCTTAATATACGCATCCATAGGGGCTAAGGGCAGGTAACCGCTTTCGCGCATTGGATTTTCCAGCGACTGTTCTATTTCAGCTATTTCAGCCGAATCCAATTCTGTTCTCCACTTTTCCAAATTGTCTTGGTTTACCGGTTTGGCGGTTTCCAAGTGCCAAGTAGTAAGGTTGTTTACATCCTGCTGCCGCTCTTTGTAGTATTCCAACATGTCATTTGAAAATTCTAGGCCCATGCGCCTACAAATATGGCCGAGCACCGCCCTGGGGTTGGCCACCAGGTCTTCATATTTAAGTATTTCGGTAGAAAGGGGATACTGCGCGTGGTAGTGGCGTATGCGTTCATATTCAGCTTTCCAGCGGGCTATGGTAACCTGTAGGTCGGCACTGATCCAGAAATCGGTGCCTTTTCGTTTGTGGTCTAGGTTGCGCTTGGCCGACCCAGCTACCGCCCTGGGGTCGCGCACCATATATACCACATAGGCTTGGGGGTACAGGGCAAAAATTTGGTCGGTGAACTGGGTATGGAGCGGTGTTTTATCTCCCCAAAAGGGTTTCCCCTGTTCTTGGGCCACTTGGCCGTAGAGATAATCCATGGATGCCTTGGGGTTGTTTCGGGTAGTAAGTGGTAGGGCATTGTACCGGGCTACAACCGCCTGTCCAAAAGCATGAGATTTGGGTGATGGTATGGGTATGCGGGACCGGGTAAACTTTTTGTACCAGGGCCTTTTGTAGAACCAGTGAAACATGCCCGTTTCATCTGGAATGGCCAGGGAAGGGTGGTTGTTAAACAATAGGCGCATAAGGGTGGTGCCCGAGCGCGGGTGGCCGGTGATGAACAGTGGGTGTTTGGGCGTGGAACCTAACATGTGGGGCAAATCTTTGTTTTTTTATGGATATTGAGATCCTTTGTCCTACCGATTGCTTTTGACCTGGTTCTTTGGGCAGGGGTTTCTTTATTGTTTTGGGTGGTGGGCTTGGCGGGGGACAATTCCAAACCGGGGCGCGCCGCGCTCCGTGCAAAGACTTAAGAAGTAGCCAGGGCTTACAACAAAGTTTAACCTTTGCCGCGCCACATAAAATCTTACCTAAATGTTAAAATTACTATCCAGAAACTATCAATATGTGCATCAAATGCACTTTGATTGTTAAAACAGTCCGAAAATGCCATCTCACTTGGGGCGTGTGACTGTCACAAAAAATTCATTTGGGCCACCCTAGGTTTGCCCTGAAATCAAGTTCACGATATGAGAAATCTATTCACCATTTTTTACGGTATGATGCTGCTGGCCTATGGCCTACCTGCCCATGGCCAGAACTGTGGCGCAAAATGCAACATCATAAAAAACCCCTGTCTTACAGGGATAATTAAATCCAAGAAGCATAAAGAACAACCACTCGTGTTTGGTAGAATTCCACCTTGGAATGCCACCCATGGTACGCCTTCCTATTTATACGGGGTGAACAAATCATCGCCCACCGCCCTAGAATTGGCAGCCAACAATGCAGGCCCCTATAAATTTAGCGAAGGCTATGCCCAGGGCGTGGGCCTGGTGGCCGGGCGGGAGTATATAGTGGCCATCAATGCCATACGGCTCACAAGCAAGCCCGATTCGGTGTTTGTGGGTTTTATGGGCCAAATGCCCGCGTTCTCCAAATTCTACTATCCCACCATCCACGAATTTGTGGCCCTGCGGGCTAACGTTTCGCAAAACCAGTGGACCCTGTTTGCCGATTGTTTTGTGCCCGATTCGGCGTATGGGCACATCTGGGTACACAACCGGCCGCCGGTCCACAACAAGCTGGGCAAGAAGCATGAAACCATGTCGGGTACCGATGACGTGGAATTGATAGAAAACTTTGACTTTGCCCTGCGCGACACCGTGGTATGCCAACCCGGCACCCCGGTGGGCCTAAGCACCACCTGCGACGATTTTCTCAATTTCACTGCCAGCTACGAGTGGCGCGACCTGGGCACCAACCAAGTAGTGGGCAGTACCCGCAGCATCACGGTCCAGCCCTTGGTCACCACCCAGTACCAGTGCAAGCGTACCCTGAGCGGCATGCCGGGCTGCCCGGGCTACGACACCGTGACCGTGGAGGTGGGCTCGCCGCCCATATTGGTGCACCTGGGCCCCGACACGGCCATATGTGCCCCCGATTCGCTGGTACTCGATGCAGGCTACCACGGCCCATCATACGCCACCGAGTGGCACAAGGGGTTTATACGCAACCTGATAGGCCGGGGACAAACCTATGTGGTAACCACCACTGGCCTGTACATAGCCCAGGTAATTGACACCCTGAGCGGTTGCTACTTTAGGGATTCTATCCACGTGACGGTGAACCCCGAGATACATGTATATCCCGATACCCTATATACCTGCGACACCGGTAGGAACTACACCTTTGACGCGGGGACCGGTTTTGTGGCCTATGAGTGGGACGGAGACCCGGCCAACAACAGCCGGTACTTTAGCACCAATATACCCGGCATACACGTAGTGGAGGTAACCGACTCCAACGGGTGTACCGGCAAGGATACTGCCCTGCTGGTTTATAGGCCCTTTACTTTTAGCCTGCCCAATGACACGGTGGTGTGCCCGGGCTCTTGCGTGTGGGTGCCCGTGAAAACCGATAGCGCCTTTGTGCAGTACAGCTGGGACGATGGCTCGGGCGATACCAGCCGCCTTATATGCCAGCCGGGTGCCTACGCGCTCACCATAACCGACTCACTGGGCTGCACCTACACCGATACCATACGCATATACCACCACCCCGAGCCCCAGCTAAACCTGCCAAACCACGGCCCCATATGCCTGCACGACACCGCCATACTGCTGCTGAACCCCAGCGGCCACGTGGGCGCCTTCTACAACGACTACGTGTGGCTAAATGTATTTACGGTGGGCCGCCTGTGGGCAGGCCCTGGCCGGCACTGGGTGTATTATGCCTACAACGACACGGCCTTTGTAGCCACCGACACGCATGTATGCCCGTTTTTTGATTCGTTATACGTGGACGTATCACCGCTTGATACCATACGCATAGACACGGTGGGTCCGCTATGCGCCCAGGGCCCCGCCTGGCCACTGGCCGCTACCCCGGCGGGCGGGGTGTTTAAGGACAGCACCGGTGCAACCATTACGGCCTTTGACCCATCTGTTTACGGCGTGGGACTGCACAGGCTATACTATGAATACACCGATACCATGAGCTGCCTGGGCAGGGACAGCACCCGGGTAAGGGTACTGCCGCCGCCCGACATAGGTTTTGGTCACGACAGCGCCTACTGCGTGCCGGCCTACGGCATGGTGGTATGGGTCACCTATGACAGCCTGCTCTACCCCGGCCTGCGCTTTTTATGGAGCACGGGCGACACCACGCGGCGGGCCCGGTACCAGTGTGGCGACACCCTGGTGCTGCAGGCATATACCGCCGACAGCCTGTGCTTTGCCACCGATACCTTTGTCAACGAGGTAACTTGCTGCTGCGACCTGCAGCCCAGTTTTGGGCCTGATGATGACTTGGTCTTTGGTTTTGACAACCCGCTGAACTGGTCAGGCCTAGACCTGGTGCTAGACCGCGATGTGGTGATACAGAGCCAGTATGACCTGGGGGTGATCATGAACTGCCGCTTGGTGATGCAGAACTGTGCCCGAATTATAGTGGAAGGAGGGGCTGAACTGAAGATAGACTCCTGCCAGATAGGCTTCTGCCGCTGGGAGGGAATAGAGGTGTGGGGCAACATAGATGCCTGCAGCGACGAGTGGTTGGCACAAGGCCGGCTGTATATGGAAAATACGGAGCTCACCTGCGCCAATGTGGGGGTGCTGAGCGGGGGCAGGGACTACAGCAATGGCATAAAATTTACCTTTGCCTTTATAGGCGGGGTCATGCACCTTACCAACAACCACTTTAAGGCCAACTACGTGGACGTGCTGTTTACCCCCGACTCTTATTTGGGCATTTGTAAATGTAACCCGCCATTGGGTGATGGGAGGAAAATGCAGTCGTCCATTACCAACAATTTCTTTGATACCCTGGCCAATACCTATATCTGCCATGATTTTGTGGATCCGTTGCTAACCGGCCTAAATGGTTATTTCAATGGTTCACCCCTACTGTGTTTTCCGCCAAAATGGAACAATAGTCCACCACCGCCCGACCGCTGCCATATCATAGACCTGAGCCCGTATATAGAGTACTTTATCTACTTGCCGGGCAGCCCGCTCATATGTGGCGATGCCTGCACCCGAAAGGCTTGGGAAGACTCCAAGCACAACAGCGGTGAAACCGCCGTGAACAACAGCTACATAGGACGTTCTTTTAATAACATAATAATTGATTGCCATGATTTCTTGCCCGCCGATTACCATGATTAGGAAACTAGTATTTCTACTCTTTACCCCTTTCTTAGGAAAGGCCCAAGACGCTATTATGCGTACTATCAACAATGTGAATGTAGTCTATAATATTGATCAGTTGATTTTTATAGATAAAAACACGCCAATAATTTACGGCAACGCGCGCGACCAGCGGTATATGGGTGAACAAACTTTTTATGGCCTTAACGATAGGGATAGTTTCGTTATGTACGGTCCACCCCTGGATAAGGTATATGAAAGATTCTCTACTGTTTACTATACTGGCATAGGTGGAGTATTTTTAACAAGTTTCCTGCTACATCAAATTGCGAAGCCGCGCAATCAATTACTGGTATCCTTAGATACTTGTAAGACTTTTAAAAAGGTAGTGCTTCCAAATGACGTTGGCAGTTTTTCTGTAGCGTCGGTGTATAACAATCGAATATATTTAGAAATCAGGGATTTGGAAAATTCCAACAAATACTGGTACGTGTATAGCGACGACACGCTGAGAACGTTTGTAAGGATGGACGAGGAGATGCCCTTACTGCCCTACGCCAACAGGGACATCATAAAGTTTCGCGGGTCATGGCGGGCCAATTTTGAGGGCCACACGGGCACGGATATCCCGAAACATCCCGATGGCAAGGCCGCCTACATAGAGAGCAATGACCGGGGCAAGACCTGGCACAAGGTGGAGCTGCCGGTGTATTTTAAGCCCAAGATGCTCAGCGCCGACACCTTCTATACCATGAGCCCCTTTAAGCTGTGGTGGAGCCATGATGCGGGCCATACCTGGGACAGCGCCGACCACAACCTGCCCTTTTTCCCCAAGCTTGGCGACCTGGTGTTTACCACCCCGGACACGGGCTATGCCATGGTAAAGTCCAACCTGCTGTACAAGACCTACAACGGCGGCAGGACCTGGGACTTGAAATATATATTCCCCACCGATATCGGCTTGATAAAGGCCTTTGACAGCAAGCTCATCTACTTTCACAGTATAGGAGGTAGTACCGCGTACGAAATGGACTTGGGCATCTACCGCACGCGCACGGGGGCAGAGCTGCCCGATGACATAGAAGAGGTGTTGCCAGCGGGGGGCTTCACCCTGTACCCCAACCCCACGGGCGGCCTGGTGTACCTGACCACCCCCGGCGGCCTGCCGGCAGAGGTATGGGTACACGACCTGGCGGGCAAGTGCGTGCTGCACCGCCCGGCGCAGGGGCCCGGCCCGCTGTGG